>NZ_JAAAYE010000042.1 GCF_013282575.1 Paraburkholderia sp. NMBU_R16
ATGCAACATGCGCCGAGCGTCAATCAACAAACGCTTGTCAGCGTCAATCAACATCGGCATCATCAACCTCGCCGCGACATTCTCATCTTGTTTGTCGCGCGTCTCTCATCCAGATTGTCGCGCCACAAGGCGCGCCATAGCGCCTGCCGGCGATGCCACCGCTCCAAGATGGAGCTATGCCAGCTTCGATGCCAGCGCCGCAGAATTAAGGATATTCCTACGCCGTTTTCCGGATGGTCGCACTGGTCACGCGTGCGCGCAGCAGCGATAAACGAGCTGCATTGCACCCATGAATCAGACCGTCAACCGGAGAATCTCTCAATGGTCCGAACGCTACATCGCGTCGTCTCGAAGGGGCTTGTTTGCGGCGCGCTGGCCGCCCTCTTCCTGGCACCCTGCGTGAACATCTATGCGCAGACATCAACACCGTCGTATACGTGGAGCAATGTCAAAATCGTCGCGGGCGGATATGTGGACGGCATCGTCGCCCATCCCGCGCAGCAAGGGCTCTTCTACGCTCGTACGGATATCGGCGGTGCATACCGCTATGACGCCGGGAAAGCAATCTGGACTCCGCTCAACGATTGGACTTCGCCGTCGAACAACCAATGGATGGGAATCGAGAGCCTCGCCATCGACCCCAACAACCCGAAGATGCTTTACCTGGTCGCCGGGCTTTATACCCAGCAATGGTGGGATGGTAACGGCGCAGTGCTCGTGTCGTCCGATCAAGGGGCGACCTTTACGGCTCATCCGCTCAGCTTCCGCGTCGGCGGCAATGACGATGGGCGCCAGGTAGGCGAGCGGCTCCAGGTCGATCCGAACCTGGGATCGACGCTGCTGTACGGTACGTTCAACGATGCGTCGCAAGCAGCGACCAATGGTCTTTGGAAAAGCGTCGACAGCGGTTCGACATGGAACCGCGTAAGCGGATTTACCGCGCTGTCGAACGATGGCACAGGCGCCGGTGTGGCATTCGTTGCGTTCTATAAACCGTCCGGCACTGCAGGTTCACGCACGCAGACCATTTTCGTCGGCGTGTCGACGAGCGGTGCAGCCGCGGCAGGCGCCACGCTGTATAAGAGCGTCGATGGCGGCAATAGTTGGACGCCCGTAGCGGGCGGACCGACAGGACTCATGCCGCAGCGCGGGCTCATCGGAGCGGACGGCAACCTTTATGTCACCTATGGCGATGCCATCGGCCCGAACGGCATGAAAGCAGGCGCCGTATGGAAATATGGCATCGCTTCGAACCTTTGGCAAAACATTACGCCGCCGGATCCGTATCATTACCCCTCAGGCTTTAGCGGGCTCGCGCTCGATCCTTCGAATCCGGGCACGCTGATGGTCGCAACGATGGACCACTGGTGGCCGCAAGACACGATGTACCGCAGTACGAACGGCGGAACGAGTTGGACCGACGTCGGCGCCTTGGCAACGCGCAATGCGAGCCTGGCACCCTGGATGACGCCGCAGGGCCAATCGCAGCCGACTTTCGGTAACTGGGCCCAGGCCGTCATCGATCCGTTCGATTCGGCGCATTCGTTCTATACGTTCGGTGGCGGTATCTGGGTCACGTCGAACCTCACGGCGGCGGATCGCGGCCAGGCCACGAACTGGACCGTGGGCTCGATCGGCATCGAGGAAACGGCTGTCCTCGCATTGCTTTCGCCCACTTCGGGCGTGCCGCTGATCAGCGGGCTGGGCGATGTCTGCGGGTTCGTGCATACGAGCCTGACGGCGGCACCGACTGCTCAATTCTCGAATCCGAGCTGCGGTAACACGAACGGGCTCGATTACGCGAAGAATATGCCGTCGACGATCGTCCGCGTCGGCTCTTATGCTCCATCCGGCTCGGCGTTCGGCGCCGTTTCGCACGATGGCGGGTCGACGTGGACACCCTTCGCCAGTCAGGCGGGCTCCGTGAAAGGCGGCGGCTCGGTGGCGATTTCGGCGGACGCAAGCACGATCGTATGGGCGCCCTCCGATGTCGCGCCAGCCTACTCGAACGACAACGGTACGACGTGGACGTCGCTTACGGGCAAGCTTCCGACGGGCGTGCAAGTGCTGTCGGACAGCTATAACGCCAGCTTGATGTACGCATGGAACGCGGCGACGGGCGCCTTCTACGTGAGTAGCGACAAAGGCGCGAACTGGCTCGCACCTGGCAACCTGGGGCTGCCGACCAGCGGCAGAATGTCCACGGTCCCCGGGGTCGGAGGCGAGCTTTGGCTGGCAACCTCGACGGGGCTGTACAAGAGCACAACGTCGGGCTGGAGTTGGTCGCGCTTCGGCTCGGCCAGCATCAGCTCGGCGAACTCCGTGGGTTTCGGAAAAGCGGCACAGGGTAAATGGTATCCAGCGATGTACCTGGCGGGGACCGTCAATGGCGTAACCGGGCTTTTCCGATCGACCGATAGCGGAACGACTTGGGTCCAAATCAACGACGCGCAGCATCAATGGGGCGGGTATAGCTTCGTCGTTGGCGATCCCAAGGTGTTCGGTACCGTCTACGTCGCGCCGGCCAGCGGCCGCGGCATTATCTACGGCACGTCGGCAAATTAGCGGCGAACTCTGTTGGGTGTGGGCGATCTGGCAACCCCGGCATCACCGCCATCGCCCGATTCATCAGATAGGTCGACCGCCATTCCAGGTTTTTGATACGATCCAGCCGACGAACAGGCGACGTTTCGTCCACTGTCCGTAGGCTTGTATCCGAGCAAAAAAATAAACATGAGGGCCGCATGAGCAACACGTATAGCTACGGATCGCACAGAGATCTGGAGCCGACCGAGCTTTTCTTATTCATCGCCGTTGAACAGACCTGCGAGCAACTCGGGATCGACGACGTGGAATACGTCATCCTGATTTTTTCCGGTCTGCCGATTTTGCCAACCCGGGCTAAGCCGTCAGGAGCGACGAAGGGAACCTCTGTCGCCTCTGTTATGTCTCGCTCGTTGTTCCGCTACGAGCTGAAAAGGAAGGTCTTGCCGACCTTCACGCTCAACAGTATAAAGCGGCTTCGCTGGATTTTGACTCACAAACTAAGCACGTTCGTCGGTCGAACGCTGCCGGGCGTGGGTTGGGTTCTGTTAGCAAACGACGTTGCCCAGATCGGGTATCACACCGTCATTCGATTCAACCGCATTGTCTCCCCTGAGGATAGGGTGTTTTAATGGGAAACCATACTTGGGAAGACCTTGAGTCGTTCGTCAGAAAGGAAGCGTGCGTATCGCCGAAAAAGGCTATCACCCCTGAATCGACGATCGAATACGATTTGGGCCAACAGGGTGACGACGCTGACGAGTTTATGCAGCACTTCTTTGAATCCTTCCATTTGGATAGAGGTGACTATGATTTTCATCGCTACTTTCTGATGGAAGGCGAAGGGATCCTATATCACGTGATGATGAAGCTACTGCGAAAGCCGCACTCGCTTAAGCGAGAAACGCTGACCGTCGGCATGCTTCATCGGGCACTGATCGATGGCAGATGGGACTCCAAAGCGCTGTCTCAACGGCAGCTTCACGGAGGCACCTAGAATTCAGCGGAACGGCGGGTTTCCGAGCTCAATCGGCCATCATCCGAGCAGGTCGACCGAAGCGGGCGGCAGCACGGCATGGAACAGTTAGCGTCGCTCGCACGCCGTGCCGCGCTCCCTATTTCCATTTCGAGCCAAGCGTTTCGAGTCCAGCTTTCTTGAGGTCATCCGCCACCATCACCACGCGAAACTCGCAGTCGGCATTGAACGTCAGAAACCATGGCTCCGCGAATTTTGGAATCTGCGACGGCTCCTCGAGGTTCACGACGAGAATTGCTCCGCGTGTTCCGTTCTGCTCGGTAAAGTAGGCAGCTTCCGGTTTCATCTCTGCGAGAATCCGCTCGATTAGTTCTCCGATGGAGCCATCGCGCACAAAAGCGTTGAACGGCTCGTGAGGTATTCGTATGTTAAGAAGCATGCGCATAACCTTCCTCCTTGATCGTGTCCGAAAGGACTCTTCAAGAATAGGAGTTCGTCACGTGATTGGCCGTGGCGATTCAACAAACAAGCAACGAGCCATCGGGGGCTTTCACATGCGTTGGTGTCGGCGGGATCGAGCGCGGTCTACGAAACATCGCTCTCTACAACATCTGTGTCCTCGCCGAAACGCTGAACGTCGAGCCGAGCGAGATGCTGGTGTTCCCTTCCACGCCGGCGAAAAAGCACCGTCAGAAGTAACGACTCAGGGGTCACGATCGGTGTACTCGGCCCATGCTGACGTAGTCAATGCCACCGCATTTTCGCAGAACTCGTATCCCGGCACGTCTTCGAGGAACATCAACAGTTTGTCGGCGAATGATTCCCGGGAGAGATTGCCGCCGAAGACTTCGCGAATCGCAGCGGCCAGTTCACGAGTCTGCTCGATGGTCAGCGGCGAGAAACTGGCGGGGTATTGGGTGTCGTCCATGCGCCGACTATCCCGGCTATCCTGCGATCGTAACAACGAGGGCATCCCACTCGACGTAGCGGCGGTATGAGGCACGGCGGCTGGGCTAGCCGACGCGCTTACACGGAGTAGCCCAGCCTGTCTATTCTCAGACGAATCAAGTTCTGATACGTTCTCGCCCTGATTGACTCCGAGGACCAAAACGTGTCGAACAACACCTACGCATACGGCATACACACTGACCTTACGCCGCAGCAATTGTTCTTTCTCGTTATGCTCGACGAGGCCGCAAAGCACTTCGGCGTTGACGAACTGACCGGGCTGGCACTGCTGATCATCGGCTGGCCTTTCCTTCCCACGAGGCGCAAGCCGAAGGGTGCGACGATCGGCACATCGATAGCATCACGGGTGGCTCGCAGGCACCTCGACTTCAAGATTGAGAAGGACATCCTGCCGACGCTAACGCTCGGCAGCGTCCGGCGCCTCAAAATTCTTTGGACGCGCAACATCGGTGTTTTCGTCGGTCGCACCATCCCGATCATCGGCGAAGTCATCCTCGCCTACGACGTGTCGGTAATCAGCTATCGCAGCGCCGTTCATTACAACCAACTCGTGAAGCCCGAGGACCGCCTATGAGCAATTCGCTGCTGCTCGAAGAAGTCGAATCGTTCGTGCGCAAGGAGCGCGGCTTGTCGAAAAGCAAGGTCATCACGACGGCAACGACGCTTGAAGACGACCTCGGCATCACTGGCATCGAAGGTGAAATGTTCATGGAAGCCTTCTTTGCCCGCTTCAAGGTCGACGAAGGCGATTTTTCGTCGGGGCGCTACTTCATGGACGAGGGGTCCGGCTTTCTGCTCATGCTCGTCACAGCGCTGTCGCGAAAGCGGCGAAAGGCGCTCGATCGTATTCCTATCACGGTCGGCATGCTCGTCACAGCCGCCCGCCTTGGGAAATGGGATTCCGCCAAGGTCGAGAACGGTCACTTGTGACGAACCATCGGGAAGGCGACGGGCTGTTACAGCATTGGACGATCAAGCTGGACGCGGCGGCCTACGAAGTGGCCGAAGCGAAGGTTCGCAGGGACGCTACTATGAACTGCACCGATCTAGTCAAAGCGACAGACTGGGTTTGCGCTCCAGTGGGGTGCAACACCCTACATGTTCATGCCCCTATTTCACTGGGAAATGACGGCCAGCTTGCCAGCTTTTATGTGATGGAAGATGCGCCAGGCCACTTCTATTTGACGGATGGCCATAGCACAATCCTGCATGCGATTGACCATGGCGCTAAGCCATCGCCTACTCGACTAGAGAAGGTTGCGTCGATTCCCGGCGCGAGATTCGCGACCCTGAGCAAGGATGGTGAAATCACTGCGGCCGGTCCAGCAGCAGACCTCAGGTTCGCATTATGGGATGCTTTGCGACTCGCGGTTGCCATTTCCGACAACGAGGTGAACTGGCTCCCCAAGACCCGGCACGAACGGTTTGCGGCGCAAGTGGGCCCGCACTCTTCGCGCGAAGCTGCCGCCTGGGTCCGTGCTGAGCAAACCTCGCCTTGCAGGGGTCAGTGGGCATCAGATAGAGTTTCCCCTTGGCGTAGTTCTCCCCAACGACGGAGGCATACGCGTAGTGCAGCCAATCGGCGTATCTGACGATAGGCGTGTTGATTGGGGCTATATCTATCAGAGCTACGGCAAGCTTGCCGATCTGAAAAAAGCTACGGCGCAGGCGGTCCACAATCGAGTTGTCGTTATGGAGCAAGGGGCCTCGGCGGATGAATTTGGTCGAGCAGCAACCGTTCTTTCGGAGGCGGCGAGAGTGGTTTCGTACCAAGACGATAAGGAGTTTGCGGACCTTCTGATGGCTGCGTAGCCGACCCTGAAGGCGCAGCCGCGCGCGTGCTTTTAATGGGTGCTCGGATCGTGTCTCAGCCCGCCGCGCGCGGGCTTTTTTCACATCTGTGCTCGACAGTTCGAGCAGCCGCCGCGCTTGTGTGAGAATGGGCGAGGTCCGCCGTCTCCTTCAAAGCCGACGCCTGAGCGTCCGCCTCAGAGCTAGGGCGAGCGGCCGCAACTAGCCGCATTCGGACCGACTAGCGATGCCACTGCCGCGCCATCCAGCCATGCCAATTCCGATGCCAGCGGACCGAAAAACCCCACTCCCCAACCCACCGAAAACCCTGTAGAATCTCGGTCTCCGCGGGCGTCGTATAATGGCTATTACCCTAGCTTCCCAAGCTAGAGACGTGGGTTCGATTCCCATCGCCCGCTCCAGCATCTCTTCTTCCTGCTAAGACTTTCGCGCAATGTGATCTGCGCGCAGTTCCCGGATTACTCCCACCCTTGGTGCCTATCGATAGGCACCGCCTAATGCAGCAACCCGAACACAGCAACGCCATCCGTCGCACCCACATACACCTTGCCCAGCGCAATCATCGGCGTGATGAACTTGTTGCCACGCCCCCATTGATCGCGCGTCCCGGCCTGATTGCTGTTGTAAAGTTCGTTGCCGAGGTTGCCCGCGTCGTACGCATGCAGTACGCCCGTACTGCCGTTTTCCGCGGCCCATACGATGCCGTTCGTCGCACCGTTGGCCGAGATCGCCGGCGTCGTGCCCGGATAGGGAAAAGTCGTCGGACTCCTCGAAGCCGCGGTCGATGCGAGCAGTGCATTCGTGATCGGCAAGGCCTTGAGATTGTCGTTGAGCCCGCCGTAGTACACCACACCGTTGTAGTACGCCGGCGAGCCCCAGATGCCACCGCCCAGCGTGCCCGTCAACTCCTGCCAGATGTGGTCCCCCGCAGCGTCGAACTTGCCCATCGCATCGCGATCGACGACATAGATCTTGTTGTTCTTGCCCGCAGCGACAGCCAGATGCTTGACGGTGCCGTCCGCCGCCACCTCGTCGGGCAGCAGCAAGGGTCCGCCTGAACCGAAATCGTCGTCGGCATTCGATTCGGCTACGGTATTCGACATCGCGAAGTAATCGGTGACGGCGAGCGACGCAGCCGACAGCTTCATGAAGGCATTGCCGAAATCGCCGCCGCTCGGCATGCCCTGCGCATTGAGCGTCGTATCGAACGTGCCGTTGCCATCGACGACGAAAATCGACGTACCGTCGGAAGCCATCCCGGAGCCCGCCATCCACACGGATCCGGCGCTACCGTTCGGCGCGATGTTGAGCACGCCCGTTTGCTGCAGCGTACTGGCGCTGTAGGACATGATCCAGCCCGTATAAGGGCCGTTCATGCAGTGGGAAGTCCATCCGGTGTAAATCTTGTCGCCGACGAGCGTCAGCGCGGCACGTTCGGTATGCAGCGACGGATCGAACCGCAGCACGCCGTTCGAGCCTTCGCTTCCGTTGCCGGGAACGCTCGCGCCGATCTCGTTGGGGCCGCCCAGCACTTCTGTACCCGTCGACAAATCGAGTGCATGCAGTCGATGGTGGTAGCCGCCGCTTGCATCCCGCGTCATTGCGACGGCATAGAGCACGCCGTTCGAGCCGCGGTTGCGGTCGATCACCGGTGTAGCGGTGATACCGATTTCCGGCGTGAAGTCCTGACACCCATGGTCGTCGCTCGGCGTTTCCCCGTTGCCCACAAGCGAGACATGCCATAGGAGTGCCAACGTGTCGGCATCGTAGGCGTAGACGCTATCGTGCTCGGTCGCGACATAGACGACGTTGTGCGCAGCCCCGCCGATCGACTGATTCGTGACGAAGAGAGGTTGCGCATCCACTTTGCCATCGGCCGCCAGGAAACCCACTTTGCCGAACGTCGCAGCGCGCACGTTGGCCGGCGTCAGCGTCGTCTCGGCCAGCATCTCGCCCGTACGGGCTAGGTCATTGTGGTGCATCAGTACGTCGGTGGCGAAGGCCATGCCGCCACCGCCACCCGGGCTGCCGCTACCCGTTCCGCCGCCCGCGCCAGTTCCGCCGCCGGCCCCGGTTCCACCGCCACCCGCGCCGCCTCCGAGCGCCGCCATCTCGCTGCTACCGGAGCCACCTCCACCGCAAGACACACAGATGCCCGCGGTCAAAAGCCATATTCCCAGACGTCTCGCGCGTTGGGCCAGCAGGCGCCGCCTTTCGTCGCGCTCGGGCTGCAGAGCTCGCATGCCAATCTCCGTTCCCGGCGAACGCCAGACGATCGCAAAAACGTCGGCCGGCGCATCGTCAGAGGCTTCGATGGTACGAAGCCGCAAAAAGCGTAGCGCGACATTGCAGCGCATTCGTCCGCCATCGTTGCCCGTTTGCGTGCCCCTTTTTTCGCCACGCCCTGAATTTTTTCGTTGACCGGCTGTCGATGCATCGTCACGCGTTTCGGGCGACAATCGATGCCCGACTCATTCCCTCCCTCCGATTGAAGTCGATGGAACGGTATTTCGTATCTCGCACCAGCGCCGTCGCGTTGCTCGTCGATGCCCGGCGGGCCATCGCTCAGCAGCGCGAAGATAAATTCGCGCACGATGCGTCGCATTACGAACGGTTGCTCGGCGAGGTCGAACGTCTGTTGCTCGACGTCCGCGTTGGGCGCGTGCTCGAATTCGATCTCGAGTTTCCGTCACGGGTCCACGTCATCGTCGCAGACTGACACTGGCGTCGCGCCGGCCAGCATTGCGCCCGCCCCGCTCTCGTCTACAATCTCGCGCACGTTGCGTCCGCGTCAGGTCGCAACCCGCCTTCCAATCGACCGTTTTAAAAATGACTCACGATTCCGACGATGACGCCGGCGCGCCTGGCGACGCCCCCCACGCGCGCGCTGCGCACGATGCCGCGAGCGAAACATCCGACCCCGCGACGGCCAAGCCGCACTTGCGGCGAATTCGCAGCTTCGTCACACGCGCCGGCCGCGTCTCCACGGGCCAACGCCGCGCGCTCGACGAACTCGGGCCCCGCTTCGTCGTGCCCTACACGGCCGAGCCCGCCGATTGGAACGCGATATTCGGCCGCGAGGCCCCGCGCGTGCTCGAAATCGGCTTCGGGATGGGCGCGACGACCGCGGAGATCGCGGCACGGCGCCCCGGCGACGATTTCATCGGTGTCGAGGTGCACGAGCCCGGCGTAGGCGCGCTGCTCAAGTTGATCGACGAGCAAGGGCTCACGAATATCCGCATCGTTCAGCACGATGCAGTCGAGGTGATCGAGCATATGCTGGCGCCCGCATCGCTCGACGGCGTCCATATCTTCTTCCCCGACCCGTGGCACAAGGCACGCCACCATAAACGCCGCTTGATCCAGCCGCCGTTCGTGGCACAGTTGGCTTCGCGGCTGAAGCCGGGCGCCTATCTGCATTGCGCGACGGACTGGCAGAACTATGCGGAACAAATGCTCGAAGTGTTGAGCGCGGAGCCTTCGCTCGGCAATACCGCCCAGGACTATGCACCGCGGCCCGAATACCGCCCCGTGACGAAATTCGAGCGCCGCGGGCTGCGCCTTGGGCACGGCGTATGGGATCTCGTATTCAAAAAGCGCGCAGGGTAACGCGCTGGCGCGTCGATGCCGCTGCGCGGATTCTCACGCGCGCCAGTCGAGTTCGCCGCTGTAACCGATGACGAGCACGAGCATCCCGAACGCGATGCGGTACCAGGCGAATACGGTGAAATCGTGCGTGGCGAGATAGCGCAACAGCCAGCGCACGCACACGAATGCGCTGACGAACGCGGCCACGGTCCCGACCGTCAGCACGCTGCCCGTGCCCACGAGCGCGCCGTGGCCATGCTTGACGAGCTCGTAGAGCGTTGCGCCGACGATGATGGGAATGGCGAGGAAAAACGAAAACTCCGTTGCCACGCGCCGTTCGACGCCGAGAAGCATGGCGCCGATGATCGTCGAGCCCGAGCGCGAGACGCCGGGAATCAATGCGCAGCACTGCGCGCAGCCGACTTTGAACGCATCGAGCGGCCGCAATTCATCGAGCGAGCCGATCGAGGCGCCTGTCTCGCCGCGCGAACGCTCGCGCGCCTGCGCCCATAGAATGACGATTCCACCCATCACGAGCGCGAATGCAACGGGCACCGGCGCAAACAGGGCCCGCTTGATCTGCGCCTCGAAGAGCATGCCGAGCAGGACGGCGGGTATCGTCGCGATGACGACATTGATGGCGAAGCGCCGCGCGCTGGCATCGGTCAAGAGGCCCGCGACGACGCCCGCGATGCGCCGCCGATACTCCCAGCACACCGCCAGGATGGCGCCGAACTGGATGACGACGAGGAACGTCTTGGCGCCGCTGCCGTTGAAATCGAGCAGATTGCCGGCCAGGATCAAATGGCCGGTGCTCGACACCGGCAGGAATTCGGTGATGCCCTCGACGACGCCGAGAACCACCGCCTTCGCGATCAGTATCCAATCCATCGAGCCTCCGGAGGGCACCGCGCGCCGAGCTATTTCTCGACGATCTGAACGCGTATGCCGTTTGTAAGGATCGTGATTGTACCGGGTTCGAAGGTGGCGCCGGCAAATTGAAGCTCTTCGGGTTTGAACGTGTAGATCGGATAGCCGTCCAGCCACTGTGCGGCGGCGAGCGCGCCGGCGGCTTCGATCTGCTGCCGGTAGGCCCGTGCCTCGCCGGCGACATCGACATGATCGACGCTCGGCGAACGCAGCACGACAGCATGTTGCGCGCCGTCGTACTCGAGCCGACTCGACAGCGTCAGCGCGCCGTCCACCGGGTCTTGCAGGAACGGGCTGGCGACATGCGCATCGACGGTGATCATCACGCGGTTCGCCTCCGGCGCGAGGCCGACCACCGGATTCGTCAATGCCAGATCGAATAGCTGCGATACGTCGCGGTGGTAGGGAAACTTGCGTGCGACCGCGGCCTGCACCTGCCGCTGCGAGAATGTGTAGTGATCGGGGATGAAAGGAAACGTGCGGCTCGCGCAGGCCGAGAAAGGCGCGGCAAACGCGGCCGCGGCGCCGAGCGTCACAACCGTCCGCACGAATTTTCGTCGGTGCGAACGAACGACATCCGTCATGCAGCTTCTCCGTATTCAGATGATTGGGGGGCCGGCGCATCCGTGGCCGGCCTCGTCAGTTCCTCGAGCCGGAATAGCCAGGCGAGCGCCTCGTTGCGCGAGGTGCCGCACATCTGCGCTTCCGGCTGCAGTCCCACGCAGCATGCCGGACGCTCGGGGCGGCCAAAGATCGCGCAACGATTGTCGTCGTCGAGCTGAACACAGCGTACGCCAGCCGGCTTGCCCTGCGGCATGCCCGGAATCGGGCTCGTGATCGATGGCGCGATGCAGCAGGCGCCACAGCCAGGGCGGCAGGCATGCGCCTCGCCGGTTGGAGGCGTCATCGATACATCGGTTGCCACAGCGTGAATCCTCGGTACAAATGATGAAATCGGTTCGCCACAATCGGCGTCCCGGTGCGATATCTCAAGCGGCATTGTGCCTGCGTTCGCGCCCAGATGCCCGAAGCCGCCGCGGTGCAGCCGACCTTGGTACAGTGGATGTTTTGCGGCATTCAGCTCGACGAGAACCGAATCATGCGCGGCACGAAGGCAATCTACGCAGTCGAACGACTCAAAACACGCAGCGGCAACAGCGCCTACGCCGCCCTGAGCCTGCCCGGCGGCGTTTTCCGCCTCGTGGATCGCTCGGGCGGCGCCGAGCGCACCGTCGGCGAGCCGATGCCGCTCGATGCGTTCGTCGCGTTCGTCGATTCGCTGTCCCCCGCGCAGCCGAAAAAACAAAGCAAGCTCGACGCAGCCTTCGACGCCCAGATCAAGCGCAGCCGGCGCTGAGCCTCCCGGCCGAGCCGCCGCCACGGCCGGCGTGCCCCGCCCGGCGCCGATCGGCGGTTTGGTACAATCCCGCAGTTTCTCTCATTCAAGCTGTCGAACCGCTTTCGTCTCAAGCCCGTCAAGCCGCCATGAACATCGAGCAAGCCCGTTTCAACATGATCGAGCAGCAAATCCGCCCCTGGGACGTGTTGGACCAGGATGTGCTGAATCTGCTCGCGATCGTCAAACGCGAAAACTTCGTCCCCGCCGCCTATCGCGAACTCGCCTTCGCGGACCTCGAACTGCCGCTGCCCGAGGGCCAGCACATGTTCGCGCCGCGCGTCGAGGCGCGCGTGCTGCAGGAGCTGGCCGTCAAAAAGCACGAGAGCGTGCTCGAAATCGGCGCGGGCTCGGGCTATATGGCGGCATTGCTCGCGCATCGTGCCCGCCACGTCCTGACGATCGACATCAAGCCCGAACTCGCCGAACTGGCTAAGCACAATCTCGCCGCGAACGGCGTGTTGAACGCCCAGGTCGAAACCGGTGACGGCGCTCGCGGCTGGATCGGCGCGGCGCCCTACGATGTCATCTGTGTCTCTGGAGGACTGCCGGTGCTGCCGCAGGAAATGCTCGAGCAGTTGAAGGTCGGCGGCCGCCTCGCCGCCTTCGTCGGTGTCGCACCGGTCATGAAAGCCCAGATCATCACGCGCATCGACGAGAAACAATTTCGCGTGGTGGATGTCTTCGAAACGTACGTCGAGCCGCTCATCAACGCCGTCGAGCCGCCGCGCTTCAAGTTCTGACCCAGACAAAGGCCGCAATCCTTGCCGGGGGCGGCACTGCCGCCCCGCCTACCCGACCGAGTGCCCCGATGCAAAACGTGACCGCCCCCGACCTCGCCCAATGGCTGGCTGACGATGCGCGCCCCTCGCCCGTGCTGCTCGACGTGCGCGAGCCGTGGGAACTCGCCACGGCCGCCATCGGCGGCGCCGTCTCGATTCCGATGCGCGAGATTCCCGCCCGCAGCGAAGAGCTCGACGACGAAACGCCGATCGTCTGCATTTGCCATCACGGCGCTCGCAGCGCGAATGTGGCGATGTTCCTCGAATCGCGCGGCTTCAAGCAGGTGTTCAACCTGCAAGGCGGCATCGACGCCTGGTCGCGCCAGGTCGATCCGGCCGTGCCGACTTACTGAGTACGCCGAAGCAAGCCTTTCGAAGTTCGATCGATAAACGCCGGCCGCCGCGCCGGCGTTTTGTCTTTCAGCGAGCTACACACTTCACCATCTTCACTCACGCCGCGCCTCATCTCTGCGCGCGAGGCACCGCGACGATGCGCGCGCACCCGGTTCGCGCACCAATTTCGCGCCTTCCCGCCCCTGACCTGCTTGTCCTGTTAGCGCCAAGGCTGTGCGTGCGCGCCGTTTTCGTCGCTGGCACACAGCTTGCGATGGTCGGCGGGCCGAAGACGCAGCACCTCTTCGGCCGCTTATTTAGCAGTCCTATCCCTATAAATCGCATCTCACCCACGGCAAGGGGAAGCACATGAAACGTCGCAGCTTGTTGAAGCTCGGCACGGCATCGGGCGCACTCGCACTGGCAGGACAGATTCCGTTTGCACGGGCCGAATCGAAAGGCCCCATCAAAGTCGGCGTACTGCATTCGCTGTCGGGCACGATGGCGATCTCTGAAACGTCGCTCAAGGACACCGCGCTGATGACGATCGCCGACATCAATGCCAAAGGCGGCGTCATGGGCCGGCCGATCGAGCCCGTGGTCGTCGATCCGGCCTCCAACTGGCCGCTGTTCGCCGAGAAAGCCCGCCAGTTGCTGACGCAGGACAAGGTCGCATGCGTGTTCGGATGCTGGACCTCCGTGTCGCGCAAATCGGTGTTGCCGGTCTTCGAGGAACTCAACGGGCTGCTCTATTACCCCGTGCAATACGAAGGCGAGGAGATGTCGCGCAACGTCTTCTATACGGGTGCAGCGCCGAATCAGCAGGCGATCCCCGCCGTCGAGTACCTGATGAGCCCCGAAGGCGGCGGCGCGAAGCGCTTTTTCCTGCTCGGCACCGACTACGTCTATCCGCGCACGACGAACAAGATCCTGCGTGCGTTCCTCCATTCGAAGGGTGTGAAGGACGCCGATATCCAGGAGGTCTATACACCGTTCGGCCACAGCGATTATCAAACGATCGTCGCCAACATCAAGAGCTTCGCGCAAGGCGGCAAGACGACGGTCGTCTCGACGATCAACGGCGATTCGAACGTGCCGTTCTACAAGGAACTCGGCAACCAGGGGCTCAAAGCCACGGACGTGCCCGTCGTCGCGTTTTCGGTGGGCGAAGAGGAGCTGCGCGGCATCGATACGAAACCGCTCGTCGGCCACCTCGCCGCATGGAACTACTTCATGTCCGTCAAAGCCGGCGAGAACAACAAGTTCAAGTCGCAGTGGGCGGAATGGGTGGCGTCGCAAAAGCTGGCGGGCGGCACGAAGCGCGTCACCAACGATCCGATGGAAGCGACCTTCGTCGGCATCCATATGTGGAAGCAGGCTGTCGAAAAAGCCAAGAGCACCGATGTCGACAAAGTCCGCACGGCCATGATCGGCCAGACGTTCAATGCGCCTTCCGGATTTGTCCTGTCGATGGACGGAAACCATCATTTGCACAAGCCCGTGATGATCGGCGAAATCCGCGGCGACGGCCAATTCAACGTCGTCTGGAAGACCAAGCAGGCCATCCGTGCGCAACCGTGGAGCCCCTATATCGCGGGCAACCAGGGCAAGCCCGATGTGGTCGCCTCGATTCCCGGTTTCCTGCGCCGGCGCGCCGTCGCCTAACGCGGCGTTCGTTGTCCACACGATGCCGGTCTGAAGAGCGGGCGCGCCGCACGCGTCGCCGCGCCCGCTCTCGCGAATCGCACTCACGCACTCACGCATTCCCGCTCAACTCTCCCACGGCGCGTCATTCATGATCGCTCGCTTACGTTATTGCCTGTGCGCTGCGCCGCTCCTTTTCGCGCTCGTCGTCAGCGCCGCTCATGCGCTGACGCCCGCCGAACTCGAGCCGCTCGCGGGCGACGATTTCGAAGAAAAATCGGCGGCCATCGACAAGCTCGTCGCCATGCACGATCCTGCTTCGTTAGCAGTCCTCAACGCACTGGCCGACAACCGCGCGCTGGCCGGCACATCGGCTCAGGTGCTGATTCAGGATAGCGACGATGCCGATCACGCCCGCGATGCGATAACGGGCAAGACGGTCACGATCGGCGATGCACAACCGATCACACTGAACAACTTGTTGCGCAGCAAGGTATCGGGCGCGCTGGCGGGCCTGCGGCTCGCCTCGCCCGATCCGCAGGCGCGCCGCGCCGCTATCGAGGCATTGCTCGCCAACCCCGATCCGTCGATGAAGCCGCTCATCGACAGCGCCCGCGCGAAAGAAACGGATCCGGCGCTCAAGCGGCGCCTCGATACGCTCTGGGCCATGACGGCGCTTTCGGACCGCGATGCCGCCAAACGCCTGGAAGCGGCTACGCTCGTCGCGGCCCGTCGCGACCCGGACATGTATGCGCTGCTGCGTCCCCTCGTCGCGAAAGAAGCCGACGGCACGTTCGCCGAACCCGACGCACGCGTGCGCGAGGCCGCGCAAAAAGGGATCGACGCGCTCGATTCGATGGCGCGCGAAAGCCGCATCGCCGGTACGGTCTTCGCGGGCATCTCGCTCGGCAGCGTGCTGCTGCTCGCGGCGCTCGGGCTCGCCATCACGTACGGCGTCATCGGCGTCATCAACATGGCCCACGGCGAATTCCTGATGATCGGCGCGTACGCCACCTACCTCGTGCAGAACCTCTTTCAGCGCTATGCACCCGGCGCCTTCGACTGGTATCCGCTCGTGGCCGTCCCCGCGGCGTTCCTCGCCGCGGCCGCCGTCGGCATCGTCATCGAGCGGCTCGTCATCCGGCACCTGTACGGCAGGCCGCTCGAAACGCTGTTGACGACGTTCGGCGTCAGCCTCGTGCTGATGCAGGCAACGCGCTCGATCTTCGGCGCGCAAAACGTGCAAGTTGCCAATCCGCATTGGATGACGGGCGGCGTCGCGTTGTTTCCCGACCTGATCCTGCCGTACAACCGCCTCACGATTCTCGCTTTCTCGCTGGCCGTGATCGCCATCGCATGGGCGGTGCTCACGCGCACGCGGTTGGGACTCTTCGTGCGCGCGGTCACGCAAAACCGCAGCATGGCCGCCTGCGTGGGCATCAAGACAGCGCTCATCGACTCATACGCGTTCGCATTCGGCGCCGGCATTGCCGGGCTCGGCGGCTGCGCGCTCTCGCAAATCGGCAACGTCGGCCCCGATCTCGGGCAAAGCTATATCGTCGACTCGTTCATGGCCGTCGTCCTCGGCGGCGTAGGGCAGCTTGCGGGTACGGTGCTCGGCAGCTTCGGTCTCGGACTGCTCGCCAAGGCGATCGAGCCGTTCTCGGGCCCCGTGCTCGCGAAAATTGCCGTGCTCGTGCTGATCGTGCTGTTCATCCAGAAGCGCCCGCAAGGTCTTTTCGCTCTGAAAGGACGTAGCGCATGAGGCAAGCCATGACTTCCACCACTACGCTTCATTCCAGCGCGTGCCCCGCGCCGGCACTGGCCGGCAACGACGCAGGCGCCGGCTTCGCGCTCGGCTTGCCGCCACGCCGCGCATTGTTGCCGCGTCCGGCATGGGCCGCTCTTTTCGCACTCGTCCTTGCCATCGGCATCGGTGTGCCGTTCGCGTCGCTCGTGCTGCCGGCATCGAGTCCGTTCCATCTCTCGGCCTATGTGCTGACGCTCGGCGGCAAGTTCATGTGTTACGCGATCGCCGCACTGGCGCTCGATCTCGTCTGGGGCTACTGCGGCATTCTGAGCCTCGGTCACGGGCTTTTCTTCGCGCTCGGCGGCTACGGCATCGGCATGTACCTGATGCGCTCGATCGGACACGACGGCGTCTATGGCAGCGATCTGCCCGACTTCATGGTGTTTCTGAACTGGCATGCGCTGCCGTGGTACTGGCACGGCACCGAGTACCTGGCGTACGCGCTGGCGCTCGTCGTGGTAGTCCCCGCGCTGCTTGCGTGGACGTTCGGCTTTTTTGCGTTCCGCTCGCGCGTGCAAGGCGTGTATCTGTCGATCATCACACAAGCGCTCACGTACGCGGCGATGCTGCTGTTCTATCGCAACGAAACGGGGTTCGGCGGCAACAACGGCTTCACGGATTTCAAGCGCATCGCCGGTTTTTCGATCACGCATCCGGGCACGCGCACGGTGCTCTTTTTGTTGACGTTCGCCACGCTCGTGCTGGCGTTCATTGCAGCGCGCGCCATCGTCTTGTCCAAGCTCGGGCGCGTCGTCACCGCGATGCGCGACAGCGAGACGCGCCTCATGTTTCTCGGCTACAGCCCGCTCGCTTACAAGCTCTTCATCTGGACGTTGTCCGCGGTGCTCTGCGCAATCGCAGGCGCGCTTTATGTGCCGCAAGTCGGCATCGTCAATCCGAGCGAGATGTCACCGGCCAACTCGATCGAAATGGCGATCTGGGTCGCCGTCGGCGGGCGCGGCACGCTGCTCGGCCCCATCGCGGGCGCGGTCGCCGTCAACGGCGCGAAGAGCTTGTTCACGGCCTACTTCGCCGAATATTGGCTCTTTTTCCTCGGTGCGCTGTTCGTGATCGTGCCGCTCGTCATGCCACGCGGACTCGCGGGTCTCGTCGAGACGCTGCTTGCTCGTATGAAAAGCGCGCGGGGCGGTGCTCGCGCGTCGACGTTCATCGACGGGAGATCGAAGTCATGATGCCCTCGCCCTCCACCGATACCCCGCTCGATCTGCACGCGCTCTCCGGCACGGCGGCCACGTCGCATGTGCTGATGCCCGGCGAAATCGACGTATCGCACGGCACGATTCTCTATGTCGAGGATGTCACCGTCAGCTTCGATGGCTTTCGCGCGCTCGACAATCTTTCGCTATCGCTGGACGCGGGCGAGCTGCGCTGCGTGATCGGACCGAACGGCGCCGGCAAGACGACGATGATGGATGTCGTCACGGGCAAGACACGACCCGATCACGGCAAGGTCTTCCTGGGCCAGACGCTCGACCTGACCCGGATGGACGAGCCCACGATCGCGCGCACGGGCATCGGACGCAAGTTCCAGAAGCCCACCGTGTTCGAGCAGCATCCCGTCTGGGAAAACCTCGAACTGGCGATGAAAACCGATAAGGGCTGGTGGGCATCGCTACGCGCGCAACTGACGCGCGAGGCGCAACAACGCATCGAAGCCACGCCCGAGACCATCGGTCTCGCCGCGCAGGCGCGACGGCTTGCCGGCGAGCTTTCGCACGGCCAGAAGCAGCGGCTCGAGATCGGCATGCTGCTGATGCAGCAGCCCGCGCTGCTACTGCTCGATGAACCCGCTGCCGGCATGACCGACGACGAAACGATGGCGCTCGCCGCACTGCTGGACCGCTTGCGCGGCACGTGCTCGATGCTCGTCGTCGAGCACGACATGGAGTTCGTCGCGGCGCTTGCCGGCGAACGTGGGCGTGTGACCGTCATGGCCGAGGGGCGCGTGCTGGCGGACGGCACGCTCGACGAGGTCAAGCGCAACGATGCAGTGATCGAATCGTACCTAGGCCGTTGAATCGGGCCAACGCTCGCACGCGAACAGAAAGACCGAAGAACCGATGAACCGATGAACCGAGGAAGACGTCGATGCTGAACATCACCGGGCTCAACCAATTCTATGGCGGCAGCCACATTCTGCGCGACGTGACGATGGAGGTGCCGAAAGGATCGCTGACTGTGCTGCTCGGGCGCAACGGCGTCGGCAAGACCACGCTTTTACGCTGCCTGATGGGGCTCGTGCGTGCGAAAAGCGGCACGATCGCCTGGGCCGGCCAGCCGCTCGAAACATTGCTGCCGCATGCGCGCGTCGCACAGGGCCTGGGCTATGTTCCGCAGGGGCGGGAAATCTTTGCGCGGCTGACCGTCGAAGAAAACCTGCTCGTCGGCGCCGCGAGCCGCAAGCCCGTTTCCCAAGTTCCCGATCGGATCTATTCGCTCTTTCCCGTGCTCAAGGAAATGAAAAAGCGCCGCGGCGGCGATCTCTCGGGCGGGCAGCAACAACAGCTCGCGATCGGCCGCGCGTTGATGAGCGAGCCGCAACTGCTGATACTCGACGAGCCGACCGAAGGCATTCAGCCGTCGATCATCCAGGAGATCGGCCGCACGCTGAGGCAGCTCGTCGACGAAACGGGCATGACCGTCCTGCTCGTCGAGCAATACTACGACTTCGCGCGCTCGCTGGCGGACCGCTACTGGGTCATGCGGCGCGGCGAGATCGTCGCGAACGGCATGGGCGCGGAAATGGAGACACAAGGCGTGCGCGAGATGATCGCCGTTTGAGATTCGATGCGATACGCGCCGCGCACTGCGGTGGCGCATGCTGCAGGTCCCGCTGCGGCTCGAATGTGCCATTGCCCATCACTTTCGTGTAGATTCGCGGCACCGTCTCTCAGTGTTCAGCAATGCTTTCGCCGCACCCTACCCCTCTCAACGCTTGCGCGCCATCCGATACCGCCACCGGCGCGCCGACGACACCGCATGGCACCGCGTCGAGCGGCTGGGATGCGCGACTCGAGCTCGGATTCACGTACCGCGCCGAACGAACGACGCTTTCGATGCGGCGCCACGTCGGACCGTTGCGCGTGCAGCGCCCGCTCTATCCGGAAGGGCACTCGATCTGCCATGCGGTCATCGTCCACCCGCCCGGCGGCATCGCCGGCGGCGACCGACTCGCCATCGATGTCAGAGTGGATGCCGGCGCGCACGCCGTACTGACGACGCCCGGCGCGACGAAATGGTACAAGGCCAACGGACGCAGCGCGGCGCAGCGCATCGCCCTCCATGTGGATTCGGGCGCGAAGCTCGACTGGCTGCCGCAAAACAACATCGTCTTCGACTCGGCACGGACGCAGCTCACCTTCGAACTCGACATGGCGCCCGACGCCACGGCGATCGGCTGGGACGCCACGCAGTTGGGTCGGCAAGCGGCCGGCGAGCGTTGGTCGACGGGCGAATTCGCGAGCACCACCGCTATTCGCCTGCGCGAAGGCGGCCCGTTGCTTTGGCACGAACGCGCAGCCTTACGCGCCGACGACCCGCTGCGCGATGCATCGCAAGGGCTGGCGGGTTTCGCTGCGTTCGGCACGCTCTGGGCCGTGGGCCCCGCCTGCACGCCCGAGCTCGCCGAGACGCTGGCCGCGCAACTGCCGTTCGACCCGACGTTGCGAGCGGGTGCGACGGCTCTGCCGGGCGGCCTCCTGCTCGTGCGCGCGTTGGGTGCATCGATGGAGGGCATCCAGTTGCTGATGCAGCGCTGCTGGACGGAACTGCGCCCTATCGTTCATGGCGTACCGGCCCGCCCACTACGGCTCTGGTCGACCTGACCACACCCGCACCAAAGCCATGCATGGCAACGAGTAAACCGTGCACGAGCGCACCGCCTCGGTGCACATCCGACAAGGCGAAACGACTGGACTGACCAGTTGGACCAGTCGGAGCAGCAGCGCGCCTCGCTTGGCATGGGGCTTGCTCAATCGGGCGCTCACCCGGCTAAGAACGGTGCCGCTTTCCTTGCGGCGCGAATTGGCCGCGTAGGAGACCCATTCATGAAGCCACGCCTGATCGCGCGTACGTTCGCCACGCTCGCCACCGCCGCCATCCTGTCGATCACACTGAATCAGCGCGCGCAAGCCGATGCGCTCGACACCATCGCGAAGAGCGGCGTACTGCGCGTCGCGGTACCGGAGGACTATCCGCCCTTCGGCTCGGTCGGCGCGGACATGAAGCCGCAGGGCTACGACGTCGACATGGCCGCGCTGCTCGCCCAGGCGCTCAACGCCAAGGTGCAGCTCGTGCCCGTGAACAGCGCCAACCGCATTCCCTATCTGACGACGAACAAGGTCGACCTCGTCATCTCGTCGCTCGGCAAGACGCCGGACCGCGAAAAGGTCATCGACTTCTCGCAGGCCTATGCGCCGTACTACCAAGGCGTGTTCGGCCCCGCCGACATCAAGGTTGCCGGCCCCGCCGATCTGACGGGCAAGACCGTGGGCGCCACGCGCGGCGCGCTCGAGGAAATCGCACTGACCCAGATGGCGCCGAACGCGACGATCAAGCGCTTCGAGGACAACAATGCCACCATCGCGGCGTTCCTCTCGGGACAAGTGCAGTTGATCGCAGCCGGCAACGTCGTCGCCGCGGCCATCGTCGCCAAGCACCCGCCGCGCCAGCCCGAGCCGAAGTTCGTCATCAAGGATTCGCCCTGCTATGTCGGTCTGAACAAGAACGAAACGCGGCTGCTCGAAAAGGTCAACGCCGCGATCGCCCAGGCGCGCCATGACGGCCGGCTCGAAGCGATGTCGAAGAAGTGGTTCGGTCAGCCGCTGCCGGCGACGCTGTAATGGCCTACACGCTGGAATTCGGGGAGCTCGCGCAGTACACGGGCATGTTCGCGCGCGGCGCGGCCCTGACGATCGGGCTGACCGCGGTGGCGACCGCGCTCGGCGTGACGCTCGGCGTCGGCGGCGCGGCCGCGCGCGAATCGCGTTCCCGCGCGTTGAGGACGATCGTCGCCGCCTATGTCGAGGCGATCCGTAACACGCCCTTCATCATTCAGCTCTTCTTCGTATTCTTCGGCCTGCCCGCGCTCGGTGTACGGCTCGACGAATACTCGGCGTCGATCATCGCGATGACGCTCAATCTCGGCGCCTATGCGACCGAGATCGTGCGGGCGGGCGTGGCCGCCGTCCCGCGCGGACATGTCGAAGCCGCCGCGTCGCTGGCCATGACGCCCGCGCAGATCTATCGGCATGTGGTCTTGCCGCAGGCGCTGGCCAAGGTCTTCCCCGCGCTCGTGAGCCAGATCGTCATCGTGATGCTGGGCTCGGCGGTCGTCTCGCAGATTTCGGTACCGGACTTGACCTACGCGGCCAGCTACATCCAGTCGCGCAATTTCCGTTCGTTCGAGACCTATCTCGTGATCACGGTGTCCTACCTCGGTCTTGCGATCGCGGTGCGCGCGGTGCTCAAGGCGGCAGGCCGGCGGTTCTTCGCACGAGGCGCGCGATGATCGAATTCAGCTTTGCGCAAATCGTCTCGAACCTGCTGCTCGCGGCGCGCTGGACTATCGTGCTGTCGATCGTCTCGTTCCTCGTCGGCGGCCTCGCCGGCTTCGCGCTGCTCATCGCACGCGTGTCGCCCTCACGTCTGCCTCGCACGTTCGCCAAGCTCTACATAGAGGTGTTTCAGGGCACGCCGCTCCTGATGCAGCTCTTCGTCGTCTTCTTCGGACTACCGCTCCTCGGTCTCGATGTCGAACCCTGGGTGGCGGCAACGCTCGGCCTGACGTTCTTCACGAGTGCCTATCTCGCGGAGATCTGGCGCGGGTGCGTGGAGGCCATCCCGCGTGGGCAATGGGAAGCGTCGGCCAGTCTCGCGATGACCTACTTCGAGCAGTTGCGCCACGTCGTGCTGCCGCAAGCGCTGCGCATCGCCATCGCACCGACGGTCGGCTTCTCCGTTCAAGCGGTGAAGGACACGGCGCTCGTTTCGATCATCGGTTTTACCGAACTGACGAAAGCGGGCACCGTGATATCGAATGCCACGTTCCGGCCATTCGCCGTCTACGGCTGCGTCGCACTCATTTATTTCATGCTGTGCTACCCGTTGTCGCGCACCGCGCGTGCGCTCGAAAGGAAACTCCATGTCGCTCGTTGAAGTCACGCAGCTGCACAAGCAATTCGGCGCGGCGCACGTTCTGAAGGGTATCGATTTGAATGTCGAAGCCGGCCAGGTCGTCACGATCATCGGCCGCAGCGGTTCCGGAAAGAGCACCCTGTTGCGCACGCTCAACGGGTTGGAGAGCATCGATTCGGGAACGATCGGCATCGACGGCGAGCGCATCGACGCGCGCCATGCCGACTTGCGTCGCCTCCGGCTCAAGGTCGGCATGGTGTTTCAGCAGTACAACCTGTTTCCCCATCTGCGCGCCGGAGAAAACGTCATGCTCGCGCAAAGCGTCGTTAAGAAAACGCCGCGCGCGAAGGCGCGCGAGGTCGCGCAGCAGATGCTCGAACGCGTCGGTCTCGGCGACAAGTTCGACGCCTATCCCGATCAGCTCTCAGGCGGACAGCAGCAGCGCGTGGCCATTGCGCGCGCGCTCGCGATGGAGCCGACACTGCTGTTGTGCGATGAAATCACGTCCGCGCTCGACCCCGAGCTCGTGGGCGAAGTGCTTAGCGTAGTCGAGCAACTGGCACGCGATGGCATGACGCTCATCATGGTCACGCACGAAATGCGCTTCGCGCGCCGCGTGAGCGATATCGTCGTGTTCATGCACGAGGGGCGCGTCTGGGAGAGTGGCCCGCCCGAACAGATCTTCGGCAGCCCGCAGAGCATAGAATTGCGGAAGTTCGTTCAATAACGCGCTTTCAAGGCGCTTACAGCCGCACGGCACCCAGCGATGAAGCTCACTCCACGCGAAAAAGACAAACTGCTCATCTTCACCGCTGCGCTGCTGGCCGAGCGCCGCAAAGCTCGCGGTCTGAAGCTCAACTACCCGGAAGCCGTCGCGTTCATCACCGCCGCGCTGATGGAAGGCGCGCGCGACGGGCAGACCGTGGCCGAGCTGATGCATTACGGCACGACACTGCTGACACGCGACGACGTCATGGAAGGCGTGCCCGAAATGATCCCCGACATCCAGATCGAGGCCACGTTTCCGGATGGCACGAAGCTCGTCACCGTTCACCATCCGATTCCGTGACAGGCCGCGCCGCAAGCGTAGGCATGCGCAACAGCGGGTCTTCTCCAACCGTTCGAGGTCTTGATCGATGATTCCTGGCGAAATCCTCACCGAACCCGGCGATATCGAGCTCAACGCGGGCCGCGAAACGCTGACGCTCACGGTCGCCAACACCGGCGATCGCCCTGTGCAGATCGGCTCGCACTTCCATTTTTATGAAGTGAACGCCGCGCTCGCGTTCGAGCGCGAGCGTGCGCGCGGCTTCCGGCTGAACATCGCCGCGGGCACCGCCGTGCGCTTCGAGCCGGGGCAGGAACGGACGGTCGAGCTCGTCGCGCTGGCCGGCGACCGCACTGTCTACGGCTTCAACGGCAAGGTGATGGGCCCACTGTAAAGGCCTGGCGTTGCCGCCCTCTCCTACTCTTAGTACTGCGAACCGTCATGACACTGCGCATCGATCGCCGCGCCTACGCGGAAATGTTCGGCCCGACCACGGGCGACCGGATCCGGCTCGCCGACACTGAGCTCCTGATCGAAATCGAACGCGACTTCACCGTCTACGGCGAAGAAGTGAAGTTCGGCGGCGGCAAGGTGATACGTGACGGCATGGGGCAGTCGCAACGGTGCGCGGCCGAAGTGGCCGATACCGTCGTCACGAACGCCGTCATCCTCGATCACTGGGGCATCGTCAAAGCCGATATCGCCATCAAGGACGGCCGCATCGCCGCCATCGGCAAAGCCGGCAATCCCGATATCCAGCCGGGCGTGACGATCGCCATCGGCGCGGCGACGGAAATCATCGCGGGCGAAGGCCTCATCGTGACGGCCGGCGGCATCGATACGCACATCCATTTCATCAGCCCGCAGCAGATCGACGAAGCGCTCGCCTCGGGCGTCACGACGATGATCGGCGGCGGCACCGGCCCGGCCACGGGCACGAATGCGACCACCTGCACGCCCGGTCCGTGGCACATGGAACGCATGCTGCAGGCAGCCGACGGCTGGCCGATGAACCTGGGCTTTCTCGGTAAGGGCAATGCGAGCCTCCCGGCACCGCTCGTCGAGCAGGTCGCGGCCGGGGCAATCGGACTCAAGCTGCACGAAGACTGGGGCACGACGCCGGCCGCGATCGACAATTGCCTGTCCGTGGCCGACGATACCGACACGCAAGTCGCGATTCACACCGATACGCTGAACGAAGCGGGCTTCGTCGAAACGACGGTCGCCGCGTTCAAGGGCCGCACGATCCACACGTATCACACCGAAGGCGCGGGCGGCGGACATGCGCCCGACATCATCAAGGTCTGCGGCGAAGCGAACGTGCTGCCCTCGTCGACGAATCCGACGCGCCCCTACACCATCAACACGCTCGACGAGCACCTCGATATGTTGATGGTTTGCCACCATCTCGATCCGTCCATCGCCGAAGATCTCGCCTTTGCCGAATCGCGCATCCGGCGCGAAACGATCGCGGCCGAGGACATCCTGCACGATCTCGGCGCGCTTTCGATGCTGTCGTCGGATTCGCAGGCGATGGGACGCGTCGGCGAAGTGATCATTCGCACCTGGCAGACCGCTCACAAGATGAAGGTCCAACGCGGTGCGCTCGCCGAGGACAATACTCGCAACGATAACTTCCGCGCCAAACGCTACGTCGCCAAATACACGATCAATCCCGCGCTCACGCATGGTATTGCGCACGAAGTGGGGTCGATCGAACCCGGCAAGTGGGCCGATCTCGTGTTCTGGGAGCCGGCGTTTTTCGGCGTGAAGCCTTCGCTGATCGTCAAAGGCGGCATGATCGCGCTCGCGCAGATGGGGGACCCGAATGCCTCGATTCCAACGCCGCAGCCCGTGCACTACCGCGAGATGTTCGCGACGCGCGGCGGCGCGCTTGCGCGCACCTCGCTGACGTTCGTTTCGCAGATGGCCGCGCAGGCGGGCATTGCCGAGCGTTATGGGTTGTCCAAGCGGATCGTGCCGGTGCGCGGCTGCCGCACGGTCACGAAAGCCGACATGATCCATAATGCGTGGCAGCCGTCGATCAGCGTCGATCCCGAGACCTATCAAGTCGTCGCGGACGGCCAGTTGCTGACCTGCGAGCCCGCGACCGTGCTGCCGATGGCGCAGCGGTATTTTCTGTTTTGAGTACTGACGATCCAAGTTCCGACATGCGCACTATCGATAAACGCATCGCGCCTCATGTGAAGCTCGCGGCATCGCTCGTTTCGCGTGCGCCGACGCTCACGCTGGCCTACGAGGCGCGCTGCAAGAGCCGGCTTTCCGCCACGCTCGATAACGGCGAGACCGTGGCGCTCGTGCTGCCGCGCGGCACGGTGTTAGCCGACGGTGACGTGCTCGTGGCCGACGATGGGGGCCTCGTGCGCGTGGTCGCAGCCAACGAAGCGGTTCTCGTCGTGCGCGCGAACGATGCGCTGACGCTTACACGGGCTGCCTACCACCTCGGCAATCGCCATACGCCCGTGGAAGTGGGCGCCGATTATCTGAAGCTCGAAGCCGACACGGTGCTCGAATCGATGTTGACGCGGCTTGGCGTGCGTGTGGAGGCAGCGTCGCTGCCTTTTCAACCGGAGACGGGTGCGTACGGCGGCGGGCATCGGCACGGCCACGATGCAACGTTCGATGAAGATTACGCGCTCGCGCAGCGTGTCTTCGACGAGCATCACGGCGAGCATGCTCATGCTCATTCTCACGGCCATGACGACGGCCACAAGCACGCTCACGGCCATGGCGGGCAATGCGATGGCGAGCATGGCCACGATTGCGAGCATGGGCACGATCACGGCCATGGTCACAGTCACGGCAAAGGCCATGCGCATCGCTGAGCTGACCGCGCTGCTGCATCTCGCATCGCCTGCGCTACCGGTTGGCGCGTTCAGTTATTCGCAAGGGCTCGAATCCGCGATCGACTCGCAATGGGTCGTCGACGAGCGTTCGACGTCCGCATGGATTGCCGGTGGTCTCGCACACGTCCTGGCGCGCTGCGAGCTGCCCTTTCTTTCGCATCAGATCGCGCGCTGGCACGCGCACGATGCGCAGTCGATCGCGGCGCTGGTCACGGCAGATGCCGAGTTTCTTGCCAGCCGCGAATCGGCCGAATTGCGACGCGAAACTGAGCAGATGGGCTGGTCGCTCAAGCAGCTATGCCTTTCGCTCGAATGGGGCGATACGGCACGGCGCGAGACGCTTACCGCGCTTGTACCGGTGGCGCAGCCGAGCGCGTTCGCGTTCGCCGTGGCCGCACACGAGATCGATCCGCCAGCCGCCCTCGCCGCTTACGCGTTCAGTTGGGTCGAGAATCAGGTTGCCGCGGCGCTCAAGGCGGTACCGCTCGGGCAGAT
Source organism: Paraburkholderia sp. NMBU_R16 (assembly GCF_013282575.1). Lineage (GTDB taxonomy): Bacteria > Pseudomonadota > Gammaproteobacteria > Burkholderiales > Burkholderiaceae > Trinickia. The sequence goes on from NZ_JAAAYE010000042.1 coordinate 27,351, forward strand.
GGCCGGCCAGCGCGTCATCGTTTCGCTGCGCGATGCGATCGAGGCGGCCGTCGAACTCGCGCTGGCGACACCGCCCGCCGCCATCAACACGTTTGCACCAATGCTCGGCGTGCTCTCCGCGCGGCACGAACAGCAATATTCGCGGCTTTTCCGCTCCTAGATCGATACGAGAGATACCGTCATGCGAACCAAGAAATTGCCCGCGCTGCGAGTCGGCGTCGGCGGCCCTGTCGGCTCCGGCAAAACGACGCTGCTCGAAATGCTCTGCAAGGCGATGCGCGAGCGCTACGACCTCGTCGCCATCACGAACGATATCTATACGAAGGAAGACCAACGCCTTCTGACGATCTCGGGGGCGCTGCCGGCCGAGCGCATCATGGGCGTGGAAACGGGGGGATGCCCGCACACGGCGATCCGCGAGGATGCCTCGATCAATCTCGAAGCGGTCGACCGCATGCTCGCGCGATTTCCCGAGGCGGATATCGTCTTCATCGAATCGGGCGGCGACAATCTGGCGGCTACGTTCAGCCCGGAGCTGTCGGATCTGACGATCTACGTGATCGACGTGGCCGGCGGCGAGAAGATTCCGCGCAAGGGTGGGCCGGGTATCACGAAGTCGGACCTGCTCGTCATCAACAAGACCGATCTCGCGCCATTCGTCGGTGCCAACCTCGAAGTCATGGCAGCGGACGCAAAGAAGATGCGCGGCGAGCGGCCTTTCGTCATGTGCAATCTGAAAGCGCTCGAGGGGCTCGACGAAGTCGTGTCGTTCATCGAGGCGAAGGGGTTGCTGCAGGGCTGAGTTGGTTTGCCGCCGGGGCTCAAGCTTCGGCTCGCCGTCGAAGCCCAACTGATCCGCTCACCCCTCCATCAACGCCCTCAAGACCTCGACGGTCCGCTCCGTCGTCCCGCGATGGCGCGCGGCAAACGCCGAAGCCGCCGCGCCCATCGTAATGCGGCGCCCCCGGTCCGAGAAAAGCTCGTCGAGCACGCGGGCAAGATCGGCCGGATCGCTGACCTGCTGCGCGGCACCGGCCGCCACCGCGTCGGCCGTCGCTTGCGCGAAATTGAACACGTGCGGCCCGATCAGCACCGGTACGCCCACCGCGCACGCTTCGATCAGGTTCTGCCCGCCCAGCGGCAGCAAACTGCCGCCAATGAACGCGACATCCGCGGCCGCATAATAGGCGCCGAGCTCGCCCATCGAATCGCCGAGCAGCACCGTCACGTCGGCCGGCAATGGCGCCATATCGGCAGGCCCCGGGGCAGCCGCGGGCTTCGCCTCGCCGCCCCATTGCGAGCGCCGCGCAAGGCGCAAGCCACGCCGTTCGACAAGGGCCGCGACCTCGTCGAAGCGCTGCGGGTGCCGGGGCACGAGTATCAAGAGCGTGTCCTTCGTCGCCTGCGCGGCCAAGGCATCGAGGATCAACCCCTCTTCCCCTTCGCGCGTACTCGCGGCCACCCACACCGGGCGCGTGCCGATCGCCGCGCGCCACGCACGACCGCGCGCCACCAAATCCGGTGGCGTCGCCATATCGAACTTCAGATTGCCGAGCACCGCGACATGGCGCGCACCGAGCGCCGTCAACCGTTCCGCATCGGCGGGGCTTTGCGCCAGCACGCGCGAGAAACCGCCGAACACCTCGCGCGTCGCCCGCCCGAAGCGGGCCGCGCGCCGGTAGGAACGCGCCGACATGCGGGCGTTGGCCAGCACGAGCGGAACATCGGCGCGGCGACATTCGTCGAGCAGCGTCGGCCAGACCTCCGTTTCCATCACGATGCCCAGCGTCGGCCGCCATGCGCGCAAGAAGCGCCGCACCGTATGCGGCATGTCATAGGGCAGATAGCAGCGTGCAACACGTGAGCCGAACAGCCGCTCGCCCGTCGCACGGCCGCTCGGCGTCATATGCGTCACGAGCAAACGCGCGTCGGGCCTGGCGCGCAAGAGCGCTTCGACAAGCGGCTCCGCGGCGCGCGTTTCGCCGACCGATACCGCGTGGACCCAGATGAGCGGAGCAAGATCGTCTCGCGGCCGGCCGGCCGTACGGCCGAAGCGTTCGCCGATATGCTCGCGATAGCCGCGCTCGTGCCGCGAGCGAATGAAAAGCCGCAGCACCGCGAGCGGCGCGACGACCCACCAGAGCGCGCGATAGAGGGCTCTCAGCATGCCGCACCCTGCCCTGACGAGGCGACACGCAGCCGCACGAAACCCACGACGGCGGCGCTCAAATCAGCGCCCGGCCGGTGAGCCGCTCGAGAATGCCGATGGGCGCGCACTCGCGCTGCACCATGGCATCGGCCGGCAGAAAGAACGTCTGCTCGAGCATGAACTGTCCCGACATCACCGCATGCGCGGTCTGATCGGAAAAGCAGACCCATACGCTGCCTGGCGGAAAGGGAAGCGTCTCCTGCGGACTCGTCTTCTGGTAATCGAGATCGGCCTTCATGCAATCGTGCAGGTGAAGCATCAGATGATCGTATTCGCTGCGTCGCGACTTCGTGATACGAAGCAACTCGAGCAGCCACGCCGAACCCGGCAATTGCGGCTTGATACGCGGCAGGAAGCGCCGGGCCATATCCTCGAACGGCTCGCCGACGCGCCAGACACGCGGCGTGCCGTGCGGGTTCACGTTCGTGAAAACGCGCAGAATCCGCTCGCCGCGGTTCGGGCGCGAGGGAAACGCATCGACATGCAAGCGGCTGTCGTCCTTGCGCCACGATGTGTGCCGCGTCTCTACGCGCATGAGACGAAGACTCGTCGGCGCCGCGCGCAACTTGCCGCGGTATTCGGGCAACAGGCCATCGACGAGCGAATGGGCGTTTGCCTGATAGCGCGCAATGAGCGCGCGTACCGCCGATTCCGTGGCCGCATCGCCGAGCACACCACGCAGTGCGCCGCCGGCAGGCTCGAGGCTGATGTTCTTGCGTTTAGGATCGGCAAGCGCGGGATCGAGCAGTGCGCGCTCGCGGCCTTCGATCGGAAAGGCCAGATTCGGGAAATAGAGCACCTTGCCGTGCTCGAGCGCGGCGCGCAAAGTTTCGCGCGGCACCGAAAGGCCCTGCCCTTGCCAATCGCCCGCGGCGACTTCGATGATTTGCGATTCGTTCATGGTTCCGTGGAGGCGCAGACGGATCAGAGGAGGCCGAAACCGGCCAGTGCCGATTTCACCTGCTGCAGCGACGGCGGCGGCCCGCCATCGCCCAGATTGACGACCTTCGGCGACCAATAGCCGCCCGTACGCCAAGCGGTCGCGAAATTGTACAGTTCAACCGTCGGACGCTCGAGCGCGGCGGCAATATGCACGAGCCCGGTGTCGACGCCGACCGTCACGGCAGCAGCGTCGAGCAGGCCCACGACCGCCGGCAGCGAAAGCCTCGGCGGCACGATGGCTGCGGCGTTGAACTCCCTGGCCAGCCGCTCGCTCGTCGCGCGCTCGGCGTCGTTTCCCCATGGCAGCACGAGCGACATGCCGCGCGAAACGAGCGCGCGGCCCAACTCGAGCCAATTCGCGTCCGGCCACTGCTTGTCGGCGCGCGAGGTGGCGTGAACGAACACCGCGTAGGGCACGGGAAGATTGAGGCCGAGCGCCGCAAGCGCCGATGCTGCGCGCGATGTGTCGAGGCCAAAATCGATGTCGTCCGCCGGCGTCGGTGCCGGCAGCTCGAGCGCTGCAGCGACGAGTTGGCGCGTACGCTCGACGACATGCGTACGCGGCGCGATAGGCACGAGCCGGTCGTAGAAAAAGCGAGCCGGCCATTCATAGCCCGCGCCGTCGGTGCGATTGCCGAGCCCCACGACCGGACGGCGCGCCCAACTCGCCACCCAGGCCGTTTTGATGAGGCCCTGACAATCGATGACGACGTCGTAGCGCTCGGCGGCGAGCGAGCGGCGCAGCGCGCGGATTTCGCGCCAGGTCGCGGCGGCGAGCGGCTCTTTGCGCCAGCGCCGCAGCGAGAACGGGATGGCCTGCCGCACCCCTGCGACAAGCCGCACGAGATCCGCAAAGCTCTCTTCGACGAGCCAGTCGATTTCGGCGCCCGGATAACGGCGCCGGATATCGGCCACCGCCGGCATGTTGTGAACGACGTCGCCCAGCGACGACACTCGCACGATCAGGATCTTTTGCACACCGAAAGAAAAAGAAAAAAACGATGGCGGCGAGACGGCCCGTGCGCGGGACGATATTGCGTACGTCGCGCGTTGGATCCGCCCAAACGCGCGATTTTACCGCGTCGGCGCGTTTTTTCCGCGATGAACCGGCTTGCGGCACGATGTTTCGCCATCGGGCGGCGCTTTTGAGCGTCTTATTCTTCGCGCGCCGATCACACTACAATAGTCCGTTTGAGCGCCGCCCCGCGGGCGTGCCCTTCTTCGTACCGATTCCTACCATGCACCGTTCGTATCGTTTTTTTCGTTTTGGCATCGTGCTGCAGCTTGCCGGGCTCGCCGCGCTGGCGGCCTGTTCGAGCGCGCCGCAGCAACCCAAGTTTCAGCAGGAGATGTTCGATACGGGAGCGAGCCAGTTCTCGCGCCATTTCGCCGCAACGTCGCCCGATGCCTGCGAGGCTGCACGGCGTGCGCTGCTGAGCCAGGGGTATCTGACTACGACGACGCGCTCCGACACGATCGACGCGAGCAAGGATTTTCAGCCGAGCGGCGACAAGCACATCACCGTGGAATTCCATGTCGTCTGTACGCCGGGTGACGATGCCGAGAATTCGAGCCTCGTCTACGCGAACGCCGTGCAAAGCGGCTATACGCTGAAAAAGAGCGACACGTCGGCAAGCGTGGGGTTGAGCATTCTCGGCTCGCTTTCGCTGCCGATTCGCTCGAACAGCGATGCAATGGTGAAGGTATCGAGCGAAACCATTCAGTCGCCGAAGTTTTATGACCGCTTCTTCGATTACGTCGATCAGTACCTGCGTACCGTGGTGAAGGCCGTGCCCGTGCCGCAGCCTTCGAAGATCAAAGCGAGCGAGTTGCCGGCTTCGCCGCCTGCGGCGCCGGCAACGCCATCGACACCTGCCGACGCGGGGAAGGACAATCTTGCGTCGCAACCGGCAGCAGCGGCGCCGGCGGGGCCACCGACGCAATAACGTCCTAACGATTCGTTTCCGGGTCAGCCCGCCGCAACCTGAGCTCGTCCCGCGCCGCGAAGCATATGGTCGCCCCGCTCGTGAAAGCCTGCCAAGCACGCTCGCGCGGACTGATGTCCAGTACCTTGCCGCTTGCCTCGGCGGCTCGATCGGCCGCTGCCTCTTTTGTGCGCACCTTATCCCAGTCCTTGACGATGGAATCGAGATCATCGAGCGCCTTTCGGAGCGGCAAAAGCTTCAAGAACTCCGCGCCAACGATGCCTTGCGCAGCGTTCTCGATATACCAACGATAGGCCGTAAGGAGGTTGCGGTCTGCCTTGTCTCTTTCGTCGGGCGTGTCCGCGAATGGCGTTGCGATCAATGCGTCGGTTGCCGCCAGCACGCGACCGACTTCCTTGGGATCGACCGGTTGCGGTTGGATCGTCGTGAATTCGGGGCGCGCCGCGAGCCGGTAAAGATGATGAACCGTGAAAAAAAACATCGCGCAGGAGATGTGCCCCTCCCAACTTGCCGGACGCTCCGCGGTCTTTTTTAGCGTCGTCCATTCCTGGAGTACGCAGCGAAGGCGCGTAAGCGCTTCTTTCAGCGGCACGATTTCGAGATCGCCTGCATCGATGTTGTTCGCACGGGCGTTTTCGATGTACCAGACAAACGCTTCGAGGATGCGAATATCGGGATCGTTGGCATTGCTCAGTGATTGGCGCGCGATGCCGATGCGTGCATTCGCGATCGACAACAATTCATCGACCGCCACTTTATCGAATTCCTCGCAAGATGCTTCGAACGCAGGGGTGCGCTCGAAATACTGGCGCCGGGCTTTCGATGCGGCGCTCTCGTCGGCGCCGTCCTCGCCGCCGACCCGGAATTGCGCGCCTTGCGCGGAGATCGCTGCTTCCGACAAGCCTATGAGGCGCTCTATCGCGGGCGAATGGACGCGAACGGAGCCACAATCCATCCGTACCTCGACACGATGCGTCGCGTCGGCGGCGTCGAATGCGTTTCTTCTCGCGTTAGCATCGTCGCTGGATACTCCCTGCATTTAGTTTTCCTTACTAAACTGTGCCCTTCGGTCCTGAGCCGCGGCAGACAGAAATGGGCCGCATACGTGCAGCGAGCCGACCTTGATTAGATATCCGTTTGCGAAGCTGCCGCCCTCGTGATCGCGAAGCAATGGGTGCGCGTGCGCACCGCCTTCCGCGATCGGGCTCGCGTAGGATCCCGACCCGTTACTTCGCTTCATCAGCATGCGAAGGTTGGGCCGGTGCGAACAATGAGCATAAAGAGCACTGCCAACGCGGCGTTGGCCGCCACACCGGCAGCCAGTGCCCGCGACGCAAAAAAATTCCTCGACATCAAAAAAGCATAGAAATTCCCACCAAGTTCCAAGCAATATCCAATTTATTTTGGAAGCACTTTTTAGGCTACTGAGCGTACGATCGCTTCGTTCTTTAAGAGCGGAGAAAAGAAGATGAGCGACGCGGGCCATTTGCACTATTTCGACTACGCCGCCACGACGCCAGCTGATCCGAGCGTCATCGAATCGATGTTCGGATGCCTCGGCATGACGGGTGCCTTCGGCAATCCGGCGTCGAGCTCTCACGCCGCCGGCCAGAGGGCGCGCCAGTTGGTGGAACGTGGACGCCAACAGGTAGCGGCGCTGATCGGCGCCTTTCCCGATGAAATCGTCTGGACTTCCGGCGCCACTGAATCGAACAATCTCGCCCTGAAGGGCTATGCCGATAACGCCTCGGCGCGACGGCATCTGATCACGAGCCAGCTCGAACACAAAGCCGTGCTCGATACGATGGCAAGCCTCGAAAAGCGCGGCATGCCCGTCAGTTATCTGCGCCCATCCGAAAACGGCGAGATCACTGTGGAGGCGGTAGCCGCGTCGTTGCGCGAGGACACTGGCCTCGTCTCGCTGATGCTCGTCAACAACGAGCTCGGCACGTTGACCGACATCGCCGCGATATCGCGCGTTGTTCATGAGGCCGGTGCGCTGCTGCACGTCGATGCGGCGCAGGCGCTCGGCAAGACGCCTATCGATGTACGGGCACTCGGCATCGATCTGATGTCGATGTCGGCACACAAGGTCTACGGCCCCAAAGGAATCGGCGCGCTATATGTCAGCCGCGAGGTATGCGAGCGCATCGCACCGCAAATGCATGGCGGGGGCCACGAACGCGGGCTGCGTTCGGGCACACTTCCCACGCATCAAATCGTCGGAATGGGCACCGCATGCGAGATCGCGCAGGATCAGATGCAAGCCGATAGCGAGCGGATCGCGAAATTGAGCGCGCGGCTGCTCGAACGGGTACTTCGACTCGAAGGCGTCAAGCACAATGCGGCCGCAGCGCGGCGCATTCCCCATACGCTGAGCCTCACCATCGATCTGCCAGGCTTTTTCACGTTCATGCTGCCCGGCGATCTGGCCGTCTCGTCGACTTCGGCCTGCAATTCCGCAGCCGGTACGCCGTCGCATGTACTGACCGCGATCGGACTCGGGCAGGATGCCGCCAGTCGAACGATCCGAATCAGCATCGGGCGGTACACGACCGAGGACGATGTCGATTATGCGGTGGGCTGCTTCGAACAGGTCGTGAGCGAATGCGCTCAGGAATGCCGGCGCTGACGCGTCAGCTTTCCTTGCGGGCCTATGCGCTGCACTATCGATGCATCGATCTATCGATCGGGGCGATTGAGGGCGGGCCACTGTGCAAAAGCGAAGACCCAAAGCATGACGATGTTGACGATCGGCACGAACATCGTCAGGAACCACCAGCCCGAGTACCCCGCTCGGCGGATGATTCTGATGTACGGATAGAGCATCGCGACCAGAACGACGATGCCGAACAGCCAGTGCCCGGAACTCATTGGATGCATTTTTTTCTCCAGTAAGGCACGTCCGCGCTGCCCCGGCACCCCACCGGGGCAGCGCGTTTCGCTTAGAACGGCAGCTTCGCGTCAGGCTTGGCGGCCAGAATCACGCGCCGGAAATCGTCCTGAATCCGCGCGAGCGCCTCGGCACTGTCGGCCTCGAAGCGCAGCACCACGACAGGCGTCGTATTCGACGAACGCGCCAACCCGAAACCATCGGGGTATTCGACGCGCAACCCATCGATCGTGATGACTTCGTCCGCTCCCTTAAAGCGCGCCTCTTTCTGCAAGCGCGCGATCAGCGTGAAGTTCTCGCCCTCTTCGAGCTTCAGTTGCAACTCTGGCGTCGATAGTGAATTCGGCAGATCGTTGAGCATCTTGCTCGGATCGCTCGCGCGAGCAAGCAACTCGAGCAAGCGAGCGCCCGTGTACAGACCATCGTCGAAACCGTACCAGCGATCCTTGAAGAACACGTGTCCGCTCATTTCACCGGCGATCGGCGCGCCCGTCTCGCGCAGCTTCGCCTTCACGAGCGAATGGCCCGTCTTCCACATGACCGGCTCGCCCCCATGCTTGCGCACCCAGGTAGCCAGATTGCGCGTGCACTTGACGTCGTAAATGACCTGCGCACCGGGATTGCGCGACAAAATCTCCTGCGCGAAGAGCATCAGTTGGCGGTCCGGATAGATGATCTGGCCATCCTTCGTGACCACACCGAGACGGTCGCCGTCGCCATCGAATGCGAAGCCGATTTCAGCATCCGTTTCCTTCAGTGCACGGATCACATCCTGCAAGTTCTCCGGATGCGCGGGATCGGGATGATGGTTGGGGAAGTTGCCGTCGATATCGGTGAACAGCTCGACGAGTTCGCAGCCAAGCGCCTTGAACAGACGCGGGGCAAGACCGCCCGCGACACCGTTGCCCGCATCCACGACGAGTTTCATCGGGCGCGCGAGCTTGATATCGCCGACGATCCGCTCGATGTATTTATCGCCGATGTCGTATTCGACATAGCCGCCGTCGCCGGCACTGAATTGACCGTCGACGATACGGCGATAAAGCGCCTGGATCTGCTCGCCGTAAATGGCCGCGCCGCGCAACACCATCTTGAAGCCGTTGTAGTCGGGCGGATTGTGGCTGCCGGTGACGACGATGCACGAATCGACCGATAGTTCGCCGCCCGGCAACGCGAGCGGCACGCTTGCCGCGAAGTAGCCGACCGGCGTCGGCACCATGCCGACATCGACGACGTCGACGCCCGCCGCGCGCAACCCGTCGGCCAGCGCCGCGACGAGCGACGGACCCGACAAGCGTCCATCGCGTCCGACGACGACGGCGTCGCCGCCCTGCGCGCGAATTTCGCTGCCGAATGCACGGCCGATCAAGCGCGCCACATCGGCATCGAGCGTCTTGCCCACGACGCCGCGGATGTCATACGCCTTGAAGATGGATTGTGAAATCATGGATAGGCTCTCAGTCTGCAAAAAAGGACGCAAAACGGCGTTGCGGCGCCAAACGCAGCGCGCCGCACGCGGTGTCGCCGATTCCCCTTACACCGCCGCCGCACGAGGGGTGCGCGATCGTTCCCACTTATAATTGCCGTTTCTCAACGGACGCACGACGCGCTCATTTTAATGCCAAGACGTTTCATTGCCGGACATTCGTCAGCCGAAGCTTGTATCAAGGCGTTAGCGAAGCGCGTCCCACGACGAGCAAATTCCCTGCCGCCCGCCGTATGCTGAAGCGTCTTGCCAATCAGGACGTCGCGAAAGCCGTCGCGAACATTATCTGGCTCGGGCTCGAAAGACTGACGCAGATCGTCGTCGCCATCGCCATCGCGGGCCTGCTTGCGCGCTATCTGGGCCCCGACGCATTCGGCAAATGGCAATACGCGAACACGCTGCTGCTCGTGCTCGCGCCCATCACATGGGTGTGCGGCGCCGAAATCCTCGTCCCGACGATCGTGCATCGCCCTGCCTCCGAGCTGGGCACGGTGCTCGGCAGCGCATTCGCGCTGCGCATGAGCGTCTCGGTGCTCGCACTCGCCGCGACCTGGACAGCCATCGCACTCGGCGTAACCGACCCACTCGTCGGCGCCATGCTCGCCGGCCTGGCCGTGACCATGCTCTTTCGCGAGCCGTTCATCGGAGTCATCAACTCGTGGCTGCAAAGCTTGACCTACAGCAAGCCGCAGTTGTTGACCAGCATCGTCACCGCGCTCGCGAAAGCCGCCCTCGTCTATCTGTTCGTGCGCGTTGCCATGGCGCCCGCCGCGTTCGGCTGGCTCTGGGCAGCGGAATCGGCCGTCATCGGCGGTGCGCTCGTCGTCTACTACATGCGCCGCCATGGCGGTAAGCTCGGCTGGCGCGTCGACGGGCCGCTGTTGCGTCACTTCGCAAGCGCGGGCACCGTGTTCTGGATCGGCCTCGTCTGCATGTATCTGTTCCTGAAGCTTGACCGGCTCATGCTGGAGCGCGCCATCTCGTTCGCCGATCTCGGCCGGTACTCGGCCGCACAGCAGATCAACGAAAACTGGATCGCGCTCGGGCTCATGCTCGCGCAGACCATCGCGCCGGCCTTCATCTACCGCGTGCAGGACACCGCCAAACTGCTCGCCAACGTACGGCGTCTGATGCTATTCGCCGCCGCGCTGATGGCGGCTGGCGCACTCGTGCTCGGTTTGTTCGGACACCTGATCATCACACGCGTCTTCGGCCCCGGCTATGAGGGCGCCGTCGCGATTTTCCGCTGGTGTGTCTGGCTTTCGGTGCCGGCCGGCGTCGAGGCCATCGGCAATCTGGTCGTGCTCAAATATCAGGCGAAGTTCGTTTTGCTCGCGAAGTGGGTGCTTGCGCTCGCCGTCGCGTTCGTCGTCAACCTCGTCGCCATCGCGCGGATCGGCGCATACGGCGCGCTCGTTGGGCTGGCCGCCGGCTATGCCGCCGCCGCCGCGGTGAACCTCTATTACATTCGCTACAAGCTGTCATGACGACGCCCACTACTTCGCTGCCGTCCGCGCCGAGCGACGCGCTTGCCGATGTCGCGGTACTGATGCCCGCCTATAACGGGCAAGCGGATGTCGAGCGCACGTTGGCGTCGTTTCGCGAACGCGCCGCTGTGCACGTCTTGCTCGTCGACGACGGCAGCGATCCGCCGATCGTCGCACCGGCTCTGCCGAACGTGAGCGTCGAAATTTTGCGGATGCCGCGAAACGGCGGTATCGAACGGGCGTTACAGGCGGGCATCGAAGCACTCGCCTCACGCGGCTGCAAGTACGCGGCGCGCATCGATGCCGGCGATCTTGCCGCGCCCGAGCGGCTCGCCAAGCAACGCGCCTACCTCGAAGCGAATCCGAATGTTGCCGGTGTCGGCATGTGGACGCAGGTGGTCACACGCGAAGGCGAACCGCTCTTCACGTTGCGCCCCGCCACCGAGCCGGCTGAAATTCGCCGCTTGCGTTTTTTCCGCTCGCAGTTGGTGCATCCGGCGATGATGCTGCGCGTCGATGCGGTGCGTGCGGTCGGCAATTACCGCGTTGCGTATCCGGCGGCCGAAGACCTCGACCTCTTCCTGCGTCTCATGGAACGCTATGACTGTGCGAACCTGCCCGAGCTAGGGCTTTATTACGAAGCCAATCCGGACGGCATCAGCGCTACGAAGCGTCGCAGGCAGATCGTCTCCACGATCCGGCTCGGCATGCGCTATTTCAACGCGCGCAACGTCTACGATTGGTTAGGACTCGCGAAGAATCTGCTGCATCTCGTCACACCCTACGGATGGCTTCACCGCATGAAGCGTGTCCTCTTTGCCGCCCGTACCGCATGAATTCGCCCGCTCGATCCGCTGCCGTTGCCACTCGCGCTACCGCTACCGCTGCGCGAACGCTTTCCATTTGCCTCGTCTGCAATACGTCGTTTGCGATCCACACGTATCGCCAAGGACTGATTCGCACGCTGATCGCCAATGGCGCGACGGTGACGGTCATCGCGCCGCGCGATCGCACGACCGCCCTGCTCGAGCAAATGGGCTGCCGGTTCGTGGAGTTGCACGTGGCGTCGAAAGGGACCAACCCGCGCGACGACCTGCGTACATTCGCCGCGCTGTATCGCCATTACCGCGCGATCAAACCCGACATCGTGTTTCACTACACGATCAAACCGAACATCTACGGCACCGTTGCCGCATGGATTGCGCGTGTTCCGTCGATTGCGGTCACGACGGGCCTCGGCTACGTCTTCATCCAAAAGAGCCGTGCGGCGATCGTAGCGAAGGCGCTCTATCGGTTCGCGTTCCGGTTTCCGCGCCAGGTATGGTTCCTCAACCGTGACGATCAAACCGCATTCGTCGAATCGCGGCTGCTCGCGCACCCGGAGCGGGCACGCCTGCTCCATGGCGAAGGGGTCGACCTGAACCATTTCGCTTATACCCCGCCGCGACAGAAACAGAACTTTACATTTGTCTTGATCGGGCGCTTGCTTTGGGACAAGGGCGTCGGCGAATATGTCGAGGCGGCACGTATCTTGCGCGAGCGGCATCCCACGGCGCGGTTCCAGCTACTCGGGCCGGCCGGCGTCGACAACCCGAGCGCGGTGACGCTCGACACGCTGCAAGCATGGCAACGCGAAGGCATCGTCGAATATCTCGGTGAGGCGCATGACGTGCGCGAGCACATTGCGAACGCGGACTGTGTCGTACTGCCTTCGTACCGGGAAGGCGTGCCACGCACGCTGATGGAAGCGTCGGCGATGGGCCGACCGATCGTGGCGACCGATGTTCCGGGCTGCCGCGAGGTGGTGGCCAACGGCATCACGGGATTTCTCTGCGAGGCGAAAAGCGCAGCAAGCCTCGCAGACAAGCTGGAAGCGATGATGGCACTGACGCCCGACGAACGGCGTGCAATGGGCGAGCGCGGTCGCGCGAAGGTCGCGGCGGAATTCGACGAAACGACTGTCATCGCGCGCTACCTCGAAACGCTGCGCGAACTCACAGGCGTTTCTCTTTATCTTTGACGGAGCACGACGATGGCGATGAAAGGCACGATTCTGGTGACGGGCGGGGCGGGGTTCATTGGCTCGCATACCGCGGTCGAACTGCTCGGAAGCGGTTATGACGTGGTCATCGTCGACAACCTCGTCAACAGCAAGCGCGAGGCCGTGCGACGCATCGAGGAGATTGCGGGCCGTGAAGTCGCTTTTTACGAAGCCGACGCATGCGATGCCGCAGCGCTGAGCGCGATTTTCGATAAACACCCGATCGATGCCGCGATTCATTTCGCCGCGTTGAAGGCGGTCGGCGAATCGGTGGCGAAGCCGATCGACTATTACCGCAACAACATCGACAGTTTGCTCACCGTGCTCGATACGATGCGTGCGCGGAATGTGAAGCGGTTCGTTTTCAGTTCGTCGGCGACGGTTTACGGTGTGCCCGAGCGCTCGCCGATCGACGAATCGTTCCCGCTTTCGGCGACGAACCCCTACGGGCAATCGAAGCTGATCGCGGAGCAGATTCTGCGCGATGTTGAACGCGCCGATCCCGCTTGGCGCATTGCCACGCTGCGGTATTTCAATCCGGTTGGGGCGCACGAGAGCGGACGTATCGGCGAGGACCCTGCGGGCATTCCGAACAACCTGATGCCTTATGTGGCGCAGGTCGCGGTAGGCAAGCTCGACAAACTGCGTGTGTTCGGTAGCGACTATGACACGCCTGACGGCACGGGCGTACGCGACTATATCCATGTCGTGGATCTGGCGCGCGGGCATATCGCGGCACTCGATGCGTTGAAGGTGCGCGATGCCAGCTTGACCGTCAATCTTGGTACGGGGCGCGGGTACTCGGTGTTGGAGGTGGTGAAAGCGTTCGAGGCCGCTTCGGGGCGGAAGGTGCCTTATGAGCTCGTGGATCGGCGGCCTGGGGATGTGGCTTCATGCTTTGCGAGTACGAGCGCGGCCGAGCAGATACTTGGCTGGCGCGCCGAGCATGGCATCGAGCGCATGTGCGTCGATCATTGGCGGTGGCAGTCGATGAATCCGAATGGGTTTGCTTGATCGAGACGGGACGGTACCTGCGACTGCTCCCGTTCGGCTTCTTCGAGGGCCGTAAGCGCGGACGAGGCGTCGAGGTACTGCCTCATAACATCATCCGCGAGCTCGAGCATGTCGATGTTCGGTATAAAGGTCTATTTCAATAAAACGTACCGAAACCACATACATTTCAACGGGTTACGGCGACAGATTGTTCGCTTTCCCTGGCGCCCCCCCAAACACCGCGTCTTGAAGCGGGCGCGACGCGCTCCGCTGATTTCGCCGGCTCCCAGCATCGCGCGTCGGGTTTCTGCGTTCGGCAGTTGAGCTCGGGGATCGGCGGCCCGGCGATGTGGCTTCATGCTTTGCGAGCACGAGTGCGGCCGGGCAGACACTTGGCTGGCGAGCCGAGCACGGCATCGAGCGCATGTGCGCCAACCAGACGGAACCGCTGCTTCCACCTTGTAAGCCAACGTAACAAGTTCGTTATTTATAAGGATCACAAAACGATATAAAATTAGCAAAAATCAGATCAATAAATAGAAATGTCCGATTTACCTCTCTATTACCTCCACATACCCAAAACAGCTGGAACTTCTCTGGTAAGTTTCCTGGATAGCCAATTCGATTCCAGCGAAATCTGCCCTGCGCAGCTGCTGCCGAGCCTCTTCGCGCTTCCGAGGCAGGATCTTTCCAAGTACGCCTTCTTCCGGGGCCATTTATGGCACGGCTTGAATACCTATTTGAAAAGAGACCTCGCTTACATAACGATGCTGCGCGACCCCGTTCAACGCACCATTTCATGGTATTCCCATGTGCGCCGCGAGCCCGACGCATATCGGCACCATCAGGTCGTGAACGAGAATTGGTCGCTCCTGGATTTCGTCTCCGACGAAGTAACGAACTGGGATTTGATCAATGCTCAGACGTTATTCCTCGCGGTCGACCTCGATTACGAGAAACTCGCGAAAGATCCCGTCGGTTACGGGCAGGCAGTCGTGCGCGAATATGCGAGCCGCAAGTACGATCGCGAACTGCTGACCCTCGCCAAGGCCCGCCTCGAACAGTGCCTCTTCGTCGGTTTGGCCGAGCGAATGAGCGAGTCGCTGCAGCTTCTGAGTCACACGCTCGGCTTCTACCCTGTCATCGAGGAACGAAAGCTCAACGTTTCGCCCAATCGGGTCCCGGCCGAGGCCCTGTCCGTCGAAGCGCTCGAAGCCATCCATCGCGTCACCGAACTCGATCGCGAGCTGTACGACTGGGCCGCGAAGGTATTCGAGCAACGGTACGCCACAATGGTCGACTCGCTGCTCATGAGCCAATGGAAGGCAAATCCTCGCCATACTCCGGCCGCCTGGAAGGTTCCGTTGCGCACCGAAGAACGAGGCCAAATCGCCATGACGGTCGTCAGCGCGCCGCGCCTCGCGCAACCTCGCTCGGTAGTCCGCGCAAACGTTGTCGTGGCAAACCGCTCACACTTCCGTCTGGCCAGCCAGACACCCTATCCGCTCAATCTTTCGTACCATTGGCTCGACGCCCAAACCGGCGGCATCGTCGTCTTCGACGGCGAACGTACCGCCCTCACCGAAACGCTTAGCGCCGGCGAATGCAAGCATTACCCGGTTCGGGTCCTCACCCCGGACAGCGCAGGCAAGTACATATTGCGGATAACGATGGTGCAAGAAGGCGTCGCGTGGTTCGATCACGAGCCGTCTCGCGTCTGCACCGATTACCCTATCGAAATCGCATAAGGCAGTTCACGCCTCATCCCCTACGCGGCAGGCATGCGGACGGCTCTCGGTATAATTCGCCGTCCGCCACCCGGCTACCGCTCATGCTCAGTTTCGCACTCGCCTTTCTCGTCTCGCTACTCGTCACGTTGCTGATCGTGCGCTATGCGCATCTGCACGAAAGGTTCTCGATCGATGCCGATCTGGCTGGCGTACAGAAGTTTCATGCCCGGCCCGTTCCGCGCGTCGGCGGCCTCGGGATTCTTGTCGGGCTCGTGGCGTCGACGCTTGAGCTCTACGGCCCCTATCCGGCTGTCTCGCTGGGCATCCTCGCATTGATCGCATGCGGCATTCCGGCATTCGCCTCGGGCTTGATCGAAGACGTCACGAAGCGCGTTTCGCCCACCGCCCGCCTGGTCGCCACCATGGGCTCCGCCGCCCTCGCCTATTTCGCGCTGCATATCGCGGTCGTGCGCATCAGCGTGCCACCGTTGGATTTTCTGCTTTCCTATGCGGTCATTTCGGCCGCGGTGACCGTGCTGGCGGTCGCGGCCTTGGCGAATGCGGTCAACATCATCGACGGCTTCAACGGTCTTGCCTCGATGGTCGCGATGATGATGTTTGCATCGCTTGCCTATGTGGCGTTCCGCCTCTCCGATCCGATCGTGCTGTCGGCATCGCTGATCATGATGGGCGCGGTGCTCGGCTTCTTCATCTGGAATTTCCCGGCCGGTCTGATTTTTCTGGGCGACGGCGGGGCCTATTTCATCGGCTTCATGCTTGCCGAGCTCGCGATCATGCTCGTCATGCGACACCGCGAGGTCTCGGCCTGGTATCCCGTGCTGCTCTTCGTTTATCCGATCTTCGAGACGTGCTTTTCGATCTACCGGAAGAAATTCGTGCGCGGCATGTCGCCCGGCATTCCCGATGGGGTGCATTTGCACATGCTCGTCTATAAGCGCCTCATGCGTTGGGCCGTCGGCGCTAAAACCGCACACGAGCTGACGCGGCGCAATTCGTTCACATCGCCCTATCTGTGGCTGCTGTGCCTCATTGGGGTCATTCCCGCGACGCTCTTCTGGCAGCACACGGTGCACCTGTTCGCATTCGTCGTGCTGTTCGCACTGACGTATGTCTGGCTCTATGTGAGCATCGTCCGTTTCAGATCGCCGAAGTGGCTCGTCGTGCGGCGCAGCGGGCGGCGCTAAGCATCCGCGCTGCGCCACCACGCCCGCGCTACCGCAGTATTCAGGCCGCCGTCCCGGCGCGCGAGCGCTCAAACGCGCGCCAGCGTTGATCGATGCCCATGCCTACGCCGGCCATCACCAGATACCAGCATGCAACTGCCAGCCATTGCGCGATGGGCGGCGTATGCAGCGCCACCAGCGCGAGCGTCGAACCGCATAACATCAGGCCGTAATAGAACAACGCGACGCGGACATGGGTCGCGCCGAGTTGCACGAGGCGCTGATAGTAGTGCTGCCGATGCGCCTCCCAGACCTTTTCGCCGCGCGCGAGCCGGCGCAGCAATGTCACCGTTGCATCCGCAATGAACGGAGCGAAGGCGAGCGCCGGAAACCAGACCGGCCACGCACCGTGCCGCCAGCCCCAAAACCCTAGCGCGCCCGCGAGGAAACCCAGCGGGATGGACCCGACGTCGCCCAGAAAGATGCGAGCCGGATGGAAGTTGAGCAAGAGAAAGCCGAACGCGGCGCCCGCAATCGCCACCGAGGCAATCGATAACTGCGGCTCGACAGCCATCGCCGCCACGGCATAGGTTGCGAAACCGAAGACCGCCATGCCGCCCGCGAGGCCGTTCGACCCATCCATGAAGTTATAGAGATTGATGAGCCAGACGAGCGCGATGACGGCAGCCACGGCGAGCCACCAATCGATGCCGTTCGCGCTCAGCGCTACCGCCGCCCCGGCCACGATCAAATGCGCCGCGAAACGCGTCTTTGCGGACAAGCCGCGGCGATCGTCGATCTGCGAAAGCGCACCCAGGACGAGTGCCCCGACGGCGAACCAACGCATCAGCGGAGCTTCGATCGCAATGATCGCAAGCGCTGCCGGCAACACGCCCCATCCGCCCACACGAGGCACCGGCTTCACGTGCAACGAACGATGATTGGGAATATCGAGCGCTATATCGAACGCCCATCCCGTGCGAAGCAGGGTCCATAGGACTGCGAAGCAGATCAGTGCAGCGGCGAAGCCAGTGAGCAGAAGCGACGATATCGTCATCGATGGCGCCTCATTCAACGGTTGAAACGGTCGATCGTGCCCGCACCGTTTCCTTCAGCCCATCAGTGACTTGCCACGGTGGCGTCCATCCGAGCTCGCTGCGCAGCCGCTTACATTCCACGCGCAAGGGCCCAGTGAGCCGATCGATCCGGTCCGACTGCCGCGTCAAAGTTCCGATCAGGCGCAACAAGGAGACAGGTACCGACACGAGCCGCGCCGGCTTGCCCAGTGCATCGGCAATGGCGCGAATCATCTGCGAGACGCTCAAATCCTCGCAGTCGGTCACGTGATAGGCACCGTCGAGCGCGGCGGGATAGGTGGCGAGCACACGAATCGCATCCGCCAGATTGCCGACATAGACCATGCTGCGTTGTGCATCGACGGCCCCCAGCGGCAACGGAACGCCCTTCTCGACGGCCTTGATGAGACCGAGGAAATTCGCGCGCACGCCCGGACCGTAGACCAACGGCGGACGCACGACGACGATCTCCATTCCAACCGCCCGCCCGAACTCGCGCAACGCCAGCTCGGCTTCGCGCTTCGATATGCCGTATGGATCGACAGGCGACGCCTCGTCGTTCTCGCGCCACGGTCGTCCCGGCTCGCCCTCCCCGAGCGCCTTGATGCTGCTGACATAAACGAACCGCCGCGCGCCGGCCGCCGATGCGGCGCGCGCGGCGTTGAGCGTGCCGTCGACATTCGTCGTTCTATGGGCAGCGATCGGGTCCACGGCGCGGTCGCGCATGATGTGCACGCGGGCCGCAAGATGAACGAAGGTGTCGCAAGGGCCGAAGGCGGGCCTGCCCAACGCGAGCGAGGCGAAGTTGTCATCCTCGATCAGGCATTCGCGCACACCGGGCGTACAGACACCTTGCCGACGCACGAGCGCAACGACGTCATGGCCGCTGTCGCGCAGCAGCGCACACAACGCCTTACCGACGAAACCGTTAGCTCCCGTTATGGCAATTCGCACACCGCCTCCTTGTATGAACCCGCCTCAACGATAACGCCTGGCGGGCATCACGCCAGCACCGACCGATAGACATCGCAAGTCTGCTCAACCGTTGCCGCCCAGGTGAGTTCGGCGGCGCGTTGCAAGCCCTTGGCGACGAGCGACTCACGCAACGCAGCGTCTTCGAGCAATCGCGCGAGGCCGTCGGCGATCGCATCGACGGAATAAGGATCGACTTCCCAAGCCGCCCCTGCCGACACTTCGGGCAAGGACGTCACATTGGCGGTCAACACCGGGACCGCGCTTGCCATCGCCTCTGCCACCGGCAGACCGAACCCTTCGTAAAGCGACGGATAGGCAAATACTGCCGCAGCCGATAGCAGCCGAGTGAGGTCGGCCCGGGACACATAGCCCGGCGCGATGATTTGACCGGCGTTCGCCAAGGGGCCGATATCGCGCTGCAGATCCGAATTCATCCACCCGTTCGCGCCGATCAGAACGAGCGGGAACTCGCGCCTCAGCGCTTCGGGCAAATGGGCGTAGGCCGCGACGAGCCGGCGCAGGTTTTTCCTCGGCTGCAACGTACAGACCGACAGCACGAAGCCACGGTATTTCAGCCCCAGGGCCGCGAGCACAGCAGAACAGACTTCCTCCGATCGAGGCTGAAAGCACGATTCCACGCCCAGATGGACCGTGACGACCTTCTCGTCGGGCAATCCATAGATGTCGTGGATTTCCTTCTTCGTGTAGTGGCTGTCGGCAATGACGACGCGCGCTTGAGCAAGCGTGCGCGGCAATCCATCGTCCAGATACTGGACGGCCACGCTCGGGTGGAATTCGGGGTGCCGCCGATGGGACAGATCGTGGACCGTGACGACGGAAGGCGCGCGGTAGCGCGACGCGATGAAATTCGTCTCGTGATAGAGGTAGCCACGCTTGGCGAAGTCCCGACGCAGACTCGCGGAAGCAAAGCTTCGGGCCAGCGTTCGAGCTTTATAGACGCCAGGGACGTTGCGCGCGGCGCGCAGAGCCGATGCGGTGAACCCCTTGCTGAATTGGGCGGCCTTGGCCAGCGACGTTTGATCGCACATCAGCGCACGCAGCGCATCGCCTTCGTAGACGGTCGAGCCCACCCATCCGGCAATTGCCTCGACATCCGGTTGCTCCAACAATCCTTCGAGCAAGTGCTGCGTATAGTAGCCGACGCCGCTGCGCGGCGGCCGCAGCGAATTGAGATCAAAAAGCAGTTTCATGCAATGGCAGCGAGCCGTGGTGGCGTTGAAAAAAGGGGCGAAAGACGCCTGACGATCAAAGCCGCCATCCTACGACAGGAAGCCGTCGATTTTCCAAAATTGGCGCCCCGGGAGGGGTGCGCGCTGCTCGTTAGCGCGTCAACACCCCGGCTGACCGCGTAATGGGGACCGATTCGAGCCGCGGCGGCAACGCCGTCTCATACTCTGGGACCCAGCGGCGCAAATCGCGGCGCACTTCATCGTCGGTCAATACCCGATGCTGCATCAACCACGGCATCAACTCGTCGAGGAGATCGCTCGGGGCTTCCCGCGCGCGGGCGATGCGTAGCTTCGGATGAACGGTGCGGGCGGTGGTTTCGTCGTCGGCGAGCAGCTCTTCGTAGAGCTTTTCGCCGGGACGCAGGCCCGTGAAAACGATTCGAATCTGCTCTTCGGTGAAGCCGTACAGACGGATGAGGTCGCGCGCCAGATCGACGATCTTCACGGGCTCGCCCATGTCGAGCACGAAGATATCGCCGCCTTGCCCCATGCTCGACGCCTGCAAGACGAGCTGCGACGCCTCGGGGATCGTCATGAAGAACCGCGTGATCTCGGGATGCGTGACCGTGACCGGCCCGCCCTTCGCGATTTGCTTCTGGAATTTCGGAATGACGCTTCCGGCACTGCCGAGCACGTTGCCGAAGCGGACGGTTTCGAATCGCGTCCCGTTGCTCGTTTGCTGAAGCGCCTGACAGGTCATCTCCGCGAGCCGTTTGCTCGCGCCCATGACGTTCGTCGGATTGACTGCCTTGTCCGTCGAGATCAGCACGAAGCGCTTCGCGCCGTGGCGGATGGCCGCGCGTGCCACGCGATAGGTGCCGAGCACGTTGTTGCGCACCGCCTGCCAGGCGTTCACTTCCTCCATCAGCGGGACGTGCTTATAGGCCGCCGCATGAAAGACGATATGAGGGGCATAGCGCGAAAAAACCTGATCGAGCAAGAGCGAGTCTTTGGCATCGCCCACCACCGGTACCATCGAGAGGCCGGGATGGTGGTCCGTCAGCTCTTCGACCAGCCGATATATTGCGTACTCCGAAACATCGAAGGCGATCAATTGAGCCGGCTCGAAGCGCAGGATCTGGCGGCACAATTCGGAGCCGATGGAACCGCCCGCGCCCGTGACCATGACCACGCGGCCTCGCAGCAACGCTTCCACATGAGGCGTATCGATCGTGACCGGCTCGCGCCCCAGCAAGTCTTCCAGATCGATATGCCGCACGCGTGCGAGGAAAGGCTGGCCTTTCGTCAATGCGGCCAGTGCCGGCAGGACCATCGCCCGGACTCCGGCACGCACGCAGATCGCGGCGACCCGGCGCTGGGCATCCACCGATGCCGATGGAATGGCGATGATCGCGTGCTCCGCCTTCAGTTGCTGAGCAAAGCGCTGTAAATCGGCGATCGGCCCCAAGACCTTATAACCGTAGATCTCGCGGCCCTGCTTGGCCGGGTCGTCGTCGAGCAGGCCGACCAGGCGCCAATCGCTCGAACGCGACAGCTCGCGCGCGAGACTCGCGCCGGCCGAGCCGGCGCCCAGCACGATCACCGGCTTGCCTTGGGCAACCAGACCCCCGTAAAGATAGAATTCCTTCGCAGTCCGATACAACGCGCGCGCGCCGCCCATGACGAGGAACAGCAGCAGCGGGCAGACGATCAGCACCGAACGCGGAATGATGGGCGATGGCTGCAGCATGACCGCGCCGATCATGATGAGCAGCGCGCCGGCGCCAACGGCCTTCGAAATACGGACCAGGTCCGGCAGACTCGCGAACACCCACATGCCCCGGTAAAGACCGAACACGCGGAACATCACCGCATAGACCAGTACAACCCAGACCAGCGCATGCAGCGCGCCGTACAAGAAGGCAACGGGTACGTCCCCGTTGAAGCGAATCGCGTAAGCCGCAAGCCATGCGGCCGTCACCGCGAGCGCATCGAAAGCAAACGCGCTCAACGACAGCCACGATGATTTAAATCGAGACATTCCGCGACTTTTCCTCGGAGTAAAGTTGGAATACATAGCGCACAGAGGCCGTTCAACGCTTTAGCGTTCTTGTTATTGATCGCGGCAGCCGGCCCGCATACAATTGCGCAGGCCAGCATTATGAGGCAGATCGGTAGCAATTTCCATGCGAAGTGGCGCCAACACCACGCCCGATCCCGCCACGGCCCTCTCAGAATAGGCCAAAACAACCCCGTTGAAGATACTTCATGAAAGACGGGGGAAGGAATAGCGCCATGCGCCGGATCGTGCAAAATCCGTAACCAGATGTTCTCGATTTCGGTCCGCCGGGGCCAATTTCCGCTAGAATCGCCCCCTGCACAATGGATCAGCGCCGATGAATATCATTCCTGTCATCATCTGCGGCGGTGCCGGAACGCGCCTTTGGCCCGTCTCCCGGGAAGCGTTTCCCAAACCGCTGCTCAAGCTCGCTGACGGTCAAAGCCTTCTGCAAAAGACGTTCTTGCGCGCAGCTCGCGTTGCGTCGACGAACGAAGTCCTGATCGTTACCAATCGCGAGACCTATTTCCTGACCAAGGACGAGTGCGGTGAGTTGGACACGGACGTATCGCGTGTCGGCTTCGTGCTCGAGCCCGCCGCCCGCAATACGGCGGCCGCAATCGGCGCCGCGGCCGAGGTCGTTCGCGAGGCGCACGGCCCCGATGCGATCATGCTCGTCATGCCGGCCGATCAACTCGTCGAGAAAGAGCAAGCCTTCGCGCAAGCCGTGCAAGACGCGGCACGCGGTGCGGCCAACGGCCGCATCGTGACGTTCGGCATTCGCCCGACCGCGCCGGAAACGGGCTACGGGTATATCGAATTCGAAGCGCGCCCCCTACCGGGTGCCGAAGGCATCCACAAGGTCGAACGTTTCATTGAAAAGCCCGAGCTGAATATCGCCAAGGAATTGGTCGGTACTGGCCGGCACCTGTGGAACGCAGGCATGTTCTGCTTCACCGCGCAGACGATGCTCGACGAATTGCAAAAGCATGCGCCGAACGTCATCGAGCCTACGCTTGCGGCTGTGAAGGACGCGCGACGCAGCACGTCCGACGATGGCTTTTCCGTCGAACTCGATGCAGCGCATTTCGGCAAGGCGCAAGACATTTCGATCGACTACGCCGTCATGGAACGGTCGAGCAACGTCAACGTCGTGCCGTGCGATCTTGGGTGGAACGATATCGGATCGTGGATTGCGATCAGCGAGTTGACTTCGCCCGACGAGAGCGGCAACCGCATTAATGCCAGGACCGCGCTGCACGATGTCGAGAACTGCTTCGTGCAGAGCGACGAGCGCCTGATCGGCATGGTCGGCGTGCGTGATCTCATCGTCGTGGATACGCCCGATGCACTGTTGATCGCCGACAAGGACCGCGCGCAGGACGTGAAGCAGATCGTCGCCAAGCTCAAGCGGACGAACGACGATGCATGCCGCCTGCACCGCACCGTGCATCGCCCCTGGGGCACTTATACGGTGCTCGAAGAAGGCGATCGCTTCAAGATGAAGCGCATCGTCGTCAAACCCGGCGCGTCGCTTTCTCTGCAGATGCACCACCATCGCAGCGAGCACTGGATCGTCGTCAGCGGCTGCGCGGAAATCGTCAACGGTGAGCAGATCATCTCGCTGCAGCCGAACGAATCCACGTATATCCCGGCGGGGCACAAGCATCGGCTCGTCAATCCGGGCGTACTCGATCTCGTGCTGATCGAAGTGCAATGCGGCGAGTATCTGGGCGAAGACGATATCGTTCGCTTCGAAGACATCTACGGGCGCGCACCCTGCTGAACTGCGGTTATGAGGGGGCTGCAAGCCCCCTTCCCTTGCTTCGATCGGGCGCGGGCGCGGCAGACTTGCCGAAGAAGCGAACAACGAACGTCGTGCCCACGAACCCTGCCTGACTCATGCGCGTTCTCCATTTCTATAAGACATACAAGCCCGATTCGATGGGCGGAGTTGAAGAGCTGATTGGGCAGATATGCTCCGGCGCGGCGAAACAAGGCGTGACGAGCGAAGTGTTGACGGTCAGCAGAGATACCTCGACCGTCGATTTCGGGGATCACATTCATCACCGCGCCAAGCTCGATGTGGAGATTGCCTCGTCGGCATTTTCAATTCACGCGTTAAAGCGTTTCAAGGATCTGACGCGGCATGCGGACGTGATTCACTATCACTTCCCCTGGCCGTTCGTCGATATGGCGCATTTTCTGACGCGCGTGCGCAAGCCGTGCCTAGTCACGTATCACTCGGATATCGTGCGGCAGAAGGTGTTGCTGCAGTTCTATAAGCCGCTGCGCGACAGGTTTCTGGCCAGCGTCGACAAGATCGTTGCGACTTCGCCGAACTACGTCGAGACGAGCGACGTGCTGCGGCGCTTTCGGGACAAGGTGGAGGTCATTCCGATCGGTCTCGATCCCGCGTCTTATGCGGCGCCCACCGAGGACAAGCTGCGATATTGGCGCGAGCGGGCCGGCGAGAAGTTTTTTTTGTTCGTGGGCAACCTGCGGTACTACAAGGGGCTGCATATCCTGCTCGATGCGCTCGCGGGTACCGAGTTCCGTGCGGTGATCGTAGGGGCCGGGCCAGTCGAGAGAGAACTGAAGCAGCAGGCCGCGCGACTGAAACTCGACAACGTCGATTTCGTCGGCCCCGTTGGCGACGACGATAAAATCGCGCTGCTGACCCTTTGTCATGCGCTGACCTTTCCCTCGCATCTGCGATCGGAAGCGTTCGGGATATCGCTGCTGGAAGGGGCGATGTTCGGGAAGGCGCTGATTTCCGCCGAGATCGGGACGGGGACGTCGTATGTGAACGTTGATGGCGAGACAGGGATCGTGGTGGCGCCTAGCGACGCGGGAGCGCTGCGCGAGGCGATGAGGCGGATCTGGACTGACGACGCGTTGGCGAGCCGCCTGGGTAAGAACGCGAAGCAACGTTTTCATCGGCTGTTCACGGCCGAACAAATGGCCAACGAGTACGTTAGGTTGTACCAACGGCTCGTGGCAAATGCCAGCCTATGACACGTTCATCAGCACAAACGCGATACCGCCTACGCGACCTCCTCGCCTATCTGCTCGCATTTGCGGCGGCAGCCGTTATCTATGTTCTCGCAACGAAATCGCTCACGCCAACACGGGTTGGGGACGGCACTGAATATTACGCTATGTATCTGGCATGGACGACCACGCACCGGCCGTTTATGACTCCCAACGCTTGGGCAGCGTTGAATCAACTCGCCGAATCTCATTCAATCCTCTATTTCGTCCCCACGTCGCAGCTTTTTGCCCAATTCCCTCAGCTCCATCTGGGTAGCACTGCAGACTTCAATCATTTTTGGCTGTACAGCTTGCTCGCAGCATTAGTGGGAAAGGTCTGCGCTGTTGTGGGCTCACCCGTGGGCCCGCACAACGCCTTCCTGCTGCTGCATAGTTTGCTTTTCGGCCTCGTCCTCGCGCTTGCCTACCGCGTCGATCCGGTGTTTGTCAACGTAGTTGTCGCGTCGCATCATGCGCACTGCTTTAATTCGGCTCGGGGCGCACGCTCCGGATTGAGCCAGACCTCGTCCTTCAATTCCCAATTGCGAGTCGAGCGAGACCACCGATGTGGGTTGCCCGCCTTGGCCTGCGCGTAGACGGCATGCCGTTGCGCCAACACGGTGGTGGCAACACCGTGGTGACGCTGCGCCGGTGTGACGAACTTCAGGCCGCTGTGCTTGTGTTCATGGTTATACCAACGCACGAACTGCTGCGTCCACGCACGCGCCGCTTCAAGGCTCGCGAATGCTCTGCGCGGGTAGTCGGGCCGGTACTTGCATGTGCGGAACAGCGCCTCAGCGTATGGGTTGTCGTTACTCACGCGCGGCCGGCTAAACGAAGCCACCACGCCGAGGTTTTGCAGCGTGGC
>NZ_JAAAYE010000043.1 GCF_013282575.1 Paraburkholderia sp. NMBU_R16
TTGCCGCATTCTGCCGCAACCAGCCATACCTCAGCTTGTCGATTCAGAGCGCCTCAAGGGTTCGCTGCGCCGGGCTTACGCCCGCCCTTGACCCGCTAACATCACCCACTCGGAATTCAAAAGAGGCCCTTTTACATTTATTTCGTATTGCCTGACATTGGGATTCAGTTGAGCGCGTTTCAGGCCGGCGTCATCGGGCTCGGGATCGCGTACTCCGCCTATCAGGCCGAAAACTTCCGCGCCGGCATCGAGGCCGTGGACGCCGGCCAGCACGAAGCCGCTCAAGCGCTCGGTATGCGCGGTGGGCTCATCATGCGCCGCGTGATCCTGCCACAGGCCTTCCGTATCGCGTTGCCGCCCTATGGCAATACGCTGGTGATGATGCTCAAGGATTCGTCGCTCGTTTCCACCATTACGGTGGCGGAAATGACGCGCGCGGGGCAGCTGATCGCCTCCTCGACTTTCCAGAACATGACCGTTTATACGCTCGTCGCGTTGCTGTATCTCTTGATGAGTTTGCCGCTGGTATACGGACTGCGCAGGCTCGAGCGCCGTATGGGCGCCGGCAGGAATGAACCATGATCGAGATTCGCGGGTTGCACAAACATTTCGGCGATCACCATGTGCTGCGCGGCGTGAGCCTCGATGTCGACAAAGGCGAAGTGGTCTGCCTGATCGGCCCGTCCGGCTCGGGCAAGTCCACCGTCCTGCGGTGCATCAACGGGCTCGAGTCGTACGATGGTGGCGAGATCGTTGCATTCGGCGAACGCGTAGACCGGACCAGCAAGTCGATTCATACGCTGCGAAGCCGCATGGGTATGGTATTCCAGCGGTTCAACCTGTTCCCCCACCGCACCGTGCTCGAGAATGTGATGGAAGGCCCCGTCTACGTGAAGCGCGAACAGCCCGGCGCGGCCCGCGCCAAGGCGATGGCGCTGCTCGAGAAAGTTGGGCTCGCCACCAAGGCACAGGCCTATCCCAATCAACTCTCCGGCGGTCAGCAACAACGCGTCGCCATTGCGCGGGCGCTGGCGATGGAACCCGAGGCCATGCTGTTCGACGAGCCCACTTCCGCGCTGGATCCCGAACTCGTGGGCGATGTGCTCGAAGTCATGCGCAGACTGGCAAGTGAAGGCATGACGATGATCGTGGTGACGCACGAGATGGGCTTTGCGCGCGAGGTGGCCGATCGCGTCTGCTTCCTCCATAGCGGCACCATCGTCGAGGCGGGCACTGCATCACAAGTACTGGGCGCGCCGCGCGAGCCGCGGACGCAGGATTTCCTGCGCCGCGTGCTGCACCGGCCCGCTGACGTGGCAACGGGGGAAGCAGGTCTATGACCGTACCGCGCACCGACTCAGGAAAGACGAGCGAGCCGCTGCCGCCTTCGCTGTGGGCCGCCACGGCCCCTGCCGCGTCGGCCGCCCCCCCGTTGCTCGAATCGACGGCCACGGACGTGCTCGTCATCGGCGGCGGCTATACCGGCCTTTCCACTGCGTTGCACCTGGCCGAACGCGGTGTCGGAGTGACGGTGCTGGAGGCCAATGAACCCGGCTGGGGCGCGTCGGGCCGCAATGGTGGACAGGTGAACCCGACACTGAAGCACGACCCGGACGACCTCGTGCGCATGTTGGGTGCCGAGCGCGCGGAACCGTTGATCGATGCGATATCGCGTTCGGCGGATCTCGTCTTCGATCTGATCGATCGGCATACCATCGACTGTCAGCCCGTACGAGCTGGCTGGCTGCAATTGTCCTATTCGGAGAAAAGCGTTCCGGCCATGCATGCGCGCGCGCGGCAATGGGGGCGGCGCGGCGTGCCCGTCGAGTTGCTCGACCGGGCCGCCGTGGCTCAGCGCGTGGGCACGGAAGCGTTTGCGGGCGGTTGGCTCGATGGCCGTGCGGGTGCCATTCAGCCATTGGCGTATGCACGCGGGCTCGCGGGTGCCGTGCAAAAAGCCGGAGGCACTGTGCACGCGCGAACGACCGTCGCCAAGCTGGAGCGGCAAGGCACGCGCTGGATCGCGATCACTTCTGAAGGCAACCAAGTGCGCGCCGAGCGTGTCGTGATCGCCACCAACGGCTACACCGGCTCGTTATGGCCGGGCTTGGCGCAGACCGTCCTGAGCGCCAACAGCTTCATCGTCGCCACGCGGCCGCTGAGTGCAGCGCACGCGCAAGTCATTCTCGCTCGCGGCGAAACCGCTTCGACCTCACAGCGGCTGCTGCTGTATTTCCGCAAGGATGCAGCGGGCCGCTTGTTGATGGGTGGACGCGGCTTCTTCACCGAGCCGCGCGGTCCGGGTGATTTTGCGCATCTCGAACGCTCGCTCGAATTGCTTTTTCCGCAGTTGGGGCCGCTCGATTACGAATATCGCTGGGCCGGGCGAATTGCCATTACGCGGGATTTCATGCCCCATATTCACGAGCCGGCGCCGGGTGTGACGATGGCTCTTGGGTGCAATGGTCGCGGCATTGCGCTCTGTACGAGTCTCGGTCGGCACATCGCGGAGCGGCTCGCGGGCAGCGGCAACCGGTTTCCGTATCCGCAATCGCAGATGACTCCGATTCCGCTGCATGGGCTTCAGCGCTTTTACATTGCGGCGGGGGTCGCGTGGTACAGCCTGCTGGACAAGTTCGGCTGAGCGCGATGTTGGTCAGCCCGTCGTTGATCTTCGACAGCAACGCGGCATTACCCTCGTTCACGCCACAACCGTGCCCTTCAAATCCTGGATCGTTAACGCGATAGCTTGACGCCGCCCACGCGACGGTCTCGTCTCGCACCGCCCTGCCGCGACAGGACTCTAGTGCTCGAACATTCAATATGGCTTAACGCCCGATTTATCAGTCGTTAAGCACAAATTCTCGGTGCGCTTTTATAGTGGCCCATCCGAATGCGCGATGTGGGCACAGCGATGCCGATCGCGCGACGAATCGCCAGGAGCCACAAATGGATTTGGAGTCGTTGAATACGCCCGCCGCATTGATCGATATCGCGCGGATGAACCGCAACATCGAGCGGATGCAGCAACGCATGGATACACTCGGCGTGAGCTTCCGGCCGCACGTCAAGACGAGCAAATGCGCGCAGGTGGTTCAGGCGCAAATCGATGCGGGCGCACGCGGCATCACGGTATCCACACTCAAGGAAGCGGAGCAACTCTTCGCATGCGGCATCCGCGATATCGTCTACGCCGTCGGCATGGCCCCGAACAAACTACCGCAGGCGCTCACGCTGCGCCGACAAGGCTGCGACTTGAAAATCGTCGCCGATAGCGTCGCCTGCGCCGAGGCCATCGTCGCCTTTGGACGGGCCAACGAAGAAGCGTTCGAAGTCTGGATCGAGATCGACGTGGACGGCCATCGTTCGGGCATCGCACCCGAGGACGACACGCTTGTCGCTGTCGCAACGACGCTCGTCAAAGGCGGCATGCGGCTTGGCGGTGTATTGGCGCATGCAGGCTCCAGCTATGAACACGATACGCATGAAGAACTGGTGCGGATTGCCGAGCAGGAGCGCTCGCGCTGCGTGCATGCCGCCGAGCGCTTGCGGGCGGCGGGCCTGCGATGCGATGTGGTCAGCATCGGGTCGACGCCGACCGCGCTGGCGGCGGAACATCTGGAAGGCGTGACGGAAGTGCGCGCGGGCGTCTACGTCATGTTCGATCTCGTCATGCACAACGTGGGCGTCAACGACACGTCCCAGATTGCGTTGACCGTCCTGACCACCGTGATCGGCCACCAGAAGGAAAAAGGCTGGGCCATCGTCGACGCGGGCTGGATGGCGATGAGCCGCGATCGCGGCACCCAGCGTCAGAAGCGCGACTTCGGCTACGGACTCGTCTGCCTCGAAGACGGGGAAGTGTTGAACGACTACCTGATGAGCGGCGCAAACCAGGAGCACGGCATCGTCTCCCGCTCGGGCGCGCCGGATCGCGAAATCGAACAGCGGTTTCCCATCGGGACGCGTCTGCGCATCCTACCCAACCATGCGTGCGCCACCGGAGCGCAGCACCCCGCTTATCAGGCCCTGGGCCCGGACGGCAGTGTCGAAACCTGGCCGCGCTTCTATGGCTGGTAAGGTGCGCAAAAATTCAAAGCCATGACAGGAGCGTTGCGATGAGGTACGCCTCGTCAGCGTCATCACGTCAGGCGTAGCCGTCGCTTCAATCGTAGTACCCGAGGATCGACTTGACCTCCATGTACTCTTCCATGCCTTCGATACCGTACTCCCGGCCGTTGCCCGACTGCTTGTATCCACCGAACGGAGCCTGCGGATCCCAGGCCGGATAATTCAGATGCACCTGGCCCGACTGAATTTGCGCGGCAACGGCGCGCACGAGCGCCTTGTCCGCGCCTTGGACGTGCGCGCCCAGCCCATACACCGTGTCGTTCGCAATAGCGATCGCTTCTTCGACCGAGTCGTAGGCCAGGATGGCCAGAACCGGCCCGAAGATCTCCTCCCGAGCGATCGTCATATCGGCACGAACGTCGGAAAAGATGGTGGGTCGCGTATAGAAACCCCTGCTGAACCCCTCGGGCCGTCCGGGCCCTCCCACGATCAGTTTGGCCCCTTCGTCGATGCCCGCTTCGATCATCGTCTGCACTCTGCCGAACTGCGCGCGATTGGCCAGGGGGCCATGCGTCGTCGCATCGGCAAAAGGATCGCCGACGATCATCTGCTCCACTGCGGCGACGGCCAACGCGTCCACCTGCCCCAGCGCGGCGCGCGGTACGATCAAACGCGTCGGCGCGCTGCACGACTGGCCCATATTCCGGAACGCGGCGGCAACGCCGAGCGAGATGGCGCGCGGCAGATCGGCGTCGGGCAACAAGACGTTCGGCGACTTGCCGCCAAGCTCCTGCGCCACGCGCTTGACCGTCGGAGCAGCCGCTTGTGCAACCAGCACGCCGGCACGCGTGGACCCGGTGATCGAAACCATATCGACCTGCGGGTGTGACGCCAGCAAGGTTCCGACTTGCGGGCCCGTGCCCGTCACCAAATTGAATACGCCCGGCGGGACGCCGGCGTCCGCGATGACTTCGGCAAAGAGCAATGCACTGAGCGGCGAGAGTTCACTGGGTTTGAGGACCACCGTGCAACCTGCCGCGAGCGCGGGGCCGACCTTCGCGGTGATCTGATAGATGGGCCAATTCCACGGCGTGATCAGCGCGCACACGCCGATCGGCTCGCGAACGACCGCGGTCGTACCGCGCTGAACGCGGAACGGGTAGCTGGCAAGATTATCGCGCGCAACGCGGAGATGTTCGGCAGCGAGCGGCACATGCGCAGTGCGCGCATAGCTGATCGGCGCGCCCATTTCCGTCGTCAACGCCGTGGCGAACAACTCGGCGCGCTCGAGCATCGAGGTATGAACGCGGTCGAGCAGCGCGGCACGCTCTTGCGGCGAAGTCGCCGACCAAGCTACGAGCGCTTTGCGCGCCGCGAGCACCGCCTTCTCAGCGTCGCGCTCGTTTCCCAGCGCGGTCTCGCAGATCTCGTCTTCCGTGGAAGGCGAGACGACTGGGATTCGCTCCGCACTCTCGGGCGCCACCCATTGCCCGCCGATAAAGAACCGGTCCAGCCGTCCCGCTTGCATGAGGTGACGAACAGGTGAAGTCATTGCAGTGTGTCCTTGAGTCGATACCATTCGCCCACGAACGGCAACAATTGGCAGACTTGCGCCGCACCGATTCAATCGGACCGACTACACCAAAGCCACCGCCTCGACTTCGATCTTCAGACCAAAATGCAGCGCGGGAACCGGGACCACGGCGCGAGCGGGTCTCGCCTCTCCGGCCCAACGCGCGTATATCTCGTTGAACGCTGCCCAATACTCGATATCGACGATATAGACACGGACCTGAGCCAGTTTCGTGACGTCGCTGCCCGCACCGGCCAGCGCCGAAGCGAGATTGGCCAACACCTGCTCGGCCTGGGCTTCGAACGGCTTGTCCGTGAGTTTGCGTCCGGTCGAGTCGATCGGCAGTTGGCCCGACACGAACACCAGCCCGCTCGCGATCGAGACGTGGCTGTAGTGGCCGCCGGGCGTTGCAAGCCCCGCCGGGTTGATCGTCGTCGGACACCGCTCGCCATGTTCTGTTTTATCCATGTGGACCGCTCATAGGGGTAAGAAGCTTGCCGGCCGCTGTCCGCACGGAGTCGGCATGCTGGCGGATTTGCGGATACCGCACGGCGCCAAGCGCACGTTAGCCACTATAAAAAAAATTATCTTTCCCGGGTTTAAGATTCGATGAATCGATCGTTAATAGGTGCTTAATGCTTCAATTGGAAGACATGCAACTGCTCCGCGCGCTCGGTGCGTCGCAATCGCTTGCCGCGGCCGCGAGGCTGCTGGATCTCACACCGCCCGCGGTCACGGTGCGGCTACAGCGCATCGAGGAGCGCGTGGGGGTGCGCCTTGCCACGCGCGCGGCCAGGGGAATTTCGCTCACTGACGAGGGCCGGCGCCTCGTTCAGGAAGCCATCGACATCCTGGAGCGGATCGAGTCGATTCCTTCCCGCATTTCCGGAGAGGCGAGCGGCGTGAGCGGCCATCTGCGCGTCGTGGCGCCGTTCGGGTTCGGTCGCGAATATGTCGCACCGCTGATTCGCGACCTGCATCGCTCGCACCCGAAGCTCGCGATTTCGCTCATCTTGGTTGAAAGCCCGCTCGCTTGCGCGTCGGGTGCGGACGTCGTCATTTCCATCGGCCACATCAAAGGGTCGTCCTGGATCGGACATTATTTGGCGCCGAACGACCGCATTTTGTGTGCGAGCCCCGCCTTGGCGCGCAGCCTGTCCAAGCTCAAGCACCCGTCCGAGCTGACCCTGCACGCCTACCTGACCTTGCGAGAGAACGATGAAGACGTGACCCGTCTGCGTTTCACTCAACACGATGCCGCGGGCAAACGCATGAGCAAAGCCGTCACGGTTCGGTTGAACAGCGCATTGTCTTCGAACGATGGCACCGTCGTGAGGGATTGGGCGATGGACGGCCTAGGCGTCGTCGCGCGCTCCGAATGGGATTGCGCGCGGCTGATCGCGGAGGGAAAGCTCAAGCGCGTGCTGCCGGCATGGCGCCTCGAACCCGCGCCAGTCATCGCCCTCACGCCCACGCGTCAGGGCTTGACGATCCGTCAGCGTGTGTTTTTGGAAGCCGCGAAACATGCCTTCAACCCCGCGCCCTGGCGGAAATGATCTTTGGATCGATAACCGGAAAAAACATTGCGGCGAGGGTCGTGTGGCATAGCCTGCTCGACAACTTTCGCTGAGCGCGATCGTCCAAGGGGCGAAGGCGGCCCACCTCATGCACAATGGCGTTTTCGACAAGTGAGCGCATACGGTGGCCATCCACTTGGATCTGAACGATCTGCAGGCCTTCACCGCGGTGGTCAAGCTGGGCAGCTTCCGCAAGGCCGCCGAATCGATCAACATCTCCCAACCGGCCCTGAGCCGACGCATCGACAAGCTCGAAGAAGCACTTGGCGCTCGGCTGTTCGAGCGCACGACGCGCCGTGTGTACCTGACGACGGTTGGTCAAGCCTTCGCGCCGAGCGCCGAGCAGTTGCTGGACGACCTCGATGCGGCGCTGCTCAGCATCCGCGAAGTGTCTTCGAGCCGCCTCGGGCATGTGACGATCGCGTGCGTGCCGTCGGCTGCGCACTATTTTCTGCCGGCCGTCATCGCGCAATATCGCGTTCGCTATCCACGTATCCGCGTCAAGCTCTTCGATGCAAGCTCGAACGAAGTGTTGAACGCGGTCAAGAACGGCGAAGCCGACTTCGGCGTCGGCTTCGTCGGCAGTCAGGACGCTGACATCGAATTCAAGCTGTTGCTGCAAGACCGCTTCGTCGTGGCGTGCCGGCGCGATCATCCGCTGGCGGGCAAGAAGCGCGTTTCGTGGAGCGAGTTCTACCAACACGAATATGTATCGGTCGACAAGACGTCCGGCAACCGCCTGCTGCTCGACCAAGCGCTCGCGGCCGTCGCACCGCCCGCACCGAGCGTCTGCGAGACGCGCCACGTGACGACGGCGCTCGGGCTCGTCGAAGCCGGGCTCGGCGTCGCTGCCGTGCCGTCGATGGCGATGCCGCAGTCAGAGCATCCGTTACTGACGAGCGTGCCGCTCGTCGACCCGGTCGTCACGCGGCGCGTCGGTCTCGTACACCGGCGCGGCCGCCAGATGACACCTGCGGCACAAGAGTTCTACCGGATGGTTATCGACATCCAGGGCAAGCGCGGCGCACCCGGCGCCAAGAAACGAACCGCGCAACGGAAATCGTGAACCTCGCAGCGCGGCCCTGCCCGGTTGGACACCGGCTCAGTGTTCACCGACCGGCTGGAGCCCTGTCGATTCGACCGCCGGCCGGGCCTCGGGCGATGCGAGATAGTGAAGAAGCTGCTCGGCTTCCTGAGGATGCGATGCGCCGGCCGGGATGCCCGCTGCAAAGCGCGTGACGGACTGCACCGATTCGGGAATCGTGCCGACGAACGTGACGCCCTTCACGGGCAGCAACTCGCTGACCTGTTGAAAACCGACTTCGTAGTCACCGGTAGCGACCACCGATGCAACTGGAATCCGTGGGATCATCTTCGCCTTCGGCTTGACGTCGTCTTCGATGCCCAGTTTCTTGAAAAGCTCGCGTTCGATATATACGCCGCTCGCGCTGTCCGAATAGGCAATCGACTTCGCGTGCAACAGGGTTTGCCGCAACGCGTCGAGCGAACCGATGTCCGGTTTCGGCGCGCCTGCGCGCACCACCATGCCGATGCGCGAATCGGCGAGCTCGACGCGCGAGCCGGGGATGACCTTGCCCTCCTTGATAAGCTCGTCGAGTGCGTAGCCGACCATGATCACGACGTCGGCGGGCTCGCCGCGCGCGAGGCGATTCGGTATGGCGGCGGCGGACTTGCCCATCGACGGGCCCTGGACCGTTTCCAGCGTGTTTCCGGTTGCCGCGGCAAAGCGCGGGCCGAGCAACTGATAGGCCGCCGTGAAGCCGCCAGAGGTCATCACATGCAGTTCCGCGCTTTGCACGTGCGCGGCTGCAAGCGCGCCGGCCAAAAACGCGACGGTAACGAACTTCCGCAAAACGGATCGAAGGGTGCGCATCATCGTACGGCGCCTCTTATTGGGATTGGACTGCGCCGAATGCGGCCGGCGAGCGACGGTACAGCACGAATGTTGCACAGCATGCGCAGGCGGCGGCGAAGCTGAGCCAGTACCCCGGTGCGGCCTTGTCGCCGGCCCAATGAATCAGCGCCGTGGAAACCGCGGGCGTGAACCCGCCGAATGCGGCGGTTGCCAAACTGTATGCGAGCGAGAAGCCGGCCACGCGAACCTCGGCTGGCATGATCTCCGTGAGCGCGACCACCATCGCCCCGTTATAGACGCCGTACATGAACGAGAGCCACAGCAGCACGCCCAGCATGCTCGCGAAGCTCGGTGCATGCGCGAGCCAGGACAGCGCCGGATACGCGGTCAGTACGGTAAGCACACTCATGCCAACCAACAGCGGACGGCGGCCGAAGCGGTCCGACAGCGCACCGCCGATGGGCAACCAGATGAAATTCGATACGCCGACAAACAGCGTGACAAGCAGGCTGTCGGCCGTGCTCAGGTGCAGCACCGTCTTGCCGAAGGTCGGCGCGTAGACGGTGATGAGATAGAAGCTCGTGGTGGTCATCGCGACCAGCATCATGCCGGCGAGCACGGTCGCCCAATGGCGGGCCAACGTGAGGAACACCTCGCGCAGATGGGGCCGGTGCTTTCGTTGCTGAAACGCTTGCGTTTCGGCGAGATTGCGGCGCAGCGCGAAGATGAAAGGCACGATCAGGCAGCCGACGAAGAACGGCACCCGCCATCCCCATGTAGCGATCATGCCTTTGCTGAGCCACTGGTTCAGCGCGAAACCAAGCGTGGCCGCCACGACGATCGCGACCTGCTGGCTTGCCGATTGCCAGCTCGTATAGAAACCTTTGCGACCCGGCGCCGCCATCTCGGCCAGGTAGACGGAGACACCGCCGAGCTCGGCACCGGCCGAGAAACCCTGGAGCAGACGGCCCAGCAGCACGAGAGCGGGCGCGGCGAGACCGATGCTGGCGTAACCGGGCACGAAGGCAATGAGAATCGTGCCGACAGCCATCAGCGAAAGCGTGACGATCAGGCCTTTGCGGCGGCCGACATCGTCGATATAGGCGCCGAGGACGATCGCACCGATCGGCCGCATCAGAAAGCCGGCGCCGAATACCGCGAAGGTCATCATCAAGGAAGCGAACTCGCTCGACGACGGAAAGAAAACCGCGGCGATTTGCGTGGCATAAAAGCCGAACAGGAAAAAGTCGAACTGCTCGAGGAAGTTGCCGGCGGTCACGCGCAGTACGGTTGCGCTTGTGCTGCGTCGATTGGATGCGACGGCTGCTTGTGGCATCGAGGTGTCTCCGGATGGTTCTGGTCGATACGCCGCTCGCGGGTCATGTGTCTGAGCTGCTGGGCGAATGCGCATTGTTCTTCGGAACCGTCTCCGATGTGAAGTGCAAGTTTTGGATGGATTGATGCGTGGCGTCGATCAATCGATGAAGTTGGCGGATGGCACGATGCGAGTTTCAGCGGTCCCCCGCCCGCGGTCATCAATCGCCACGACAACAGCGGTCTTCGTAGTGGGCTTGGGATAGGTGCCGCGCTGACGCTGCACGACGCGCTGGTCCGGCCTGCCCGGACGCTTTGGGTACGTGCAAACTGGACACGACGGAACGGCGGAGAATTCTACGGACCGTAGAAAAAGATAAAGCCCCGATTTCTCAGGGCTTTTCTGACTACTGCGACTGTCTGCGGACCATGTCTTGGTGGAGGTAAGCGGGATCGAACCGCTGACCTCTTGCATGCCATGCAAGCGCTCTCCCAGCTGAGCTATACCCCCTTGCAGAACAGAAACGAGATTTTAGAGGCCAATTCCTGGTTTGTAAATACCCTTCGCGGACCGACGCACGATTTTTTATCGCAGCGCTCGAGCACGCCAACCAGATGTCACGCTCGCACGTGCTTTTCGATCCGGCTCACCACGACGTCGCGATCGAACAGCGCCAACACCGCGTCGATCGACGGCGTATGGGTCGTCCCAACCACGACCAGCCGCAGCGGCATCGCGAGCTGCGGCATCTTCAGCTTGTGTGCGCCGAGCGTCGCCTTCAACGCGGCCGCGATACCCTCTTTCGTCCACTCGGCCGCACGCAGTGCGGCCGCAAGGTCGGCAAGCGCCGGGCGCACCGTATCGGTCAGATGCTGCGCGAGCGCCTCGGCCTCAGGCGCCGGCTCCCGATAGAACATGAGCGCGTTTTCGACGATCTCCTTGATCGTCGTCGCCCGATCCTTCATCAGCGCGATCACGCTCGCAAGCAACGGCCCTTTCGCCAGCGTCGCATCGTCGACGCCGCACTCCGCAAAAAACGGCAGCGCGAGCCCGGTAAGCCGGGCGTTGTCGGCTTCCTTGATGTAGTGGTTGTTGAGCCAGTTGAGCTTGTTGTGATCGTATTGCGCCGGCGACTTGCCAAGATGTTCGAGATCGAACCATTCGACGAACTGCTCG
The DNA here is from genome assembly GCF_013282575.1 of Paraburkholderia sp. NMBU_R16. GTDB lineage: Bacteria > Pseudomonadota > Gammaproteobacteria > Burkholderiales > Burkholderiaceae > Trinickia. Next base: position 11,589 of record NZ_JAAAYE010000043.1, read on the forward strand.
CGCGAAAAGATCTCAGCGTCGCCATGCGACCAGCCCAGACGCGCGAGATAGTTGAGCACGGCCTCCGGCAGGTAACCCGCATCGCGATAACCCATGACGCTCATGGCACCATGGCGCTTGCTCATCTTCTCGCCGGCTTCGTTGAGCACGGTCGGCAAATGCGCGTAGACCGGCGGCTCCGCCCCCAACGCACGCAGAATGTTGATCTGACGCGGCGTGTTGTTCACGTGATCGTCGCCGCGGATCACATGCGTGATGCGCATGTCGAGATCGTCGACGACCACGCAGAAGTTATAAGTCGGCGTCCCGTCGGGGCGCGCGATCACGAGGTCGTCAAGTTCCTCGTTCGAAATCTCGACCCGGCCCTTCACCGCATCGTCCCAGGCCACCACGCCGGTAAGCGGATTCCGGAAACGGATGACGGGCGCCACACCGGCTGGCGGCGTCGGCAAAGTCTTGCCGGGCTCCGGCCGCCAGGTGCCGTCGTAGCGCGGCTTCTCACCGGCCTCGCGCTGACGTTCGCGCAACGCATCGAGTTCTTCCGTCGACATGTAGCACGGATAAGCGAGACCCTGCTCGAGCATTTGCGTGACCACTTCGCGATAGCGGTCCATGCGCTGCATCTGATAGAACGGCCCTTCGTCGTAATCGAGGCCGAGCCACGCCATGCCTTCGAGAATGGCATCGACGGAGGCCGACGTCGAACGCTCGACATCGGTGTCTTCGATCCGCAGCACGAAGGTCCCCTTCATCTTGCGCGCAAAGGCCCATGGATAGAGCGCCGAGCGGATGTTGCCAAGGTGGATGAAACCGGTGGGGCTGGGTGCGAAACGGGTGCGGACGTTGGACATGGGCGGATTTCGCGCGATGGATACACGCATAGCGAGCAAACGGAAAGAGACCGCGATTATACCCGGCCATACCGAAGCCCCGCAGCGGCGCGGTTCGCCGGGACGTGCCGCGCATGAGCCGCGCTTTGCCTTATGATGTGCCCGCGCACGACATTGCGCACGCCGCGCTCCAGCTCGCGCACGGTGCGCATCATGGCCGCAGGAGATATCGTTGAAACCCGCTTCCCCCCGCTCTACTTTGCCGCAACCACCGCAATCGTCCGGCTTGTCCCGGCGCAACTTCTCGCTGGCCTGCGCCTCCATGCTCGTCGGCGCTTGTGCATCGGCACCGCCGAAAACGAACGAGAACCCGCCCGTCGCATCCGCGCCCGAGCGGCCGCTTCGCATCGGGCTCGCGCTCGGCGGCGGCGCCGCGCGCGGCTTCGCCCATATCGGCGTCATCAAGGCGCTCGAAGCGCGCGGCATCACGCCCGATCTGCTGTGCGGTACGAGCGCGGGCTCGGTCGTCGCCGCGCTCTATGCGTCGGGCATGAATGGCATCGCGATCAACAAGCTCGCGTTGACGATGGATCAGGCTTCGATCAGCGACTGGGCGATGCCGTTCCGTACGCGCGGCTTCTTGCAAGGCGTTGCATTGCAGAACTACGTCAACACGACGCTCGCCAATCGGCCGATCGAGAAAATGGCACGCCCGCTCGGCATCGTCGCCACCGATTTGCGCACGGGCCAGCCGATTCTCTTTCAGCGCGGCAACACAGGTGTGGCCGTACGCGCCTCATGCAGCGTTCCGTCGATTTTCGAACCGGTCAAGATCGGCGGCCACGAATACGTGGATGGCGGACTCGTCAGCCCCGTACCCGCCTCGTTTGCGCGGAGAATGGGGGCCGATTTCGTGATCGCCGTCGATATCTCCGCCAACCCGGAGAGCGCGCTTACGCAGAACTCATTCGACGTACTGCTTCAGACCTTCACGATCATGGGGCAGACGATCAAAACCTACGAACTCGAAAAATACGCGGACTTCGTGATTCGTCCGAATCTGGCCGCGATGAGCGGCAGCGATTTCGGACAGCGCAACGCGGCGATCCTCGCGGGCGAGGAAGCGGTCGCCAAGGTCTTTTCGCAACTGGAGCAAAGGCTGGCAACGGGCCACGTACGGGCCGCTTCCGTGCCCGCGTCGTAAAACGCGCGGCGCAGAGGGCTGGAACCGAACGACAAAACCCGCTGCCGGCTTACACCTGCAGCGGGTTTAGACAAACGAAGAGCCCGCCCGCCGCAACTGCGGCGAGCCGGTCGTAATCAGTTGCCGGCCGTCGCGTCCATCGTCGCGCTCACGCGCTGACGCAATTCGTCGGCCTTGACGGGAAAGCGCGACTCGATGCGACGAGCACCCGTGAAGCGCTTTTCCCAATAGCGGTCGTCCAGATCGTCGACGCGAATCGTGCTGCCGGTGGACGGCGAATGCACGAACTTGTTGTCGCCAATATAGATGCCGACGTGGGAGAACGTGCGACGCATCGTATTGAAGAACACCAGATCGCCGGGCTTCAGGTCGCTGATGCGGACCTTTTCGCCGACGCGGCTCATTTCTTCGGCACGGCGCGGCAGCGCGAGACCGAGGGTGTCCTGGAATACGTAGCGGACGAATCCGCTGCAATCGAGCCCCGAATCAGGGGAATCGCCGCCCCAGCGGTAACGTACGCCAATCATGTTCAGTGCGCCGACGACGACATCACCCGCCTTGCCCGCCATGCCCGAGAAAAAGGCTTTGGCGCGGCCGGCGCGGGTCGTAGGCGCCGCTGCTTGCGAATCGGGGGACGAAACTGAGGAAAGCGAGGTCGATTCTGCGCGAATCGGATAGGCGGTGCTTTGCGACAACGTGTTCGCTTCATCCGCGAACGCACCGGGTGCTGCGCTCATCAAGACGCCAACGAACATTCCGGTGACGACGCGCGCGCAAGCCTGGGCAAAGTATCGGTGCTGCATCGGTCGGTAGGATTTGCTTAAGAATCAGGGATCTGCGAGGGGTTCTGCGGAAAGTTTGGACGATACTAGCCAGGATGTAACCAGTTGTCAAAACAAATTAAAAAAAACAATCGGGGTACCGTCATAATTGTCGCGATCATCCTTGCATGCTCGCCGCGAGGAGCTTTTGCGTATACGGATGCTGCGGTTTCGAGAATATCTTTTCGACGTCCGCCGTCTCGACGATCGCGCCGTCCTGCATGACGGCCACGCGATGAGCCATTGCCCCGATGACGGCCAGATCGTGGCTGATGAAAATGAATGCAAGGTTGTATTTCTGTTGCAAGGCGCTCAGCAGCGCCAACACCTGCTGCTGAATGGACACGTCGAGGGCGCTCGTCGGCTCGTCGAGTACCAGAAGTCGCGGCTCCAGTATGAGGGCGCGAGCAATTGCAATCCGTTGTCGCTGACCGCCCGAGAACTCGTGCGGGTAGCGCGCGAGCACGGTCCGATCCATCCCCACTTCCCGCAATATCGCCACGACCTTTTCGCGTCGTGCGGCGGCGCCGAGCTCCGGCCGATGGAGCGCCAGCCCTTCGCCCACGATGCGTTCGATCGTATGGCGCGGCGAAAGCGAACTGAATGGATCTTGAAAGACGACCTGCATATTGGAACGCAGCGCCGTCTTTGCCCGCCCTCGATAGCTTGCGAGCGGCTGGCCTTGAAATTCGATCGTCCCGAACGCGGTGCGTTGCAAGCCGAGCAACGCCATCGCAAGCGTAGATTTGCCCGAACCCGATTCGCCGACGATGCCGAGCGTCTCGCCCTGGCGCACCGCCACGCTCGCATTCGATACCGCCGCAAAGCTGCCCGAATGAAACCAGCCTCTCATGCCGGGCAAGCGAGTCCGGAATGCGACCGATACGTCGCGCGCTTCGAGCACCGCGGGCGAGATCGGCAGTACGGGTTGCACCGAACGACGCGGGCGGCTTTCGATGAGGCGGCGCGTGTAGGCGTGCTGAGGCGCTTCGAAGATCCGCTCGACGGGGCCGCATTCGACAAGCACGCCGTGCTCCATGACGGCCACCCGCTCGGCGAACCGCCGCACGAGGTTCAGATCGTGCGTGATCAACAGCACGGCCATCCCGCGCTTGGCCGCTTCCTCGCGCTGCAACTCGAGCAGCAGATCGACGATCTGCGCGCGAATCGTGACATCGAGCGCTGTCGTCGGTTCGTCCGCGAGCAGCAGGCGCGGACGGCACGCGAGCGCCATTGCGATCATCGCGCGCTGCCGCTGCCCGCCCGACAATTGGTGCGGATAACTGAGAACGCGCTTGTTCGGCTCGGCAATGCCGGTGCGCGCAAGCAATGCCACGGCGCGCCGGCGCGCTTCGGCGGGCGCGATGCCGTCGTGTGCGACGATCGTCTCGGCTATCTGCTCCCCGATCGTATAAAGCGGATTGAGCGCCGTCATCGGCTCCTGAAAGATCATCGCGATATCGGAGCCGCGCAGCGCGCGCATGTCGCGTTCGCTCTTGGCGTTGAGATCGGCCCCGGCGAACCGGATGGCGCCGCTCACTTGCGCATCGCGCAGCAGTCGCAGAATGGCAAGCGCCGTGACGGTCTTGCCCGAGCCCGATTCGCCGACGAGCGCGACGCGCTCGCCGCGGCCGATCGCAAGCGTGATGTCATTCACAGCAATGGCCTCGCCGAAAGCGATGCTGAGTCCTTCGATCGACAGCAGCGGCGCCCCGTTCGCGTCCATGACCGGGTTGCTATGCGCCGCGCTCATTGGTTGCCTCCCGCTCGCATGGCATCGGCGAGCCGCGTATCGAGTGCGTTGCGCAGCGCATCGCCCATGAACGTCAACAGCAGCAGCGTGGCGACGAGCACGCCGAATGTCGATAACGAGATCCACCAGGCGTCGAGATTCGCTTTGCCTTCCGCCAGCAACTCGCCAAGGCTGGGCGTCGGCGGGGGCACCCCCAGGCCGAGAAAGTCGAGGCTCGTCAGCGCGAGAATCGAGCCGCTCATCCGGAACGGCAAGAACGTGATGACGGGGGTCAGGCTGTTCGGGAGTATGTGACGCCAGATGATCTGCCAGTTGCTCAGGCCCATGGCGCGCGCCGCTCGCACGTAGTCCTGTGTACGATTACGCAGAAACTCGGCGCGTACGTAATCCGACAGCCCGATCCAGCCGAAAAGCGAAAGCAGCACGATGAGCAGCACGAAGCTTGGCTCGAAGATCGACGCGAAGATGATCAGCAAATAGAGTTCGGGCAGCGCGCTCCAGATCTCGATGAGCCGTTGGCCGAGGATATCGGTTCGGCCTCCGAAATATCCCTGGACCGCGCCGGCCAGGATGCCGAGCACACTGCCGATCAGCGTCAGGATCAACCCGAATTCGACTGAAATGCGAAAACCGTAGAGCAGTCGCGCGAACACGTCGCGCCCTTGCTGATCCGTGCCAAGCCAGTTCTCGCGCGACGGCGGTGCGGGATTCGGCTCCTTCGAAAAATAGTTGAGCGTGTCGTAGTAGTAATGGTTCGGCGGATAGATCGCGAAATTGCCGGGCAGATCGAAGCGGCGGCGCACGTACGGGTCGAGATAATCGGCGGGCGTCGGGAAGTCGCCGCCGAACGTCGTCTCGGCATACGTCTTCGCGAGCGGAAAATAAAATTGGCCCTGATAGCGCACGACGAGCGGTTTGTCGTTCGACCATAGCGGCCCAGCGAGGCTCGCGACGAACGCGATACAAAAGACAATCAAGCTCCAATAGCCGATCCGTTGCCCTTTGAAGCGCCGCCAGAGGCGCCGCATCGGCGTGGGCGAAGCCAACGCTTCCGCGATCTCGCTGCGCGGCTGCGCGTCTTGCCCGATATGAGGACGGACTCGGCCCACGTCAACGCTCCAGTTGTTCGAATTGAATACGCGGATCGACCCAGACGTAGCAGAGGTCGGAGATCAGCTTGGTTGCGAGCCCGATCAGCGTGAAGACGTAAAGCGTGCCGAGCACGACGGGATAATCGCGCCGCACGACGGATTCGTACGAAAGCAGACCCAGGCCATCGAGCGAAAACAGCGTTTCGATCAGCAAGCTGCCCGTGAAAAACGCACCGATGAATGCGGCGGGAAAGCCGACGACGAGCGGCAGCATCGCATTGCGGAATACGTGTTTCCAGAGCACGCGTTTCTCGCTGAGACCTTTCGCCCTGGCGGTCAACACGTATTGCTTCTTGATTTCGTCGAGAAACGCATTCTTGGTCAGCATCGTGACGATGGCAAAGCTGCCGACCACCGATGCCGTGACGGGCAGCGCGATGTGCCAAAGATAATCCACGATCTTCGCGCCGAACGAGAGCTGGGCGAAATCGTCCGAGACCAGTCCCCGCAGAGGGAAGAACTGCCAGAACGAGCCCCCCCCGAACAGCACGAGCAGCAGCACGCCGAGTACAAAACCCGGGATCGCATATCCGACGAGCACGATCAGGCTCGACACCACATCGAACGGCGAACCGTTGCGGACGGCCTTCGCGATGCCGAGCGGCACGGAAATCAGATAGGTCAGGAAAAATGTCCAGAGACCAATGCTGATCGATACGGGCAGCTTCGATATGACGAGCGACCAGACGCTACGGTGATGGAAGTAACTCTGCCCGAGATCGAAGCGCGCAAATTGCGAGAGCATCAGCCAGTAGCGTGTCAAAGGCGGCTTGTCGAAACCGTATAGCGCCTTCAATTGCGCGATCTGCTGCGCGTCGACGCCGTTGTGCGCGCGCAAGCCGAACGGCGGCGGCTGCCCCTCCTGGGCCGCTCCCTTGCGCAATTCATAGGCCGCCTGCTCGACCGGCCCGCCCGGCACGAATTGAATCACGGCAAACGTGACGGTGAGCACCCCGACGAGCGTCGGAATCATCAACAGCAACCGCTTGAGAATATAGGCCCACATAATCGGTTATCCGTCAGCTTGTATGCACATCAACGCGTTTTAGCGGCGCATTCAGCGCGCGCTATCGGCACTCGATTCGACGCCTGCCCGCTTGTCGGGCTCGCGCCACCACGTCGATACGATCCAGTCCTCGGCGGAATAGTACAGCGGCAGCGTCCGCGGATAATGCAGGTCGCGCCGGTAGGCGATTCGATGCGTGGTGCTGAACCATTGGGGAATGACGTAATAACCGTGCATGAGCACCCGGTCCAGCGCATGCGCCGCATTCACGAGCTCGTCCTTGGTCTGCGCATGCACGAGCGCATCGAGGATCGCGTCGACGGCAGGCGATTTGAGTCCGCCCATATTGTCCGAGCCCTGCTCGTCGGCCGAGCGGCTGCCGAAGCGCGAGACCTGTTCGACGCCGGGAATCTGCGTGCCCGGATTACGCACGATCGTGACATCGAAATCGAAGGCGTCATAGCGTTTTTGAATCAGCGCGAAATCGACTGTTCGATAGATGGCGCGAATGCCGAGCTTCGCGAGGTTGCGGATATAGGCGGCAATGACGGGCTCCATCGACGCCCCCTGCCCCGAATCCTCGAGGATCTCGAAGACGAACGGCTCGCCCTTGGCGTTGCGCAAGGCGCCGTCGCGATAGGTCCAGCCCGCTTGCGCGAGCAACGCGCGCGCCTTGCGCAAGTTGCCGCGCAACGAGTTCGGCGGGTCCGTGCTCGGCTGCACCGGCATAGGCCCGAACACCGCGGGATCCAGTTGTGCGCGCAACGGTTCGAGCAACTTCAGCTCGCCGGGGCCAGGCGCTCCCCTCGCCTGCAACTCGCTATCGGCGAAGTAGCTGTCGAGCCGCGTGTACGCGCCGAAAAAAAGGCGCTCGTTCAGCCATTCGAAGTCGAATGCAAGATCGAGCGCCTTGCGTACGCGCAAGTCCTGAAACAGGGACCGACGCAGGTTCAACACGAAACCCTGCATCCCCGCGCCATTGTGCTGCCGGAATTCGCGCTTGATGAGTTCGCCGTCGTCGAAGCGTTTGCCGACATCGCGCCGCGCCCAGTTACGCGCGATGTATTCGACGAGCGCGTCGTATTCGCCGGCCTTGAAAGCTTCGAGCCTCGCCACACTGTCGGCGTAGAGCTTATAGGTGATGCGCTCGAAGTTGTTCGTTCCAACGCGGACCGGCAACGCCGCGCCCCAGTACGACGGATCGCGCCGATAGGTGATCGTATGGCCGCCGTCGTACTGCTCGATCAGATACGGTCCGCTGCCGATCGGTTTGTCGAACGCGAGTTGATCGAACGGTATGTGCGTGCCGTCGGCGCGCAGGCCCCACTTGTGCGAAAACACGGGCACGCCGCCGGCGATCAGCGGCAATTCGCGGTTCGCCTGCTTGAATTCGAAGCGAACGGTCGACCGATCGACGACGATCGCGCGCGCGATATCGGCGTAGAAGGCGGCGAACTGCGGAGCGGCTTGCCGGCTCTTGAGCGTATCGAACGAATACTTGACGTCCTCGGCAGTCACCGGATCGCCATTCGAAAAGTGCGCTCGCGCATCGATATGAAATGTCACCGAGCGGCGGTCGGGCGCGATGCGGATATCGTCGGCCAGCAAGCCATATGCCGAAGCCGGCTCGTCGAGGCTGCCCGTGGTCAGGCTCTCGAACAGCATGCCGATGCCGGGAGCCGGGTTGCCGCGCATCGTGAACGGGTTGAACTTGTCGAAGCTCGTGAGACGGCTCGGGTTGGCAAGCACGAGCGTGCCGCCTTGGGGCGCATCGGGGTTGACGTAGTCGAAGTGCGCAAAGCCCGGGGGATACTTGGGCGTACCGAATTGGGCGATGGCATAGGCTGCCTCGACCGGGGCGGACACACCGAACGCGCATGCGAACCCGAACAAGACCAACAGCCAACGCAGCGCGGCGGTTCGTCGCAAACCTGTCGTCATAAGCACCTATGCTCGAGCGGGGATGGCGATATGAGAGAATTGCGCAAATTGTACTGAAAAACCATTCGCCGGCCGCCCGATCGCTTACGCGCCGCCGTGCAAGGCATACCTGACATAGGAGAATTCATGGGCTTTCTCGCTGGAAAACGCATTTTGCTGACCGGTCTGCTGTCGAACCGCTCGATTGCCTACGGCATCGCGCAAGCCTGCAAGCGCGAAGGCGCCGAGCTCGCTTTCACCTACGTCGGCGAGCGCTTCAAGGATCGCATTACCGAGTTCGCCACCGAATTCGGCAGCGAACTCGTGTTCCCTTGCGATGTGGCCGACGATGCGCAAATCGAAGCGCTCTTCTCCTCGCTGAAGCAACACTGGCCGAGTATCGACGGTCTCGTGCATTCGATCGGCTTCGCCCCGCGCGAGGCAATCGCCGGCGATTTTCTCGATGGTATGACGCGCGAAAACTTCCGCATCGCGCATGACATTTCGGCTTACAGCTTCCCCGCGCTCGCAAAGGCCGCGCTGCCGATGCTGTCGCAAGACGCATCGCTGCTGACGCTGTCCTATCTCGGCGCCGAAAAAGTGATTCCGAACTACAACACGATGGGCGTCGCCAAAGCCGCTCTCGAAGCGTCGGTGCGCTATATGGCCGGTTCGCTCGGCGCGCGCGGCGTGCGCGTGAATGCCATCTCCGCCGGCCCCATCAAGACCCTCGCGGCAAGCGGGATCAAAGGCTTCGGCAAAATCCTCGACTTCGTCGCCGAAAACGCACCGCTCAAGCGCAATGTGACGATCGAGCAGGTCGGCAATACAGCCGCCTTTCTGCTGTCCGATCTCGCAAGCGGCGTCACGGCCGAGATCATGCATGTCGATAGCGGTTTTCACGCCGTCGTGGGCGGGATGGCATCTTTACCGGCCGAATAAGTTCGGCGGGCCGAGAGCCTCTCGGCTCCCAGCATTGCCATCATGGAAAACCGCCCACCGGAGAGTCACGGTGGGCGGTTTTTTCATATGGGCGCGGTGCGGAGACCGCCTGTCAGCCTATCAATAGGCGCGATCAGTCATGCCCACGACCGTGACCGCGGCCATGGCCACGGCCATGCCAGTGGTCGTCGTCCCAATCGGGGCCGCGGCCATGATGGCGGTACCAATCCTCGCGCTCCCAATAGCGGCGCCCGTCCCAGTAACGATCGCCGTGCCATCCAATCACGATCGCCGGCGCCGGTGCATAGACCACCGGCGGGGGCGGCGCATAAACGGGCGCGGGGGCGACATACACAGGCGCGGGCACGCCGATGTTCACGCCCACGCTGACATCCGCGGCCATCGCCGCGCTCGACGCGCCTGCGATCAGCGCAACCGCGAGGCCCCCAACAATGCGTGTGTTCTTGGTAGTCATGACATAACCCCCGTCCGTCATACGGTAATTCGATGAGCGGACTATACCCCAGAGCTTGCCGGCGCATGTTTCGTACTTGTAACTGTTGCTGCACTATCTATGCGGCGCCATTCACGGGCTTTGGCACGACTCTTTACGGTGCGGGCTTCGCAGTCTCCACGCCATTGCGCGCAAAGGTCCAGCTCACGGCGGTCGCGGCTCCCAATACGGCCGCTTCAAGCGTGAACTGCCCCATGCTCACGAGCGCGGAGGCAAAAGGCAGCGGCGCATATATAGCGTAGAACAACGACATCAACAGTTGCTTTTTCAGCGCCAGTGTCAGGAACATGAATTGCACGGTTCGCATTGCCCGGTTCTTGCACAACGACGGCGAAGCTAGCGCGCAACACATCAGACATGCGAGGGCCGGCTCGATAAACGTCAGATAGGCCGGCACCAACACATTCATTCCATAGGGAAGTCGGCACCACCCGCCGCCTGCCACCATATCGCCGAACGCGGCGAATAGAGCCGCCTTCCCCCATGACACCCACGCAAACGCGAAGACGCCAAGCAGGACCGACACGGCGAGCGCGGCGAGATGAAATGCTCGCCGCGTTCCGGACACGCGCTCCACGAGCGCGGCGGCTACCGCGGTGGCTGCATAGACGAGCAATGCGGGCATCGCCATCGTTGCAAAAAACAGCCAACCTCGAGCACTCGTGCAATAGCCGTTCATGAACCATCCCCGCAGCGTCTCGTTCAGCCCGCATACGAGCACGAAAAGAATGCCGGCGTGGACAAGCCGCGAACGATGCGGCCATGTCCGCCTCATTTGGGCAAACAACCAGATGGCCGCCCACACTGCGATAGCGCTATTGACGATGTCCGGCAGCGGGCTCGAGATCTGTGCCGACGGATACGGTACGTCGAACAGTTGAAGCATGACCGCGTGCACGCTCAGCGACAGTACCGCGGTCAGGCAAAATGCGAGAAGCAGGCGCCCTCGATTTACACGGAGAACATGCGCGCCAAGCCGGCTCGGCGGGCTGATTTCGGAACTGAAAGTCATGAAATGGATTCCTGCGTTGCGTTCAAGCCGGAGGGTGCGATGAATGACGGCAGCACCCAAGGGCTCGCCACTATGCGCACGCACGACGGTCATCGCCACGCGATTTTTCTCAATCGAAGCGCAAGCGGAAGACGTGCGGCGACTCGAGCGCGGTCGTTTTGCTACTTGTGCGACGATGCTAGACTTGGGAAGCGATGTATCGGCAGGAGGGGCGATGCGCGAGATGGCCCTCGCAACAGCGGCAATGGCGTGCGCAACGGTGGCCGCTCAACAGGCGTGTGCTGCTGCGGGCGCCTCGTCCGATCCGCCGCTCGCCGCATGGCCGGTCGCGGAATCGGTTCAGCCCGGCGCGAGCCTCGCCGCGGTCGGCAATTGCGCGGTGTGTCACACCGCCCCGGGCGGCGTTCCATTCGCCGGCGGGCGCGCATTCGATACGCCATTCGGTACGCTCTACTCCACCAACATCAGCCCCGACCCCAAAACCGGCATCGGCCAGTGGTCGCCCAGCGATTTCTCCCGCGCCATGAGAAGCGGCATATCCCGCGATGGGCATCGCCTTTATCCGGCATTTCCCTATCCGCATTTTCAGGGTATGACTGACATCGATCTCGAATCCGTCTATCGATTCCTGATGACGCGCGACCCTGTACAGGCCGCGCCGCCCAAAAATCATCTGACGTTCCCACTCCAGTTTCGCCCGTTGATGGCAGCGTGGAATATGCTCTTTCTCCATCGCCCCGCCGAACCGCAACGCGTGCCCGATCGCGCCGACGAAAAACGCGGGAAATATCTGGTCGATACGCTCGGACATTGCGCTGCCTGTCATACGCCGCTCAACGCGTTGGGCGCGGAGAAAATAGGCCACGCATTCCAGGGCGCTGTCGTCGAGGGCTGGGAGGCGCCCGCTCTGACCGCGCTGCTCGAAAGACCGAAACCGTGGACTGTCGATCAAATGAGCGCTTATCTGCGAACCGGCTTGGCAAGCGAACATGGCATGGCGGCCGGACCGATGCGCGACGTGACGAGCGCGCTGGCCTATGCGGACCCAGCCGACGTGCGGGCGATGGCCTCGTATCTGATGACGTTGCAAACAACCGCTGCGCCCGCGCAAGCGGCGACGAGCACCGCCGATCGAGCCGATACGGCCCAGCTTCGTCGCGGCAGCACGCTCTTTGCAGCGGCTTGCGCATCGTGTCATGACGACGCCGCGCCCATGTCCGCATATGGCGGCAGGCCGTCGCTTTCGCTCGGCACCGCCGTCAATGCACGAAGCGCGCGCAATGCGGTGCGCTTCGTGCTGCACGGTATCCGCGACAAGGACAGCGCGGGGGCACTTTATATGCCGGCCTATTCCGCCACACTGACGAATGCGCAGATCGCCGACGTGACGGCATTCATGCGCGCGCGCTTCAGCACCCAGGCCCCGTGGCGCGTCGACGCGAGCTACGTGGCAAAGCTTCGCAAGGAGAAGAGCGAGCCATGATCGATCTGACCGTGAACGGCGAACGCCACGTACTCGACATCGATCCCTCGATGCCACTGCTCTACGCGCTGCGCAATCCGCTCGCGCTAAACGGCGCGAAGTTCGGCTGCGGCCTCGGACAGTGCGGCGCATGCACCGTAATCGTCGGCGGTGAGGCGGTGTTCTCGTGCCTGTTGCCAGTATCGGCGGTAGGCGAGCGCAATGTGCGCACCATCGAAGGTCTTGGCGATGCCGAGCATCCGAGCCGGCTGCAGCAAGCCTTCATCGATCGGCAGGCCGCGCAATGCGGATACTGTATCGCCGGCATGATCATGCGGGCGCAGGCGCTGCTCGATCGCGTGCCCGCTCCCAACGAAGCACAGATCCGCGAGCATATGGCGCCGAATCTGTGCCGCTGCGGCACCCACATGCGCATTCTTGCGGCGATCCATGACGCGGGACGCAAAGCATGAGCGGCCCGGCTCCAATCGTAAGCGCATCGCGCAGGCGGTTTCTCGCGGCGGGCAGCCTGACCGTCGGCTTCTCGCTGCTGCCCAGCGCGCGCCTATGGGCCCAGGCGACGACGGAAGCCGGGACTTTCAACGCATCGGAGCCGGATCTGCCGGGCAGTTTAAAGACCACTCCCTTGCTCGATGCCTGGATCAAAATCGACGCCGAGAGCCGCATCACCGTGTTCACGGGCAAGGCCGAACTCGGCACCGGCATCAGAACTGCGTTCCTGCAAATCGCCGCCGAACAACTCGGCGTGCCGCCAGAACGACTCACAGTGGTGACGGCCGACACGTCGGTCACTCCCAACGAGGGCTACACCGCCGGCAGTCATTCGACAGCGGACAGCGGCACCGCCATCGCCAACGCCGCCGCCCAAGTACGAGAACTGCTCATCCAGGCCGCCGCTGCCAAGCTCGCCTGCGATGCTGCCACGCTGACGATCGAACAGGGTGAGATCGTGTCGGCTGACGGGCGCCGGCTGTCGTTCGGCGAAACCGTGAGCGGCGCTGACCTGCATCGACGTGCCGAGCCCGGGCGGCCCACGAAGGACCCCAAATCGTTTGCGATCGTGGGGCAGTCTCACCCCCGCGTCGACATACCGGGAAAAGTCACGGGCGGCGCGAGCTACGTGCAGGACATGCGGCTGCCCGCAATGCTGCACGCGCGCGTCGTACGCCCGCCTTCCTATGCGGCGACGCTTGCCTCGGCCGACATCGCTGGCGTACGTTCGCTACCCGGCGTGGTGGCCGTCATTCGCGACGGAAGCTATCTGGCCGTGGTCGCCGAGGACGAATGGCAAGCCATCGTTGCCATGCGCGCGCTCTCGGCCAGCGCTACGTGGAATCCCGGGCCGCCGCTACCCGATCAAGCGAGGCTCCCTGAGACATTGCTGAAACTGCACACTGAGGAAATCCCCGTAGCCAACCGGAAATCAACGGCCGCCGCCGCGGCAAAGACGCTGCACGCACGGTTCACGAAGCCGTATTTGACGCATGGCGCCATGGGACCCTCCTGTGCGCTGGCGCAATTCGACGGAACGCAGATGACGGTCTGGACGCATACACAAGGCGTTTTTCCGCTGCGAAAGGGCATCGCCGAAATGCTGTCGATGGCACCGGAACACGTTCGCTGCGTCCATGTCGAGGGCGCCGGCTGCTACGGACACAACGGCGCGGACGATGCCGCAGCCGATGCCGCGCTGATTGCGCACGCACTGCCGGGGCGACCCGTACGTGTGCAGTGGATGCGAGAACAGGAACACATGTGGGAGCCATTCGGGCCCGCGATGATTACAGATGTGGCCGCCTCGATCGACGCAACTGGACAGATCGTCGACTGGCGATTCGAGATCTGGAGCAATACGCACAATAACCGCATCGAAAACGCCGGACGTCTGATGCCCACATGGTTTCTCGCCAAACCGTTCACACCGGCGCCGCCGAAACCGATCCCCATGCCCGAAGGCGGCGGCGACCGCAACAGCATCCCGCTCTATCGCATCCCGAACGTCTACGTGCAGCATCACTTCCTGCCCGAGATGCCGATCCGCGTCTCCGCAATGCGATCGCTCGGCGCATACCACAACGTGTTTACCATCGAGAGCTTCATCGACGAACTGGCCATGGCCGCCGGGACGGACCCGATCGACTTCCGGCTGCGCCATCTCGACGATCCGCGCGCGCAAGATGTCATTCGACGGGCCGCGCAGCGGTTCGGATGGGAGCGCAATCGGCCACCGTCGCGTTGGAGCGGACAGGGCTTCGGATTTGCCCAATACAAGAATCTCATGGCCTACTGCGCGGTTGCCGCGCATGTCAGTGTCGAGCGCGACACCGGGCAAGTCACGATCGAACGGATCGTCAGCGCGGTCGATTGCGGACAGATCGTGAATCCCGACGGCGTGCGCAATCAGATCGAAGGCGGCATCGTGCAATCGGCGAGTTGGACGCTGTTCGAGGAGACGACCTTCGATCGACATACGATCACGAGCTTCGATTGGAGCACCTATCCAATCCTGCGCTTCGCGTCGGCTCCGCGCGCACTCGACGTCGAACTGATAGACCGTCCCGGACGACCGTTTCTCGGCGTCGGCGAAGCCGCGCAGGGACCGATGGCGGCAGCCCTTGCGAATGCCGTCGCTCATGCAACGGGACTGCGGGTCAGGGCGCTGCCGATGTCCCCGGCGCGCCTGCGAACTGCGCTCGAAGCGCAGGTATGAGCGGCACCTGGCAGCGGCACGGCCCGCGGTGAGTTCGATGCTGCAGTGCAATTTGTATCGAATCTCTCACCGACGGCACCCCGCTTACGGACGGCCGCCCGGCCGCGGCTCGCAGTCGGCATGCTGCTCGCGGCATTCCCGTCTGTTGCTTCCGGATACAAACGGTAACGACATCGCATTGAATTGACGCCGCGCACACGCACAATGCTGTTCGCAGGCACTCGATCAGGGAGATCAGTATGAAAACAAAACACTGGGCAGTTCTTGCCATTACGAGTATTACCCTGGCTGTATCGTCCGTATCGTTTGCTGCCGGTGGCGGGGGTGGCGGTGGCGGCGGTGCCGGAGGGGGCGCAGGCGGCGGCTCGGGCGGTGGGCACGGTGCGGGCATGGGCGGCGCGATGGGCAGCGCCGCAGGCAATGTCGGCGGCGTATCGGCCAGCCATATGAGCTCGGAAGGAATGAAGAATTCCAACAGTCCGATTTCGGGCGATCGCGACAAGGGCCTCGAGCGCGCCGCCGATCGTTCCGATACACAGGCCGATCGGGTCGGCGAGACGGATCGATCGACTGCAACTTCGCCCCATCATGGCAAGAGCACCAGGACGGCAGTCCATCGCCACTCCATCGTCCGCAAAGCCGGAACGACCCCGGAAGGATCCTGACGCACGCGATTCATCGTTCGATCGAAATGCGGGCGGACGCTGTGCGCCCGCCCGCGCGGTCGATCGGCGCGGACTTGACCCTCAGTTCCCGAACAAGAGCGCTGTGTACCTTTTCGATATTGCGCCGCTGCGCTTGCCGTCCGCGCCGTAGTAGCGATTCATCCGGCAGAGCCGCTCATTCACGTCGCAGAAGATACCGTTTGCGAAAGTAAATTCCGTCAGGCTGAACTCGCCCTTGGAAAACAGCCGCGTTGCAGTACGCACGCCGAGGTACTTTTCCGTCAGCGAGCGCGAGACACCCATGTCGCTCGCGCACATGAACCGATCGCAGAGCACCCCTTTGGCGGGCGACCAAACCGGGATAGCGGTGTGCGCATGTGCCCATATCGCTACGCTAGACAACGACGCCACCAGGCAGGCTAGAAGCGTTCGCTCATTCATGGCGCAATCGACGCCGGCTGTTCGATAGCATTTTTGGGCAGCATGCAGCCGAAGCGGATACCGTCGATATCGGGCGGCGAAACGATCACGTGGCCGATAGAGGGCTGCCACGCTGCATTCGCACCGGTATCGATCGTAAAGCTCACGCGAGTCACCTCCACACCGAAGACATGCTTTTTTCCGCTATCGGACATCGTTTCGAAGGCGAGGCTTCCGGTGCCGCCATCAGGTTTCAGCGCGAACGAACTCGTACCGCTGAGGACAGCCGAGGAGACCATCAGCAACGGAACGACGCGTTTCATACCCGGTGATCCGGCGAATGCCAACGCGTTCATTCTATCGGCGCGCGTATCGCGCCGGCCTAGGGTTATTTATAGGTTTTTCACACATCCGTATTCGCTGCTTTGCGGCGCTCGTGCAATTCATCCAGTGTTCACCTCGATGGACCCGTTTATGCTCACGCTAAACTCCGAATCGGCAGATAACAGGGATCGAGCCGTGCAAACATTCGAATGGATCATCGTGCTGTTGATCGCCGCAGCGTTTCTAGCGGAACTGGCTCGCAGAATCGGGGCACCGTACCCCACTCTGCTCGCGCTCGGTGGCGCGGGCGTGGCATTTTTGCCCGCAACGCCGCGATGGACGCTCGATCCGCAGCTGGCGCTGGCTTTGTTCGTCGCGCCCGTGCTGCTCGATGCCGCCTATGACGCTTCGCCTCGCGACCTGCGCGCCAACTGGCGCCCTGTCGCGGGGCTCGTGATCGCCGCGGTGGGCACGACCGTGATCGGCGTGGCCCTGGCCTGTCACCGGCTGATGCCGGGCATGCCGTGGGCTATCGCAATCGCCTTGGGCGCGATCGTCGCGCCGCCGGATGCGGCTGCGGCGACAGCCGTCCTGCGCCAGGTGCGCCTCCCTCACCGGGTGCTGAACGTGCTCGAAGGCGAGAGTCTGCTCAACGATGCGAGCGCGCTGTTCATCTACCGTGTCGCGCTGACGAGCGCGATCGCGGGATCGCTGAGCTTTGCCGACTACATGCCGATGTTCCTGATCACGATATTCGGCAGCATCGCCGCGGGCATCGTTCTGGCAATCGTCCTGCGCCCCATCACGACTGCGTCGGACCACGTGCCCATTTCCCTGATCCTGCAGTTCGCCTTCACGTTCGCTGTCTGGGTGCTGGCCGAAAGAGTCGGCCTTTCCGGCATTTTGACGATGGTAGCGTTCGCCATGACGATGGCCCGCGGAGGCGGACCACGCATCCCGGCGCGTATGCGCGTGCCGATCCTTGCGGTCTGGGAGTCCGTCGTCTTCGTCCTGAACGCGCTCGCGTTCGTGTTGATCGGCATGCAATTGCGGCCCATCTGGGAGCGTCTGGGCACGGGAACGGCGACCCCGCGCATCGATGCTATCGTGGCCGCCGCCGTCGTGCTCGGCGTAGTCATCGCGACACGATTCCTGTGGGTCATGGGCTATAGCGCGCTCGTGATGCTTCAGAACAGGAACGCCAATCCGGCGACCCGCAAGAACCGGTCTTGGGGGGCCGGGCTGGTTGTCTCGTGGGCGGGCATGAGGGGCATCGTGACGCTTGCGGCCGCGTTCTCCGTGCCGGAAACGCTGCCCAACGGCTCGCCGTTTCCGTACCGCGACGTCATTCTGCTCTGCGCTTTCGCGGTCGTATCCGGTACGCTCGTGCTGCAAGGCTTGACGATGAAATCGGTCATCCGGCTGTTGAAGCTGTCCGATGACGATCCCGTCGCGAAAGAGGTCCGGACGGGCCGGACATTGATCTATCGAGCGCTGCTCGATTCGATCGAAGCGGACGACTCCATGCACGCGAAACTACTCAAAAAGGAGTACCAGGCCGTCGTCGAACTGAACGCGAGCCACGATCAAGACAAACCGCTGAACGAAGTCCCCGGCGGTCCGATAAGGCGCAAGGCCATCGCCGCTGCGCGGCGCAAGGTCATCGAGCTTCGCAACGAGGAAGTCATCGGCGACCAGGCCTACCGCACGCTCGTGCAAGAACTGGACTGGGCCGAGCTGTCGGCCGGGGGTAACGAATAGCGAACGGCATGGCGCGAGTTGGCGCGCGCTCCTTTGGCAAGTTCCGATGGCGTTCGCTCGGGGCTGCGGCTTTTCGCCGGCTACTTCCCGCGGCGCAGTCACGCGCACTATGCTGGCGGCCCGCTCTCCTACGAGCCATAGTGCGCGGCGCTCGGCTTCTTTTTGCGCGAGTCGGCCCGCATAGCCAGACGCGATGCCCATCGACCGCCCGACCCTGCCGCCCACAACGGCACCCACCGATCCGACCTCCTCTTCGGGCGCTCATGTCGACCCCCGTGCCAGGTCGGCGCCATCCGGAACCACGGAACCCTCCGCGTCGCACGGTCAGTCGGGCCGCCGCGTTCGTACGCCGAGCGGGCCGTTGGCCCAACTGCGCGCGCGCGTTCCCGAGGCCCCCTACGCCGCATCGGGCGGGCGCCCGAGCAGCGCGGCGGCGTTCGGCATCGGCGACGACCGCTCGCGGCCCGAGCTTCAGCCCATCGCACGCGGGCCGCGCGCTCGGCGCGCATTGGTTCGTCAATTCGATGCGATGCGCCTGCATGACGGTGCAGGCCGTTCCTCCTCGCGCGACGTCGTCGAATCGCGCTCGCGCTCGAACGAGTCGGCTTCGTCGAGCCGGCAACAACAGCGGGGCACGAACGACAACGACGACGATTTTCTGGTGCTGGCGGATTCCGCGCTCAACGGCACGCCAAACTTCTGGTCGGGCGGCGCCCGACGCGTCGAACGGCTGCAGGTGCTCTCCGAGTGGGCGGCACTGTCGACCATTCCGGCCGATGCAGAGGCGCTGGCCGCGGGTGCGCGAGAGCTGCGCAAGCAGGCCGAGCAGCGCCATCCGATCGCGTTCGCCACGGACTTCCGCGACGCATTGCGCGCGTTCCATCCGCACGAGCAATTGCCCGAGACGATCTTCGCATGCGAGGACGCCGCGCTCGCCTGGCAGACCGCGGCGGACCAGTACCACGCCGCCATCGACTTGGCCGGCAAGGTCGGCGTCAGGCCCGCGGACATCGCCGAGCTCGACGAGGAGGCGGCGCACTGCGACGCTCAAGCAACGCGGCTCGTCATCAAGGCATCGTTGCTGACCGGCGCGATCCATTTCAAGCGGAACGGGCATGCTCTCGCGACAGGCCATCCGCGTGCCGTCGAAGCGATGCTGAAACCTCTGCGTACGGCGCTCGAGCGTTGCGAGGCAGATGCGCTTCGTGCTCTGCCGCTCGACGCAGCACCGATCGATGCCTTCGACGACGAGCTTCATGCCATTGCCACCGCCCTCGGCCAGGGATCGTCCGCGGTGGCACAAAACGTCGGGACGGCTTGCGCGGAGAGAAGCAAAAACGCATGGTCCGAACTCGAGTATGTCGTGAGCGCGTTGCCGCTGGTCTTGCGCGGCGAGCCGAACGTGCCGGCGCTGCTCGCTACGCTGCGCTCGGCGCTCGCCGCGCCGATGGCCGAAGCCGACGGTCTTCTGGTCGCGGCTCAGGCGCGCAGCGGCGACCCATCGCGCTCCCTCGACAGTCTCACCGATACATTCGAATCCTGGTACCAGACCGCGCGTGCCTACGACGATGCGGTTCACACGTTCGAGGACACCATAGCGTCCTGGCCCGAAGCGGCGCAGTCCGCCCCTGAAGCGAGGCAAAAATTCGCGGAGCTGGGCGAGTCCCGCCGTACGGCCGTCCGGCGGATGAACGAAGCGCTCGTCGAGTTGTTCTCCGCGCTGTCGGCCGGCATGGATGAACCGTATGAGGCCCATGAGCCGCACGACGAGGATGCCGATGCGTCCGCATCGAGCGCGGCTGTCTCTGCTGCGGAAATATCGATCGGTTCGGACCTGCTCCGGCGCTGCCAGGCGCTGCGGGCCAAGCTCGAAGCGTCGCCTTTCCCGCGCGACGCGGCGGATATCGATACTCTGCGCCTGTCGGCGCCTTTCGCCGCATTGGAACAGTACGTTCAAGCGCTGCTCGAACGGGAGGCCAACCTTCTCGACGCAGCGAATCGGGTGCGTCAGGCCGCTTTGGCAGCCGAGAAGGCGGTGCCCGTTTACGGTCGTGCCCTCGTCCCCGCGCTTCGGCAATTCACGAACTCGTGCGCCCAACAGCGCAAGGCGCTTCTCAATGCAGCCTTCCGGAAGGCTCAGGCCGACACGATCGCGTTCACCATTCGCGAATCCAACGCGATGGGGCCGGCACTGGAATGCATCTATGGCCTTCGGCAATCGCTCCCGGTCGTGCAGTTCGGCGCTTCGCCCGAAGATCGTGCCGTGGCACGAGAAGAACAAACTGCCAACGAAGCCCTCGTCTCGAGTATGCGCGAAGCCACGCAACGTATAGAGGCACATCTTGCGCAGATGCCTGCGCCGCCCGCGGATGCCATCGAAGTCATCCACGACAATCACGCCAACTTGCAGTTGAACCTGAACGCCCTCAGCGCCGCGCTGAGCTCGATCGTCGAGTCGGTGGAATGCTGCGGCGAAGCCAGTCGCGCAATCCTCGACGGCGCCACGGCCGATCGCACGGCGAAGCTACGGCTTTTGGCCGACCGTATGCGGCGCGTGGGCGAACGTGCCTCCGAGATGCCGGCCGCGGCTCGGAACAAACGTCTGACGCGCGGCGCGGCCGGCGAACGCGCCGAGCGCACATTGCAATTCACGCGGCGGGTGGCGCGCACGGTAAAGTCCATTCAATACACGCTGACGGTGCTCGCCGATCTGTCGCGGGGCTACCAAAAGACGGCGGAACTCAGCCGCGAGCCGACGCTGGACCCACTGCGCTTTCATCGGATATCCGATCAACTGAGCGACGACGTAACACGTGCCGCAAAGGACATCGACGCCACTCGCAACCAATTGATCGAGGATGTCGGCACGCGGCACCCCAACGAGGATGCCGCGACGATCGCTGCGAACGACATCGAGCAGATTCGCTCGTTCACGGGTCGTCTCGAATGGCGCTACATCGCCGACTTCGATAGCGGCAAGCGCCAGTGGCTGCGCGCGACGGTGCGTGCGCTCGCCGCGCGGCTCGACCAGCCCGCCGGCACCGTTCCGTTCGGCGCCGAGCAACTGCTCGGTATGCTTGACCAGCATCTGGCAGCCGGCACAAAGGTTCTCACGCTCGCCGCCCTTCGCGTGGAGGGCTCGGAAAAGGATCAGATGGCCAACGCGTTCCGGGAGAACAACGAGATCAGACAAGCAGTGCAAACGTGTCGCGAGCGGTTGAAACAGCTGCTGCCCGCAACACATACCGCGCCGCCGCCGCGCCCCGCCAGCAGCTCCCGGACTGACAGCCGCGGCAAGAAGGCGAGCGGCAAAACGAAGCGCCGTTGAGTCGTTCAGCGCGCCACCGGCGCCGCCTCCTTGAGGCGGTTCGCCACCCGCGTGGCCTCGAAGTAGGCGGGATTCGGGGGCCGCTTCAAATAACGGCCCTGCCCGCGCTGCGCGCGCAGATCGCCATCGGCCCATGCCAGCGCACCGCGTGCAATCGTATGCGTGGCCACGCCCTTGACCGTGATCCCTTCGAACACATTGAAATCGACGTTCTGATGATGCGTCGCCGCCGAGATCGTTCGGCTCGCCTCGGGATCCCAGACCACGAGATCGGCATCGGCACCTTTGGCCACCGCACCTTTGCGCGGATAGAGATTGAAAATCTGCGCGGCGTTCGTCGACGTCACGCGCACGAACTCGTTCGGCGTGAGGCGCCCCATGTTGACACCGAAATGCCAAAGCACCGACATGCGATCTTCGACCCCGCCGCAGCCGTTCGGAATCTTCGTGAAGTCGTCGCGTCCCATCGCCTTTTGCGAAGCGCAGAACACGCAGTGATCGGTCGCGGTCGTCTGCAAATGGCCTGCCTGCAGCCCGTGCCAAAGCGCATCGCGATGCGCCTGCGTACGAAACGGCGGACTCATGACATGCGCGGCCGCGCGCCCCCAGTCGGTATCCCGATAGACGGATTCGTCGATGACGAGATGGCCCGCGAGCACTTCCCCGAATACACGCTGGCCTTCGCTGCGCGCGCGGATGATCGCATCGAGCGCATCCTTCGCCGACACGTGCACGATATAGACCGGCACGCCCAGCACCTGGGCGATCCGTATCGCGCGATTGGCCGCCTCGCCCTCGACCTCGGGTGGGCGCGATAGTGGATGGGCCTCCGGTCCCGTAAAGCCGCGAGCAAGCAATTCGCGCTGCAGGCGGAACACCAGTTCGCCATTCTCCGCGTGGACCGTCGGCAGCGCACCGAGTTCGAGTGCGCGCATGAAGCTGTTCACGAGCACTTCGTCGTCAGCCATGATCGCGTTCTTGTAGGCCATGAAGTGCTTGAAACTCGAGACTCCATGCTCGTTCACGAGCGTGCCCATGTCGCGATGAACGGACTCGTCCCACCAGGTCACCGCGACATGAAAGCCGTAGTCGGCCGCTGCCTTTTCGGCCCAGCCGCGCCAGTCCTCGAACGCGCTCAGGAGCGGCTGCTGCGGATTGGGAATCACGAAATCGATGATGCTCGTGGTGCCGCCCGCCAGACCGGCTGCCGTCCCCGTAAAGAAGTCGTCGCTGGCCCGCGTGCCCATGAACGGCAATTCCATATGCGTATGCGGATCGATGCCTCCCGGCATCACGTACTGCCCGCCCGCATCGATGACGGTCGCGCCGGACGGCACATCGAGATCGAGCCCGATCTGCGCGATCGTGCCGCCCGCCCCACTGTCGTGACACAGCACATCGGCCCGATAAGTGTCGTTCGCGTCGACCACGGTGCCACCGCGAATCAGGATTGCCATTTCGATGTCTCCTATCCGATGCAATGCCGTCAATGGAAATTGACGTTTCTACGCGCTGGCGATGCGCGGGTTCGCCCGATCGCCGAGCCGCATCCAGATGCCGTAAACGAGCGCGGCCAAAGCGAGACCGACGAACCAGGCGTACGTATAGAGTCCTTTGAACACATCGGGCACGTTCGCAAACACCGATGGAAAGGCCGTATTGAGGAAGCCGGGCAGATTCGGCAGCACACCGACCAGCAATGCCGCGACAGCGGCTGGATTCCAGCCGCCCACGTACGAATATTCGCCGTTTTCGTCGAAGAGTTCGCCATGGTCGAGCCGCGTGTGCCGCACGAGGAAGTAGTCGACCATCATGATGCCCGCCACCGGGCCGAGCAGCGCCGAGTAACCGACGAGCCACGTGAAGATATAGCCCTGCGTGGTCGCGAGGATCTTCCACGGCATCATGACGATCGCGATCGTGGCCGTGATGAGGCCGCCCGTCTTATACGACACGGCCTTCGGCCAAAGGCTCGAGAAATCGTACGCAGGACCGACGAGATTCGCCGCGAGGTTGCAGCACATCGTATCGAGCGTGAGGATGACGAGCGCGACGCCGACGCCGATGCCCGTCATGCGGCTCGTCAGGTCGATCGGGTCCCAGATCGCCTTCCCATAGATGACCACCGTGGCCGAGGTCACCACCACCGAGATCACTGAAAGCAACGCCATCGGCACCGGCAGCCCGATTGCCTGCCCCACGACCTGATCGCGTTGTGTGCGGGCGAAACGCGTGAAGTCGGGAATATTCAGCGCCAGCGTGGCCCAGAACCCGACCATCGCCGTCAGGCTAGGCCAGAACGTCGCCCAGAATTGCCCCGCCTTCTTGCCGCCCGCCACGAACTGGGATGGCGTCGACAACATCGAGCCAACCCCGCCCGCTTTCGACGTCGCCCACCAGACGAGTGCCACGCACATGACGACCTTGATCGGCGCGGACCAGCTCTCGAGCCAGCGGATCGAATCGGTGCCGTTGACGATGAAGTAGATCTGAATGCCCCAGAAAAACAGAAAGCAGGCCGCCTGCCCGGCCGAAATGCCGAGCACCGCGATCGGCGCGCCTTGCAAGCTGTTGCCGGTCAGGATGTTGAGCAACGTATAGATCGCGCTGCCGCCGAGCCAGGTCTGAATCCCGTACCAGCCGCAGGCGACGATCGCACGCAATAACGCGGGCAGCTTGGCGCCCTGTGTACCGAACGACGAGCGCACGAGCACGGCGTAGGGAATCCCGTGCTTCGCACCCGCATGGCCGATCAGCAGCATCGGCACGAGGACGATCATGTTGCCGAGCAGTACGGTCAGCACGGCTTGCCACGGCGACATGCCCTGATCGGTCAACCCGGCCGCCAGCATGTACGAGGCGATGTTCATCACCATGCCAACCCATAGCGCCGCGAAGTGATACCACTTCCAGGTTCGGCGAGCCGGATCGGTCGGCGCGAGGTCGTCGTTGTAAAGCGGACTCGCAGCCAAGCCCGGCTGCATCACGGCATCGCTGCTTCCTACGGACTGATTCATTGGGTTCTCCCGTCGTCGCCTGCGTGCCATGTGCACGCATCGACTATCAAATGGCCGGCGCGCCGTCTCATGCAGCGCGTCCGGGCTCGCGTCAGGCCGCTCGCGCAGGAACGCCGGCCTCGTCCTGCGTGCGCGCCGGGTTGTTCGGATGCGTGGTCCAATTGGAATAGGCGCCACTGTCGACGCGCTCCATCGTGATGCATTGATCGACCGGGCAGACGTGCATGCAAAGATTGCACCCGACGCACTGGTCGTCGATCACTTCGAAATGGCGCACGCCGTCCTTTTCTCGTGTAATGGCCTGATGCGACGTGTCTTCGCAGGCGATATGGCACAGCCCGCACTGGATGCAGCGCGACTGATCGATGCGCGCCTTGATGTCGTAGCTCATGTTCAGGTACTTCCAGTCCGTCACGTTCGGCACCGCACGGCCGCGAATGTCGTCGAGCGTCGCGTAGCCCTTTTCATCCATCCAGTTCGAGAGCCCGTCGGCAAGATCCGAAACGATCCGAAAGCCGTAATGCATCGCGGCAGTGCAGACTTGCACACTGCCCGCGCCCAGCACGATGAACTCGGCTGCGTCGCGCCACGTCGTAATACCGCCGATCCCCGAAATCGGCAAGCCCGGCGTCTCGCTGTCGCGCGCGATTTCGGCCACCATGTTGAGCGCGATCGGCTTCACGGCCGGGCCGCAGTAGCCGCCGTGCGTGCCTTTGCCGTCGACGGTCGGCATGGGTGCCATCTGATCGAGATCGACCGCGACGATCGAATTGATCGTATTGATCAGCGATACGCCATCGGCACCGCCCTTGAATGCGGCACGCGAGCCGAGGCGGATGTCGGTGATATTCGGCGTGAGCTTCACGAGGCACGGCAGCCGCGTCCCCTCCTTGACCCAGCGCGTGACCATTTCGATGTATTCGGGCACCTGACCGACGGCGGAGCCCATGCCGCGTTCGCTCATACCATGCGGGCACCCGAAATTGAGTTCCACGGCATCGGCGCCGGTGTCCTCGACACGCGGCAGAATCCATTTCCAGTCCTGCTCGTTACAAGGCACCATCAGCGAGACGATCAGCGCGCGGTCGGGCCAATCGCGCTTGACCTGCTCGATTTCGCGCAGATTGACGTCGAGCGGGCGATCGGTGATCAACTCGATATTGTTGAGCCCCGCGATGCGCTGCCCGTTCCATTGCACAGCGCCGTAGCGCGAGCTGACGTTGACGACATGCGGATCGAGACCGAGCGTCTTCCAGACTACACCGCCCCAGCCCGCCTCGAAGGCGCGGTTGACGTTGTAGGCCTTGTCGGTTGGCGGAGCCGAAGCAAGCCAGAACGGATTCGGCGATGAAATGCCTGCAACGGTGCAGCGAAGATCGGCCATGGTCGGCTCCGTGGGGCGAAGGCTGGGAAAGAATCGGGCTGAGCGCGTCAGGCCGCGTGCTTGGCCGTGCGAGCGAAATGCCGGTCCATCGATTCGGCCGCGAGCTTGCCGTCCTGCACGGCCTGGACCGTCAGAT
The DNA here is from genome assembly GCF_013282575.1 of Paraburkholderia sp. NMBU_R16. Classification (GTDB taxonomy): domain Bacteria; phylum Pseudomonadota; class Gammaproteobacteria; order Burkholderiales; family Burkholderiaceae; genus Trinickia. The sequence goes on from NZ_JAAAYE010000043.1 coordinate 37,970, forward strand.
CGAGGCCTTCACGTGCGGCGCAGTCGCCGCCGGCCCAGACCTGCGCAAGCGAGGTACGGCGTTCGTCGTCAACGACGATGCGCCCGCCATCGAGCGAGAGAATCTCGCGATCGATGCCGTCAGCGACAAGCTTCTGTCCGATCGCCTTCAGTACCATGTCGGCCTCGATGGCGAAACGCTCGCCCGTGTCGATAAGGCGGTGCGATTCGTCTTCGCTGGTGCGCTCGAATTCCACGCCGGTCACATAGCGTCCGTCGCCGTCTGCAATGAGGCGCAGCGGCCGCGCGCACAGCACGATCGTTACGCCTTGCTTTTGCGCGAATTCGCGCTCGGCCCACGTCGCACTCATCGCCTCCACCCCACGCCGGTAAACCATCGTCACGCTCTCGGCGCCGAGCTTGCGGCTTTGCACCGCGGCATCGACAGCCGTATTGCCGCCACCGATGACGACCACGCGACGGCCGACGGGTAAGGTCGATTTGTCCTTTGCCTGGCGCAGCCGCGCGATGAACGCGATGGCGTCTTCGACGCCGACCAGCCCTTCGCCCTCGATACCGACCGCCTTGACGCCCGCGAGCCCCACTGCCAGAAAGATCGCGTCATGCTGCTGGCGCAACTCCGCCAGGTCGATGTCACGCCCCAGCGCCGCCCCCGAGCGCCATTCGATGCCCCCGACCGACAGCAGCCATTGCACCTCGCGCTGCGCGAAGTCGTCGACGGTCTTATAGGCGGCAATGCCGTATTCATTGAGGCCGCCTGGCAACGCATGCGCATCGAAAATCGTTACGCGATGGCCCGACAGTGCAAGACGATGCGCACAGGCGAGCCCGGCCGGTCCCGCACCGACCACGGCGATGCGGCGCCCCGTATCGGGTGCGCGCGCAAAGAGCGGCTCGCTTCGGGCCATGACCCAATCCGTCGCATGCCGCTGCAACGCGCCGATCCGTACGGGTTCGTTATCCTGATCGTTTCGAACGCACGCACCTTCGCACAGAATCTCGGTCGGGCAGACCCGCGCGCACATGCCGCCGAGCGGATTGGCCGACAAAATATCGCGCGCCGCGCCCTTCAGGTTCCCATTGCCGATCTTGCGAATGAAGCCGGGGATGTCGATTTGCGTCGGACAGGCATGCACGCATGGCGCGTCGTAGCAATAATGGCAGCGGCTGGTCGCAATCGCTGCCTCTGTGGCGTTCATGAGTGGCGCGATATCGGCAAACTCGCAAGCCAACTGAGCCGCGTCAAGCCGGCCGGCGGCAATATCGCCGGTTTTCTTGATGGTCATGCGTGCTCCTTCGCAAGAGGGACGACAGGACTGGACGACGTAAAAAAGCAGCCGATCAAACCGCGTGCGTCAAACGGGCTCGCATGCGCGCTCGAGCATCGCGTGCAACAGCACGTTCGCTCCCGCCTCGATCCATTCGGGCGTGGCATCCTCGATTTCGTTATGGCTGATGCCGTCGACGCACGGCACGAATACCATCGATGTCGGTGCCACTTGCGCGAGATAGCAGGCGTCGTGTCCGGCGCCCGACACCATATCGCGGTGCGAATAGCCGAAGCGCTGCGCGGCACGCCTGACCGACTCGACGCAAGCGCGATCGAACGCAACGGGTGCGTAGTAAAAGATTTGGTCTAATGCAGTTTCCAGACCGATACCGTTGGCGATATCGGCCACGCCCTGCCGCAGCTTCGCGTCCATCTGTGCGAGCACGGCATCGTCGGGGTGACGGAAGTCGACGGTGAAGAACACGCGCCCGGGAATCACGTTGCGCGAATTCGGATGGACTTGCATCATGCCGACCGTTGCGCAGGCAAGCGGTGCGTGAGCGAGCCCGATGTGGTTGACGAGATCTACCACGCGCGCCGCACCGAGCAGCGCATCGCGGCGACGCGGCATCGGCGTGGGACCTGCATGCGCCTCCTGGCCCGTCAGCACGATTTCATACCACCGCTGCCCTTGTGCATCGGTCACGACGCCGATCGTCTTGTCCTCGGCCTCGAGAATCGGGCCCTGCTCGATATGCAGTTCGAACGCCGCATGGATTGGCCTGCCGCCGCAGGGCACGTCGCCAGCGTAACCGATCCGCTGCAATTCCTCGCCGATCGCCTTTCCTTCGATGTCCTTACGCGAAAGCCCGTATTCGAGCGTGAAAACGCCGGCGAACACGCCCGAGGCCACCATCGCCGGGGCAAAGCGCGAGCCTTCCTCGTTCGTCCAGATGACGGCCTCGACCGGATGCTCCGTTTCGATGCGATGATCGTTGAGCGTGCGAATCACCTCGAGCCCGCCGAGCACGCCGTAGATGCCGTCGAAACGGCCGCCGGTGGGCTGCGAATCGGCATGCGAGCCCGTCATGACCGGAGCCGCGTCGGGATGACGGCCCGCGCGCCGCATGAAGACATTGCCCATCTGATCGACGCTGACCGTACAGCCGGCTTCCTTCGCCCAACTGACGATCAGATCGCGCCCTTGCCGATCGAGATCGGTCAACGCAAGGCGGCAGACCCCGCCTTTCGGTGTTGCGCCGATTTTGGCCATCGTCATCAGGCTGTCCCACAGACGCTGGCCGTTGATTTTCACCGACGTATCGATGCCGCGCTCAGTCATTGCACTCGTGCTCATCGGCCGCGCTCCTTGTCGAAACCGCACCATTAGCAGGCCTAACGATCGATTGCGAGCGCGCTTTGAAGTACGCGCTTCATCGCTTCGTCGCCCAATCCAATCCTGTCCGATTGGACAGGTTTTAGAACATTGGCTCCGACATTGCAATCTTTTCTTTATTCGGGCGATGAGAGACCGTCGGCGTTCGCTCCAAGAGGTGGGGTTTGCCGGCGCTTGCCGTAACGTTGCGACTACAATGCGATCAGACGCGGCACATGAGCGAACAAGGCCCATTCAATGAAGATCGACGACCGACCAGCGGCCATGACCGGACAAAGCGACGCGCAACCGGACGCGCCGATCGTGCGACGCCGCAAGGCACATATCCGGCTGTCGAACGAAGCGCATCTGCTCGCCTGTGCCGAGGCCGTTTTTGCCGAACGTGGCCTCGAGGGCGCGAGCACCGCGATGATTGCCGAACGTGCCGGCGTGCCGAAGGCCAACGTGCACTACTACTTTCCGACGAAGCTCGTGCTCTATCGCCGGGTGCTGGAAGATGTATTCGAGGAGTGGCATTGCGCGGCCGATACATTCGATTCGAGCGATAACCCGGTCGAAGCGATTGGCGGATATGTGCGGGCGAAAATGGCGCTATCGCAACGCCGTCCCCTCGGATCGAAGGTGTGGGCCAGTGAGATCATTCAGGGCGCCACGCATATGCAGGACATTCTTTCCGAGCGCGTCAAGCCCTGGATGGAATCGCGCGTCGTCGTCATCAACGATTGGATCGCGCGCGGGTTGCTCGCACCCATCGACCCTTACGCGCTGCTCTATCTGATCTGGGCCGTGACCCAGCATTACGCCGATTTCGATGCGCAAATCAAGGCGCTTTCGGGCAAACGCGCGCTGTCGAAAAAGGCATTCGAAGCGCTGACCGAGGAAGTCGTCGCGCTGGTGATTCGCGCATGTGGCGCAAAAGCGCCTTAGCGCGCCGACGCGGGAATGCGCCACTCTCGCCGAACGCGTGGCGCCCTCGCGGCAGCCGCCGCTGCCGCTGAGTGCCGTTCGCTCTGACGAGGGAAGCTGGGCGGACGACGCGTGATGAGCCGCTACATCGCCGGAATGATCGGCGGATATGTCAAATGGCTCACGACTTCCTTGACCCCAGGCACGGCCTCCGCGGTAATGCGAATCGCTCGCTTCTCCTCTTCCGATTCGATCACACCCCACAGGTGCGCGACGCCATCCATCACGATCACGTCCTTCTTCGAAAGCGCCCAGCGCGTCCCGCTCATTTCTCGCACGATCGCATCGCGAATACTCGTATCGTTACGAGCCGAAAGCGAGTCGTCGGCCGGCGCAACGCTCGCCAGGGCACGGATCAGGTTTGCCCGGCTCACGATGCCAACGAGCTTGCCGCCGTCGAGCACCGGCACGCGCTTGATTCGGTTGCGCTCGAGAACGTCGGCAATTTCCTTGAGCGGCATGTCGGACCCGATCGAGATCACGCGGTCGTTCATCACATCGCCAACGACGTGCCCATGCTCCTTGACATAGGCGGCCGCCAGTTCGCGCGTACCGGCGAGAAGCTCGAGCCACCACGATCGCCGCGCAGTACCCGTTCCGATTTCCGCGCGCCGGAGCAGGTCGCCCTCGCTCACAATCCCGACGACCCGGCCAGCCGCATCGACGACCGGTGCGCCGCTGATATGATTATCCGCCAGCAGTTTCGCCGCGGCTTGCGTCGTCATCCCCGGCGAGGCTGTGACGACGGGCGAAGTCATGATATCAAGTGCGCGCATGGCGGCTCCTCCAAGGTTGCTCCAATCGTGGTTACAGATTAGCGGCATGCGCGAACAGCCTATTGATTTCAATCAAGAAGAGCGAGGGAACTACGCGGTAGTGTTCGGCTTTCTCCGGTTCGCGCGACCTGACCATGCACGCCACCCCCATCCGTCTCGGGCTGCGCGAAAACCTCGGACAGTTCTCGCTGTTGGTGCTCGTCAATGCGTTCGTCGGCGCCACGGTCGGACTGGAGCGCAGCATTCTTCCGGCTATCGCCGAGCACGATTTCCATATCGCGGCCAGGGCGGCGATTCTATCTTTCATCGTCGTCTTTGGCATCGCCAAGGCGCTGACCAACTATTTCGCGGGACGCCTCTCGGACCGGTTTGGCCGCAAGCTGGTCCTCGTGGCGGGATGGGTGGTGGCCATTCCCGTGCCGCTGATGCTGATGCGGGCCCCGACCTGGCACTGGGTCGTCTGGGCGAACCTGCTGCTGGGCATAAGCCAGGGTTTGACGTGGTCCACCACCGTCATCATGAAGATCGACCTCGTCGGGCCGAGACAGCGGGGCCTGGCCATGGGTCTCAATGAATTTTCCGGTTATGCCGCTCTCGCGGCCAGCGCCCTCGCGACCGGGTGGATGGCGGCCCGGTTCGGCCTCAGGCCACAGCCCTTCTATCTCGGCGTTGTCTATGTAGCGGCCGGACTCCTGCTTTCAATACTGGCGGTGCGTGAAACCCGGCACCACGTCGTCCATGAAATGCGTGGCCACCGTCCTATGCACAATGACGATGTCCTGAGCCCGGGCGAAGTCTTCCGCCGAACTTCGCTCACGGACCGAAATCTATCGAGCGTCAGCCAGGCTGGACTCGTCAATAATCTCAACGACGGCACGGCGTGGGGCTTGTTCCCCGTTGTCTTCGCAACCGCCGGCATGACCTTGAAGCAGATTGGCATGCTCGCCGCTATTTACCCCGCGGTCTGGGGCATGACGCAGATTTTCACCGGCGCCCTGTCGGACCGCATCGGACGCAAATGGCTGATCGCCGCCGGCATGTGGGTCCAGGCACTCGGCCTGGCGATTACCGCATTGACCACGCATTTCGTCCTGTTTTCGCTTAGCGCGGTGTTGCTCGGCATCGGAACCGCGATGGTCTATCCGACCCTGCTCGCTGCGATCGGCGACGTCGCGCACCCCTCATGGCGTGCGTCGGCGGTCGGTGTCTACCGGCTGTGGCGCGACCTGGGCTATGCGATCGGAGCGTTGCTCGCGGGGATCACTGCCGACCTCTTCGGGTTGTCGTTTGCGGTGTGGATGGTGGCGGCGTTGACACTGCTTTCCGGCGTAATCGTGGCGATACGATTGCAAGAAACTCATCCGGCATGATCGTGAGTGTTTGACCTGAGTCAACGCACTGCGCGCGACCGGGACGTAACGTGGATATTCGGTTCACAGCACGGTGTCTCGGTTGCAGCGACGTGGCAGCAACGGTATCGGCCAGTTCCGCCATATGCAGAGACGCACTACACGTATCGACGTCGAGCGCCACGCAGGCGACAGGAACAATGATGAGCGGCATTCCCGATTACAAGGAAATCACGCGCGCGGTTGCCGCTCAGATGCGGGCGATGCGTACATCGCAGCCGGATTTGATGAGCGCGTTCGGCCTGCTCGCGAGCGCGGGAACGAAAGACGGTGCACTGGACCGGAAGACGCGGGAGTTGGTGGCACTGGGGATTGCGATTGCCTGCCGTTGCGATGATTGCATCGGTTTTCACGTGCAAACTCTGGTGAGACTAGGCACGACAAAAGCAGAGATCGAGGACGTGCTCGGCACCGCCGTCTATATGGGCGGCGGCCCCTCGATGATGTACGCCACCCATGCGCTTGCAGCGTTCGAGCAATTCTCGTCTTGAACAGGTTTCAATGTCACTCCGCTCCCGGCTGCACCGTGCCGGGGTGATGCGCCGCATGTCCGTCCATGGCGTCCGCGCCATGGTCCGAGATCTGCGCATCGAACCACGCGTGAAGCGCGGACACGAGCTTTGGGTTATCACTGCGATAAACGAGTTCACCCCCACCGTCTACGTCACGGTAAGCAATCGATATACGCCCCGGCTTGGCCGCCCTGAGTTGCGATAAACCGGGCATGTCCGCACCGTGAATCCGGGCGGGGGCAGAAAAATCGCCACGCCGGAAGTCGGCCTGGATCTTGCGCAGGTGCGCACGTATCGGCGGGATCTGGGCTTTATCGGATGGGTCTCGGACGACGACGCGCTGGCTTCCGCCATGGTCGGATTTGGTGAAGATGTGAATCGCGCCATCGACCGTAAAGGGCATGACTTCGGCACCCCGCGCCGCCACTTCCGCCTGGCGTCCAGCGTCTGCAGCAAACGCCTGCAGCGGCGTGTTCAGCCCTGCTGCCACTACCGCGGCAGCCAGCAATGCGGTTGCATTCATCGAACCTCCCCTCCACCTATCCGCAACGACTCAAGCATGCAGCCGGCTCTGCTTCGCACGCTCGATCAACTCGAATACAGCCATACCGGCGAGCATCGCGGCCACAAAACCCCATGCCTTCGGAAAGCCTGCGCCCAGGACGACCAACGCCGGACCCGGGCAAAACCCCGCAAGCCCCCAGCCCACGCCGAACACCGCGCTGCCGAGCACCAGTCTCAAGGTAACGGACGAACCGCTCGGAATCCACATTGGCAAGCCCAAAAGAGATTTCTTCAGACGCTTTGCAAACGCAAACGCGATGACCCCAACGGCTATTGCCCCAGCCATCACCAATGCCAGCGATGGGTCCCATCGTCCGGCGATGTCGAGGAACCCAAGCACTTTTGCCGGATTCGCCATGCCGGATAGCATCAGGCCGATTCCGAAAAGAAGCCCGGAAAGTAGTGCGGTGAGCCACCCCATCTCAGCCTCCCAGCAGATGCCTATGGAAGAAAACGGTCAAAATGCCGCTCGCCATGAATGTTGCCGTCGCAACGACCGAACGGATGGAGCCGCGCGAGATTCCGCAGACACCATGGCCGCTCGTGCAACCGCTCGCGTAACGCGTGCCGATACCGACCAGAAATCCTGCTACGAGTATTTCACCCCATCCGGCTTGGATATCGGGCGCTATGGGGTGCCCGAGCAACGCCGCCAGAACGGGCGCCCCGACAAGTCCCGCAAGAAAAGCGAGACGCCAGCCCGCATCCGTCTGCGGCGAGCCGAGCAGGCTACCGAAAATGCCGCTGATGCCCGCGATACGTCCGTTGAACAAAACGAGCACGGCAGCCGCGGCGCCTATCACCAGGCCGCCGGCCAGTGACAGACCCGGCGTGAAACTCACGATATCGATCGACATGGCCACTCCTCATCTTCATTGCGAGCAAAACTGGTCGTACAGCACGGCCATGATCGCAATCGCTTCCTTGCTCGCGATGGAATAAAAGATGTTCTTCCCTTCCCGCCGCGTCTCGACGAGCGCGTTATCGCGGAGCACCCCGAGCTGCTGGGAGAGTGTGGGCTGACGAATTCCCAACTGCTCTTCCAGATCGCTCACGCACCACTCCCCTTGGGACAACTGGCACATCAGCAGCAACCGGTCCGGATTAGCCAGAACCTTAAGAAGCGCACAGGCCCTTTCCGCCGACGATTGCATCGCCGACAGGTCGATTCGAGCGAAGTTCTTCTTCATCGCGCACTCAATGACTCATATGCATTCATTATATTGAACTATAAACTATTTGCAAATAGAATGAGTGCACCCACGGAGGATTTCATGCAGCCCATCGTTCAAGCGTTCTTCGACTCTGTTACCGGCACCGTAACGTACGTGGTCTCCGGGCCCGGGGAGCGGTACTGCGCCGTCATCGATCCAGTCCTCGATTACGACCCGAAGGCGGGACGTACCTCCACGACAAATGCCGACAAGATCATCGAGTTCGTTCGCCAGCGGGGCCTGCAAGTGCAGTGGATTCTGGAGACGCATGCCCACGCGGATCACCTCTCGGCCGCGCATTATTTGCGCATCCATCTCGGTGGCAAGATTGCGATCGGAGAACACATACGTACGGTGCAACGGAGCTTCAAGAAGCTCTTCAACCTGGGGGCCGAATTCCGGCTGGACGGCTCACAGTTCGACCGATTATTCGGCGAAGACGAGGCGTTTTCGATTGGCAATTTGACAGCGAAGGCGCTGTACGTGCCCGGCCACACCCCCGCGGATACGGCTTACCAGATCGGTGACGCTGTGTTTGTGGGCGATACGCTTTTCATGCCGGATCTCGGTACCGCACGCTGCGATTTTCCCGGCGGCGATGCGCATACGCTCTACCGGTCGATACGAAAGCTGCTAAGCCTGCCGGACAACACGCGACTCTTCATGTGCCACGACTATCCGCCCGAGGGTCGGGAAGCCGAATGGGAAACCACGGTGTCCGCGCAGCGGGCGCACAACATCCACGTGCACGACGGGGTGACGGAAGAACAGTTCGTAAGCGTGCGCGAAGCGCGTGATGCGACGCTCGCAATGCCTGTTCTTATTCTGCCGTCGGTGCAGGTCAACATACGGGCCGGCGAATTTCCGCCCGTCGAGGAAAACGGCGTCAGCTATCTGAAGATTCCGCTGAATGCGTTGTAGCACGCCCAGAGTCAACTACTTGACGCAAGTCAAGGATGGCGGGGTCGCCTCGCGCCATTCTGGAGACGGGTACGCTCTGTGCACGGCATTTGCCGGCAGTGGATTGAACGTTCCTTGACCGGGCGCCGATGAACCGCGGTTTCGGTCGCCCGCCTCGCAGGAAAGTTCGCGCATCCGGGATCGCCATGTACACGAAACTTCGCTTTCTGTTGCTTCCAGCTTTTCTCGTCTGCGTCTGCGCAAACGGCGCCGCGCTCGCGCAATCGTTACCGCAACCCACTTCGCAAAATGGCGTCTCCTACATAACCGGCGGTGTAGGCGAAGACGAAGTGCAGGCATTTCGCGCCGCAGCGCCAAACTACAACCTTCGCATGACATTCGCGTCGAAAGCGGGGAATTATTTGTCCGACGTCGATGTAACGATAACGTCGCGCGCGGGACAAACTGTCCTGACCGTTCGGACAGACGGGCCGTTCCTCTATGTCCGCCTGCCCGCCGGGCGCTACCGGATCGGGGCGCAAAGACTTCACGTCTCCGAAACCAAAACGATCCAGGTGCCCGCACACGGCGGGGCTGAATTGCGTTTCTATTGGGACGATCCAGATGCCCATGGAGTCATTCAAATCTGCAAGAGCTGTCGGGGCCCCGCCCGTCGGTGAGTAGCCGGTTCCATCACGCAGTCCTTGCATAAATCGGCACCACAATGCCGGCAAATCGCATTGAGCCCGTCCCGGACGTAGTCTCCGATTACGTCGAACCGGCATCGCCGGCTGGGGACGTCGATAAAACGTGTGGGCTGACGAGCGCACGCGTGGAGCAACTGCGTGCCCGCTTCGGCCGCAACGTCGTGGATTCCGCGGTGCGGCGCACCTGGTGGCGAACATTGGAGGAAGTGCTCCGTGAACCCATGTTCCTGCTGCTGCTCGCTGCGAGCGCAATCTATTTCGTGCTTGGAGACGTTTCCGAAGCGCTGACGCTCCTCGCTTTCGTGGCGGGGATCGTCTTTCTCACGGTCTTCCAAAGTCACCGCACCGCTCAGGTTCTCGACTCTCTTCGCGAACTGTCCGCGCCCCGCGCGCAGGTGCTTCGAGACGGACAGCGGCAACTCGTTTCCGCCGCCGAACTGGTGCCCGGCGATGTGGTTTTCGTCGACGAAGGAGCACGCGTGCCGGCTGACGGCGCCTTGACGGAGGCTCACGAACTGAGCGTCGACGAGTCGCTTCTGACGGGCGAATCCGTTTCGGTGAGTAAGTCCGCTTTGCGAGCCGATGCACCTCCCGAGCAAGCCCCGGACAGTCAACTTTTCTTCGGATCGATGGTTGTACAAGGTCAGGGGCAAATGATCGTGACAGCGACGGGGCCGAATACCATGCTCGGTCGCATTGGCAAATCGTTGACCGGCATTACGGAAGCCCGCTCGCCGTTGCAACTCGAAACGAGAACATTCGTCAATCGCTTCGCGTTGACTGCGATCGCACTGTGTTTGGTGCTGGTCGTGGCCTATCGTTGGCGCTCCGGGGAGTGGCTTCCGGGCGTGCTGGCCGGCATCACGCTGGCCATGGGAATTCTTCCCGAAGAGATTCCCGTGATATTGACCGTATTCATGGCATTAGGTGCGCGCCGCATCGCTAACGAAGGCGTGCTGACGCGCCGCATGAGCGCAATCGAAACCCTTGGCCAGACTTCGGTACTCTGCGTCGACAAGACTGGCACATTGACGCAAAATCGCATGTCCGTGCGCGTGCTGTTCGCCCAAGGAAAGCGGCAAATCATCGATCAGAACACTCAGCGCATAGACGAGGCCTATCACGAACTGATCGAATATCTCGTGCTCGCCAGCGAAATCGAGCCGGTCGATCCAATGGAGCGCGCATTTCACGAAACGGGTCGGGTTGGACTCGCCGGCACCGGACGTCTTCACAAGGACTGGTCGCTGGTTCATGAGTACGCGCTGACACCGGAGTTGCCGGCGATGTCCCACGCGTGGCATACGCTGGAACCCGGCCATCACGCAGTGGCCTGCAAGGGCGCGCCGGAGGCGGTCTGTGCTCTGTGTCACCTTGGTGAGCGCGAAACGCAAACCGTCCTCGACCATGCCGCGCAGATGGCGTCCGGCGGGCTACGGGTGCTTGGGGTGGCCAAGGCACAGCACTCACATGCGGCCTGGCCCGAAAAACAGCATGACTTCGAGTTCTCTTTCGTAGGGCTTGTGGGTCTCTTGGACCCGGTGCGTCCGGAAGTCGCGGACGCCATCGCGCAATGCCAGGCAGCCGGTATCCGCGTCGTGATGATCACCGGCGATTATCCGTCCACGGCGCGGGCTATTGCGACCGAAGTCGGCATCGACGGCGCACGGATCGTGACCGGCGGGGAAGTGGCAGCGATGGACGATGTACAGCTTCGCGATGCCATCGAGAATGTCGACACATTCGCACGGGTAAAGCCGGAGCAGAAGCTGCGGCTCGTCAACGCGTTCCGGGAAAGTGGGCAGGTGGTCGCAATGACGGGCGACGGCGTGAACGATGCACCGGCGCTCAAGGCGGCGCACATCGGCATTGCAATGGGGTTGCGCGGCGCCGAAGTTGCACGCGAGGTCGCCTCGCTAGTCTTGCTACGTGACGACTTCGCGCCGATCGTATCGACGATACGGCTGGGCAGGCGTATCTACGCCAATCTTGTGCAAGCGATCAGCTACACGGTGGCCGTTCATATTCCGATGATCGCTGCCACGATGATTCCGGTTCTTGTAGGCTGGCCGCCCATGCTCGCGCCGGTCCACATCGTTTTTCTGCAACTGGTTATCGATCCAGTCTGCTCGGTCGTGTTCGAGAACGAGCCCGAACGGGCGAACCTGATGCGTCTGCCACCGCGCCGCGCCGGTGAGCGGCTGCTTTCGAATCGCGCGCTGGCTCAGGGGGCGACGGCTGGCGCCGTGGCCGCCACGCTCGTGGTGGGCCTCTATGCTGGCCTGCTGACTCATGGCTACCCGCTGCCGTTCGCTCGCACACTGGCATTTGCGTCACTCGTAGTGGGCAATGTTGCTTTGATCTTTGCAATCCGCGCGTTGCCGCAGTCTGGGAGCCGTGCGCATGCGTCCGAGCGGAATCGCTATCTCTGGATTGTTCTGAGCATTACGGGGGTGGCGCTCGTGCTTTTGATGACCGTTCCCGCCCTGGCGCGACTCTTCGGACTGGTTGCGCTGTTCGGTCCTTGAAGCAGGCGTACGGCAGGCACAAAATCGATTTCCGGAAAGTCGTCCTGCGGCCGGGTTGACCGAGATCAATTCCGGTTCTTCACCGTTCGCTATTTTTAAAGTGCGGTAGAGCCGATACGGAAATTGCGAGTAGCCGGATTGCAACATGCTCACGACGGGAGCGCGAAATGACGCAGACGCAACAGGTATCCTATGCGCCTCTTTCCGGACTAGTTCCGAAACCGGCGGATGGCGGCGCCCCCGATGCCATCGATTTGCCTCGCCCGGATTTAGCGGCGACCTTGCCACTGATGACGGCGCTTTCGCTTCGCGCGAGCACGCGTGAGTTCGCCGCAGCGCCAGTAGCGCTCGAGACGCTGGGGCCATTGCTGTGGGCGGCCGACGGCGTCAACCGCTCGATCACGGGTGGACGTACCGCTCCCTCGCCGCACGGGCTGCACGAGATCGATATCTACGTCGCACTCCCGAACGGGGTGTACCGCTACGATCCTCCTACGCATCGACTGATACTCAAGCACGCTATCGATGCGCGCAACATGACCGGATATCAGGACTTCGTCGGCACCGCGCCGCTCGATCTCGTCTATGTCGTTCGTACCTCGAAACTGCTGACGATTCCCGCCTCGCAGCGCGACATCTTTCCCGCTGTGACGGCCGGCGCGATTTCGCAAAATGTGTCGCTGTTTTGCGCGTCCGCGGGCCTCGCTACCGTCGTGCGCGGCTGGATCGATCATCGACTGCTCGGCGAGGCGCTCAGTCTCAATGAAGACGAAGTACCCATACTTGCGCAGTCGATCGGTTTGCGCATCGACGACGTGGCACAACAGAGCCCCGCTTAGCGCTTTCGCGACATCCCGTAGGAGGCTGACATGGAAAATACACACCATCTTCATTTCGAGTTGCAGCATGCGACGAAGCCGACCTACGTCGTGAGCTACGTGTTCCCGGCGCTATTGTTCATCTATGAGCTCTACCGTGTCGGGTCCTGGATTGCCGCATTCGGCATGAGCTTCGCGAACTTCAAGCAGATGGGCTACGAGTATGGGCTGATGCTCGCGGTGTTCGCCGTGCAGGTGGTCGTCGAAGCGCTGTTTCTGATCGGTGCCTGGCTTTATCGGCACGCCGATCTCGAGCATCGCCTGACGAACCTGGCAATGGGACTTCTTTGCTCGTTCGCCGTGCTCGCCTTCGATTACTGGCTGCAGGCCGCGTTCTGATGAAGGTGAACAGATAGAGGACGCAGAAGCCGTCAAAATATTGAAGCGCGCCGTCGCACGAGATGAAGCCCGCGCGGCTGCACGGCATCGTCAAGCGCAATGCTGCGTGGATGAGTAGCGACGATGATCATGACGGCGCACGTCAGGCCCAGCCGCCGTTGACACTCGCAGCCGGGAAGACGCCGTGCGTGTCAGCTTCGCCAGCACGCACGCCCGTCAATAGCCTGCCGATAGTCCTGCCAAGCGCGCGATTTCCTTTCGCAAGCGAGGGTGAACACATGCTGCCGCGCGTCAAACAAGATGAGAGCAGCGCGTCAATCAGGATGAGAGTACTGGCGTGGCGGCAGCGGTGAAGGGCGTAGCCCGGAACCGCTGCCGCCACGCCGCGCCGAGCAGTCCCCCGTCATC
>NZ_JAAAYE010000044.1 GCF_013282575.1 Paraburkholderia sp. NMBU_R16
CCCGCAAAGGCGACGGCGAGCCTGGCGTCAAGACCATCTGGCTAGGCATGCAGCGCGTGGTGGATTTTGCTGCTGGTATCAGATACGCGCGTGAGCTCGAGCAGCAGACTTGTGTGTAATGGAATGCGGACAACCCGGCGTGGACAGCGATCTCGAAGCGCTCCGCGCTCGCGGTGCAATCGACGTCAACGGCGAACCGGACCGAGTCGCCGTGACACTCATGGCCACGGCGGGAGCCGCCAATCCGATCGCAACATCGCCGGGCACCGGCACGAGCGGGACCGGCGGGACGGGGTTGGGCGGTACCGGGGGCATGGGGAGCGTGGGCGGCATGATGTGAGACGACGAGCGTGATGTGCATCGGATCCCCGAAGCCGCCGTGCGACGAGGGGACGGATAACCACCGGACCCTCAGTGGCTGATCTTCTCGAGCGCAAGCCCGCGCGTCGCAGGTCCCAGCAAAATCGCGGCAATCCCGACGAGCATCGACGTCCCGATGAACGCCGCGACGCCGGGCACGCCATAGCCGTGCAGCAGAATGCCGATCGCTAGGCCCGCGAATGCCGCTGCGAGACGGCTCCATGAGTAGACGAAGCCGACCGCACGCGCGCGCATCCGCGTCGGATACAGTTCAGCCTGGTACCCATGGTACGCAAACGACATGACGTTCGATGCCAGCGTGAACAACACGCCGAGCACAATCAGCAGCGCCGGAGAAGACGCCTGCGAGAAGAGCACGATCACGACGCCCATTGCTGCAAGGCTCACCACGATTTGCGTCTTGCGCTCGAACTTGTCGGCAAACCATACCCCGAGCAACGGTCCAAACGGATTGGCGATCGCAATCACGAACGCGTAGGCAAGACTCGATGTCACGTGCACGCCACGGCTCACGAGCAGCGTCGGCACCCAGGCGGCGAATCCATAGAAGCCGATCACCTGCGCCATGTTGAACACCGACATGATCACCGTGCGTTTCCGATAGGGAGGCCGCAGCGCTTCCATGAGCGATCCGCGCCCTTCTTTCTCGGGCTGCGCCGGTTGCGGGGCGCTCAGCGCGATGCCACGTTCGGCCGCCACGCGACGTTCGATGTCGGCGACGATCCGCTCCGCTTCTTCAACGCGCTGATGACGCGCGAGCCACCGCGGGCTTTCCGGGATGCTACGCCGTAAGAACCAGACCGCCACGGCACCGAGGGAGCCGATCAAAACGACCACGCGCCAGTAATCGAGTCCGAACGGCCGCATGTCCTTCAACGCGAACGCGAGAAACGCGACCACCGGCACCGCGGAAAACGTGATGACCTGGTTCACGGCATAGGCGCGGCCGCGCTCCCGGCTCGGGATCAACTCGGAGATGTAGGTGTCGATGGTGACCAGTTCGATGCCGAGTCCGACACCCGCGGCAAAGCGCCAGACGTTGAGCCAGAGCCCTGTCGTCTGGAACGCCATGATCGTCGTGCAGACGACGTACCAGATGAGGGACCACGTGAAGATCATCCGTCGCCCGCATCGGTCGGCAACTTGTCCGAACGCGAGCGCGCCGACCCAGAGCCCCATGAACGTCGAAAACACGAAGGTCCCGAAGCCGGCGACCTTCAGTGGGCCAAGCGCCGAGAAGAATCCGAGCGATTCGGGCGTGAAGAGTCCGGAGCGGGCCATCCCCGGCGCGACATAGCCGGTGAAGAACAAGTCGTAGAACTCGAAAAACCCGCCAAGCGAGATCAGGATCACCATCGTCCAGACGGTACGCGAAGGTGGCAGGCGGTCGAAGCGCGCGGCAATTTCCGCGGACTTCTGCTCAGGTAACGTGGCTTCTCTTTTCATGTCTCCTCCGATTTGGATGGGCATCGGCGACCTCGATCGGATCGCCGGTAGGTTTTCGCCCGCATTCGCGATGTTCCGATAAGAGCGCGCTCTCAACTGCTGCCGGTGCTGCGTTCCAGCGCGCGCCGAGCGATCGCGTCGTAATCGGCGGGTCGCGGATGCAGATCGAGCCGCTGCCCCGACTTGACGAGCTGGCTCGGCGTGTCATGCCCGAGCATTCCGGGCAGCTGGCGCGAAATCGCGAGCAACGCATCGAGATCGACACCGGTGTCGTATCCCATCAACTCGAGCGCATGCACGATCTCTTCGCTGCACACGTTGCCGCTCGCGCCCGGTGCGTAGGGGCAGCCGCCGATTCCGCCCAACGATGCATCGAAGCGTGTCGCCCCGGCATCGATGGCGGCGAGAACGTTGGCCAGCCCCATGCCGCGCGTGTTATGAAAATGCAGCGTGAGTTCGGTGGCCGGCCAGCGCGTACAGAATGTCTGCGTCAAGAGCGCGACCTGGCTCGGGTAGGCCATGCCCGTGGTGTCGCACAGCGTGACACCGCGCGCATGGGCTTCCTCGACGAAGCGTCTGGACCACTCGAGCACCGTATCCGCGGCCACATCGCCCTCCATCGGGCAGCCAAACGCGCACGACAGCGAAACATTGACGGCCACGCCGGCCCCATGCGCGAGACGCGCGACCTCGAGCAATCCTTGCCACGATTGCTCGCGCGTCATTCGCAGGTTCGAGAGGTTGTGGCTTTCGCTCGCCGACATGACGAGGTTCAGTTCGTCGGCCCGCGCCTCGATGGCCCGTTCGGCACCGCGCACGTTCGGCACCAACGCCGTGTACACGACGCCGGGACGCCGCTCGATGCCCGCTAGCACGGCATCGGCGTCACGAAGCGAGGGAATGGCCCGAGGCGAGACGAACGCCGCCACTTCGATCTTGGCGACGCCCGTGAGCGAGAGCGCGTCGACGAATGCGATCTTCCGATCGGTTGCCACGAAGGCGAGTTCGGACTGCAAACCGTCGCGCGGCGCGACCTCGTGCAGACGAATGCGTCGATGATTCCCTTGCCAGCTCTTCATGCGATCGCCCCTTTTTCGCGCAGCGTGCGGATCATGTCGTCGGTCAGACCGGCCTCTCTCAACACAGCCTCGGTGTCGTCTCCGAGCCGCGGCGCGGCCGAACGAATCGCGCCCGGCGTGCCGGTCAGTTTCGGCACGATGCCGGGCACGGCGAGTTCGTAACCTTCCCGCGTCCTTTGCCGCAGGATCATGTCCCGGGCCCGATAGTGCGGATCTTCCGCGATGTCCTTGGCTGTATAGATTTTGCCGGCCGGTACACGCGCGGCCGAAAGCGTATCGAGCACTTCCTGCGACGTGCGCGACGCTGTCCATGCGCCGATCGCCGCGTCCAGTTCGCCGACACGCGCAACGCGCCCCGCGTTCGCGGCGAGCGACGGATCGGCGGCCAGATCGTCGCGGCCGATGACGCCCATCAGGCGCCGAAAAATGCTGTCGCCATTACCGGCGACGAGCACATAACCATCCGTGCACCGATAGGCGTTCGATGGTGCAATACCCGGCAACGCGCTGCCCGCCGCTTCGCGCACGGCGCCAAACGCGCTGTACTCCGAAATCAGACTCTCCATGACGTTGAATACGGCTTCGTGCAGCGCTACGTCGATCACCTGCCCTTTTCCGCCGCGAGCGTCGCGATGGTAAAGCGCCATCAAAACGCCGATCACGCCGTGCAATGCCGCCAGCGTGTCGCCGATGGAGATGCCGCAACGCACCGGCACGCGCCCGGGTTCACCGGTGAGGTGCCGTAGTCCGCCCATCGCTTCGCCTATCGAGCCGAAGCCCGGTAAGTCCCGGTAGGGTCCGCTTTGACCGTAACCCGAGATTCGCAGCATGATGAGACCCGGGTTGATTTCGCACAGCGCTTCGTAGCCCATGCCCCAGGCCTCGAGCGTACCGGGCCGGAAGTTTTCGATGAGCACGTCGGCCTGTGCGATCAGCGCGCGTGCCACTTCCTGTCCTTGCGCGCTGCGCAGATCGAGTGCAATGGAGCGCTTGTTACGCGATTGCACCTGCCACCAGACCGACGTACCGTCTTTCATGAGGCGCCAGTTGCGCAGCGGGTCGCCCGCGCCAGGCGGTTCGATCTTGATGACATCGGCGCCGAATTCACCGAGTGTTTTGCCGGCGAATGGCCCCGCAATCAACTGTCCCATTTCGATGACCCGGATGCCATCGAGCGCCGCCGGTGAAATGGAAGTCGATGGTTGACCGCTCATTGGCCTATCTCCCCTGAAGTTCTGGTAGCTCGATGGGTGGCGATTATGCGAGCCGGCCCAACTCGGCGGAATATCACAGTCGCGCATCCAGCTTTCGCGAAACGCGAAAGCCGATTCAGGGTCTTCCCTAACCGCTATCGGGGAATGAAGAGCGATATTGCATAATGCGCGGCACGATAGATCGGTTACCGACTAACACCGACTTACGCCCGATCATGAATCTGCACCGCCTGGATCTCGTCTCGCTCTCGCTGTTCAACCTGGTGGTGCGCAGCGGCAGCATCAGCAAGGGCGCGGCTCTGGCGCATCTCGCGGTGGGCGCTGCGAGCAAGCGGATCGCGGACCTCGAAGCCGCGTTGGGTGTCGCCCTCTTCGAGCGTCATTCCCGCGGGATCGTACTGACGGCGGCCGGCACCGCGTTGCAGCGGCACGCGCAACGCATTCTCAGCGATGTCGACGTGTTGAGCGCGGATCTTTCGGACTATGCAGCCGGCGTCGTCGGCGTGGTGCGGCTTTGGGCCAATACCTCGGCCGTCACGCAGTTCCTGCCGGCCGAGATCGCCGCTTTCACGGCGGCCAATCCGCAGATCCGTATCGAACTCGAAGAGCAGAACAGCGACCGCGTGGCGACGGCCGTCGTCGACGGTGAAGCGGACTTCGGCATTCTTGCCGAATCGACGCCCATGCTGGGCCTGCAGACCGTCCCTTATCGGCGCGATCAGTTGGTGCTCGTCGTGCCGAACGGCCATGCGCTTGCCGCCCACCGATCGATCTCGTTCGACGAGGCACTCGAGTACGACTTCGTCAGCCTCTCACGGGGTACGTCGTTGGCCAAACGGCTCGAACGCGCCACCGAATCGATAGGCCGACGGCTGAAGCTGCGCATCCGCGTGCGCAGCTTCGATGCCATGTGCATGATGGTCGCGGCCGGACTCGGCGTCGCCGTGCTGCCCGCGGCGGCCGTGCGGCCGTATTTGCGCTCGATGGGGCTGCGCAAGATCGAGCTTGCCGAAGAATGGGCACACCGTGCACTGCTGATCTGTGCGCGAGACCTGGCTGTATTGCCCAAGCCGGCCCGGTTGCTCGTGACGCACCTCACGGGGTCCGTCAATGCGGGAGGACTTCGATAACGCCTGCAATCGTGCAAAGGAGTACGACAGCGAGTGGCGGCACTTTCCAGCGTGTCAACAAGAAGAACCCGACCGTGGCGATCGCGAAATCGGCTCCCGAATGGACGGCACTCGTCCAGACGGGCGAGTACAACGCCGTCGCCAGCAGCCCAACGACCGCGGCATTGACACCCGACAGCGCCGCGGCCATCGACGGATGCGCGCGCAGTGCTTGCCAGTAAGGCAACGCTGAAAGGACCAGCAGCAAGCCCGGCAAGAAGATGCCGGCCGTTGCCAACAACGCGCCCCAGCCATGACCGGGCGTGCCGACCATGATCCAGCCGAGAAAGGCCGCGAACGTGAAGAGCGGGCCCGGGACGGCCTGAGCGGCGCCGTAGCCCGCCAGAAAGTCGTTCGACGATACCCAGCCTCTCTCGACTGTTTCGTGCTGGAGTAGCGGGAGCACCACGTGACCACCACCGAAGACGAGCGCGCCGGAGCGGTAGAAGGCATCGAATATGCGGATGGCGTGCGTCGAATCGGCCGCCGCCCATGCCGGCATCCCGAAAAGAAGTGCACAAAACAGTATCAGCGCGACTGCGCCTGCGGTGCGCGACACGTGGAACTCGAGCGCGTGTTGACCCATGTCCGCCATGCTCTCGGAGCTGGAAGCTCTGCACAATACCATTCCAAGGCATGCCCCGAGCACGATCACGATCAACTGTGCATAGGCGGTGGTCAGGACAGCAAGAATCGCTATGGCGATCAATGCGATAGCAGCGCGGCGATGGTCAGGGCATAGGCGGCGCGCCATGTCCCATACCGCTTGCGCCACGACGGCTACCGCAACGAGCTTGAGCCCATGAATCAGGCCACTGCCGAGCGGACCGCCCAGTGACGGCGCGACGATGGCGAAAGCGATCAACAACGCGATCGAGGGCAGCGTGAAGCCGCACCATGCGGCCACCGCGCCGCGCCATCCCGCGCGAAGCAAACCGATCGAGAATCCCACCTGAGAGCTCGCGGGCCCCGGAAGAAACTGGCAAAGGCCGACGAGGTCAGCAAACGTCACATCGTCGAGCCAACGGCGCCGCTCGACGAACTCCCGACGGAAGTATCCGATGTGGGCGACAGGGCCGCCGAAGGACGTCAGCCCCAGCCTCAGAAAAACCGACAGAACCTCGAGTGCGGAGCCCGCGCGGCTCGCGTGCGACTTCGATATGCCTGCTTCCATAAACCCTTCGATGTGAGGAGCGCGCACACGGACGGCGATTTTCGTGCCGCCCAAGAGCGCCTAGTGCTGATGGCGGTGATGAATGTCCGGAAAATGCGCGTGCGAGTGCGTAATGGGCAAATGAACATGCGGATGGGTGTGCGGTTCGTCGCCCGCATACGGGAAGTCGTGCTGGTGCCGATGGTGTTCGTCGTGGCGGTGCCGGTGAGTGTGCTCGAGGAGGTCGTGGCTATGCTCATGCTCATGGCGCTCGCGCACGTGCAGCCAAATGCCAAGCGCCATTAGCGCTGCCGCGATCCAGAACGATACGGAAGGTAACTCAGGCCATAGCACGAGCGAAAGCGCAACCCCGAAGAGCGGAGCAACCGAGAAATACGCGCCTGTCCTCGCAGTCCCGAGGTGCCGCAGCGCAACGACGAATAGGACGAGGCTCACGCCGTAGCCGGCCAGTCCCGTGAGCATCGCAGCGACGACAATGCCCGCGGCCGGCAGTGCCGCTCCCATGGCAAAGGCGATGGCGAGGTTCACGGGGCCGGCGATCAAGCCCTTCAAACAGGCGATCACCATCGCATCGTTCGCGGACACCTTGCGTGTCAGGTTGTTATCGATCGCCCAGCACAAACAGGCACCGACGATCAGCAGCGCCCCGATGGGAACCGCTACCTGACCCGGGTGCCACGACAGCAGCACGCCTCCCGCGACGATAGCCACCATCCCGAGGAATACTTGGATGTCGACGTTCTCGCGAAAGACGACCCATGCGATGACGGCGGTCAGCACGCTTTCGAGATTCAGTAGCAACGAACTGGTCGCTGCCGACGTGCTCGCGAGCCCGAGCATGAGCAGCGCGGGTCCCGCGACCCCGCCGGTCACGATCGCGCCCATGAGCCAGGGCAGTTCGCCTTTCTCGATTCTATGGCTTGCGTTCGCCATGGCATCGGCCCGTCGGAGCCTGCGAGCGACGATGCCCATGCCGAGCCCGACGCCGCTGCCGAGATAAAAAAGACCCGCCACCATGAAGGCGGACATCGAACCGAGAAGTGCTTTGGCGATCGGGGTGGCGGCGCCGAACAGTGCCGCGGCCGCGAGCGCGACGAACACCGCGCTGAGTCTTGAGTTCATGGAATGAGGTGTTTGGTGGGAATCGGCGCGCGCGGCGCCCTATGCGCGCAGTTTAACGAATCGGGATCGCTGGATGGACAAGCGGTTCTGGACCGGAGCGCGAGTTAACTTGTATTGATATTAACGTATGTGTAGGATACTCTACATGAATACATCGCTGATATGGTCTCTGCTCATACTGACGCTGCCCACCGAGAACGCGACAGCGCGCATGCGCTTTTACCGCGCGCTCAAGGCAAAAGGCTGCGCCGTCCTGCGGGACGGCGTCTATCTCTTGCCCTATAGCGAGGCTCACGAAGACATGTTGCGCGAGCTGGCCGACGCCATTGCCGAAAGCGGCGGCACAGCCCACCTGCTGCGCTCGCCGAGCCTCGATGCGTCTCAGGAACAGGTGTTCCGCACGCTGTTCGACCGCGAAAGCGACTATGACGCGTTCATCCAGTCGCTGGCGGCGGCGCGCAGAACCATCGAAGGTCAGTCGGCTACTGAACTGACGCGTCTGCTGCGACGCATGCACAAAGATTACGAGGCCATTCGGGCAATCGATTACTTCCCGGACGATGCCGCCACGCGCGCGGAAGCGGCGTGGCAGGACCTCGTCGCGCTCGTCGATACCGTGCTCTCGCCCGGTGAGCCGCATCCTGCCGAACACCCCATCCGTCTGCTGTCACGCGATCAGTACCAGGGCCGTATCTGGGCCACGCGCCAACGAATGTGGGTGGACCGCGTGGCCAGTGCCTGGCTCATTCGGCGCTTCATCGATTCCCGTGCGCGCTTCGTATGGCTGACCTCGCCGGACGAATGCCCGGCAGATGCACTCGGTTTCGACTTCGACGGCGCGGCGTTCACGCATGTGGGCGAGCGGGTCACCTTCGAGGTGCTGCTCGCGAGTTTCGGCTTGGACCAGGATCCGGCCCTGCTGCGCCTGGGCGAAATCGTGCATGCGCTCGACGTGGGCGGGCCGGGCGCCCCGGAGGCAATTGGATTCGAGGCGGTGATGTCGGGCACCCGCAAACGCGTGGACGACGACGATCAATTGCTCGAGCAGATGGGGCCGGTATTGGAGGCGCTCTATACGCATTTCGCGATGAGCGGCGAAAAAGACATTGGGAGGCGTTCGTGAGCACGGTGGCCACTGCAGCACCGACCTACACATTGGTCCAACTCGTCAGATACATGTTGCGGCTCGGCACGCTCGGCTTCGGCGGCCCGGTGGCGCTGGCAGGTTACATGCGTCGCGACCTCGTGGAACGGCTCGGTTGGATCACCGAATCGGACTACAAGGAGGGCTTGGCACTCGCGCAGCTCGCGCCGGGGCCACTCGCCGCGCAACTGGCCATTTATCTCGGTTATGTGCATTACCGGATTCTCGGCGCAACGCTCGTGGGGTTTGCATTCGTCCTGCCCTCGTTCTTGATGGTCGTGGCGTTGGGCTGGGCCTACGCGCACTTTGGCGGCCTGCCGTGGATGCAGGCGGTGTTCTACGGCGTGGGTGCCGCCGTCGTCGGCATCATCGCCATGAGCGCCTATAAGCTCACGATGAAGACGGTCGGCAACGACAAGCTTCTGTGGGCGATCTTTCTGACGCTCGCCATCGTCACGTTCGTCACGGAATCCGAGATCGCGTGGCTTTTCATCGCCGGCGGACTGATTGGTTGGCTCTGGCGCGCTCCGCCGAAATGGTTGCATAAAGGCGGTATCCATGCGATCGCAGCGGCGAATCTTCCTGCGGGGGCCAGCGTCGTTTCCGGGTTCGATTGGCCACTGCTTGCACAGCTCGGGGGCTTTTTCATGAAGGCCGGCGCGTTCGTCTTCGGATCGGGCCTTGCGATCGTGCCGTTCCTTTACGGTGGTGTCGTGACCGAGCACCATTGGCTCAACGACAAGCAGTTCGTCGACGCCGTCGCCGTTGCGATGATCACACCGGGACCGGTCGTCATCACGGTCGGCTTTATCGGTTATCTCGTCGCCGGCCTGCCCGGCGCCTTCGTCGCGGCATTCGGTACGTTCCTGCCGTGCTATCTGTTCACGGTGATCCCGGCACCGTACTTCAAGAAGTACGGCCACCTGCCCGGCGTCAAAGCGTTCGTGGACGGTATTACCGCGGCGGCGGTCGGCGCCATTACGGGCTCGGTGATCGTGATTGCCAAGCGTTCGATCGTCCATGCGCCGACTCTCCTCATTGGCCTCGCGACGATCGCCTTGCTGTGGCGCTTCAAGAAACTTCAGGAACCGTTCGTGGTGGGTGCGGCCGCCCTCCTCGGTCTTGTGGTTTATCCGCTCGTTCATTCGCACGTCTTCTGATGCTGCCCCTTGCGCGAACGAACAGGCTACGTGGCAGGCGCCGGTGTCTCGTCCTGCTTTTTGGCCTATGCGTGATGCTGGTCGGCGCGGGCCTGCGCACAGGAAGCACCTGGGCTGCAGCAGACAAACCGTCGATGGGCGATCTGCCACTCAGGCACGTCGTTGACATTCGACTACCTGGCCGGACGAGTCGTCTCGATTATGAGAGTTACGATCCCACCCGACGCCTGCTTTTTATCGCGCACCTCGGCGATGGGGAGGTGATCGTCTTCGACGTCGCTTCATCGCGCGTACTCGGACGAGTTGGCGACGTCTCGTCGGTACACGGTGTGCTTGTCGTTCCCGAGCAGTCCCGCGTGTACGCTTCGGCCACCGGAACCGACGAAATCGTCGCAATCGACGAGGCCACGCTGAAAATCGTTGCGCGGGTACCGGGTGGTCACTACCCCGACGGCATGGCCTATGCTCCTGACGCGCACAAGCTTTACGTATCGGACGAGACCGGTGAGACGGAGACGGTGATCGACGTTCAAACCAACCGGCGTATCGCGACGATCCCGCTCGGTGGCGAGGTCGGCAATAGTCAGTACGACTCGACATCGCGTCATATCTTCGTCAATGTGCAGACACGCGATGAACTCGTCGAAATCGATCCAACGATCGACCGCGTGATTTCCCGCTTCCCTCTGACGGGCGCAAAAGGCAACCACGGACTCCTGATCGACTCGCAGGATCGCATCGCGTTCATCGCTTGCGAGGGAAACGACAAGCTTTTGGTCTTCGACATGGGTTCGAGACGCGTCCTGCAATCGTTCTATGTCGGTAGAGACCCAGACGTGCTGGCGTTCGATACGACATCGAAGACGTTGTACGTCGCGGGAGAGGCTGGCGTTGTCTCGATGTTCAGTGTGAAAGGCGCGGCAGTGAAAAAAATCGGCGAAGCCCGGGTCGGACCGAATGCACATGTCGTCGCGGTGGATCCGGTGACCCACCGCGCCTATTTCCCGCTCAAAGATGTCGGCGGACACCCCGCGTTGCGCGTGATGGAGGCGCGGTGAGTCGAGCAAGGCGACAGCCAAGTGGCTCAAAACCCATTCAATCCTATCGCCCATAAAAAGCCGAACACTGCGGCCCGACGGCGCAAGCCCGCCGCGCGTCCATAGCGGAATCTACCGGCGCGCCCGCGTCCGATTTCCCGGCAGCCACACCGCCCATGGATTCGGTGCTCTGATCAGACGATGTCGCGTTCGTCGACGTATCGCCGCTCATCGCTTTCACGGGAGCGTCCGACTGCGCGAGCGTCGTATGCCGCTGATCGACGACGCGCTGCGCCGCCTGCAAATTGTCGGGATAGTGATACCAATCGCGCGGGTTGTAGCCCGCGCCGACAAGTTCCTCGAGCTGTGCTCTGACGCTCGCGCGGGTAATCTGCGCGTGCGACGCGTCGGTACTTTGGGCGACGGCCGGTAGTGCGAAGACGGCGGCACCGAGCGCGAACATAGGGGCGACGAGCGCAGAACGCAGCGAAGCGACGCGAAATGAAGGTTTCATGGTGGGACTCCGATCGTCGTGGTAACGACGACATAGCGATTGAGTCATCGCGGTCCTTGGATCGGACTGCGACCCGCAGCGGTCGGGCGATCGGAGATGCGCGCCAGCCACGATCGGCTGGCTTTATCGGCTTGACTGCGCTGCTTGCTTGTTAATTCGCCGGCCTATGCGCCGCGGTTACAGCCAAGACGTGAAATAAACCTCAAAGCACAACGCGCGCTCGGCATTCGTGCCATCGCCGCAGTACAGCCAAGTCGACATATCGCTGCGTCGCGTCGGCCAGCGGCTCGGGCACGGGATCGTCGGGTTCGCCCAGGTGGGAAATCACCGCCAATGCGTCGACGAAACGATGATGGCGCGTGTAGGTTGTCGGTGTAATCACTGTGGGTATGCCGGCAGCGGCGGCCGCTCGGGCGCCGTTTTCGGAATCCTCGAACGCGACGCACCGGCCGCCATCCAATCCGAGCGCATCGAGTACCCCGAGATAGACATCGGGAGCAGGCTTTTTCACCGGCGTAGTCGACCCATCGCAAATGACCGCGAAGCGTTCGCGCCAACTCGCCCCGAACGGCGCGGCGAGCAATGCATCGATATTCGCAGGCGTGGTCGTCGTGGCAATGGCGACAGGCAAACCTGCCGCATTCGCCTCACCGATCAGCCGCACGATACCAGGGCGCAGCGGCAATGCTCCCTGGCCGACGCGCTCGGCGTAGTACCTCGTCTTGAGCGCATGCAAGGCTGCCACGGTTTCCGCGGCTTTGGCTCCGTTTGCCTCTTCGGGCTCGATGCAGCGCCAATAACGAAGGATGCGCTCCTTGCCGCCCGCTACGTCGAGCAGCCGCGTATAGAGCGCGTCGTCCCAGTACCAATCGAGCCCCGCCTCGGCGAACGCGGAATTGAACGCATCGCGGTGAGCGCTCTCCGTGTCGGCAAGCGTCCCGTCGACGTCGAAAATCAAGGCGTCCATGCGCGTCTCCTGTCGTGGCCCGGCCCGAATAAACGCCACCAAGCATAGACAGCCACGCGCTCATGGGGAATTCACGATTTCTTTGGGAATCGTTAAGTAATCCCATAGCCCACCGATCAAGTCGCGCTGAGCGTGACCGGGGTTCGGTTTGCCTCGCCAAAATCGTCGCAGCCGGCTGCGAATGCGATCGCTGCCCCCGCCAACAGCGGTTGCGGATTCGATTCGCCCCATGAGTTAAAATTACGCGCCAGCGCCGTGCGATTGCACCCCGCCAGGCAATAATTACCTTATCAACGAAATTGTCACACTATTTACACAAAGCGCGCCTAGATTCCCGCATCCGCTCGTCTTTTGCATCCTCCATTTCCCTGATTGATAGGACTTTTGTCCGCCCGTAAGCTACGGGGGTATCGGCTTTTGATCGCTTCGCCTGCGGCGGTGGAAGAAAGCCGGCTAAAGCCCGCGCGGAGTAGTTGTATGTCCAATGCCATTGCCAGCCCCTGTCTTGCACCGGTGGAATCGATTTTTCGCAACGAGTATCGCTGGTTGCTCGGCCGCCTGCGGTTAAAGCTCGGCTGCGCGTTTACCGCCGAAGACATCGCCTCGGAAACCTTCGTCCAACTGATTGCGCTGCCCGATCCGGCAGGTCTGCGCGAGCCGAGAGCGATGCTGACGACGATCGCCCATCGGCTCGTCTACGATCTGTGGCGCCGGCGCGATCTCGAGCGAGCTTATCTGGCCAGCCTCGCCGCGCTGCCCGAAGCGACAGCCCCGTCCGAGGAGGAGCGCGCGATCGTCGTGGAGACGCTTTACGCGATCGATCGCATCCTTGCAGGCCTTTCTGCGAAGGCGCGCAACGCATTCGTCTACAGCCAATTCCATGACATGACGCACGCCGACATCGCCGAGCGGCTCGGCGTGTCGAAACGAACCGTACGCGACTACCTCGCCCAGGCTATGCATGCTTGCTATCTGGCCTCGATGCAGTGAACGACGATACTGCCCGGGCGGCAGGTTCCGGCGCCGGCCGCGAGCATAACGAGCAAGCGATTCGTGCCGCGATCCGCTGGATGGTGATGTTGCGTTCCGGCGACGCCACCGCGCGCGACCGGGAACGTTTCGAGGCTTGGCGTAATGCCGACCCTTCTCACGCGAAGGCCGTGGCCCACGTCGAGGCCTCGCTCGGCGCCCTCTTACAACCCGTGGCGGCCGGCATGCCGCGCCGCGCCGTTGGCGATGCGCTCCTCGCCGCGCCCACTCGGCGCAAGCTCGTGCGCGGCGTGCTTTCATTCGGCGCGGTCGCACTCGGGGCCGGCGCGATCGTCGACCGGCTCTCGCCGATCGGCCAATGGACAGCCGATTTTCATACCGACACCGGCGAGCGAACGAACACGGTGCTCGCCGACGGTTCGACCGTCACGCTCGGCGCCCGAAGCGCCGTCGACCTTGCTTACGCCGGCGAGACACGCGGGGTGGTCTTGCGCACCGGTGCGGCTTTCGTCCGGGTCGCGGCGCGAGACATCCGGCCGTTCGTCGTTCGCAATGGGCACCGGCGCGTGCATGCGCGTGCCGGTTCGCTGTCGGTGCGCACCGAAGGACCTTGGCTCCATGTCGCAGCGCTCGACGCGCCGCTTCGGATTTCCGTAGCCGACGGCGAGACAATGATGCTTGCGCCCGGTCGCACCGCGCGAGCGGGGGCGCATCGAATCGAGCTCACCCGTGAGAGCGCCGCGTCCGAAGCGTCGTGGACGTCGGGGCAGTTGCAAGTCGACGAGGCGGCCCTCGCCTCGGTCGTCGAACGCCTGCGTCCGTATTTCCCCGGCGTGATCCGGGTCGCGGACGATGCCGCTTCGCTCCCGGTGACCGGCGTGTTCCCGCTCGATCAGCCGCTGCGCGCGCTCGATGCGCTGGCCGCCACACTGCCTCTTTCGATCAGCCGCTACGCGGGATACCTGGTCCTCGTCTCGCGCGCCTGAGCTTCGCCCGCATCCCCAAAGTGGAACTCTCGGGTTCCTCGAGAATATATTTCGTTCGGAATACGTCACTTTCGCTCGCTCGCCCCACATACCATTTGAAAGCGCAAATGCGAACCACCAAGCGCGCCCCACCCATACGATCGACGCAGATGACAAGTACGGCCATAACCCCCGCGACCCAGTTCCTTCAAGCCGAACGCGGCTTGAAGGCTCGGACGATCATCGTCACCGTGTTCGTCGCCGTGGCACATCTCGCGCTCTTCGCCACCTTTGTGACGCGGGAGCGATGGGGCATATCGGGCCTACGCGACGCGCACGCCGTCGCACCGTCCGCGCCCGTCGAGGTGGTCTTGCTGGCCGCCCCCTCCTTCGCCGAACGTCCGGCGCCGGCCGGCCCACTATCCCCCGCGCCAATTCATCCGTCCCGATCGCCGGCCGCACACTCGTTGCTTCGGCGCAAACCGGCACCTACCGAGATCGTCGCGCCAGCCGCGCGCGCGAGCGCGCCGCAAAACGTGGCGACTGTCCCACCGGCTGGCGCAGCGGCTGGCGCCGCCGGTGCTGGCGAGAGCGCCGCATCGGCAGAGAATGCGGCGAAAGCGCCACCCGTGGCCGATGCGGCGCGGTTCAGCACCCGCCCGCAAACGAAGCGGGCCGATGAAGTGGTCTGCCGCATTCCGGCGCCCGCCTATCCGGCACGCGCACGCAGGCTCGAGGAGGAAGGCACGGCGACCGTACGAATGACGCTCGATACGCGCGGACGCCCGACGGCCGTGAGCCTCGAACAAGGAACCGGCTTCGCCGATCTCGATTCTGCCGCGCTCGATGCCGTGAGGGGCGCCGCTTGCGAGCCTTATATCGATCGCGGCGAGGCAGTTCCCGTCAGCGTCGTCCAGGCAATCGATTTCAAGCTCGCCCGCCCGTGATGGCGGGCAAACGTTTCAACCCAATGCAACAAAAGGGGGTCACTGTGAACTACGCCATCCTCACGAATGACGGCAGCCTTGCGCGACGCATCGCGGAGAGTCTCGCGCTGTGTTGCACGGGCGGAGAAGTATTCACGAACGAGATCGACATGCTGCGTGCGCTCCGACACAAGCCCTACGGTCTCATCGTAGTCGATGCTCGAAGCAACGACGTGGCGACGAGTGCGCTCGTGGGCTGGCGCGAGTGCCATTCGTTCCGGAACACGCCGCTGCTCGTGGTCGGCTCGTTCGCGAATCCGGCCAACCTCTTGCAATGGTACGAGGCGGGCGCCACCGATATCCTGTCGCTGCAATTCAACGAGAACGAATTCTACGTTCGCGCGACGCGCGCGATGCAGCTCGACACCGGCATGGCGAATCGCGAGCTCTTGAGCCTGCGCGTCGGCCCTTATACGCTCGACAAGGCATGCTGCGTCGTCGAGCTGCGCGATACGTCGATCCCACTGACGCCGCGCGAGTTTGCGACGGCTTGGCTTTTCTTCACGAACCCCGGCGTCAGTCTGACTCGATCGATGGTGGCGAAATCGATCTGGGGTAGCGAAACCGATTGCGCCGACCGCTCGATCGAGCAGCACATCTACAAGCTGCGCAGAAAATTGGCGCTCGGGCCTGCAAATGGCGTGACGCTGCGCACCGTCTATTCGCTCGGCTATCGGCTCGAAGTCTCCGCTAAGGCGACGGACAATGCGCGCTTCGAAGGCGGCTTGGGACGCGTACCACTCATCGCGCATGCGGCGGAGATTGGGCGGGCCTGAAAGACCGATCGGAAAACCCTTACTGCAGAATCAGCCGATCCCTATCCCCCGATCGGCGTCAACTAACCGATATTTGGGCCGTTGAAAGGCAGAGACGCGCGCATGTCGAGCGCGTTTCGATTCAAACGGCAAGATGATCGGTTTTGCATCGCTCGTATGTGGAAGCGGTCGAGTCGGCCTTCCTCCAATCGAGATGAATGCAATGGCAAAAATGGCGCCCGGTACACACGGACGTTGGGGTTGGCTTGCGGGGGCGATCTGGTGCTCCGTCGCGGCTTCGCACGCTTGGGCGGCGGATACGCAGCCCATCGAGTTTCATGTGGCGAGCGCTCCGCTCGAACACGTACTGCTGCAGATCGCAAAGCAGGGACACCTCGTTCTTTCGTTCGACGCGGCACTGACGCGAGGCCTCGTGTCCCACGCTGTCGACGGCACCATGACGGCAAGGGAGGCGCTCGCCAATGCGCTGATCGGCAGCCGTCTCGAGCTGATCGATGTAGCGGGCGGTACGCTGACGCTGCGCCCCTCCGGAGCAATGGACGAAGCGGGTTCCGCATCGCCCCCGGCGCACGTGCTGCCGAAGATCGATGTACTCGCTCGTGCCGATGACGGCTCCGCGACCGAGCAGGGCTTCGTCGTCGAGCGCTCGTCGACAGCCACGCGCACCGACATGGCACTCTCCGACGTGCCGCAGTCGGTCGGCGCGGTGAGCCACGACGTGATGACCAGCCAGCAAGCGGTGAGCGCCGCCGATGCGCTCGGCAATGTGAGCGGCGTCACGTCGCTGTTCGGCTTCAACAACGCAAACTACGACGTCAAAGTGCGCGGCTTTCAGACGAACACGCTGATGGTCGACGGCATGCTCTACGAATCGGAGGCTTATCCGCCACTGGAGGAGATCGAGCGCGTCGAAGTCATCAAAGGGCCCGTCACGCTGATCGCGGGGGGCGTCCCGTCGGGCGGCATCGTGAATCTTGTCACGAAGAAGCCCGAGTTCAAGATTCAACGTACGCTGACGACGCAAATCGACTCGAACGGCCAGCGCAGGGCAAGCGTCGACCTTAACGGCATGTTCGGCGACGGTTCGCATCTTGGCTACCGCTTCGTTGCCGGCGGCGAGTTCGATAACCGCAACTACGGCGGCTATGACGGACAACGCGAGGATTTTGTGGCGCCATCGCTGCGCTACCGCGATGGTTCGAACGACATCACGCTAGGGTTCGAATACCATCGCAATCGCTTGCCGATCCTGCCGTACACGGTGGGCGGCCCGGACGGCCAACCGCTACCCGGTACGCCGCTCACGCCGGTCAGCGCACCGAGCGACCACATCGCAAATAAATCGACGGAAGCGCATTTGCTCGCAGAACACGACTTCGGCGACGGCTGGAGCGTGCGTGCGCGAGCGCGGCTGCTGCGCTACGAAACCGAGACCTTTTGGAACGTCCCGTTGGCCGCATTCGACGCCCAAGGCGACGTGGGGCTCGATGCAATCAATGCGCGCACGGTCCAGCACCAAGCCACCGTCGCCGGCGAGCTGGCACGCAAGTTCAAGTTGGGCGGCGTTTCCGGCACGCTCCTCGCTGGCGTCGATTTTTGGCGGCTCGGGTTCGCGAACGATCAGGCACCCGACAACTTCTCGCTTCAGAACCTGTACACGCCCCAACCGCTGCCGACGGTGCCGGGCGGGCCGCTTGCACCGCTCGCTTCATTCGATTCGCGGCAGTGGAGCGCCTACGTGCAGGCGCAACTCGAGTTCGGTTCGCGGCTGCGGGTCCTGGCTTCGATGCGGCACACGAACGTGCTGCTCTCCGATTCGCTCAATCACCTCGATCAGCACAACGGCGCCTGGACGCCCAATCTCGGCGTCAGCTACCGGTTGACTCCGTCCGCAACCCTCTATGCGAACTGGCTGCACGGGTTCGATCAGTCGCTCGGCCAACAGACGTCCAGCGGAACGCCGTTGCCGGCAATCCGTGCCGAGCAGATCGAGGCAGGGGTGAAATTGAACCTGCTCGACGACAAACTGTATGCGACAGCGTCCGTTTATCGTCTGCGCAACGACTTTGCGATTGGGCCGGACCCGACGAATCCGCTTTTCGCCGTACAGGTACCGGGCCAGCACAGCCGCGGGTTCGAGTTCGATTTGCAAGGGCAAGCGCTGCCAGGCTGGAACGTGATCGGCACGCTGGCCGTGGCGAGCTCCAGCGCGGGCGGTGACAGCGGCGCCTCCCCAGCAGTCCCGGCTCGCAGCGCGAGCCTCTGGAGCACCTACGCGTTCAGCAAGGACCCGACGCGCGGCTGGGGCGTCGGCGGCGGAATCTTTGGCCATTCGCGCCAGCCGACGGATTTGCCTGGCTACTCGCTGCCCGGCAATGCGCGCGTCGATACAACCGTCTTCTATCGCGCCAAGCACTGGTCGGCACAACTGGGCGTGAAGAATGTGTTCGACCGGCGCCTTTACGGCGCGTCGATGCACGCGATCTACATACCGGTGCTGCCGGGCCGCACCTTCGTACTGACGACGACGTTCGATTTGGGTTGACGCGGCACGATCTTGCGCGGCCGTGCTAGTGAAGCGTCGCCGTCGCGGGCCGCTCGTCTCCGAACAGGAGATGCCCGCTTTGCACAGTACTACCCATGGCATCGAGGAATTGGGCGGCCGCGTGCGCGCTGAAGCGGATGGTTCGCTCGGCAAAGCACGGGCGCTCGTCCTCACGCATCAAATCGATGACGACGACGGAAATTTCGCCGGACGAGTGCAAGACCATCGAGACCGGTACGGATACATTCACAGCTTCGTCCGGCGATTCGCATACATCGGACGGTTCTTCATTCTCAAAAATCACCCGGACATTCTCCGTTTCCAGTGTTGTTCGCCCACCGCGCCGATTATCCGCACGCGCACTCGCGTCGCGATGGGACAGGACGAAATGCCGAAGACGCTGGCGAAGCCGCTCCCCGGCCGGGCATAGCCGAATAGCGCGATGGGCTGGATGGCAACAGGCGTTCGAACCGCAAGCCGAACCGTCGCTCGGTTTATCCGGTTTCCGGATACTCTGTGAATAGCTGAATTTCAGCTAAAATACAAATAGCTGTTTTTCGGATACATGCTATGCCCTCGATCCTGCCGTCTCAATCGCTTGTGACTGCCTTGCAGTTGGGCCAACTATTAAAGGCTGCCCGCAAGCGTCGCAAACTCACGCAAGCGGCAGTGGCGGCCCGCTTGGGCCTGAGCCAGAACCGTGTGTCCTACCTGGAACAGCACCCGGACGACATCAGCTTCAAACAATTGCTGAGCTGGTGCGCGGCCGTCGGGCTGGAGCTACGGTTGGGGGAACGTGCAAGCCTCGACCCGGCACACAAAACGGAGTGGTGATATGGGGCGACGCTCGCACAGTCAAACGTTGACGCTCTGGGCCAACGGCGAATACGTTGGCCGCTGGACCATCACGGCCCGTGGCGGCATGGAACTGCAATACGACGCGCACTGGCTCGCTTCTCCGCATGGACGGCCAATCTCCGTATCGCTGCCTTTTAATTTCAATAACGAACCATTGAGAGGCGACAGCGTCGCCCATTATTTCGAGGGCCTGCTCCCTGACAGCGGTGCTATCCGCAAGCGGGTTGCAGCGCGTTTCAAGACAGGCTCCACCGACGCTTTCGATCTCTTGGCTGCCATCGGTCGCGATTGCGTGGGCGCGCTACAACTGCTGCCAGAAGGCGAGTTGCCGTCAGGCGTCGAGCGCATCGACGGCGTTGTCACGGACGACGAAGCGATCGAGCGCCATCTGCTAGAAGTCGTCACTCCGGACCGCTTCGCCGGCGCCATGGACCCTGACGATGACTTCCGAATATCACTTGCGGGCGCGCAAGAGAAAGACGCCTTTTTGTGGTGGGACGGCAAATGGATGAAGCCGCGCGGCGCCACGCCCACGACGCATATATTCAAGCTGCCTCTTGGTTTGGTCGGCGGCCGGCAAGCGGATTTCAGCACGTCAGTGGACAACGAGTGGATCTGCTTGCGGATCTTCAAGGCATACGGTCTGCCCACAGCGCAAGCGCGTATCGCCACGTTCGGCAAGCAACGGGTACTCATCGTGGAGCGATTCGATCGCTCGATCTCGTCCGATACCACGCGTGTGTTCCGGCTCATCCAGGAAGACTTCTGTCAAGCCACCGGAACGTCACCGCTCATCAAATATGAGAGCGAAGGCGGGCCCGGCCTCGGACAACTATTCGCGCTCTTGCAGCAGTCCGTGAATGCGGAGCGTGACATGCGCACCGTCATGGCTTCCCAAATTCTCTTCTGGATGCTGCGCGCTCCGGACGGTCATGCCAAGAATTTCAGCATCCAACTGCAGCCTGGTCCAGCCGCCCGGTATCTGCTGACGCCTATTTATGACGTCATGTCGGCGTACCCGGTCATCGGTGACGGGACCAACCACTGGGACGTGCAGCAGCTCAAGCTAGCCATGGCACTACTCGGCAAGAACCGGCACTATCAAATGCACACTATCCTGCGCCGCCACTTCAACAGCACAGCAAGAAAGGTGGGGTATGGGGAAAACGCCGAGCCGTTGCTTCAGGAGCTGATCGCACGCACGCCGGCGGTGATAGCGGAGGTTCAGGCAGACTTGCCTCATGGGTTTTCGCAGGAGGTCGCCGATAAGGTGCTTCGCGGGCTATCGAGCGCCGCACAGGCGCTTGAACGTATGCCGCCGATTTGATGCGGGCCGCCCGCACATGTGCGGCGCTCCCTGTGCGATGGTGAGAAGAAAGAACACACTGCCGTCTCGTGTGACTCACGATGTTCCTCCTCTTTGGAATCGCCAGCGAGCGCAATCTTGTTCGTGCCCAATTATCTATCGATCTTCGCGAGCACCGCATCGACGATACGGTCGCAGTGCGCCCCTCCGAACGAGAACACCTCCCCCTCCGCTAGATCGAGCGCTCTCGCCAGCGACTCGCGCAGCATGCTGCGTGCGCGGAAGTGGCGCGAACGTACCGTCGCTTCCGGAATATCCAGGTACTGGGCCGTCTCCTCGACGCTGAGCTCCTCCACGCAGCGCAGCACGAAAACGACGCGATACGCCTGCGGCAACGCGTCGAGCTTGCGTTCGAGCAGTGAGCGGATTTCACTGCGTTGCAAAGCTTCGTCAGGGGCATCCGCGCCCTCTGTGTCGGCCATGTCATGCTCCGTTCCGTCGCTGTCCGTCATGCTGAACATTGGCGCCACGTTGTTTCGGCGAGCCTGGCGCCGTTGCCGCCCCATACACTCGTTGAGCACGAGGCGCGACAGCCAGGTCGCGAGCGACGCCTGCGCGCGATACCCGCCGATTGCCTTGTAGGCGGCCAGATAGGCATCCTGCAACGCATCCTCGGCCTCGGCGTCGTCGCGCAAGACGGCTCGCGCGAGACGGTAGAGCCGCCGGTTGTGATGCCGCATCATCTGAACGAACGCGGTCCGATCGCCGGCCGCGATCAGCCGCGCGAGCGCGGCATCGTGCTGCCGTCCGAGCGCCGACATCAATACCGCTTCGGCGTCACTTCGTGTTGCGCCGTTCATGTCCTTTCTCCACGATGAGGGTCGCTTTCATTGTCGGATGGAGTGTGCACCCATAAGGATAGGTGCCGGGAGCCCGCGCGACATAGCGCCACCGATGGCCCGGTTCGATCGTTCGGGAATCGAAACGGCCCGTGGCGGTAGCGGTATGCGCGACGAGATCCTTGTTGACCCATACGATTTCGTCGCCCGCCTGGACCGTGACCGACGCAGGCGAGAATTGCATCCCCTCGATCGTCACGATATGTTCGGCAGCCGAGGCTGGGTGCGTGCCGAGCAACAGGCAGACCGCTGCGGCAGCAGACAGCGCCGCCCGTGCGAGCCACGCATTCGAGGACATGTCATTCCCCCTTGTTCGCCAGCTCGGTCTGAAGCTGCCGCGCGTGCTCGAGGTGAGCGACAAAGGCTGGCCGAACCTTGACGAGCAACGCCTTCAGGTCGGCATTTTGCGCATCCGGAATCAGTGTCTTGTCGACGGCGTCGAGCACCGCCTCGTGATAGGCCACTTCGTGATCGACATAAGCTTTGTCGAATGCCGCGCCCTTGAGTTTCTTCAGCTTCGCGAGGTTTTCGTCGCCGCCTTGCTTCAACGCGCGGCTCGTGGGATTGTCCTCCGGCGTCACGTTGAGCCGGTGGACGAGATCGACCGCCGATTTATTGACGCTGCTGTGGTCGGTCACCATCAGATGCGCAAAGCTTTTGACGTCCTTGTTATGGCTTCGTGCGCCGGCGAGCTTTCCGGCATCGATATCGACTTGGTTTGCCGTCACGACGATCGCGGCGATTTGCGGATCCGTCGGGGCGGCAACGGCTTGCTGGGCGTGCGCGTCGATTGTCAGCAGCGAGAAAACAGCGAGTGCCGCGGCGTATGGGATGTGCTTCATGTTGGGTCTCCGGGTGAGCGGACAGCGACATTCGGCTCGATGAGCCGGTTCGCCGTCCATGCGCCGATAGATGTCCTATCCGATCGGCGCGTTCCCACTTTTTTCGAAGACGACCCGTCCCGCGTGCCGGAGGCACGTGCGCATCAGGGTTTGGCGATATGCCAGACGCCTTTGACGCCGTCGCCGTTCTTGTCGCCGGGCTTGGCGTCTTTCGAGAAACGATACAGCCGGTGCCCGTTGTAGGCCCATTGTTGCTTGCCGTCCGCGGTCTTCACGAGCGTCCAGTTGCCGCTCGCTTTGTCGTAGTCGTCCGCTTTCGCTGCGGGCCAGATGGTCGCGCATTGGTCTTTGCATGCGCTCGCACCGTCCGCCGCCTTCGCGTCCGCATCGAAGGTATAAAGCGTCATGCCGTCTTCGTCCACCAGCATGCCATTGGCTGTTTTCGGTTGTTCGGCAAGAGCTGCAACGGGAATAGCGCATGCCACGGCGGCAACGCAGGCGAGGGATTTGATCATGTTGTTCTCCGTTCGATTGCAAAGATCATGAGTCGAATCGGCGAATGCCGGCTGCATATCATGTGCAGCCGACGTTCGCAATCCATGCGATAAACGGATTCGATAGCGCCGCTATTCCATGCGCCGTCAATTTAGTTGGTCATTGCCACGATTCGGGCTTGCCGCCGAGCGCGCTGCACACTTCGATCGCGATCGCGCGCAGCTTCGCCTCGGATATCGGGCCCGACAATGCGTAGCCGAGGTGATCGCTGACCCAATAGAACGTACGGCGATCGCCGTCGCGCAACAGCCGGAACGCCGTTTCATCAGTGGGAATGCGCGTGACATAAAGCGTGAGGCGCGCACCCGAGGCACTCTCGTACATGAACTGTGCGGCCGGCCCCGCTTCGCCCGGCAACAGACGCCCGCCGACGAGCGAGTAGCCGTACTCCCGGAGCGACGGCACGGACAGCGGCTTGCCGAGCCGTTTCGACAGCCAGCTCATCAAATGCGCCTCGTCGCCCGCCCCTACTTCGACCGGATGACGGACTTCCGGCGCATAGACGGCATACGCGATATCGGCACGACGCGCGAACGTCGCCGGCTCCTGATGCCGCCGCAGCTCGGGCATCAATGTACTCGCCATGACACCGATGGCGATCCCTGCGGCCAGCCAGCCCGCGGCAAGTGCCATGCGCCGCGGCCACGCGGTACGCGCGCGCAGCACGATCACCGGAGCGACGCCCTCTTCCGGCGCGTTGCACAGGGCGCGCAGCGCCGCTTTTTGCGCTCGCCATGCGGCCACGCGTGCCTTTGCTTCGGGATCGTGCTCGAGTGCCGACAGCACCGCTGCACGATGCGTTTCGTTCAACTCCCCGTCGACGAACGCGCCGAGCATCTGCGAATCGATGCCCGCTTCACCTGCTTTGTCCGCTTTGCCCGCTTTACCCGCTTCCGGCCCGGAATCGCGATGGTCGTCGTTCATGGCTTGTTTCTCACAACTTTGAGGGGCGCCGGCTTATGCGCCGGTCCCACATCGAGCAGCATCCGCATGTGCTCCCGCGCACGCGAAAGCCGGGACATGACGGTGCCGATCGGTACATCCAATACGTTCGACGCCTCCTGATACGTCAGTTCTTCGACACCGACGAGCAGGATCACTTCTCGTTGCTCCATCGACAGGTGATAGAGCGCCTGCTGGACATCGCGCAGTACCAGACCGTCGACCTCTGCGCGCGGCGCCTCGAGGCTACGCCAGGGCGCGCTTTCGTCGTCCACCGCGATCTCGCGCCGCGCGCGCAACTGGTCGATGTAGAGGTTTCGCAGGATCGTGAAGAGCCACGCGCGCAAGTTGCTGCCCGGCTCGAACGCCTTGCGGCGAATGAGCGCGCGTTCGGCCGCGTCTTGCACCAGATCGTCGGCCCATGCGGCATCGCCCGTCAACGCGCGCGCGTAGCGGCGCAGTTGCGGCAGCTTGCCGATGACGTCGGCTTCGAAGCTCACGCGTGCGTCACCGCGTGTCGCGCGGTCTTCATGGCGTGCACCGGCAATCAATAACCGCCGCTACCGCTGCCGCCCGAGCTCGACGCACCGGTCGAGCCCATCGAACCGTCGGTGGTCGAGCACGCGGTCGCCGACAGCGATGCCAGCGCCAAAACGAGCATCGTGAACACTGCGGGGAGAAATTGACGGATTTTCATCTTCGGCTCCAGTTGAGGTAGTAATGGCCGCGCCTGGCTCATACCGGCGCCCCGGCCATCGAACGGCAAGCGACCGAGACGGCGTTCACCGCACCGATGCAACTCGATCACCTTTTCTTAACGGACTGGGGTGCCCGATTATTCCCTGACGGCGCAATTTTTCCGATAAATCGTGCTTTGGCCCATGCTATGCTGCGAACAACCTCCGCGGCTACGTGACCGCGCGAGTTCGCCTCGCGCGGTCAGCGCACCGCATTGAACAGACCATGGACTATCGGCATCTCAAGAATCGCAAGAGCATGCACGCTCGGATCGTGCAGGAACTCGGCATCGAGATCGTCAGCGGCAAATTTGCCCCCGGCGAACGCCTGCCCCCCGAGCCCAGCCTTTGCGAAGCCTACGGCGTGAGCCGGCCGGTTCTACGTGAAGCCACCCGTGTGCTGGTCGCCAAAGGGCTCGTGGTATCGAAGCCGCGCGTGGGCAGCGTCGTGCGCCCACGGGAAGAATGGCACATGCTCGATCCCGACGTGCTGTTCTGGACAATCAGCAGTACGCCCGAGGGCGATTTCTTTCGCTCGCTGCTGACGGTGCGCCGCATCATCGAGCCGGCCGCGGCCGCGCTGGCGGCGACCGAAAGCACGGAAGCCGATTTGGCGCGCATTCGCCGGGCGTTCGAACAGATGGCGAGCGCGGAAACGGCCTCGGCATTGCTCGATCCCGATCTGGAGTTCCATCGCGCAATCATGGCGGCTACGCACAACGACATGCTTGCCTTCATCGGCAATATGATGTCGATGGCGCTCTCCGAGTCGATCAAGCTGACAAGCCGCCATCCGGACACGCATGCGCTGTCGCTGCCGCGTCACAAGGCCATTTTGACGGCAATAGAAAACCGCGACCCGCTCGGCGCACGTCAGGCAAGCCTCGTTCAACTCGAGAACGCTCGCGCCGACGCCGAAACGATTCTCGAAGTGGCCACCCGCAACGCACGTTGACGAGAAAGGCCGGCACGAACAACGTCAGTCGTTTGTGCCGGCCTTCTTAAAGCCCCTTCTCAGTCACGCCCCGCCTTCGTACCGCCCGCGCTTTCAATGCGAATGCGGCGGCACTTCGGCCCCCCGGCAGCCGACCAGGAAATCGAAGTCGCATCCTTCGTCCGCTTGCAATACGTGGTCGACATAGAGATTGCGATAACCGCTCGCATCCCCAGGCGCCGCACGGTACGTTTCGCTCCATTCGGCGAGACGCGCCGTCATCTCCGCCGCGGAGATATCGAGGTGCAGTCGGCCAGCCTCGCAATCGAGTTCGATCCAGTCGCCGTTGCGCACGATGGCCAGCGGACCGCCCGCGCGTGCCTCCGGTGCCACATGCAAAACCACGGTGCCATAGGCGGTGCCGCTCATGCGCGCATCGGATATCCGCACCATATCGGTCACACCCTGCGCGAGGATCTTCGGCGGCAGCCCCATGTTGCCGACTTCGGCCATACCGGGATAACCCTTCGGTCCGCAGTTCTTCATCACCAAAATCGAATCGGCCGTGACATCCAGCTCGGGGTCGGCGATGCGCGCCTTGTAATCGTCGAAGTTCTCGAAGACGACGGCGCGGCCGCGATGTCGCAACAGCGAAGGCGTGGCTGCGGACGGCTTGAGTACCGCGCCGCGCGGAGCGAGGTTGCCGCGCAACACACAAAGCCCGCCGTCCGCCACGAGCGGATTGTCGAGCGGCCGGATCACCTCGGCGTCGTAGAGCGGCGCTTCCTGGCAGTTCTCCCAGATCGAGCGGCCATTGGCCGTCAGTGCATCCGGGTGCGGCAGCAGGCCCGCATCGCCGAGCCGGCGCAGCACGGCGGGCAAACCGCCCGCGTAATAGAACTCCTCCATCAGAAAGCGCCCCGACGGCTGCAGATCGACGATCGTCGGCGTACCCCGCCCGATGCGCGTCCAGTCATCGAGGTCGAACGGCACACCGATGCGCCCCGCGATGGCCTTCAGATGAATGGCGGCATTGGTCGAGCCACCGATCGCGGCGTTCGTACGCACGGCGTTCTCGAATGCCTCGCGCGTGAGCAGCTTGGACAGGCGCAGATCCTCGAGCGCCATTTCGACGATACGCATGCCCGATAGGTGGGCCAGGACATAGCGGCGAGAGTCGACAGCCGGGATCGCTGCATTGTGCGGCAACGTCACCCCGAGCGCTTCGGCCATACAGGCCATCGTCGAGGCGGTACCCATCGTGTTGCAGGTACCGGCCGAACGCGACATGCCGGCCTCGGCCGACATGAATTCGTGGATCGAGATCTTTCCGGCCTTGACCTGCTCGCTCAATTGCCAAACGACCGTACCGGAACCGATGTCGCGCCCTTCGTGCTTGCCGTTTAGCATCGGGCCGCCGCTCACGAGAATGGCGGGCACATCGCAGCTCGCCGCCCCCATCAACAGCGCCGGTGTAGTCTTGTCGCAGCCGGCCAGCAATACGACGGCGTCGATCGGATTACCGCGGATCGACTCTTCGACATCCATGCTCGCAAGGTTGCGCGTAAACATCGCCGTGGGGCGAAGATTGGACTCGCCGTTCGAGAAGACGGGAAACTCCACCGGAAATCCGCCCGCCTCGAAGACGCCGCGCTTGACATGCTCCGCGAGCTTGCGAAAGTGCGCGTTGCAGGGCGTCAGCTCCGACCACGTGTTGCAGATGCCGATGATCGGCTTGCCCTGGAATTCATGATCGGGAATGCCCTGGTTCTTCATCCAGCTGCGGTACATGAAGCCGTTCTTGTCGGCCGTGCCGAACCACTGGGCGGAACGGAGCTTAGCGCGTTTGTCGGTCATAGCTTGTTCGATAAAATTCTGTAAGTAGTAATACTATATCGGGACTGCCGAGCGCTGACCACTATTTGAGAAACCCAAACTTTTGGTCGAGCCGTCAATGTCCCTCGGTCTGCGATTTACACGAGAACGCACCGTTTGGGGCGTCAACTTCTCGCAACGACCGTACAGAAATAGCATGACTATTGGGTTTCGTGATCTGGGGAAAACGCTAATCGCGCCCGCATGACTCGATGCCTATAGTTTGGCTATTTCCGGGTCTGCGCAAGCGAGCCGGGATAGGCGCAAGCAACAAAGACAAACGAAGAGAAACCGGAGACACAGACGATGAGACGCACCGTACGCCAGACGCTTAAGGCCTTGTTTACTGTCACGCTTCTCACGGCCGCCGTTGCGGGCCATGCGGAAGACAAGAAAATCACGCTGGGCTTTGCGCAGGTCGGCGCGGAGAGCGCCTGGCGCACAGCGAACACCGTCTCGGTCAAGCAGGCCGCGAAGGATGCCGGCATCAATCTGAAGTTCTCCGATGCGCAGCAAAAGCAGGAAAACCAGATCAAGGCGATCCGTTCCTATATTGCGCAGAAAGTCGACGTGATCGCGTTTTCGCCAGTGGTCGAATCGGGCTGGGAGCCCGTGCTGCAAGAAGCGAAGCGCGCCCATATCCCGGTCGTGCTCACGGACCGCAACATCGATGTGAAGGACAAGGATTTGTACGTCACGATGATCGGTTCGGACTTCCTCGAAGAAGGCCGCCGCGCGGGCCGTTGGCTCGAGGAAACGTACAAGGACAACCCCGGCCCGATTAACATCGCCGAGCTGCAAGGCACGGTGGGTTCGGCACCCGCGAACGATCGCCACGCCGGCCTGATGGAAATCATCCAGAAGGATCCCAAGTTCAAGATCATTGCGTCGCAAAGCGGCGACTTCACGCTCGCGGGCGGCAAGCAGGTGATGGAAGCGTTCGCCAAGACCTACGGCAAGAAGATCAACGTCGTCTATGCGCATAACGACGATATGGCGCTCGGCGCGATCCAGGCCATGGAAGAAGCCGGCATCAAACCCGGCAGCGACGTGAAGGTCGTATCGTTCGATGCCACCAAGGGCGGCTTCCAGGCGATGATCGCCGGCAAGATCAATGTCGACGTGGAGTGCAGCCCGCTGCTCGGACCGCAGTTGATGTCGGCCGTCAAAGACATCGTTGCGGGCAAGCAACTGCCCAAGCGCATCGTGACGAACGAAACGGTGTTCCCGATGAACGTCGCGGCGCAGGTCCTGCCGCAGCGTAAATACTGATCCGTCGCGCCGCGAGGCCCTGAGACCCCAAGCTTGAGCAAATGCCCATGACCGGCCCTCTCGTGCTCGAAACCGTCGGCCTTTCCAAGTCGTTTCCTGGCGTACAGGCGTTGCGCAATGTCGATCTGCATCTGTACGCAGGCGAGATTCATACGCTGATGGGCCAGAACGGCGCCGGCAAATCGACGCTGATCAACGTGCTCACGGGCGTGCATCCGCACGATGCCGGCGAAATTCGCATCGAGGGGCGTCCCGTGGACTTCGCGGCGCCGCTCGAAGCGGAGGCCGCCGGCATCCGGACGCTCTACCAGGAGGTCAACCTTTGTCCGAATCTGTCGGTCGCGGAGAACATCTTCGCGGGCCGACAGCCGATGCGCCGTGGCGCCATCGACTGGAAAGCGATTCGCAAGGGCGCCGAAGCGGCGCTGGCACAGCTCAACGTGTCGCTCGATGTCACCAAGTCGCTCGACACCTACCCGATCGCCGTGCAACAGATGGTGGCGATCGCACGTGCCGTATCGGTCGATGCGCGCGTGCTGATTCTCGATGAGCCGACGTCGAGCCTCGACGACAGCGAAGTGGCGCGGCTCTTCGACGTGCTTCGCAAGCTCAAGCGTTCGGGCATGGCGATTCTGTTCGTCACGCATTTTCTCGAACAGACCTACGCCGTGTCGGACCGTATCACCGTCATGCGCAACGGCGAGCGCGAAGGGGAGTATCTGGCGAAGGATCTGCCCGTCGATACGCTCGTCGAAAAGATGGTCGGCGACACGCGCATGGCTGAGCGGCAGGCCAACGCAGCTGCCCGCCAGGCAACGCAGGCGCCCGGCGACAGCGCCGACGTGGCGCGCTTTCAGATGCAGGGCGTAGGACGTCGCGGACTGTTGCATCCCGTCGATTTATCG
This sequence comes from Paraburkholderia sp. NMBU_R16, assembly GCF_013282575.1. Classification (GTDB taxonomy): domain Bacteria; phylum Pseudomonadota; class Gammaproteobacteria; order Burkholderiales; family Burkholderiaceae; genus Trinickia. Next base: position 29,795 of record NZ_JAAAYE010000044.1, read on the forward strand.
ATCGAGCCGGGACGGATCGTCGGTCTCGCGGGCCTGCTCGGCTCGGGTCGCACCGAAACGGCTCAATTGCTGTTCGGCGCCGAGCGCGCCGATACGGGCGCCGTGACTGTCGACGGCAAACCCGTCAAGCTGGGTTCGCCGCGGCATGCGGTGCGCCACGGCATCGGCTACTGTCCCGAGGATCGGAAGAAGGAAGGCATCGTCGCCGCGCTTTCGATCCGCGAAAACATCGTGCTGGCGCTGCAGGCGCGGCGCGGCTGGTGGCGCCCGCTCGGGCGCGCGAAAGAACGGCGCATCGCCAACGAATACATCGCGTCGCTCGGGATCCGCGCGCGCGATGCCGAACAACCGATCGAGCTGCTCTCGGGCGGCAATCAGCAAAAAGCGCTGCTGGCCCGGTGGCTCGCCATCGAGCCGCGCATGCTGATTCTCGACGAACCCACGCGCGGCATCGACGTCGCCGCCAAATTCGACATCATGGACCGTGTTCTTGCCCTGTGCGCGAAAGGGCTCGGCATCCTGCTGATCTCCTCCGAACTCAGCGAAGTGCTGCGCGTGAGCCATCGCGTCGCCGTGCTGCGCGACCGGCGCAAGGTCGCCGAGCTCGCGGGCGACAAGCTCGACGAAGACGAAGTCTATCGGCTCATCGCCGGAGGCAACGCGTCATGACAGCACGCATCGGTACTGCCCTTCGGGCCGCTTTGCGGCACCCGCTGCTGTGGCCCGTGCTCACGCTCGTGCTGCTGTTCGCGCTCGACGTCGCGCATCGCGCCGATTTCCTCGCGATCACGATGCTCGACGGACATCTGTTCGGCGCACCCATCGACATTCTCAACCGCGCAGCCCCGCTGGCCATCGTGTCGCTCGGGATGACGCTCGTCATCGCGACGCGCGGCGTCGACATTTCCGTGGGCACCGTCGTCGCCATCGCCGGCGCCACGGCGGCGATGTTGCTGGCCGACGACCCGACACATGTCGGCCGTGCCGTGGCGGCCGCGCTCGGCGTCGGGCTCGTGGCTGGCGCATGGAACGGCTTGCTCGTCGCATTCGTCGGCATGCAGCCGATCATCGCGACGCTGATTCTCATGGTCGCGGGCCGCGGCATCGCCCAGTTGTTGACTGGCGGGCAGATCATCCCTATCTCGGCGCACAGCTATCTGACGCTCGGCGGCGGCTATCTCGCCGCGGTGCCCTGCTCCGTCTGGATCGCGGCCGGCGCGACGGCGGCCACCGCACTGCTCATCAATCGCACGGCGCTGGGGCTGTTCATTCGTGCGATCGGCATCAATCCGGTGGCAACGCGCCTCGTCGGATTGCGCGCGAGCGCGATCGTCTTCGGCGTCTACGTGTTTTGCGGACTGGCCGCCGCGCTCGCCGGCGTCATCACGAGCTCGAACGTGCGCAGCGCCGACGGCAACAACGCGGGCCTGCTCCTCGAGCTCGATGCGATCCTCGCGGTCACGCTGGGCGGGACCTCGCTGCTCGGCGGCCGCTTCTCGCTTGCCGGCACCGTGCTCGGCGCGCTGATCATCCAAACGCTCACCTACACGACCTATTCCATCGGCGTGCCGCCCGAAGCGACGCTCGTCGTCAAAGCGATCGTCGTGCTGCTCGTGAGCATCATTCAATCGGCGAGCGCGCGCGAAACGATCGTCCGGTTCATCGGACGTGCGGTCGTGCTGGCGCGCGTCAAACCTGTCAACGAGGCGGCCAAATGAGAGCCGTATTGCAGCGACTCATCGATCCGCGCACGCTGCCGATCGCCGTTACCGTCATTCTCTTTGCCGCGCTGTTCGGCTTTGGCTCGGCGATGTATACCGGCTTCGGTTCGTTACAAGTCCTCGTCGGACTGCTCGTCGACAACGCGTTCCTGCTGATCGTGGCGATCGGCACGACGTTCGTCATCGTCTCGGGCGGCATCGACTTGTCCGTCGGCGCCGTGGTGGCCTTCACGACGATTCTTTGCGCGATCCTCTCCGAACGGCTGCATTGGCCGGTCTGGGCGATCGCACCGCTCGTGCTCGTGCTCGGTGCCGCATACGGCGCCGCGATGGGCGCGTTGATCCATTTTTTCAAGCTGCAAGCGTTCATCGTCACGCTGGCGGGCATGTTCCTCGCACGCGGCGCGTGCTTTCTGATCACCACGCAATCGATCGAAATCCATGAAGCATCGTTTCATGCGTTGGCGAGCTTTCATGTCCCGATCGGCAGCGGCGATCTCAACGCGGGTGCGTTGATCGCGCTCGCCATGCTGGCAGTGGCGATCTACGTGGCGCACTTCACGCGCTTCGGCCGCAATGTCTACGCGATCGGTGGCAACGAAAAGTCGGCACTGCTGATGGGTTTGCCCGTCGCACGCACGAAGGTCGGCGTCTATGCTTTTGGCGGACTGTGTTCCGCGCTCGGCGGTCTCGTCTTCACGCTTTACGTGCTGTCGGGCTATGGCCTGCAGGCGCAAGGCATGGAACTCGACGCCATTGCCGCGGCCGTCATCGGCGGCACGCTGCTTACCGGCGGCGTCGGCTATGTCATCGGTTCGGTGTTCGGTGTCGGTGTGCTCGGCACCATTCAAACGCTGATCACATTCGACGGTACGCTCAGCTCGTGGTGGACCCGCATCGTCATCGGCGCGTTGCTTTGCGTGTTCTGCCTGCTGCAACGCGTCATCGAACGGCAGGCCGCGCGCCGCAAGGCAAACGGCTCGGGATTGGGCGGCCATGCGGCTGCCGTCGACGAAACACGCCCCTCGGACGAAGGCGCCCTGCCCTTGAGTCTCAACGAGCGCGCGCTACCCGCTCAGGCGAACATCCGATAGCTTTCAACCAGGAGTCGAATTGTGGTGACCTTTTCCCGACCGTTCTCGGGTCTCTTTCCTGTCGCACCGACGCCGTTCACCGAATCGGGCGACCTCGATCTCGACGGCCAGCGCCGTGTGATCGACTGCATGGTCGACCAGCGTGTCGACGGCATCTGCATTCTCGCTAACTACTCGGAGCAATATGCGCTGACCGACGCCGAGCGCGATACGTTGATCGACGTCTGTCTCGAGCAGACGGCTGGCCGCGTGCCGGTGATGGTGACCTGCAGCCACTTCACGACGCGCATCGCAGCCGACCGTGCGCGGCGTGCCGCCGCGGCGGGCGCGAGCCTCATCATGGTCATGCCGCCCTACCATGGCGCGACGATGCGCGTGGACGAAGCCGCGATGTTCGAGCATTTTGCACGCGTGGCCGAGGCGGCAGGCGTGCCGGTCATGATCCAGGACGCGCCCCTCTCGGGCGTGGCGCTCAGCGTGCCGTTCCTCGCGCGTATCGCACGCGAGCTGCCGCTTGTGCGCTACTTCAAGATCGAGGTGCCGCAAGCGGCGGCCAAACTGCGCGCCTTGATCGCCGCGGGCGCCGATGCCATCGAAGGGCCGTTCGACGGCGAAGAAGCGATCACGTTGATGCCCGACCTCGATGCAGGGGCAACCGGCACGATGTCGAGCGCGTTGCTGCCCGACCTGATCCGGCAAGTCTTCGACGATTTCCGGGCCGGGCGACGCGACGAGGCGCGCCAAGGCTATGCGCGCATTCTGCCGCTCATCAACTACGAAAACCGCCAGTGCGGCTTGCGCGCCACCAAGACCGTGATGATGGAAGGCGGCGTGATCAAGAGCGATGCCGTGCGCCATCCGCTCGAAGCGTTGGCGGGCGCGACACGCGCCGAGCTGCTCGAGCTGGCGCGCGAAGCGAACCCGCTCGCGTTGCGCTGGGGCCGGTAAGAAGCGAACAGGCGAGACGATTCATGAGTCACACACTGAAGTTGGGCCTCGTCGGCATCGGTAAGATCGCGCGCGACCAGCATTTGCCGGCGATTGCCGTGGATGCCGGCTTCGAGCTCGTGGCCTGCGCGAGCCGCCACGCCGAAGTCGAAGGCGTGCGCAACTATACGACCCTCGAGGACATGCTGGCCCACGAGCCGCATCTCGATGCGGTTTCACTCTGCGCGCCGCCGCAGGTGCGCTTTGCGCAGGCACGCGCGGCGCTCGAAGCCGGCAAGCACGTCATGCTCGAAAAGCCGCCCGGCGCGAGCCTGCACGAGATCGAGATCCTGCGCCAGTTGGCGCGCAAGGCCCGCCGCACGCTGTTCGCGAGCTGGCATTCGCGCCACGCGCCGGCCGTGGAGCCTGCGCGCGCGTGGCTCGCCTCGCGTGAAATCCAGGCGGTAGAAGTGAACTGGAAAGAGGATGTACGCAAATGGCACCCTGGACAAAAATGGATCTGGCAACCCGGCGGCCTCGGCGTATTCGACCCGGGCATCAACGCGTTGTCGATCGTAACGCGCATCTTGCCGCGCGAAATCGTGCTCAACGCCGCGACGCTGCACTTTCCGTCAAACACTCAAACGCCCATCGCGGCGAGCCTGCTCTTCGCCGACGAGCACGGTGCGCCCGTGCGTGCTGAGTTCGACTGGCGTTATGGCGCAACCGAGCAATGGCAGATTGCGGTGACCACGAACGTCAGCCGATTGCGCATCGACGCGGGCGGCAAAACGCTCGAGATCGATGGCAAGCCTGTCGACATCGGTCCCGAACGCGAATACCCGTCGCTTTACGCACATTGGCGTCAATTGATCGAGCGTGGCGAAGAGGATGTCGATGTGCGTCCGCTACGCCATGTCGCCGACGCGTTCTTGCTCGGCACGCGACGCGAGGTCGAGCCGTTCGTCGACTGAATAAACGAACGCCAACCCGAATTCCAAACCCACGAACCGAGTTGAGGAAAGCCGCAACAAGTGGCGTTGATCGACGCATTACCACACTACCGGTCTATGGAGACCGACACCAAGGAGACAAGTATGACCAGCAAGCTTCGCCGCTTCACGTTGTGCGCCGCCGTGGCGATGACGTTCGCCGCACCGTTCGCCATGCAAAGCGCAGTCAAGGCGGACGAGCCGCTCAAGATCGGTTTTCTCGTGAAGATGCCCGAGCAGGCATGGTTCATCAACGAGCAAAAGGCTGCCACGGCGCTCGGCAAGCAGGACGGTTTTTCGGTCGTCAACATCGGCACGCCCGATGGTGAAAAAGTATTGGCCGCCATCGACAACCTCGGCGCACAAGGCGCGAAGGGTTTCGTGATCTGCGCGCCCGACGTTCGCCTCGGCACGGCCATCAAGGCCCGCGCCAAGAAGTACGGCATGAAGTTCGTGACCGTCGACGACCAGCTCGTCGACTCGGGCGGCAAGCCGCTCGCGGATGTGCCCCACCTCGGCATGTCGGCGTTCAAGATCGGCAATCAGGTCGGCCAGGCGATCTCGGACGAGATGAAAAAGCGCGGCTGGAAGCCCGAGGAAGTCGGCGCGATCCGCATCACCGACTATGAACTGCCGACGGCGAAGCTGCGCACGGATGGCGCGACGAAGACGCTGCTCGACAACGGCTTCAAGAAGGAAAACATTTTCGACGCCCCGCAAAAGACGACTGACGACGAAGGCGGCTTCAACGCGGCGTCGCCGGTGTTGTCCAAGCACCCGAACATCAAGAAGTGGGTCATCTACGCGCTGAACGAAGAGACGGTGCTGGGCGGCGTGCGCGCCACCGAGCAGGTGCATATCCCGTCGAAGGACGTGATCGGCGTGGGCATCAACGGTGCGGGCGAAGCGTTCGCCGAGTTCCAGAAGAAGGAACCGACGGGCTTTTACGGCACGATTGCCGTCAGCTCGACGAACCACGGCAAGGATAGCGCCGAGAACCTCGTGAACTGGATCAAGAACGGCAAGCAGCCGCCGGCCGACACCCAGACGACGGGCAAGCTGATGACGCGCGATAACTGGCAAGACGTGCGCAAGGAACTCGGGATCTAAAGGCATGCATAACGCGAACGACATCGCCGAAGCCGCGGCGCCCGCACGGGCGCACGGCGACGCCGCCACCCCTTATCTGGAGCTCGACGGCATCACGGTCAGCTTCCCCGGCGTACTCGCGCTCGACCGCGTTTCGTTGAACGTGCGCTCGGGCGAAGTTCACGGGCTCATGGGGGAAAACGGCGCGGGCAAATCGACTCTGCTCAAGGTTCTTTCGGGTGTGAACGATCCGCAGGCCGGGACGTTGCGCCTCGGCGGTGTCGAGCAGCGTTTCTCGGGCACGAAGGCGGCCATCGATGCCGGCATCGCCATCATCTACCAGGAACTGCATCTGGTGCCCGAACTGACGGTGGCGGAAAACCTGATGCTCGGGCAGTTGCCGAGCCGGCTGGGCGTGCTCGACGAGCGTGCGCTCGTGGCACGCGCCACCGACACGCTCGCGCGGCTCGGCGAACGGATCGATCCGAATACGCAGGTCAAACATCTGTCGATCGGTCAGCGTCAGATGATCGAGATCGGCAAGGCGCTGATGCGCGACGCTCGAGTGATCGCGTTCGACGAACCGACGAGCTCGCTTTCTTCGCGCGAAACCAAACAGCTCTTCCAGATCATCGACGGGCTGCGCGCGGAGGGTCGCGCCATCATCTATGTGACGCATCGCATGGACGAAGTCTACGAGCTGTGCGATCGCGTCACCGTTTTCCGCGACGGCCATTCGATCGAGACGTTCGATGCCGTGGAAGGCCTCGATCGCGACCGGCTGATCAGTTGCATGGTCGGCCGCTCGATTCGCGACGTCTACGGCTACCGGCCGCGCCCGAGCGGCGACGTGCTGATCGAGGCCAAGGGGTTGATGGGGCCGGGTCTTTCCGAGCCGGCTTCGTTCTCGGCGCGCCGCGGCGAGATCGTCGGCTTTTTCGGTCTCGTCGGCGCAGGACGCTCCGAACTCATGAAGCTCGTATGCGGGGCCGTCAAGCCGAGTGGCGGCCACGTCGAATTGAATGGCAAGCCCGTTTCGTTTTCGACGCCGCGCGATGCGGTGCGCGCGGGCATTGCGCTGTGCCCCGAGGATCGCAAGCAAGAAGGGATCGTGGCGATCGCCTCGGTGGCGGACAACCTGAACATCAGCGCGCGCCGGCACTTCAACATCGCCCGGTTCATGCTCAACGAGCGGCGCGAGCGTGAGCTCACCGACGATTACATCGCCAAGCTGTCGATCAAGACACGCGACGGCGATACCCCGATCGGCAAGCTCTCGGGCGGCAATCAGCAAAAGGTCATCCTGTCGCGCTGGCTTGCCGAGAAGATCGACGTGTTCGTCATGGACGAGCCGACGCGCGGGATCGACGTCGGCGCCCGCGCGCAGATCTACGAGTTGCTCTATGGACTGGCCGAGACCGGCCGCACGGTGCTCATGGTTTCGAGCGACCTGGCCGAAGTCATCGGGGTAGCCGATCGCGTGATCGTGATGAAGGAAGGCCGCGTGGTCGGCGATCTGCCCAAGGCGGACGCTACCCCCGATCAGCTGATCAAGCTCGCTTTGCCGCAATAACCTGCAATAACCGAACAGTAATCGCTTCGAACCGGCGTGCGCCTGAGCATCGAGCCCGGGCGGCACCCACGAATGAGAGACATCATGCAACAACCACCGAGCATCCGCCCCGCCGCCGAGCCGGCCCTGTCGTCGCAAGCCGCCCCGCACGAGTCGCCCTCTTTCGGGAGAAGAGCTTGGCGCCTGGCCAACAAGTCCGGCATCGTCATGGTTTTCGTCATCCTGTTCGCGGTGCTGGCGTTGGCGGTACCGGACTTCCTGACGAGCCGCAACATGCAGGGCCTGCTGCTTTCGGTCACCCTCATCGGCTCCATCGCCGTCACGATGATGTTCGTGCTGGCGCTCGGCGAAGTGGACCTCTCGGTCGCCTCGATCGTCGCATTCTCCGGGGTCGTCGCCTCGATGCTGATCACGGCCACGCATAGTGTCGTATTCGGCGTCACGGTTGGCGTGCTCGCGGGCGGCGCGGTCGGTCTCGTCAACGGCGTGCTCGTGGCGCGCTACAAGATCAATTCGCTCATCGTCACGCTGGCCATGATGGAAGTCGTGCGCGGGTTGGCTTATATCGTTTCGAACGGCGATGCGGTCATGATTTCCGAAGAGAGCTTCTTCGATCTGGGCGGCGGCTCGTTTCTAGGCATTTCTTATCCGATCTGGAGCAACATCGTCGGCTTCATCGTGTTCGGCTTTTTGCTGAGAAAGACGGTGTTCGGCAAGAATGTGCTGGCTGTGGGCGGCAACTCCGAGGCGGCCGCGCTCGCGGGCCTGCCCGTGACGCGCATCAAGATCGCAGTGTTCGTGCTGCAAGGACTCGTCACGGGCTTTGCCGGTGTCATGCTGGCTTCCCGGATGAGTCTTGGCGATCCGAAGACTTCGGTGGGCCTCGAACTCGGTGTCATCTCCGCTTGCGTGCTCGGCGGCGTGTCGCTGACGGGTGGCGTGGCGACGATCTCCGGTGTGCTGGTCGGCGTGTTGATCATGGGCTCCGTGCAAAACGCGATGAGCCTCATGAACGTACCGACGTTTTACCAGTATCTGATTCGCGGCGGCATCCTGCTGCTCGCCGTGCTGTTCGACCATTACCGCCGTACGCGGCGCGTGCGTTAAGCGCACGGTGCGGCGCGCGGCGAGTCGTCAGCTCTCGCGCGCCCGAATCGCCCGCTCCATGCGTCGGTCGGGAATGAACCACATGAGCGCGACCGCGACATAGAGAAGTGCCCCCGCGCGCGGATAATCCGCCCCCGCCAACCCGATTCCGAACGCGTAGAGCACAACCGACGCCTTACCCTTCATGTCCCGCCCGATCACCTGTGCCAATCGGCTCTCGGCGCCGTGGTGCCGCACGAGCCGCGTTTGCAGAATGTGATAGGCCGAGGCGCAAGCAAAAAGGTCGACCCCGTAGCAGACGGTCGGCCAACGGGCGAAGTGGTTCTCCCCCATCCAGCCGGTTGCGAAAGGCAGCAACGACAGCCAGAACAGCAAATGCAGATTCGACCAGAGCACGCTGGCATCGACGCTGCGACTGGCCTGAAACATATGGTGATGGTTGTTCCAGTAGATGCCGACGTAGATGAAGCTGAGGATGTAGCTCGCCACCGTCGGCCATAGGGGAGCCAGAGCGGCAAGGTCGGCGCTATGCGGTACCTTGAGCTCGAGCACCATGATCGTGATGATGATGGCGAGCACACCGTCGCTGAATGCTTCGAGCCGGTTTTTTTCCATCGTCGCTTCCTATCCGCTCGCGCGCCCAGTCATCGGTCGAAACGACAGGCGCAAGCCGAGCGCGCCTGCGATCTTCATCACAGTCGCAAAACTTGGATTGCCTTCGCCCGATAGCGCGCGGTAAATGCCCTCGCGACTCATGCCGGTGTCGCGGGCGAGCTTACTAATGTTCCGTGCGCGCGCCACATCGCCGAGTGCGGCGGCAATCAGCGCCGGGTCTCCATCCTCGATGACCGCATCCAGATAGGCCGCAATCTCTTCCTCGGTCTTCAGATAGTCGACCGTGTCGTATCGACTGAATTTTGCAGCACTCATGCCTCCTCCTTCCGCCATGCTTGTCAACCATAGTTGACGCCCTCAATTTGTGAACTATAGCTGACAACAAGGGCCCGCGGTTACGCGTTTCGCGCATGCGGGACTCGCTCCCCGGTGCCCCAACGCCCGAGCCAAGCAGACAGAATCGCGTAACATTGCACATTGAGCTCAATCAAGCCCTATTCCCGATCCGATATCGGCGAACCCGCCAAGCAGCCGATACCGCCGCCGTAAGGAACGAATTCGCCATGACCGAAGTACCGGCCTTTTTCAACCTCTATCGCCACAACTTCGCGCGGCTCGCGGTCGCGGTTCCGCCCGTGCGCGTCGCGGACCCCGCCGTCAACGCGCGCGAGACGATCGCACTGATGCAAGAGGCCGATGCTCGCCATGCACTCGTCACGCTGTTCCCCGAACTCGGCTTGTCCGGTTACGCCTGCGACGATTTGTTCCACCAACAGGCACTGCTCGAAGCGTGCCTGAAGGCACTGAGCGATATCGTCGCCGCGTCGCGTCAATTATCGACGACGGCGATCGTCGGCCTGCCGCTCGTGATCGATGGCCTTCTGTTCAACTGCGGCGCCGTCGTGCATCGGGGCCGTCTGCTCGGCATCGTACCGAAAAACTACCTGCCGAATTACCGCGAGTTCTACGAAGGACGGCAGTTCGCCGAGGCCTCCTGCCTGCACCGCGACTCGATCGATCTCATCGGACAAACCGCTATTCCTTGTTCGCCCGATCTGCTCTTCCGAATCGAAGGGCAGCCGCTTTTCACTTTTCACATCGAAATCTGCGAGGACCTCTGGGTACCGATCCCGCCCTCCTCGTTCGCCGCGCTGGCCGGTGCAACGGTACTGCTCAATCTTTCGGCATCGAACGTGACGGTCGGCAAGGCCGATTACCGACGCTTGCTCGCAAGCGCTCAATCGGCTCGATGCCTGGCAGCGTACGCGTATAGCGCCGCAGGCATCGGCGAATCCACGACTGATCTGGCGTGGGACGGCCACGGAATGATCTACGAAAACGGCAACGCCCTGGCCGAAACCGAGCGCTTCGCCGACAAGGCACAACTGATCTGCGCCGATATCGACCTCGATCGACTCGTCGAGGAACGGATGCGGCAAACGACGTTCGGCGATTCAGTCCGTCTGCATCGCGACACCACAGCACGATTCCGCACCGTCGACGTGCCGGCTGCCCTGCCGACCGGCATCCATCTGCCGCTCGCGCGCCGCTACGAGCGTTTCCCGTATGTGCCGGCGGATCCGGCACGGCGCGGCGAACGTTGCCGCGAGATCTACGATATCCAGGTACAAGGTCTCGTCACGCGCATGCGTGCCGCCAAGACGAAGGCACTCGTCATCGGCATATCGGGGGGCCTCGATTCGACACTCGCATTGCTCGTGTGCGTGCGCGCCGTCGATCGGCTGCAGTTGCCGCGCAGTGCGATCATCGCCTGCATCCTTCCCGGCTTCGGCACCGGTGAACGTACGCTCGGCCAGGCTCGTCGCCTCGTCGCCGCGTTCGGCTGCCGAACGAACGAAATCGATATTCGCCCGAGCTGCATGCAGATGCTTCAAGACCTCGGGCACCCGTTCGCTCGCGGCGAAGCGGTTCATGACATCACGTTCGAGAACGTGCAGGCGGGCGAGCGGACGAGTCACCTCTTTCGCATCGCCAATATGCATGGCGGCCTCGTAGTGGGCACGGGCGATCTCAGCGAGCTCGCGCTGGGCTGGTGCACCTACGGTGTCGGCGATCACATGTCGCACTATGGCGTCAACGCGAGCGTGCCGAAAACGCTGATCCAATATCTAATTCGATGGACCGCCGATGAAAGCGGACTCGATGCGCCCGCCGCCGCGGTCTTGCGCGATGTGCTCGAGACCGATATCAGCCCCGAGCTGATTCCGCCGGGCGAGGACGGGACGATTCAGCTCACCGAAGCCGCGGTCGGCCCGTACGAGTTACAGGACTTCAACCTCTACTATCTGCTGCGTTTCGGTTACCGCCCCTCGAAAGTGGCGTTTCTCGCCTGGACCGCATGGCGCGACCGTACGCGTGGGCCATGGCCGGACCTGCCGGACGAAAAACGCCACGAGTACGGCATCGCGGACATCAAACGCTGGCTGGCCGTATTCCTGCGGCGCTTTTTCGAGCAACAGCAGTTCAAGCGAACTTGCCTGCCGAACGGGCCGAAGGTGGGTTCAGGCGGCTCGCTCTCGCCGCGCGGCGACTACCGCGCGCCGAGCGACGCGAGTGCAAACGCATGGCTGACCGACCTCGATACCGTACCGGACAGCGAGGACGGCGAGCGCGCCTGACGCATGCGCATCAGACTTCTCCCGTGTACTCGCCGCGCGCCGGATACGCATGCTCGATCGTGAAATCGACGGCTTTCAGCAACTCGGCGAAGCTTGGCCGGACGAACGGCATCGATTGAACCGACGCGTAGTAAATCGTCCTGTCGGGCTTGATCAGGAACACGCCCGGCTCCGAAAAGAGCGCAGGCTCTTCGATGCCGATCGACGTCTTTCCGCGCGATGAGGAAATATAAAGGCCCCATTCGCGCGCTTTCTCGAGCGGCAAGCCAAATCCCACGGTCAATCGATCGGCGCCGATCTTCGTCGCCATCTCGCGTGCCCGTGCTTCGTCGTCCGAGCTGATGGCGATAGTCGTCACCCCGCGCTGAGCGAATTCGGGTGTCAGCCGCTCGAGCTCCCGGAGATACATCGCGCAAATCGGGCAATGCAAGCCCCGATAAAAACAAATCAACGTCAGGTAATCGGGCGTTTGGCGCGCCAGATCGAATCTGCCGCCGCCAAGCGTGGCAACGCTGAGTTCCGGCGCAGCCTGTCTGGGTATCAACATCGTGTCTTTCCTCCTGGGTCATCAAGGTGCCGGGCAACCCGTGATTGACGGCACGCATGAAGATTCCCATACTCTCGATCATGAGGAGTCCGAATTGCATGATTGAAAATCCGATGCCCCTGAAGCCCGACCGACTTTCCGCGTTTTTTCGCGCGTTCGACTTCACCGCGAGGGCGTTCTCGCCCGACGACCGCGCAAGCGACGCGACGCTGGTTGTCAAAGGATCCGCGAATGCGGCGCGCAGCCTCGTGCTGAGGATCGGTCCGCCCGTCGCCGCGTTCGATGGCGAGGTGCTCGCCGCTGTTTCGTTATGCTTCGGCGGTCCGTTGAACCCGCTTTTGAGCGCGCTACCCGAGCGTATCGAGATCGGGCTCGAAGACGCGCCCGAGTTGCGCGCGCTCGCTAACGTATTCACCGCCGAGGCGCTCGACGCCCGGTGCGGGAAGCAGACAGCGCTCGAGCGGCTTGCCGAAGTCATCGTCCTCATGGTGCTGCGGCGCACGATCGACGGCGGCGCGACGCAGCCGGGGCTGCTCGCCGGCCTGTCTCACCCCGCCCTGCATCGCGCACTCGCTGTGATGCATGACCAGCCGTCGCGGGCGTGGCGAATCGAGGATCTCGCCGCGATTGCCGGCGTTTCGCGCAGTCGGTTCATGGAGCTGTTCCGCGAAATCGTCGGAACGACACCCAGCAGTTACTTGACGGAATGGCGCCTTGCCCTCGCGCGCCGGGCGCTTGTCCGTGGCGAGCGTGTCAAATCGATTGCCGCGCATGTGGGTTTTGGCAGCGCAGCTGCGTTTTCCCGCGCGTACACGCGCCGATTCGGACACCCGCCTGTCCAAGCCCGCCTGAATTAAAGAAAGAAGTTACCGTTTGTTGCAAATAGAGAAAAGGTTTGCACCGGCTCACGCATATCCTTCGCGCACCAGTGACGAAGAAGAGGTGGTGATCATGAGCCCTAATCTACAAAAACTGCTCTCCGGCGCGGCGCTCGCCTGCACGGCAATCCTGCTCGGCGCCTGCGGCGGCGGAGGCGGCGGCGGTACGCCCACGGGCACGTTGGCCGTTCACATGACCGATGCACCGGCATGCGGCTTCGATCATGTCTATGTGACCGTGAATCAGGTCCGCGTCAACATGAGTTCGGCGGCGGGCGATAACGACGGGGGCTGGAGTGACATCACGCTGGCGACACCGCAGAAGATCGATCTGCTGACGCTCACGAACGGCGTATTGACGACGCTTGGCCAAACCACATTGCCGGCTGGCCAATATCAGCAAGTGCGTCTCGTGCTCGCTTCGAATCAGGGCAACGCGTTGGCCAACTCGGTTGTCGTTTCGGGCACGACGACCGAAGTCGCACTCGCCACGCCGAGCGCGACGCAAAGCGGATTGAAAATCATTCGCCCGTTTACCGTTGAGGCCAACAGCACGGTGGACCTCGTGCTCGACTTCAACGCGTGCAAGTCCGTGGTCCAGCAGGGCAACGGCGGCTATGCGCTCAAGCCGGTCATTACGGCCACCCCCACGACGATAAGCGGTACCATCGACGGCTTTGTCGCACCGGCCGAAGCCGGCGCGACTGTCTATGCCGAGCAAAACGGCAAAGTCATCAGCGGCACCGTTGCCGACAGCACGGGGCATTTCACTTTCGCCCCGCTCGTCGCCAGCGCAAGCAACGGCAACTACGATGTCGTGATCGCGCAAAGCGGCGTGTCGAGCGGCGTCATCACGTCGGTGCCGGTTGTCGTTGGCGCGACGACGCACGTATCGACTGCCGCGCAGCCGATCGCGTTGCCGGCATCCACGATGAACACGGTCAGCGGCACGGTCACCGCGTCCGCGGACGCGAGCCTGCGCGCGCTGCAAACGACGACCACCGGCACTTACGAAATCGCCTCGGCCAACGCCAATCTGACGACGGGTGCGTACACCATGAGCTTGCCGGTCAATCCGCCGCTGGTCGGCGCTTACAGCAACGCTTTGCCGATCTCCCTGACTGCGGCGACCACGTCGGCCGGCCAATATACGATCGAGGCGGATGCTGCCTCCGGTGCGACGCAGTCGAGCGCCGTCAATGTCTCGAGCGGCAGCCAGACCGTCAATTTCAGCTTCTGACACATTGCATTCAAACACCGGAGGGGCGAAGCCCCTCCTCATGCTTATAGCGGGGATTCTCGAATGAAAAAAATGATGGTGATCCTGACGATTGCTGCCGGCGTACTCAGCGGATGCGCTGTCTATGTACCCGATCAGCCCGGCGTCGTAGTCCGCCCGCAAGGCGGCCCCGGCAACGGTTTCTGTCCACCGGGCCAGGCGAAGAAAGGCAATTGCTGATCGGCGACGATCGAACGAAAACGGGCGCGGCAGGCGCCCGTTTTTTTTTGCCACAGCCAACTGAAACGCCGCCGCTTTGTAATGATCTGTAATTCCTGTTTCTGCCGGGGAAAGGCTCGACGACCCGGTCGAACGAAGCTGGCGCTCCGGCCGGCTGGCCGAGCGTCACATCATCCGTCGCAATACGTCGTCCTTGAGCACGAAGCGATGCACGAGCGCGGCGCCGACGTGCATGCCGATAAGCACGAGCAATACCCAGGCGAGCGCGCTATGGACGTCACCCATCGCATGCCCCACTGTGGAACCCGAAGCTGCGAGCGCCGGCAATGGCAGCGTCCCGAAGAGCTTCACGGACCAGCCTCGCGACGACGCGTTGGCCCAGCCAAGCACGGGGACTGCGATCAGCGCAGCGTAGAGCAAGAAGTGTGTCACGCGTGAAACGGTACTGAGCAGCGGCGGCAGGTCGCCCGGAGGGGGCCGGTGCGTAAGCCGCCACAGAATGCGCGCAGCCATGGCCGCGATCAATGCAGCACCGAGCGCGAGGTGCCAGGCAATAAGGCCCACCGGCTGCGTATCCCGGTGCACTTCGGGCATCGTCCAGCCCAAGACGAATTGTGCGGCGACCAGAGCGACCACCAGCCAGTGAAGAAGGCGCGCGACGAGCCCGTAAGTCTCGTTGCCATGTTGCTCGATGACGGACATCGTTACCTCTCGAAAGACCTGGAACGAAAGCATCTTGCCAAGCGAACCTTAGCCGGGGCTTAGCGGTGCGCATCGCCAACCGGATCGCATCTTGCGCAAATAAAGTGATACGTTATATCATCTCATCCCGGCATGATACGTTATATCATTTCATCGATTAACGATGGCATGAGCAGCTTACGAGCAACCCGTCAATTCGCCGCTGTTCCGTGTGAAGACGCATCCGGCAAGCGGCTTCCGCTTTCGAACGACAAAAATGACGAAACACAAAAAACTGATCGCGCGTGCGGGCTGTCTGCACCTTGCCTTGAGCATTCCGCTATACGCACTCGCCGTCCCGGATGCCCCGGCTTTGCGCGGCGTCGTCACGGACCGGCACGGCCGCGCGCTGGAACATGCCGACGTGCTCGTTCAGGATGCCGGCGGCAACACGATTGCTCACGCGCAAACAGGCTCTGACGGGCGGTTCGAAGTGGGTCGCCTCACGTCCGGTACGTACGCGCTGATCATCGATGCGCAAAATTTCAGCAGCAACACGCGCATCGAAACGATCGAAGCGGGCAAGCCGCGCGAAATCGATATCGCGCTCGAACAGGGCAGCGCGCTCGACGTAAATATCGATGCGCAGCGCCTCGATCGCGCGCGCAACGGCTTTCAGCCCGATATCGGCGCGAGCGTCTACCGCGTGACGCAGTCTGACATCGATGTCATGCCGCAAGGCCAGAACACGCCACTCAATCAGGTCCTGCTGCAAATGCCCGGTATCGCCAACGATTCGTACGGGCAGCTTCACGTACGCGGCGATCACGCGGATCTGCAGTACCGTATCAACGGCATCCTCATTCCGGAGCCGATCAGCGGCTTCGGCCAGTCGTTCGATTCGCGCATCGTCGGCCAGCTCAATCTGGTGACGGGCGCGTTGCCCGCGGAGTACGGCTATCGAACGGCGGGTATCGTCGACATCAAAACGAAGGCGGGCGAACTCGGGCAAGGCGGATCGATCGACGTCTATGGCGGCAGCCACCAGACGCTCCAGGAAAGCGCCGACGTCTTCGGCTCGCAGGGACCGCTCAGCTACTACTTTTCCGGCTCCCACGGTGTGAACAACCTCGGCATCGAGTCGCCGACCGCAAGCGGCAGTCCGCCCCACGATCACACGCAACGAAGCAACGGTTTCGGGTACATGTCGTACATCGTCAATCCGCTCACGCGCGTGAGCGTGATGTTCGGCACGTCGACCAACTGGTTCCAACTGCCGAACACGCCTGGTCTGCCGATTCAATACTCGCTGCAAGGTGTCTCGTCGGTCGACTCCAGGAACCTGAACGAAACGCAGTCGGAACTCAACAACTTCGCGGTAATCGCGTTGCAGGGCACGAACGGCGGCAAGCTCGACTATCAGATCGCGCTATCGACGCGCTATTCGCGCACGCAATTCAACCCCGATACGATCGGCGACTTATCGTTCAACGGCGTGGCGTCATCGGACTTCCATAGCGATCAGACGAACGGCCTGCAGACCGATTTCGTCTATCGACTCAACGAGAAACACACTTTGCGCGCGGGCGTGATGGCCCAGCAGGAGCATGCGGACTTCAACCACAGCGTATCGGTCTTTCCGGTCGATGCGAACGGCAACCAGGCCTCGGATGTACCGTTCGGCATCAACGATTCGAGCAGCAAAAGCGGATACCTGTATAGCGCCTATCTGCAAGACGAGTGGAAGCTCACCGACAAGCTGAGGCTGAACTACGGCATGCGCTACGACAAACTGAACGAGTACGTTGACGCGAGCCAATTGAGCCCGCGCATCGGCCTGATCTATCAACCTACCAACGCGACGACGCTGCACGCCGGCTACGCACGCTACTTCACGCCGCCGTCGTTCGAACTGGTATCTCCATCGACGATCGGCCTATTCAACGGCACGACCAATCAGAGCGCCGGGACGCAAAACGATCCGGTGAAACCCGAGCGCGCTCATTATTTCGACGTCGGTCTCGAGCAGAAGCTCACGCAGAATCTGACGGTCGGTCTCGACGCGTACTACAAGATCGCACATGACTTGCTCGACGAGGGTCAATTCGGTACCGCGCTGATCTTCACGCCGTTCAATTATCGGCACGGCCGCGTGTACGGCGTCGAACTCACGACGAGCTACAAGAAGGACAACGTCTCGGCCTATCTGAACATCGCCTACAGCCGCGCACAGGGCAAGAATGTCCAATCGGCGCAGTTCAATTTCGAATCCGACGAGCTCAGTTATATCGCCGGCAACTGGGTGTTTCTCGACCACGATCAGCGCTTGACGGCCTCGTTCGGCGGCGCTTACACGTTCGGCAATACGACGCTGAGCGCCGACGGCATCGTCGGCAGCGGCTTGCGCAGCGGTTTCGCGAACACGGACAAACAGCCGTTTTACGCACAGCTCGATCTCGGTGCGATCGAGCGCTTCAATGAGCCGTACATCGGCAAATTCTCGGCGCGTCTCGTGCTCGTCAATGCGTTCAATAGGGTCTATCAGTTGCGCAGCGGCTCGGGCATCGGCGTGCAGGCGCCGCAGTTCGGCCCGCAGCGCGCGATCTACGCGGGCCTGACGAAGACCTTTTGACGCTCGGCGCACATCGGTGAAAAGGAGAACAGCTTGAGCGAATTGACGAACTTGGCCGAGACCCTACGGCTGGGCGGCTGGGCGGTGTATCCACTGACGGTGTTGGCCGTTGCGGCGCTGGCAATCGTGCTCGATCGCGCATACGTCTTCTGGCGCTGCGCTCGCGTGCCGGTGGAATTGGCCGATGCGATCGGGCAAGCCTGGAACGACGCCGGTGAAGTCGCGGCGCAGGAACGTTTTGCGGCAGCGCTCGAGCGATTGCCGTCGCGACACGCATTCCACCGCGTGGCGCGGCTCTTCGACGAGCGCGGCGCGCCGCTGTGGCGGATCGAAACGAGAATCGATGCCGTGGCCGTGCAAATCCAGCGCGACATCGGTCGCGGACTGTGGCTGCTCGAAACGATCGTAACGGCGGCTCCCCTCGTCGGACTTCTCGGCACGATCGTCGGCATGATGCAGTCGTTCAAACTGATCGGCACGGGGCTCTTGAATCCGGCCGGCATCACCGGCGGCGTCGCGCAAGCGCTCATCGCGACGGCGATCGGAATCGTCATCGCCCTCGTCGCGTTGTTTGCATTCAACTTCTTCTCGCGTCGTATCGATGCCCTGATGGACGAACTCGAATCGTTCGCGAACGGGCGGCTGGCGGACCTACGCATCGCGCGGGACGGCTCCGCATCATGAAGCTTCGGCGTGCTCGTCCCGCCCGGCGGGGCCGCATCGAAATCATTCCGATGATCGACGTAATGTTCTTCCTGCTCGCGACATTCATGCTGACGTCGCTTACGATGCAGCGGCTCGACGCGGTGCGTGTGAATCTGCCCCAGGGCGTGGCCGAACGCGTGGACGAAGACAAGCCGTTGACCCTCAGCGTCACGCGCACGAATCGGATTTTCATCGACCAGCAGTCCGTACGGCTCGATCAGGTGACGCAAGCGGTAGCGCGTCGCTTGCCGCGCGACGGAAACGTCGTCGTAGCCGCCGATGACGGTGCCGCACACGGCGTAGTGGTACAGGCAATGCTTGCGGCTCGACGCGCGGGTGCCTGTGGCGCGACAATCTGGATGAGAGACGCGCGACAAACAAGATGAGAATGTCGCGGCGAGGTTGATGATGCCGATGTTGATTGACGCTGACAAGCGTTTGTTGATTGACGCTCGGCGCATGTTG
>NZ_JAAAYE010000045.1 GCF_013282575.1 Paraburkholderia sp. NMBU_R16
GTCGTGGTCGTGATAGGCGACCCGCCGACCGACCGTGGACAACTCGCGCAAGCGCCCAACATGGAGGAAATCAGCCGAACCAAAATTCAACTGCTTAACCGTCCACGGAAACGGGTCACCCCCAGACTACCCGAAGATTTACCAGCTCTACACGCAGGCGGCTGAGCGCAATCACTGGAAGGCGATGCTCAATCTCGCCTCGCTGATCTTGAGCGACCATTCGGGAGTGCCGGAGCATAACCCCGAGATGGCGATCCGCTGGGTAGAGAAGGCGATGAAGCTCGGCGTTCCGGACGCATACGACGTGATGGGCGTCTACCATCAAAATGGGCTGGTCAAAGGAGCGGATGCCACGAGCGCCTATGCCTTCTTCCAGCGCGCTGCCGATATGGGTAGCCCGTCTGCAATGACATTTCTAACGAACAAGTTGGCTGGTACCTACGATGATCCACATGGCGAGTTCTGGGGCAATCTTCCTGTGGCTGTCGAGATGTTGCAATGCGCGATGGCGCAGGGCTACGGTCAGGCAGCGTACAAGCTGGGGTTTATCTATGCGCGCCCGCATACCCCGGAGGCAAAGCAGCACGCACTCCAGACTTTTCAGGAAGGCGCGAAATTGGGAAGTGCCGAATGTGCAAACTCGCTGTCCACGGAGTTCGATGGGATGGGTTTGACAGATGGCACCAACCTCGTGGGCCACATCGACAAGGCCCGGGCTGAGCGCTACGGCAAGCTCGGCGACGCACTGGAATTCTACGGCGGGCGCATGAGGCTGCCCAACCTCGACAAAGTGCTGCCGCTGCCGCCCGCCCCGTTGCCCAAGTGGGACGGAAACGTAAAAACCTTGATTGATGGTGCAAGAACCGTGGCATCTCCGCCCCGGGCCGTTGAGCTTTCAGGGGGCGACTGTTTCAGCAAAGCGCACGCGGAGTGTATGAAGTGAATGGAATGACTGTAGCGCACCCCGCAGCAAACCATTGACGCAAAAGATGCCGAACTATGACCGTTGAAACGTTCAGCCGGCTGGCTTACGGGCCCACCGACTCTGCCGAACAACTCGTGCTTCAACGCGTTCTTTCGATTCTCGAGAGGCGGGGAGAGGACGCCGTCATCCTGGTCAACTTGCTTCATGGCCGCCATGAAATCGATCTGGTCGTCGCAACGCAAACAGCGACGCTTGTAATAGAGGTCAAGGGCTACTTGCAAGCGGTCGAGGGCGACATCAACAGCCGCGACTGGAGTACGGTCGCTACGGGTGAGCGCCGATCGAACGCATACGCAAAAATCGACTCGGCGCACATGGATCTGAAAGACGCGCTGCGAGCGATGATCGGCGCCGATCCCGGATACGCGCATGCAGTGGTGTTGCTTGCTTACGGCAAGCCGATGGGATCGAACTTGCCCGAGTCGGACCATCGAGTGACGATCGCGGGCATAGAGGCACTGGAAGGCCTGCTCTCGACACCGGTTCGGCCAGGAACGTTGCGAAGGCTCTGGAGCCTCGAAGGTGTACGCCAGTTCGCGAAGGCGAAGGGACTGGCGCCATTGACGACGACCGCAAGCGCTCGCTCGATACGGGTGCTCGAACCAAGGTATGCGGACGTCGTTCGCGAACCGGACGCGCCACACGCGGTGCGGGGCGCCATGCCACAGAGGACTAATCGACCTGCTGCATTCGCATTGGAGGCAGCCCCTGTCGGGCGTCGAAGAAAGCGAGTCTGGTTGAGAGCCGCGGTCCTGTCGTTCATCGGACTTCCGATCTTGGTCTGGGGTGTAATGGCTTTGCTGCATCACGCAGGCAACGGAGCGCAGAAGGTGTCATCGGCGCCAACCCATGAGCATCAGCCGTTCCATCGGCATGCCGCGACGGAAGCGACTCGCAGAACGCGAATCGGGCGAGAGATGGAGAATCGGGGCGAGTCCTCCTCGGCGCTACTCGAGGCCCAACGGGCGAATTTACAGGTGCAGGCAGAGCGTTCGAGCCAGCCAGCGCCGACTCCGCCGCCACCATGTCCACCAGATATTGACCGCCTTGGGTGTGTGCCCGATCCGCAGACGCTTGCGAGACTGCGGAATCATTAGGGTGCTCGCGATTTCGTGACCGCCGCCATTCGGGGACCACGGTGCCACGGCCACGATGCACGCCTCGGTAACCGTGCCGTCCTTAGTCCTTATAAAACACCGACTATGCCTGACAACAATGGTCTTCACGCAACATTGATGGCGCTCGTTCCGCGAATTTTGATAGCGAGCCTTGCGGTGCTCTCTACCGGATCGCAAGCCAGCCCACTCACCGCATTGATGAGCAAACTGAGCACCAATATCTCCGATTTGCCGCGCTACGAAAAACTGCCGCGGTTCAACCCGCACCGTAAGACGTTCACGTGCGCCTATCAGGCGCAGCATCTGCCGACGATTGATCCGCAGGCCGAGTTGTGGTTTCAGCAAGCGCTCGCGCTCGACGACCCGAATATCTACCCGGACAAGCGTGACTACCCGAAGATCTACCAGCTCTACACACAGGCTGCCGAGCGCAATCACTGGAAGGCGATGCTCAATCTCGCATCGCTGATCGTCAGCGACCGTCCGGAACTGCCGGAGCATAACCCCGAGATGGCGATTCGCTGGGTGGAGAAGGCGATGAAGCTGGGCGTGCCGGACGCATACGACCTGATGGGCGTCTACCATCAAAATGGGCTGGTCAAAGGAGGGGACGCCACGAGCGCCTACGCCTTCTTTCAGCGCGCGGCCGATATGGGTAGCCCGTCTGCCATGACGTTCCTGGGCACAAAGATGGACGGTGCATATGACGATCCAGATGGAGAGTTCTGGGGCAATCTGTCCATGGCGACGCGGATGCTGGATTGTGCTTTCGCCCTGGGTTATGGGGATGCAGCAGACGAGCTGTCGCTTATCTATTCGCGCGCCAAGACAGCGGACGCCAAACTGAAGGCGCTGAAGATTTTGCATGAAGGGGTAAAACTCGGAAGCGCGAAATGTGCAAACAGCATCGCTCCCGAGTTCGATGGCCTTGGCCTTACCAATGGCACTAATCTCGTCGGCCACATCGATAAGGCCCGTGCCGAGCGCTACGGCAAGCTCGGTGATGCCCTGGAATTCTACGGCGGGCGCCTGAAGCTTCCCAACCTGGACAAGGTGCTGCCTCTGCCGCCCGCCCCGTTGCCCAAGTGGGACGGAAACATAAAGACCTTGATTGACGGCGCGAAAGCCGTAACACCACCGCCGCTGAAGCCACAGCAGGGCGCAGCGCTGGAGGGACGCGAATTCATTCGACAGGGCTATGCTGTCGCGCCTCTCGAACAGAGCGCGATGATGGTCGCGGGCAATGCACTTGTGCCGCGCGATGGCTACTGGCTTGCGCCATACGGCCCAGCGTCGGCGTTCAAAACCGAGCTGATGCCGGCTCGCCGCAACGCTCTTGAGCGCTATGTAGCGAGTGAGCGATTCGAGCCGCCGTCATTCGGCTGGCTCACCGCCGATAAGGCGCAGTGGAACTATCTCGGTGAGTCGTACGCCTTGCCGCCACAGCGAGATGTCGTTGCGCTGAACTGGCCGCACAGCGCAGTGTGTACTACCTGCCTGATTTGGATGGACGTCGTAATACACAACGTTGCTGTGGCGCCGCGCCAGGGTGAACGCCCGCTTACCTTCGAGGACCATTGGCCCACACGCACGATGCATGCATCGGTGACCGTGCCATTTTCCGGGGATAAGGGATATGCCTGACACGCATTGCTTTCGCGCAACGTCGATCGGCCTCGTTCTGCGATTTCTGGTTGTGAGCCTTGCTGTGCTCGCTACCGGCTCGCAAGCTAGCCCCTTTGCTGCTTTCGCCAGCAAACTGAGCACCAGTATCTCCGATTCGCCTCGCTACGAAAAACTGCCGTTGTTCAACCCGCACCGCAAGACCTTCACTTGCGTCTATCAGGACCAGCATGTGCCGCCGATCGATCCGCAGGCCGAGCTGTGGTTTCAGCAAGCGCTCGCGCTTGACGACCGGAACATCTACCCGGCCAAGCGCGACTACTCGAAGATCTACCAGCTCTACACGCAAGCGGCTGAGCGCAATCATTGGAAGGCGATGCTCAATCTCGCCTCGCTCATCGTGAGCAACGATTCGGGCGTCCCGGAACATAATCCCGAAATGGCGATCCGCTGGGTAGAGAAGGCGATGAAGCTGGGCGTGCCGGACGCGTACGACATGATGGGCGTATACCATCAAAATGGGCTGGTCAAAGGAGGGGATGTCACGAGCGCGTATGCCTTCTTCCAGCGCGCCGCTGATATGGGTAGCCCGTCTGCTATGACGTTCCTAGGCGACAAGTTGGCCGCGACATACGACGATCCCAGCCAGGGATTCTGGGGGAATATGCCAGTTGCAATCCAGATGCTGCAATGTGCCTTGGCACAAGGGGACGGACAAGCTGCATATCATCTGGGATTCGCATATAAGGGCACTACACAAGAATCCAAACTTCGGGCATTGAAAGCATTCCATGAGGGAGTAAAGCTAGGGAGCGCGAATTGTGCAAACACCTTGTCTGTCGAGTTTGGAGGGATGGATCTGGCCGATGGCACCAACATCGTCGGCCACATAGACAAGGCCCGTGCCGAGCGCTACGGCAAGCTCGGCGACGCGCTGGAATTCTACGGCGGGCGCATGAAGCTTCCCAACCTCGACAAGGTACTGCCGTTGCCGCCCGCCCCGTTGCCCGAGTGGGACGGAAGCGTAAAGACCTTGATTGACGGCGCAAAAGCAGCGATACCACCGCCCGCTAAGGCACAGCTGGGCGCAGCGCTGGAGGGGCTTAACTCAGCACGCTAGCGAGTCAACGAGAGACCACATCGATGACCTAGAAGGCGCAAACGCCCGCGCCGCTGCCTCACCGCGAGCGCGCCTCAAGCACTGCCCGCCGACGGCGCTTCATCTTCGTCCTCATACGCGCCCAGACGGTTGTAAAGCGTCTTCAGGCTCACGCCAAGCGCTTTTGCCGTGCGCCGCTTGTCACCGCCGCAGTACTTGAGCGTCCCGAGAATGATCTGCCGCTGCGCTTCAGCGAGCGGCGTGCCAACCCAGATGCTCATCGCATCGCCTTGCGTTACGGCTTTTTTCGAGCGCGCCGCGAGGCGCGGGTGCTCGATCTCCACCGTCTTCTCGGCCAGGATGAATGCCCGATAGATGCTGTTCTTCAGCTCGCGCACATTGCCCGGCCAAGAATACGTGCGCAACGTTTCCCTCGCCCGCTTGCTGAAGACCTTGTTCGTGCCCTCCCGCGCATTGAGCTCGGCGAGAAAGTGCTGAGCGAGCAACTCGCGATCGCCTTCGCGCTCGCGCAGCGGCGGCGCACGCAGCGGAAACACGGCGAGGCGGTACATCAAGTCCTCGCGCAAGCCGTTCTCCTTCACCGCCAACGCCGGGTCGCGATTCGTCGCCGCGATGACACGCACGTCGCTATGCAGCAGTTCCGTGCCACCGACGCGATAGAACGTGCCGGTTTCCAGCGCGCGCAGCAACTTGACCTGGCGCACGGGCATCATCTCGGTCACCTCGTCGAGGAAGAGCGTCCCGCCATTGGCGTGCTCGAAGTAACCGGCACGGCCTTGCACGGCGCCGGTGAAGCTGCCGCGCTCATGGCCGAAGAGTTCGGCTTCGATCAGATTATCGGGAATCGCACCGCAGTTGACGGCCACGAACGGTTGATCGTGCCGGCGGCTGCGATCGTGGATCGTCCGCGCGATCAATTCCTTGCCGGTACCGGATTCGCCGACGATGAGCACAGTGGCATCGGTCGCCGCCACCCGCTCGATTTGCTCGAAAAGCTCGAGCATCGCGGGCGATGCGCCGTAGAGCATGCCATAGAACTCGAGCCCCTCGGGTGTACGCTGGGGGCCGGAATCGTTTCGTTGGGCGGAGCCGTTGTCCGGAGCTTCCGCCGGAGTCTCGAAGTCGCTTGACGTCGCCATGAGTTCGGGATTTGGAGCGCACCAGCGAATGCCGTTTGCATCGCCGCGCGCGTTTTTCCGAGTAGTCGAACCGGTATTTAACCACGTTGGGGCCTGCTTACGTCGGCCAAAGATGCCAAGCGAACCCCGCTTACCCAGTGGCATGAAACATGCTCTTGGTATGGCCTCGCGGCGGGAACTCGCGGCCGCCGGATCGATCCGAATGAAAGTCCGCAGCATCGAAAATCCGCGTGCGGAAAAACTTGCAACGGTCTATACCATTCATATCGGCAACGAATGCAAGGGGAATCAGATGGCCCGTCCCAGAATCGGTATTTTTAGCGCGCTGGTCGCGGTAGGCGGCGTGCTCGCATGGCGGTGGGCGCAGAAACACCGCGCGTCGCAGGCGCGGCTCGCCGGCGAACTGAATCGTTGGGAAGCGGAAGGCGGCGCACTGGCGTCCACGACCCAGGAAGCGCCCTCGACGTTGGGTTCGCACGTGTCGCCAGGCACCATGTCGAACGGCCATGCCCAGGTAGGCGGCACACCGGACGCATGGCACTTCCCGCATAGCTGACCCGTATTGCACGACAAGCCGGCCGGCCGTCCGTTCTTGCACGGTTCGGCCCGAGTATGCAGGATAGAGCCCCGTCATAGGCGGCGCCGCCGCGCGGCAGGGCTGTTGTGCGCTTGGAATTCGCTCGGTTGATTGGATACCGTCCCATTTCGACACTACTCATTGATGACAGAACCCGATGCCACATGTGCTGATAGTTGACGACGACCCCGAGACCCGGGAAGCGCTGGTCTCGATCATTGCCGAAGACGGCCTGACGACCGCCACGGCGGGCGATCTGCGCGAAGCGCGCATTCAGCTCGTCCGGCAAACGCCGGACGTCGTGTTCACCGATCTGCAACTGCCGGACGGCAGCGGCGTCGATCTGTTCGAAGATCTCGACCCGCGCTCGGGCGTCGAAATCGTCGTGATCACAGGGCATGCCACGGTCGAATCCGCGGTGTCGGCGCTCAAAATGGGCGCATCTGACTATCTGGTCAAGCCGATCAACATGCAGCGCGTGAAAGCGGTGCTCGACCGGCTGCCGCGCGCCGGCGATTTGAAAGCGCAAATCGGCAACCTGCGTGGCGAATTACGACGCATGGGCCGTTTCGGCCTCATGCTCGGCAGCTCGCCGGCCATGCAGTCTGTCTACGACCAGATCGGGCGCGTGGCGCCCACAGCTGCGTCGGTGCTGCTGGTGGGCGAGTCGGGCACGGGTAAGGAGGTGGCGGCGCAGACTATTCACGAGCTGAGCCTGCGGCGCAAGCATGCGTTTTTAGCGGTCAATTGCGGTGCGATCTCGCCGAACCTGATCGAATCGGAAATGTTCGGACACGAGCGCGGCTCGTTTACCGGTGCGGATCGCCAGCACAAGGGCTATTTCGAACGGGCCAACGGTGGAACGATTTTTCTGGACGAGATCACGGAGATGCCGGCCGAGCTCCAGGTCAAATTCCTGCGCGTGTTGGAGACGGGCATGTTCATGCGCGTCGGTACGACGAAAGAGATCGAAACCGACGTGCGAGTCATTGCTGCAACGAATCGCGATCCGGAAGAGGCGGTGCTCGAAGGCAAGCTGCGGCTCGATCTCTATCACCGGCTCAACGTTTTTCCGATCAGCCTGCCGCCGCTGCGCGAGCGCGGCAACGACGTCTGGCTGCTGGCGCAGGCGTTTCTCGATGAGCACAACGAACAACACGGCACGCACAAGCAATTCCCGCCCGCGGCCAAGGACATGATGCTGTCGTACCCATGGCCAGGCAATGTCCGTGAGCTCAAGAACTACGTGCAGCGCGCCTATATCATGTCCGGCGCCGATTCCGATACGACGGCTGCGGTACCGCTGCAGATTTCGCTATCCAAGCCTACGACAGGCACAGCCGTCACCATCCCGTTCGGGACATCGCTCGCAGTCGCCGATCGTCAGCTCATTCTCGCCACGCTCGATCAGTGCGGCGGAGTGAAGACTCGTGCCGCCGAGATTCTCGGCATCAGCCTCAAGACCCTCTACAACCGGCTCGTCGAGTACAACGAGGAAGGCGGCAAATCCACGGCGGGAGAAGCGGCGGGCGACCCCGATCCGGCGGGAGAAACAGGCGAGCCGGCAGCGGGCCCCTGAGACCTCGCGTCGATTACGAGCGGCTGGGCAAACCGATTGCTCGATAGCTGTGGCGGGGCGATGTGTGCGACGCATCGCTGCGTATCACTCACGCCCAATCGAGGAGATCGCGATGCACGAATCGAAGCGCGAGCCGATCCGGCTCCATACGCCCGAACCCGACCCGCCTGGGCCGCCGCCCACGAAGGATCCGCCCGGGCCGCATCCCGAGCCCGAGCGCGAGCCGCCGGGGCCACCGGTGCCGCCGATCGGCGATCCGCCGCCCGAGCCGCCGCAGGCAGGTGCGTAAAGCCCGGGCGAATACCGTCCTGTATGGGTTACATATCTCGCGCAATTGTTACCGCGCGAAACAGCGCGCCGCGTCCTAGACTGTTGGCATAGGCAAATTCCCGTTTCGCCCACGCGGGCGCGCTTCGACGAGAGGTATCCCATGAGACATCCAGCGTTGCGGCGTTCGCCGCGCCACGCTTCCAAGCGCGAAGCCAAAAACACCGGTCAGACATCCGGGCCCCCTGCGCACGACCCGTCCGCGCAGAACCGCGTCGCGCCGAATGCGCCGCCTGACGGGGCATTCAACCAGGGCGGCGCGCGCCCGGAGGGGCTCGATTACCAGCGCGACCTCGGGGCTGAACAGGACGCCTGAACGCCCGGCTCCGGGCGCGATAATCGTAGAGGACGCCTAAGTAATTCGATTCGCGCGAGCGCGTCGGCTCGGGGACGCGATGCGCTCGCCCCTCGCATGCTCGAAAGCGGTGCATCGCAGCGGCACGCGACTTGCATTCGATAAACCGGAGCGGCGATGGTCGTCGCCACGCGAGAACGCCAATTCGACGAGGTGGAGCCGCAATGAGCAGACTTATCGTGGTATCGAATCGTGTTGCGCCGACGCAAGAGGGACGTCCCGCCGCCGGAGGGCTTGCAATCGGCGTCCTCGATGCGTTGAAGGAGACGGGTGGCCTATGGTTTGGATGGAGCGGCGAAATCGTCACGCAGAGCGATGGGCCCGCTATCGAGAAGCAAGGCAACGTCACCTATGCGACAGTCGGTTTGACGCGCCGCGATTACGATCAGTACTACCGAGGGTTTTCGAATGCGACGCTGTGGCCGACGTTTCACTATCGTACCGATCTCTCGCGCTACGACCGCCAGGAATACGCCGGCTATCTGCGCGTCAACATCGCGCTTGCAACGCAATTGAAGGCACTGCTCCGGCCCGATGACATCATATGGGTGCATGACTATCACCTGTTGCCGTTCGGGCGCGCGCTGCGCGATCTCGGTGTAACGAATCCGATCGGCTTCTTCCTGCATATTCCGTTTCCGGTGCCAGAGATGCTGCGAGCCGTCCCGCCGCATGCCGAGCTCGTCCACGCGATGTGCAGTTACGACGTACTCGGATTCCAGACGCAGACCGACAGTCAAGCGTTCATCGACTACATCGAACGCGGGGGATTCGGTTCAGTCAGCTCAGAGGGCATGGTGCATGCGTTCGGACGGTTGCTGAAAGTGGGTGCCTACCCGATCGGTATCTATCCGGATGCGGTGGCGAAGGCCGCCGAACAGTTCAGCGATCGCAAATCCGTCGCCGAACTGCGAGAGGCGGCAGGCGGGCGCAAGCTCATCATGAGCGTGGATCGGCTCGATTACTCGAAAGGCCTCGTCGAGCGCTTTCAGGCATTCGAACGGCTTTTGGCCGACGTGCCGCACTGGCAAGGAAAGGTCTCGCTCGTGCAAATCGCGCCGCCGACGCGTTCTGACGTCCAGACCTATCAGCGTATCCGCCAAACGCTCGAAGGCGAGGCGGGGCGCATCAACGGACGTTTCGCTCAGCTCGACTGGACGCCCATCCAGTATCTGAATCGCAAATACGAGCGCAACGTGCTGATGGCGCTTTTCAGATTGTCTCAAGTGGGCTACGTCACACCGCTGCGCGACGGAATGAATCTCGTGGCGAAAGAGTATGTCGCGTCGCAAGATCCGGCCGATCCGGGGGTGCTCGTACTGTCTCAGTTCGCGGGCGCCGCGGAACAACTGCCCGGCGCACTCGTCGTCAACCCGTTCGATCTTTCTCAAATGGCCGACGCGCTGGCCTGCGCGTTGTCGATGCCGCTTAACGAGCGCAAGGCGCGCCACGCCGACATGATGGCGCGCTTGCGTGCCAACGATCTATCGACCTGGCGCGACGCGTTCCTCGACGACCTGCGGCACGTCGCTGCGGCCGCGTCGGTCACGCGTCGAGCCGTCGAACTGGCCGACAAGAGCCTCGACGTGCCGATTCCGTTTCGCTATCCCGTGAACCGGCCGGCGCGTGAGCTGCATCGGTCCTGAAGCGATTGACGGTATCTCCATCTCCAGAACGCAATCGATAATAAAGGGCCGCTCTTCGAGAGCGGCCCTTCGTTTTATGCTGTGCGCCCGTTATCGGCTGCTATCCTTGACGCCGCAATTGCGCGGGCGGCAGTTTGAGCAAATTGCGGTATTTTGCGACGGTGCGTCGCGCGACGAGCATGCCTTCTTGCGTCAGCATCTTCGCAAGCGCCACGTCCGAGAGCGGATTGCGCGGGTCCTCTTGCTCGATCATCTCTTTGATGAGGGCGCGCACGGCCGCGGCTGAGCAACGCCCACCGGTTTCGGTCGCGAGTTCGCGCGGAAAGAAATGTCTGAATTCGAAGATGCCGCGCGGCGTGGCCATGTACTTGTTGCTCGATGCGCGTGAGACGGTCGACTCGTGCAGGCCGAGCTCCTCCGCGAGCTTGCTCAGTACGAGCGGCTTCAGCGCGATTTCGCCGTAATCGAAGAACGCCTTCTGATACGACACGATGCATTGCGCGACGCGCTGAATGGTCGTGAAACGCTGTTCGGCGTTGCGCAGCAGCCAACGAGCTTCCTGCAGTTGCTGAGCGAGCGGCGAGCCGCTGCCGCCGGCGGATTGAGCGAAGAGTTCCGCATAGACGCGATGGATCCGCGCGCGGGGCAGGACTGCGGGGTTGATCGTCGCGACCCAGCGGTTCTTCACTCGCCGGACGATCACGTCGGGAATGACGTAGTTGTCGTCGGTGCGCGCGTAATACTCGCCCGGCTTGGGATCGAGCCGCCGCACGAGCGCGCAGGCGACGCGCAACTCCTCGGCTGAGCAGCCGAGCTGTTTCTGAAGCTCGGCATGTTCGCGGCGCGCGAGCCGCTCGAGATGGCTTGCGGCGATTTCGTGCGCGAGATCGCGCCCCGGCGTTTCAGGCGGCATCGCATCGAGTTGCAACTGCAGGCATTCGGCGAGCGAACGCGCGCCCACACCGGGCCGATCGAGCGTTTGCACGAGCCGCAGCGCCACCCGCAGCTCTTCTTCGGCCAACGGAGGGTCGGCTTCGAACGCGGCGGCGAGATCGCTGAGCGAATCGCGCAGGTAGCCATCGTCGTCGAGCGCTTCGATGACGACTTGCGCCGCGGCACGATCGCGCTCGTTGAGCGGATAAAGGCTCAGCAGATCGTGCAGGTGTTCATGCATCGTCGGCTGGGCATGCGCCCATGCGCCCGGGTCCACGTCGTCGCCGTCGCCGTTATGGCGCGATGCGGAGCGCAGTGACCAGTCCTGCGAGAAATCGCCGCTGGCCTCCTCGCTGGCGGCGGCCGCCGATGCATCGGCGGCGGCGAGGCTGTCGAGCCCCTCGGTGGCTTCAGTGGTTGTGGGCGCAACGGTTTCCGCGGCGTCCTGTCCGACGCCGTGGACCTCTTTGACGCGATCGGACTCGGTCTCCCCGTCGGGAACAGGTTCGTCGTATTCGAGAAACGGATTGCTGTCCAGCGCTTCACGCAGCTCGTGCTGAAACTCCAGCGACGACAACTGCAGCAACCGCACCGATTGCTGCAGGCGCGGCGTCAACGCGACGTGTTGTTTGCTGCGAAGTTCGAGAGTCGGTGGCATAGTCTGGGTCCGTTTGAAGAGGTCCCAGGAACTAAAGCAACGCTCATACCATGTGGCACCCGGCAGGCGGGGGGCTCACGCCATGTCGGGCGCCGTATCGAGATAGCAGCTTTTACAGGTAGTGTGCAAAAAACGCGCCGCACTCCTCGGCTCACGCGCGATCGAGTGTGCGCTGGCGCATGCAGCTTGCCAGGCCGCAACCGACGGCGAGCACTGGTACCGACGAAACGTGCGTCAGGCGGTCGCGCGCTGCGTTTGCCTCAATCGGAGAAGACTCACGCATGCGGCGACTGCCGCGAAACCCGCTCCGAGCCGAAGGCAAATCACCGGACCGCTCGTCGGCGCGACACCGAATATCAGGGCAACGAGCGCGGCGCCGAGCGTTTGTCCCGTGAGCCGGGCGGTGCCCAGCATGCCGCTCGCGCCCCCACTGCGCTCGCGCGGTGCCGCCGACAGCAACTGGCGGTTGTTCGGCGCCTGGAAGAGGCCGAAGCCCGCGCCGCAAACGGCCATGCGCCAGGCGATGTCGGCGCCGCCGGGATGCGGGCCGAGCGTGGCGAGCAGCACGAGGCCGGTGGCGAGAATCGCGAGGCCGATGCCGCCGAGGATACCGGCCGAGTAGCGATCCGAAAGCACGCCAGAAAGCGGGGCGGCGAAGACGATCGCCAAGGGCCACGGCGTGATGAGCAGGCCGGTTTGAACCTGCGTGAATCCGAACGTCGCTTGAAAGAGAAACGGCAGCGAGACGAATGCCAGCATCTGAGCGCAAAACGAACAGATCGATGTGCCGACCGAAAGCGCAAAGACAGGAATCCTCAATAAGTCGACCGGCAAAAGCGGTGCGCTCTGCCGCAGTTGCCGCTTCACGAAGAAGTAGCCGACGGCTATCACCGCCAACACCTGCAGCGTCACATAAGGCCACGATTCGCCGTGACCCACGCCGTCGATCGTGAAGACCATGAGGCCGAACACGAACGCGTTCATGACCGCGCTCAGGTAGTCGTAGGGCGCGTTGTGCCCGGGGGTGTTGGGCAGCGCCTTGAACGCGCCGACGATCGTGACGATACCGATGGGCACGTTGATCGCAAACAGCCATGGCCACGACGCGACGGCAAGGATCCCGGACGCCACCGTCGGTCCCACTGCCGAGGCGAGCGCCACCACCATCGCGTTCAATGCGACGCCGCGCCCGAGATGCGCGGGCGGATAGATTGCGCGCACGAGCGCGGTGTTGACGCTCATCAAGCCGGCTGCGCCGAAGCCTTGCACGACGCGCATCGCGGCGAGCACGGGCAGCGAGCCGGACAGCGCGCAGCCGAGCGACGCCAATGTGAAAAGCGCGAGCCCCGCCGTATAGACCCGCCGATAGCCGATGCGATCGCCGAGCGAGGCGAGCGGCAGCAGCGAGATCGTGATTGACAGCTGGTACGCGTTGACGACCCAGATGGACGCCGCGGCACTCGCGTGCGTGTCGCGCGCGATGGTCGGCAACGCGACGTTGGCGATGGCGCTGTCGAGCACCGCTAGCGTCAGGCCAAGCGCAATGACCGCGACGGCCCAATAGCGTTCGGGAACGGGAAGGCCTTGGTCTGTCAGCATCCGCGTTTCATTTCAGCTCGTAAAGGCCCGTGTAGATCGTCGAGTCGATTTCATTCATGTGTGTCATGAAGCGCGCGACGGCGTTCGTCGTCTCGGCGGTGACCGGCAGATGCGGTACCTTGAGCGCGTGAAGACGGAAGATGTAGCGATGCGGTTTGTCTCCGCGCGGTGGCGCCGCGCCGCCGAAGCCCTGCGTGCCGTAGTCGTTGCGCACCTGCACCGCGCCGGGCGGAAGCAGCGAGCCATCGGCCTTGCCGGCATTGCGGGGCAGCGAGCGTGTATCGGGCGGAATGTTGACGACGACCCAGTGCCAAAAGCCGCTGCCCGTCGGCGCGTCCGGGTCGTACACGGTCAGCGCGAGGCTTTGCGCGTCTTCGGGGACGGCTTCCCATTGGAGCGCGGGCGATGCGTTCGCGCCATTGCCGTCGACGCCGAACATTTTGTCGTCGCATTCCTGATCCTTCGGCATGAAGCCGTTGATCGGGAAGTCGTCGGACCACAGTCTGAAGTCAGCCATCGAATGCCTCCATTTTTTGACACTTCAACGTCGAGGCCGCGAAGCGGCGAGCGAGCCGAGTTTAGCACCGGGTCCGCGCGCGAGGCGCGGGGGAGCGCCGGCATGGATAGCAGTATAGGCGCGCTACTGGTCGTGGGGCGCGCGTGGCTTAAGCATGCACGCTGCGAGCAAAGCGCAGCGAAAACGTCGTTCGGACGTCGGGCACGCTGTCGACGCGGCACTCGCCGCTGTGCTCGTCCATGATCGACTTGACGATCGCCAGGCCGAGCCCGGCGCCCGCCGCCGAATTCTGGCGCGCGGGGTCGAGCCGGTAGAAGCGATCGAAGATCCGTTCGATATGTGCCGGCGCAATGCCGGGTCCGGTATCGGTGACGGACACGGAAGCCACGGCATCGAACTCCCGGCATTCGATCGACACTGTCGAGCCCTGAGGCGCATGGGCGAATGCATTCGACAGCAGATTGCCGAGCGCGCGTTGCACGAGCAGCGGATCGCCGTCGAACGTGCAGTGGCCATCGACGGTGATAGCGATGTCGCGGTCCTCGGCGATCGATTCGTAGTAGCGCGCGACGCGCAGCGCTTCGCGTTGCCCGTCGACGCGCTGGAAATGTGTGCGCCGTTGCCGCGCGTCGGCGCGGGCGAGAAAGAGCATGTCGTCGACCATGCGCGAGAGGCGCTGGAATTCCTCCACGCTCGATTCGATGATCGCGCGGTATTGCTCGTTGGAACGAGGCTGCGAGAGCCCGACTTGCGCCTGCGCCAGCAGGTTCGTGAGCGGTGTGCGGATGTCGTGCGCGAGATCGGAGGAGAACTGCGTCAGCCTCGTGAATGACTCGTCGAGCCGCTGCAGCATGCGGTTGAACGCATGCGTGAGCTCGCGCAGCTCGTCGGCCATGCCCGTATCGGGCAGCGGGTGGGCGAGGCGGTTGCCGGAAATCTCGTCGGCGCGCGCGGCGAGTTGGCTCAGCGGTTTCAGCGCGAATACGGCGATCCGGTAAGCGACGAGGGCGGCGAGCACCGTACCGACGAGCACGCCCAGCACGACACTCAGTGCGCAGATGTGCAAGAAGGCCTGAGCACCGCGATAGTTGCGCTGCACGACCACGCGCACCGGGACGTCTTTTTCGGCAATCCCGGCTCGCGCGACGAGATAGCGCAACGGCCGCTGCTCGTGTTGCACGGCGACCGGCGTGGTGCTCAATGCACTCAACGCGCTTGCCAAAACGTTCGGACTCGGCACGAAGTTCGGGCTGCTGACGAGCGTGTTGCCGTATTCGTCGAAGACCGCCAGGTCGACGTCCTCATGGCCTTGCAGCAGCAGAGACGAAGCAGGACGCTCGTCACGGAGTTCCTCGATCGTCTCCACGGTGCCGAGCCGCGAAATGGCCGCATCGAGCGTCGCCTCCATCTCGTGCCGCAGCGATTGCGCAATCGATCGGTCCAGCGTTTCGTAGAGCAGTGCGCCGCTCACGGCGAGGATGATCGAAGTCGACAGCGCGAACAGCACCGCGAGCCGCCCGCGCATCGTTTTCAGCACGAGATTTCCGATCATACAAGGGAGTCGTCGCGTTGTTCGAGCACGTAGCCCATGCCGCGCACCGTATGGATAAGCTTCGGCTCATACGGATCGTCGACTTTCGCGCGCACGCGGCGGATCGCCGCGTCGACGATATTCGTATCGCTTTCGAAGTTGATGTCCCACACCTGCGAGGCGATCAGCGAGCGCGTCAGGATCTCGCCTTCGCGGCGCATGAGCAGCCATAGCAGCGCAAACTCCTTGGCCGTGAGCAAGATCGTACGCCCTTGCCGTTTCGCCTTGCGGCGCATGAGATCGAGTTCGAGATCGCCCACACGCAGCACCGACGCATCGAGCGTTTGCCCGCGGCGCAAGAGCGAGCGCACGCGCGCGAGCAACTCGACGAAATCGAATGGCTTGACGAGATAGTCGTCCCCGCCGAGTTCGAGCCCTTTGACGCGATCGTCGACGTCATCGCGTGCGGTCAGAAAGAGTACCGGCGTGCGATGCGTCTTGCGCAGTTCCTCGACGATCGACCAGCCGCTCTTGCCAGGCAGCATTACATCGAGGATGGCGAGATCGTACGCCTCTGTCTGCAACTGATGCAGTCCGGTGACGCCGTCCGCGGCGATGTCGCAGACAAAGCCCGCTTCGACGAGCCCTTGTTTCAGATAAGTCCGGGTTTTGGGCTCGTCTTCCACAATCAGGATCTTCATTTCGGTATTGGGTTGCGCCGTTGAACGAATGGGGCGATGAAAAAGGGCGAACGTGCATACGATGCAAAGAATATGCGCGGCCGGTAATCGAAACGATTGTTGACCGGATCGTATCTCGATAAGTTCCGCTCAAATCGATTTCGGTGCGCTCCGCGTCCACGCGGGCAGCCCGGTAATAGAAAAAACGAATCGATATCGATCGGTATTTTCGGCACTACCGACGAACATGACGACAAAATCATCTTGCCGTCATGTTTGCGATGCACCTATTGGCCAGAATTCCAACTCGTGAACGTCGCGTCATCCGCGCTCATTGATGTTCTCCATTCCGGCTTAGGAGGGAAAAGCAATGAATTTTACGAAACAAATGATTTTGCAGAATGCAGCATGGGCCCGCGAGGCGTGCGATGGCGATCCGCGCCTTTTCGAACGACTGAGGCAAGGTCAGGATCCGAAGGTGCTGTGGATCGGCTGTGCCGACAGCCGCGTGCCGGCGGAAATCGTGACGGGCGCGCGGCCCGGCGAGCTGTTCGTGCACCGGAATATCGCCAATCTGTTCGTGCCGCATGACGACAACACCATGAGCGTGCTCGAGTACGCGGTCTGCGTGCTGAAAGTGAAGGACATCGTGATCTGCGGCCACTATGGCTGCGGCGGCGTGCGGGCGGCGCTGGGAGCGCCGAACGACGGGGTGCCGCACGTCGAGCAGCGCATTCGCCCGTTGCGGTGGCTTGCGCGGCGTCACCGCGACGAGCTCGATGCGATCGCCGATCCTGATGAGCGTACGAACCGCCTCGCCGAGCTGAACGTGCTCGAACAGGCGCGTGTGCTGCGCGCGTCGCCCGTCGTTCACGATGCCGTGCCTCGCCCGCAAGTCCATGCATGGATCTTCGATATCCGCGATGGGCTCATTCGAGCGTTGCCGTTCGAGCATGCCGAGGCGGCCGAGCCGTCGTACGGCTCCGACCTTTCGCATCTGCCCGGCCGGCGCGAACCTTCGCCGATTCGCGTCGCCAACGGCGGCTGACATTCGGCGCACGGCAGTTTTCGTCGGGGCACATCGACTCCATCGAACGAACCCCATAGCGCGCGTCGGCCTCGTACCGGTCGGGCGCGCGCTTCATTCTCTCGCAACCCAATACCATGACGAATGCCAAACTGGCGGCTACGCTGCCGCGGGATTGTTTTTCGGGAACGGTCGTTTTTCTGGTCGCGCTGCCGCTATGCCTCGGGATCGCGCAGGCGTCCGGCGTCGAGCCGTTCGCCGGGCTGTTGGCCGGCATCATCGGCGGGCTTGTCATCTCGCTCCTGAGCGGCTCGCAACTGAGCGTGAGCGGACCGGCGGCCGGGCTCATCATGATCGTCGTAGACGGTATCGCGAACGTCGGGGGATTCCCTGCGTTCCTGAGCGCTCTGCTGGTGGGCGGCGCCATGCAGTTTTGCTTCGGTGTCCTGAAGGCCGGGCGGTTCGCGGCCTACGTGCCGTCGCCGGTCATCAAGGGCATGCTGGCGGCAATCGGTCTATTGTTGATCGTCAAGCAAACGCCCGTCGCGCTGGGGCTTGCAACGGGCGGCGCTGCCAGCGGGGCCAACGCCAGCTATGCGGCTGGTTTTCTCGAGACGCCGTTCGGCACGACATCGGTCGTGGCCTGTGCGCTCGCGGCGATATCGCTTGCGATTCTCTTCGGTTGGGAAAGCCGGTTCATGCGGCGTTTGCCGTTGATCGGGCTCGTGCCTGCGCCGCTCGTCGTGGTGGCATTCGGCGTTGCCGTCACACTCGGCATCGATGCCTTCGCGCCGGCACTCGCGTTGCCCGCTTCGTATCGCGTGAACCTTGCGCCGCTCGATTCGATGGCCGCGCTGACCAGTGCGCTGGCCGCGCCCGATCTGACGCGGCTCGCCAGCTTGGATGTCTGGCGGCTCGCGGCCACGATCGCGATCGTCGCCAGTCTGGAGACGCTGTTGTGTCTCGAGGCCATCGAACAGATGGATCCGCAAAAGCGCGCCGCCTCGCCGGACCGCGAGCTCAAAGCGCAAGGCGTCGGCAACATGCTGGCCGGCTTGCTCGGCGGCTTGCCGATCACATCGGTGATCGTGCGCAGTTCGGCGAATCTGCATGCGGGGGCGCGCTCGCGCATGTCGGCTTTCGTGCACGGGTTGTTGCTGCTCGCGAGTGTTTTCGTGTTGAGCGACATCCTCAACCAGATTCCGCTTGCATCGCTCGCGGCGATCCTGATCGCCACCGGCTACAAGCTTGCGAAGCCCGCGCTCTTCGTCGATGTCGCCAAGCGCGGCGTAAATGCACTCGTGCCGTTTCTCGCGACGATCGGCGGGGTGCTGGCGACGGATCTGCTGATCGGCATCGGCCTCGGTATCGCGTGCAGCATCGTGCTCGCGCTGCATCCGAATCTGCGCAACCCGTTTTCGATTGCGCGGCACGGCAACGAGTTTCTGCTGCTGTTCCGCAAGGACGTATCGTGTTTCATTCGCGTGAAGCTCAAGCAGCATCTCGCGCAGATTCCCGACCGCGCGACGCTCATCGTCGATACGAGCCGTGCCGACTTCGTCGACCCCGATGTGCGGCATATGATCTCGGAGTTCGCGGCGCAGTCCGCCCATCGCGGGATCTCGGTGAGTTGGCGGTGAGGGAAGGGCGTAGCCGCCGCCGGTACCGCTAGCGCTGCGCAGGCGTCGCATGGGCATGCGGCGCCTTTTGCGCGATATGGAGCGATCATCGTAGAGGCAAGACACCGTCGAGCGACGGGGCCACAACATTTTTTGCAAGCCGCCGCGGCAGTTTTGCATCGCCCCGGGTCTGCTCGCGAGCGGGGCGCGAGGTCCGCCGTTGGCCCCGGATCGATCCGATCGCCGGTGGACGGCAAACGGTCCAGGCACCGCGCTTGCGCGGCGAGGCCGTCGTCGGCTATCGAAATCTGGAACGTCCATGCAAGTCACGGCCCTGTTGCTCTCGCGCGTCCAGTTCGCGTGGGTGATCGCGCTGCACATCCTGCTGCCGGCGTTCACCGTGGGGCTATCGTGTTACATCGCGACGCTCGAAGTACTTTGGTGGGCGACGGGACGTGATGTTTACCGTCGGCTTTCGGCGTTCTGGCTGCGCATCTTCGCCGTATCGTTCGGCATGGGCGTGGTATCGGGCATCGTCATGCCGTTTCAGTTCGGCACCAACTGGAGCCGCTTCGTCGCGGCCACGGCCAATACGATCGGCTCGCTCATGGCGTACGAGGTGCTCGTCGCGTTCTTTCTGGAGTCGGCGTTTCTCGGCGTGCTGCTGTTCGGCAGAAAACGCGTGCCGCGCTGGGCGCATGCCATGTCCGCGATTTTCGTCGCGCTCGGCACGTTGCTTTCGTCGTTCTGGATTCTCGCGGTGAACAGCTGGATGCAGACGCCGTCGGGCTACACCCTCATCGATGGGCGGTTCTATCCGCGCAGCATGCTCGATGTGATCTTCAATCCGTCGTTTCCGTTCCGGCTTGCCCATACCGTCACCGCGTTTGTCGTGACGACCGCATTCGTCGTGCTCGGCGTCGGCGCGCACTATTTGTTGAAGGGGCGCGCACAGGAGGAAAGCCGCGTCATGGTGAAGATGGCGCTCTTTTTTCTCGCGGTCATGGTGCCCGTGCAGATCGTGCTGGGCGACGCGCACGGTCTCAATACGCTGAAGTACCAGCCCGTCAAGCTGGCGGCGATGGAAGGGCTGTGGGAAACGGGGCGCGGCGTGCGCGCCACGCTCTTTGCGATTCCCGATGACAAGGAGGAAATGAACCACTTGGAAGTGGCCATTCCGAAGCTTGGCAGCATCTACCTCACACACGACCCGAACGGCCTCGTTCATGGCCTCAAGGACTGGCCGCGCGAAGATCGCCCGGTGGTGCCCATCGTCTTCTTCGCGTTCCATCTCATGGTGCTCATTGCCGTCATCATGCTCGGCATTGTGGCGCGCGGACTCACATTGTGGCGCGGGCGCCGCCTCTACACACGACGCGGCTGGCTCGCCACGTGCCGGCTTGCCATGCCCGTGGGGTTCATCGCCGTGCTCGCAGGATGGACGACGACGGAAGCGGGCCGCCAGCCGTGGACTGTCTACGGGCTCATGCGTACCGCCGACTCGGTCACGCCTTCGCTCACGACCGCGAACGTGGCGCTATCGCTCGCGGCTTATGTGATCTGCTACATCGTGATCTTCGGGTCTGGGCTCATTCTGTTGCGGCGGCTCGTTCATATCGGACCGGGCGAGGCTCCCGCGGACGGTACCGACGGTGAAGGTAGCGGACAGCGCGGCCGTGCGGCTCGGCCGCTTTCGGCAGTCTCGGACAAGCCGGCGGTGCAGCCGTTGTCGGTGGACGCCGACATGCGGCGCGACACCTAGCCCAGACGCGTGTTGCAAGGAGGCCGAGAGCGCCGAAACGGGCGACATGGCCGAAATCGAAACGGAGAGCACTGCCATGCAGCAACTCGATCTCGTTCCGCTATGGGCCGGTATCCTCGCGCTGGGGGTGCTGATGTACGTGCTGCTCGATGGCTTCGATCTCGGCGTTGGAATGCTGCTGCTCCTGCGCCGCAACGAGGCGGATCGCGACCTCATGATCGGGTCGGTCGCGCCCGTGTGGGATTTCAACGAGACGTGGTTGGTGCTTGGCGGCACGGCGTTGCTCGCGGCGTTTCCGGTGGCTTTTGCGATCATCGTTCCGGCCGTCTATTTTCCGGTGAGCGCCATGCTGCTCGGGCTGCTCTTTCGCGGCGTTGCCTTCGAATTTCGCGACATCCCTGGCTCGCATAAGCATGCGTGGAACGGGGCGTTCGCCTATGGCTCGCTCGTGGCGACTTTTGCACAGGGCGTCGTGGCGGGCATGTTCGTGCATGGGTTTCCCGTACTCAACCGAGAGTATGCGGGCACGAGCTGGGACTGGGTTGCACCGTTTCCGCTCGTTATTGGCGTCGGACTCATTGCGGGCTATGTGCTGCTCGGTGCAACGTGG
Source organism: Paraburkholderia sp. NMBU_R16 (assembly GCF_013282575.1). Lineage (GTDB taxonomy): Bacteria > Pseudomonadota > Gammaproteobacteria > Burkholderiales > Burkholderiaceae > Trinickia. The sequence continues at coordinate 21,406 of NZ_JAAAYE010000045.1, forward strand.
CTCGTGCTGAAGACCGGCGGCGAGCTCCAGGAGTGGGCGCGCCGTGTGGCGAGCCGCGCCATCATCGGCGTGTCCGTGTTCATCGTCGTCGTGAGCATATGGACACCGCTGAGCGACGCCCGTATCGCCGCGCGCTGGTTCTCATGGCCCAACCTGTTGTTCTTCTCGCCGGTGCCGTTGCTCACGGTCGTGCTCGCCGTGCTGCTCGTCCGGGCCTTGCGCGCGCGGCGCGATGCCCTGCCGTTTCTCTGTTCCATCGGGCTTTTTTTCCTTTCGTTCTCCGGGCTCGTCATCAGCCTGTGGCCCTACGTCGTGCCGCCCTCGATTACGTGGCACGACGCCGCGGCCGCGCCCATGTCGCATGAGTTTCTGATGATTGGCACGGCGTTCTTGCTGCCCGTGCTGATGCTCTACGTCTGCTGGTCGTATTGGGTATTCCGCGGCAAGGTACGCAGCGATACGGGGTATGGACATATGTGACGTACGTGCATTCGGCGAGGCCTAGGGCTGGCTTAGCGGTGGCGCCTTGCATGAGTTTGCGGCGGGACGCGTGGAAACGTCATCGGCCGGCAGGATCGCTCTCCTATTACGAATGCGGCTTTGACCGGGCGTGCAACCGGCAGGCAACGTGGATGCCTCGGCCGGCCATGGCCATGGAGGACTACGCTGAGAGGACTGCGAGCTACCGAACTTGCCACGGCCCGTGACAGGCCTACAATGCGGTTATCGCGACGTTGAGGAGGCGATCATGCCCGAGTCCTCGATCGGCTTGATGCTGATGCTGGCGGTTTTCGTCGGCATTGCCATGGCGCTGGCCACGCGTTATCACACCGACCATCCTTTGAGCGACCTGCGGCGTTGGCTCGGTGCCCACCACCGGGTGGGCCGGACGCATCGCCGGCATTGAGGCGGCCGCCGCTGCCGGCAATGCCTTGCCGGTGATCTTGGCGCTGGCACTCGACTTCGAGTGGCTGGCCTGACCCGTTGGCGCGCCCGCTGCGGGGCGGCGTGCCGAGTCATCGAACCGATACGCACCACCGTTACAATGCGCATTGCCTGCCGAATTCGTCCTCGTGGCGGATGCGGCGGATTCTTGCGAGCGCGGCTGCCCGAATCGGCACAGCCGCGCTCGCGAATAGCAATAAATCGATCGAACTTTGAGCGCTCTATGCACCAACGCAACGCATTGGAAAAAATTCTCGAAAGTCTGTTATTCAATTCGCGGTGGCTGCTTGCCCCTTTTTATGTCGGCCTCGTGGTATCGCTGATCATGTTGCTCGTCGCGTTTATCGGCGATCTTGCGCATCTCGTTCCGAATCTTTTGCAGGCAAGCCCCGAGGACATCATCCTCGGCGTGCTGACGTTGATCGATTTGTCGCTGGCGGGCAACCTCGTCGTCATCGTGATGTTCTCGGGCTACGAGAATTTCGTTTCGAAAATCGATACGGGGCTTAGCGAGGATCGGCCGAGCTGGATGGGCACACTCGATTTTTCGGGCTTGAAGATGAAGCTGATCGGCTCGATCGTGGCGATCTCGGCCATTTCGCTACTGCGCGCATTTATGACGCTGACCGAGTCGGGCAGCGTGCTCGACGAGGTACGTATCCGGTGGCTCGTGATCCTGCATTTGACGTTCGTCGGCTCGGGGTTGCTGTTTGCCGCCATGGACTGGGTGGCGGCGCAATCGGAGAAGCATTGACGGAGAGGATTTCGCCGTTGGCTGACTTTTCCGAGTGGCTGGAGCCACTTGGGTTGCCCGGTAATTCCCCCGCTTTTTATGCGAGGCAGAAGTAGAAACTATGCTGCGGCCATCGCCAACTAGCCGGCGCCGAATCTTGCCGTGCTTCTCCCATAGCGCGGCCGTCTGCTCCGTCGTGCCGATCAGATCCGCCAGACGGTGCTGTGAAAGGTCGAGCTCCTTGCGCAGGAACCTGAATTCGGCGCCGGTGAGATGGCCCTTGTGCGCGAGCGCGCGGCCGATCACCTTGTGCAGGCCGTCGACGTCCTGAATAGACGTCGACACGCCGTACGCCGTCTTGCGCTGGGTGACGCCGTTTTCGAGCCACACGTTACGCAGCCCGCTTTCCGTGTAGTGATACATGGTGGTATCCCTCAAAAAACAGTGATCACAGAAATCCAATCGCCGTCTTCCGCCCGCTCGAGTGCTGCCGCATGGCCATTGCAATGCACGATGACGCGCCGAAACGCTGGCGACGAGGTGCGCGTAGCTGAGTGGGCACCAAGACCTGCGCCTGTAACGGGGTGCGCGGTCGGAAGAGCCGAAGGCGTACTGACATGCCGCACGGGCAACAGAACAAAGACTGAACGCCGCTACGCCCGAAATTACGCCAAATTGGCTGGGGATCGTTGTTGGGTAGGGATTTCCGGCCGCTTGCTGGTCCCCCCGACAGGAATCGAACCTGTATCTAGCGCTTAGGAGGCGCTTGTTCTATCCATTGAACTACGGGGAGGGGGATGAATGCGCGAGGCGCGGAGCGCTGGCAAGTGCCGGTGCGGCCAGAGTATAGCAAAGACGCGACGACGTGCTTGCGCGGCGTTGCACGGGAGCCGCCGGAGCATGCGCCTGCATGCCTGCCTGAGCCGCCGACCGAAAAAAGTGCTAGATCAGAACTCCACGACGCTGAATTCAGCTTTGCTCACGTCACACAAGGGGCAGCGCCAATCCTCGGGGATGTCCGAAAACCGCGTCCCTGGCTCAATGCCCTCGTCTGGCAGCCCCGCCGCCTCGTCATAGACCCACCCGCAAATCAGGCAGACCCAGCTTTTGTATTCGATTACGTCGCTCACGGCGCTTTTGGTCCTTTCACATCTCGAAATCAAAACGATCGCTTGGCGTGGCCAGACCCGGCCGATCGGACACGCCGGCCGGCCTGGAACGGCGGCTTCGCGAAATGCAGCGCGCTATTTTACCGAAGCCCAGCTTCCCTGCGATGCGACGAAGCGTCCGTCCCGCGCCCGGTACAATTGACGTTTCCGACTTTTCGCAAGGCGCGCTTCCATGTCGCTTTACACCATCGCCGGCGCGCAGCTCGCGTTCGGCCACGTCGCGCTGCTCGATCATGCGGATTTCTCCCTGGAAGCCGGGGAACGCGTGGGTCTCATCGGCCGCAACGGTGCCGGTAAATCGTCGCTGCTGAAAATCGTCGCGGGCCTCATGCAGCCCGACGACGGGCTCGTCACGCGCCAACAGGAACTCACGACCGTCTACGTGCCGCAGGAGCCCGAGTTCGACCCGCAGGTGTCAGTCTTCGATACCGTCGCGAGCGGCCTCGCCGAAGTGCGTGCCTCGCTCGACGAATACGACGCCGTCGCCCACGAGCTGGCGGCCACACCGGAAGGAGTCGCGCACGACGCGCTGCTCGCCCGCATGAACACGCTGCAATCGCGGCTCGATGCGACGAACGCCTGGAGCTGGCGCACACGCGTGGCGACGACGCTCGCGCAGATCGGCCTCGATGGAGACGCCCTCGTGGGCGCGCTCTCGGGCGGTATGCAAAAGCGCGTGGCACTGGCGCGCGCACTCGTGACCGACCCCGACATCCTGCTGCTCGACGAGCCGACCAACCATCTCGATTTCGATGGCATCCGCTGGCTCGAGGAGCTACTCGTCGGCGCGCGCGCCGGTCTCTTTTTCATCACCCACGACCGCGCGTTTCTCGATCGTGTCGCCACGCGCATCGTCGAACTCGATCGCGGCAGGCTGCTGTCGTATCCGGGCAATTTCTCGGCCTATCAGACCCGCAAAGCGCAGCAGCTCGAGGTCGAGCGTATCGAAAACGAGAAGTTCGACAAACTGCTCGCGCAGGAGGAAGTCTGGATTCGCAAGGGCGTCGAGGCGCGCCGCACGCGTAGCGTCGGCCGCATTGCGCGGCTCGAGCAGATGCGGCATGAACGCGCCGAGCGCCGCAACGTGCAGGGCAATGTCAAGCTCGACGTGGGGCAGGGCGAACGCTCGGGCAAGATCGTGGCCGAGCTCACGGACGTGACGAAACGCTACGGCGCCCGCACGGTCATCGAACATTTTTCCACGACCGTCATGCGCGGCGACAAGATCGGGTTCGTCGGGCCGAACGGGGCGGGCAAGACGACGCTGCTCAAACTGATTCTCGGCGAGATCGCGCCCGACGAAGGCACCGTGCGCGTGGGCACGAACCTGCAGGTCGCGTATTTCGACCAGATGCGCGCCCAGCTCGATCCCGACAAAAGCCTTGCCGATACGATCAGCCCCGGTAGCGACTGGATCGAAGTGAACGGCACGCGCAAGCATGTGATGAGCTACCTGGGCGACTTCTTGTTCGCACCCGAGCGCGCGCGTTCGCCCGTCAAATCGCTGTCGGGCGGCGAGCGCAACCGGCTCTTGCTCGCGCGGCTGTTCGCGCGGCCCGCGAACGTACTCGTGCTCGACGAGCCAACCAACGATCTCGACATTCCGACGCTCGAACTGCTCGAGGAGTTGCTCGGCGAGTACGCGGGCACGGTCTTGCTCGTGAGCCACGACCGGTTCTTTCTCGACAACGTCGTGACATCGGTCATCGCATCCGAGGGCGAAGGGCGCTGGCGCGAGTACGTCGGCGGCTTCACCGACTGGCAGTTGCAAAGCGAACGGGCGGCTCAGCTCGCCCAGGCGGCGGCCAAGCCGGCACCCGCTGCCGCCGCGCGCGAGACCGCGCCGAAGGAGAGCGCCGCGGGCCGCAACGCTCAACGCACAGTCAAGCTGTCGTTCAAGGAGCAACGCGAACTCGAGGCGCTGCCGGACACGATCGCGGCACTGGAGGCCGAACAAAAAGCGATCTCGGCCAAGCTCGAGGACGGCGCCATTTTTGTGGCCGATGCCAAGGAGGGCGCGCGATTGACCGAGCGCTTTGCCGCTATCGACGAGGAGTTGCTGGCCGCGTTGGAACGTTGGGAGGCGCTCGAGGCGAAGCGCAAGTGATCTGCACGGGAAGTCGCTCGGCGGCGGGGCTGGCGTTTCGGCCGAATTGCCCGCCAGGTCGAAACCAGTAAAATACGCCGCGACTGCAGGGCCGCCCGTTTGGTGGGCACGCTTTGCGCGAGCCTTGTTTCGGCTCGCTTTTTTGAATTTTCAACGCATTGTCCACGTAGATATCCCCATCGTCTGTGGACAACGATGACGAGTTCCAACACGAAACGATGTCCACGAAAAAGCCAAGCACCGCATACAGCGAGGCGTCGATCAAGGTGCTCAAGGGTCTCGAGCCGGTCAAGCAACGGCCCGGCATGTACACCCGCACCGAAAATCCGCTGCACATCATCCAGGAAGTCATCGATAACGCGTCGGACGAAGCGCTCGGCGGCTTCGGCCGGCAGATCACCGTGACGCTGCATGCCGATCACTCGGTCTCCGTCGACGACGACGGGCGCGGCATCCCCTTCGGGATGCATCCGGATGAAGGCGTACCCGTCGTGGAGATCGTCTTCACGCGCCTGCATGCGGGCGGCAAGTTCGACAAGGCGGCGGGCGGCGCCTATACGTTCTCGGGCGGGCTGCACGGCGTCGGCGTCTCGGTGACGAACGCGCTTTCCTCGCGGCTCGATGTGACGGTGTGGCGCGACGGCAAGGTGGCCGAAATCGGCTTCGCGCACGGCGATGTCGCGCGACCGCTGCAGGTGCGCGCGCCCGAGAAGAACGGCAAGCGCACCGGCACGCGCGTGACGGCGCTGCCCGATCCGAAATATTTCGATTCCTCGAATATCCCGCTTGGGGAGCTTCAGCGGCTCTTGCGCTCGAAAGCGGTGCTGCTGCCGGGTGTCGAAGTTACGCTCGTCAACGAAAAGACGGGTGAGCGGCAGAGTTGGAAATACGACGACGGGCTGCGCGGTTACCTGCTCGAGGGTATGGCGGGCAGCGAGTTGCTCGTGCCGCTTTTCGAAGGCGAGCGTTATGCCGACAGCGCCCGCATGAACGAGGATGCGTTCGCCGAAGGCGAGGGCGCTGCCTGGGTGGTGGCCTGGAGCGAAGAAGGATCGCTCACGCGCGAGTCGTACGTGAACCTCATTCCGACACCAGCGGGCGGCACGCACGAGTCCGGCCTGCGCGACGGGCTGTTCCAGGCCGTCAAGAGCTTCGTCGAACTGCACAACCTCCAGCCGAAAGGCGTGAAGCTGCTGGCGGAAGATGTCTTCGCGCGAGTCTCGTTCGTGTTGTCCGCCAAAGTGCTCGATCCGCAGTTCCAAGGGCAGATCAAGGAGCGCCTCAATAGCCGCGACGCTGTGAAGCTCGTATCGACGTTCGTCAAACCGGCGCTCGAGCTATGGCTCAACCATCACGTCGAGCACGGCAAAAAGCTCGCCGAACTCGTGATCAAACAGGCTCAGGCTCGCACGCGGGCGGGCCAGAAGATCGAAAAGCGCAAGAGCTCCGGCGTGGCCGTGCTGCCGGGCAAGCTGACGGATTGCGAATCGACCGACATCTCACGCAACGAACTCTTTCTCGTGGAGGGCGATTCGGCGGGCGGCTCGGCCAAGATGGGCCGCGACAAGGAGTATCAGGCCATCCTGCCGTTGCGCGGCAAAGTGCTCAATACGTGGGAAACGGAGCGCGACCGGCTTTTTGCCAACAATGAGGTGCATGACATCTCGGTGGCCATCGGCGTCGATCCGCACAATCCTGACGACAAGGTCGACCTGTCGAATCTTCGCTACGGCAAGATCTGCGTCCTTTCGGACGCGGACGTCGACGGCGCCCACATCCAGGTGTTGTTGCTGACGCTTTTCTTCAAGCACTTTCCGCAGCTCATCGAGCGTGGCCATATCTATGTGGCGCGTCCGCCGCTCTTTCGCGTCGACGCACCCGCGCGCGGCAAGAAGCCCGCTCAGAAACTCTATGCGCTCGACGAGGGCGAGCTGGAAGCGATCCTCGACAAGCTGCGCAAGGACGGTGTGCGCGAATCGCAGTGGTCGATCAGCCGCTTCAAGGGGCTTGGCGAAATGAGCGCGGAGCAGCTCTGGGATACGACGATGAACCCGGACACGCGGCGCCTGATGCCTGTCGCACTGGGCGAGCTCGACTATGACAGCACGGTTTCGCGCATGACGATGCTGATGGGCAAGGGCGAGGCGGCCGCGCGTCGCAGCTGGCTCGAAGAGAAGGGTAACGAAGTCGAGGCGGACATCTGAATCGCTTTGCGCTGCGCAGCTCGATCGCATCCCGCTCGAACTCTGAATACGGACACCATTTTCGATGGCTCAACAAGACGATCTTTTCGCCCCGGCCGTTGTGCCGCCAGACGGCGAATCCCTGACGCTCGGCCATTATGCCGAGCGCGCCTACCTCGATTACGCGGTGAGCGTCGTCAAGGGGCGTGCCTTGCCCGACGTGTGCGATGGCCAAAAGCCCGTACAGCGGCGCATCCTTTACGCGATGAACGAGATGGGCCTCGCCGCCGATGCGAAGCCCGTGAAGTCGGCGCGCGTCGTCGGCGATGTGCTCGGCAAGTACCACCCGCACGGCGACCAGTCGGCATATGACGCGCTCGTCCGTCTTGCCCAGGATTTCTCGATGCGCTACCCGCTCATCGACGGTCAGGGCAACTTCGGCTCGCGCGACGGCGACGGCGCGGCGGCGATGCGTTACACCGAAGCACGCCTGACACCGATCGCACGGCTTTTGCTCGATGAGATCGACGAAGGTACCGTCGATTTCATGCCGAACTACGACGGCTCGTTTCAGGAGCCCAAAATCCTGCCGGCGCGGCTGCCGTTCCTGCTGCTCAACGGCGCATCCGGGATTGCGGTCGGTCTTGCCACGGAAATTCCGTCGCATAACCTGCGCGAGGTGGCGGCAGCGGCTGTGGCGATGATTCGGCGTCCCAACATTTCGCACGCCGAACTGATGGAGTTCGTGCCGGGTCCGGATTTTCCCGGCGGCGGACAAATCATCTCGAGCGATGCAGAAATCGCGGTTGCCTATGAAGCGGGTCGCGGCAGCCTGAAAGTCAGGGCGCGCTGGAAAATCGAAGAGCTTGCGCGCGGGCAATGGCAGCTCGTGGTCACCGAACTGCCGCCGAATACATCGGGACAGAAAGTGCTCGAGGAAATCGAGGAGCTCACCAATCCCAAGGTGAAGCTGGGCAAGAAGACCCTCACGCCCGAGCAATTGCAAACGAAGCAGACGCTGCTCGCCCTGGTCGACGCCGTGCGCGACGAATCGGGCAAGGACGCGCCCGTGCGGCTCGTGTTCGAACCGAAGACGAGCCGCATCGATCAGACGGAGTTCATCCATTCGCTACTCGCTCATACGAGCCTCGAATCGAATGCGCCGCTCAACCTCGTGATGATCGGCGCGGACGGCCGTCCGCGCCAAAAGGGGCTGCTCGACATTCTGCGCGAGTGGGTCGCTTTCCGGTTCGCCACGGTCACACGCCGCACGCGGCACCGCTTGGCCAAAGTCGACGATCGTATTCATATCCTCCAAGGGCGGATGATCGTCTTCCTCAACATCGACGAGGTGATTCGCATCATTCGCGAGGCAGATGAGCCGAAGCAGGCACTCATCGCTGCGTTCGGTCTTTCCGAGCGGCAGGCTGACGATATCCTCGAGATTCGGCTGCGGCAGCTCGCACGGCTCGAGAAGATCAAGATCGAAAAAGAGCTCGAGGCGCTGCGCGACGAGAAGGCGAAGCTCGAAGAACTGCTCGCCAACGAATCGTCGATGAAGCGGCAGATCATCAAGGAAATCGAGGCCGACGCGAAGCAGTACGGCGACGAGCGCCGCACGCTGATCCAGCAGGAAAAGCGCGCGACGTTCGAGGCACGCGTCGTCGACGAACCGGTCACGGTCGTGGTCTCGCAACGCGGCTGGGTGCGCGCGCTGAAAGGCCACGGGCTCGACCCCGCAGGCTTCTCGTTCAAGGACGGCGACGGCCTGTACGCCGCCTTCCAATGCCGCACGCCGGACATGTTGATCGCCTGGGGCAGCTCGGGCCGCGTCTATTCGGTGGCCGTCGCGATGCTGCCGGGTGGGCGTGGCGACGGCGTGCCCGTCACTTCGCTGATCGAACTGGAAGCGGGCACGCGGCTGTTGCATTACTACGCCGCGAATCCGGAGCAGGCGCTGTTGCTCGCATCGAGCAACGGATTCGGTTTCGTTGCCAAGGTGGGCGATATGGTCAGCCGCCAAAAGGCGGGCAAGTCGTTCATGACGATCGACGCGGGTGCGGTGCCGCTCGCGCCGATGCCGGTGCTGCCCGATGCGCATCAAGTCGCCTGTCTTTCGAGCGCGGGAAGGTTGCTCGTTTTTCCTTTCGACGAGATGAAGACCCTCTCGGGCGGCGGACGAGGCGTCACGCTCATGATGCTCGACGACAACGAAACTCTCGTGCAGGCACTGGCGATCGCGGCGGCCGGTGTCGTGCTCATCGGCACGGGGCGCGGCGGCAAACCGGTCGAGGAGATTCTGGCCGGTGGGTCGCTTGCGCCGCATGTCGGCAAACGCGCCCGGCGCGGTCGCGCGCCCGATACGCGGACGAAGGTGAGTGCGTTGCGTCCGGCCCTCGCCTGACGAGATGACACTTCAGCCTGTGCGACCGGCAAACGGTTCGGGCTGCTAACTTTGGGAGAATGGTGTCATGTCGATTGCCATGGACGTTGCGTTGTTCCTGCATTTGACGGCCGTGGCGGTGTGGATCGGGGGGATGGTATTCGCGCAGTTTTGCCTGCGCCCGTCGCTCTCGGACATATCGCCGCAACTGCGCCTGCCGCTGATCGGGGCCGTGTTCGGGCGGTTTCTCGACTGGGTCGGCGTGGCCGTGCTGTTGATTCTGATTTCGGGTGGCTTCCTGCTCGTCAGGTTCGGTGGAGGTAAGGCGCCATGGCCGCTGCATGCAATGGCCGCGCTCGGCGTCGTCATGATGTTGATCTTCGGGCATTTGCGCTTTGCCGTTTTCCCTCGCATCGTGCGCGCGGTACAAGCGCAAAAGTGGCCGGACGGCGCGCGGGCCGTCGAGATCATGCGGCGTCTCGTACTCGCCAATCTCGTGCTGGGGATCGTGACGATCGCTATCGCTGTCTACTCGCGCGGTTTCTGATCGCAGTAACGAGCGTAGAGGGCGGGTTGTCCATACGCTTCATCGATGCGCGACGAACATCGCGATGGCGTAGGTCAGTGCCACCATCGCATAGACGGCGTACACCGGCAGCTTGAGGCGCCCGAGGCACACGAAAGCGAAGACTGCCGTGCCGACATAGGAAAACCGAAGCGGCACATGCTCCGAGAGGTGCACGACCGCCACGATGAGAAAGGAAGTAGCGGCAGCACGCAGCACGCGCATGCCGTGCTCGAAGCGAGCATGCATCTCGAGCCGTTGCAGATGACGCCTGGCCAATATGATCAGGAGCCCTGACGGTACAAAAAAGGCGACCGTCGCCGCGACGGCACCGATGCCGCCGTACGTGAGATAGCCCAGAAACGGAATGACGTTGAGCAGCGGCCCGGGTGAGACCGGCGAGAGCGCGAACGCCAGCGTGAAGTCGCGCATCGTCACGCCGAGCGGCGGTGCGACGAACAGCGTTTTCAGCACCGGCAGCGCGGAAAAACCGCCGCCGAAAAGTGTCATTGCGGCGCCTGCGAGCCGCGGCCAGAGCAGCGCGAGCTGGTATTGCGGCGACAACGACAGCGGTAGCGCGAAGAGGACGACCAGAGACACCAGGATGGGGACCAGAATCTTGTCGCTGCGGTCGAACGAAATGACGAGGCGTTCGCCGCGGGTCGGACTTTGGATCCAGCCCGCCATGAAGGCGACTGCGAGCAACAGCACGAATGCGCTCGCCCGCTGCGTCAGCAGCAAAATGGCGCACGCTCCAGCGGCCGCGAGCCATTGCAGCCGCGTATGGACGACCGCGCGCACCTGCCGGTACCAGGTAATGGCGATGAGGCTGCCGAGCACGACGGCGAAATGGTCGATCAGCTCCGGCGACGCCATCGAGCGGATGAACGGCGAATCGTAGAAGATCGCGAATGCCGTCATCGTGCAGAAGAACGGCAGCACCGCCGCGATGCCAGCCACCCAGGCACCGGCAGCCCCACGCAGCGCATGGCCGACTTGCACGGCTACGTTGCAGCCGACGGCACCGGGGACCATCCAGGAGAGCGCGATGAGATCGGAAAAAGCGAGTCGCGTGAAGCGCCGCTCGCGTTCGACGTAATAGAGTTCGAGTTGCGCCATGAGCGCAAGACCACCCCAGGAAAGCGCCGAGAGCACGAGGACGACTCGAAAGAGCGTCCAGAGCGGCTCGCGCGCGGCTGGCGGCGCATCGGTCGCTCGTCTGTCGCCGGGCTGGGTTGCCGCCGGCGGCGTATTCGGCGTAGATCTCGCTTTCGTCGGTACGTCGGTCATGGGCGCAGCCCCGCGGGGCGCGGCTAGGGTCTGTTTATATTATCGGGCATCGCTCATCAGGCGGATTGTCCGCTCGTGCTCGTGCTGGGTGCTATACGGCCGGGACTGCCGACGACCTCACGCATGCCGCACACGCCGAAGCGTTCCAGCAGCGCCGGGATCCCGTCCACCGGCACCGGGCGTGAGAACAGAAAACCTTGTGCCTGGATGTTGCCGAGTGCCGAAAGCCAGGCGATCTGCTCTTCCGTTTCAGTGCCTTCGACGACGACCGTGAGACCGAGCGAGCGCGCGAGATTGACGATCGCCGATACCATCACGCAAACGCTCCGGTCGACCGGGATGGCTTGCACGAACGAACGATCGACCTTGAGGGTATCGACCGAGAAGCGATTCAGATAGGAAAGCGAGGAGTAACCGGTGCCGAAATCGTCGAGGGCGATACTGACGCCGAGCCGTTTTTTCAGCGCCGCGATCTTCTCCGAGACGAGATCCGGATACTCCATCATGGCTGTCTCGGTAATTTCCAGTTCGAGCCGCTGCGCCGCGATGCCGGTTTCCTCGATCGCGCGGGCGATGGTTTCGTAGAGGTCGCCGCGCCAGAACTGGACAGCCGAAATATTGACGGCGAGAGAGAGCGTTTCGTAGCCCTGGTTTTGCCAGATCGCCAGTTGTTTGCAGGCTTCCTGGATCACGAAGTCGCCGATCGGCACGATGAGGCCGGTGGATTCGGCGACCGGAATGAACTCGCTCGCGGCGATGACGCCCTGTTGCGGGTGATTCCAGCGCACGAGGGCTTCGAACCCTGTGATGCAGCGGCGCGCGAGATCGATTTTCGGCTGATAGACCAGAAACAGCTGCCGTTCGGTCAGCGCGACGCGCAGCTGCTGCTCCCACTGCATCAGGTGATCGGCACGATGCGAGAGATGCGGCGCATAGAACTGATAGCAGTTCTTGCCGGCGTCTTTGGCGCTATACATGGCAAGATCGGCTTTCTTGAGCAGGTCGATCTCGCTTTCGCTGCCCACCGAGAAAAGCGCGATGCCGATACTTGCGTGAAGCACGAACGACGTGCCGCGCACATCGAACGGCTGCTCGAACACTTCGCGCATCGTTTCGGCCAGTTGTGTCGCTTGCCGCTCGACGTCGCCGCCTTTGACGATCACGACGAACTCGTCTCCGCCGATGCGCGAGAGCACGCCCGTGGCGCCAACGGTATCGGCCAAGCGGGCCGCGGTCATCTGCAACACGATGTCGCCGGCATTGTGGCCGAGCGTGTCGTTGACCGTCTTGAAGTTATCGAGATCGATGAAGAGGATGGCCAGGCGGCCGACGTTGCTCGGATCGCTCACATCCTGGCGCAGGCTTTGAAGCGTGGCGTAGCGGTTGCGCAGGCCCGTCAGCAAATCGTATTCGACGAGATGGGTCATCTCGCGTTCGCGCCCGAGCAATTTGCCGATGAGCCCTGTTGCCACCGCGAAAAAACCGAGCATCGCAAGCGAGATGAAACCCGCCATCAGCAGATAGACGTTGCGCGTATGGTTGTAGTCCGCGAACTCCTCGGCCTCGGACAGCCCGACGAGCACGCCCATCGGATAGCCGTCGATATGCCGGTACGACACAATGCGCTTCACGCGGTCGATCGGATCGATCTGCGTCCCCGAGACGTGTTCTGAAATCGGGTAGACGCCGCTCGCCGAAAACGTTCCCGGCGCACTCGTGTTCGAACCGGTGCGACGCGCCAGCACCGCACCGCTATCGGCGATCACGGCAATGACACCATCTTTGCCGATGGCGGCGTTGTTATAGAAATCGCTCGTGAAATAGCCGGGGTTTTCGGACACCACGACCACGCCCGCGAACGAGCCGTCGGGGTGATTGAGGCGCCGCGTCATTTGCAGCGTCCACTGATGCGACACGCGGCCCAGCACCGGTGTGCTGATATAGAGTTGATCGTCGTTCTCGTGCTCGTGCACCTTGAAGTGCTCGCGATCGGACAGGTCGATCGGCACCGGATTGGCTTCCGCCGTCGAGGCGACGAGCAGACCGTGCTCGTTGATGATCGCGACCTGCACGAGCGTGTCGCTCTGAACGACACCTTTTTCCACAGTGCTGCGCAACTCGAAGCGATCGGGATTTTTTTCGAACTCGTACTTGACGAATCGGGTGATCTGGTCGACTTGGTGGATGGCCTTGATCGTATGCTGTTCGAGTGCGGCGGACAGGATGGCCGCCGACGCCGCCGCTTCACGATAGGTCGAATCGCGTTCGACGGACAGGCGAGCAGAAATGACCGTCCAGAGCAAGACGAGCACGAGCAGACCCAGCGCCGGAATCGCGATCAGCGCACGCCGCCGCGAGCCGGCCGCATCGCGCCGCGCGCGGGTGTCACGGGCCGAATGGAACCAGGGAAAGTTCATCACTTGCCGTGAAGTCTCGAAGGACTGGAGGCACCGTTTGGCAGGGTCGACAGGTTCATGGTTGGCTGCATGGCGAGCATCGTGCCCCGGGGCTTGGCCGCGGCGCTGTCAGGTCATCAATGGAAGTCGCACCCTCGTGGGCAGTCGTCAGGAGGATATTACTGAATGGATCAGAATTAGGATAGCGTCCGTTAATCGGGTAAACGTTTGACTATCCAGGCATGATTTCCGCAGAGCCTGGCCGAGTGGCTTTGGGTGCGCGCCTGCGGCATTCGGAAGCGGTGAACGGGCGCGCCCACAGGCTGCGCTGTGGGGCCGGCGGGCAGGCGCCCGCGCTGGGGAGAGGATAGTCAGCGCACTGAAATCGTGCCGTCAACGACCGTCGTCGATGCCCCGCCGATCCAGGTCTTGCCTCGGGCATCGTCGTAATCGACGAAGACCCGGCCGGCCCGGCCGATCGCGACGCCTTGCCGGACCGTGTAACGGTCGCCCGGCCGCGCATCGCGCGAAGAGAAGAGGCTTGCCAGACCCGCGTTCGCACTGCCGGTGACGGGATCCTCATAGATCGAAAGCTCGTCGTCCATGACGATGCAGCGCATCTCGTAAGACGCCGGACCGCCCGCAGGATGCGCTGCATAGAGGGTGAGCCCCTTCATGCCTGCGCGTTGCACGATGTGAGAAAGCGCGGACGGGTCGAGCTTGACGGTCACGCAGCGCTCCGGTGAGGTCAATCCGACGGTCAGCCACCGCACGCCATTGTCGACGGCGCTCGGCGGGACGCGAGTGAAATCGATCTCATCCTCCCCCACGCCGAGTGCTTCCCGCAGCGCCGCGAACTCGGTCTCCGGCAGCGGCGTAATGCGTGCGGGCGGGGCGGCGAAGGCGCGCACGCCCGGCGCCCGATCTTCGATTTCGACGAGTCCCACGCCGCACTGCTGCACGAGCCGGCCCGCGGTACGCGCGACGTAGCCGCTTTCCACCAGCGCGTGCGCGGTGCCGAGGGTGGGGTGGCCGGCGAACGGCAACTCCCCCGCGGGCGTGAAGATCCGTACGTAGTAGTCGGCCGCGGGCTCGGTCGGCTCGAGCAGAAACGTCGTTTCCGAGAGATTCGTCCATCGGGCGATGGCCAGCATCTCGTCGGCGTCGAGCCCATCGGCATCGAATACGACGGCGAGCGCATTGCCCTTGAAGGGTACGTCCGAAAAGACGTCGACCTGTTTGAAGCGAACGCGGCGCGCACTCATACGGCCTCCTTGACGTTACGCGAGCTCCGCGACGAGTTCGATTTCGACGCAGGCGCCGGTCGGGATCTGCGCGACGCCGAATGCCGAACGCGCGTGCTTGCCCGCCTCGCCGAATACTTCGACGAAGAGCTCCGAGGCACCGTTGGTGACGATGTGCTGTTCCGTGAATTCGAGCGTCGAGTTGACGAGGCTCATCACCTTGACGATGCGCTTGATGCGGTTCAGGTCGCCGAGGTGCGCATGCAGCGTTGCGATCAGATCGATGGCGATCGAGCGGGCGGCTGTCTTGCCCTCCTCGGTCGTCATGTTCGCGCCGAGCTTGCCGACCCACGGTTTGCCGTCCTTTTTCGCGATGTGGCCGGAAAGGTAGACCGTGTTGCCCGTTTGCGCGGCCATGACATAGGCGGCGGCCGGTGCGCCGGCTGTCGGCAATTCGATGTTCAGTGTCTTCAGCGTGTCGTAGACGTTGTGTTGTGCCATGAGTAGTGTCCTCGAAGAGTCTTGGAAAGTTGAGATGAGCAACGCGCGCGTGCGTTGCCTAGATGCGTTCGCGGATCAGCGCCGCCAGGCGCGCCACGCCCTCGTCGATGCGCGCGGGCGGGACGGTGACGAAGGACAGCCGCAACGTATGGTGTTGCGGGTCGCCCGCGAAAAACGGCGCGCCCGGCACGAATGCGACATTCGCGGCAACGGCGTGCTCGAGCAGTGCCATGGTATCGATGCCAGCGGGCAGTGTCACCCAGATGAACATGCCGCCTTCGGGACGATTCCAGCTGACGCCGTCGGGCATGTGCCGGGCGAGTGCGGCCAGCATCGCCTCGCACTGATCGCGATAAAGCGCGCGCACGGCCGGGATTTGCTCGTCGAGGTAGCCGTCCTTCACGACTTCGTGAACGATGCGCTGAGTGAGCGTTGGCGTATGGAGATCCGTCGCCTGCTTGGCCTGCACGAGTTTGAAGTGAAGGTCTTCGGGCGCGACGATGTAGCCGAGCCGCAATCCGGGCGCGAGCACCTTCGAGAAGGTGCCGCAATAGACGATGTGATCGGGCGCCATCGACAGCATCGTCGGCAAGGGCGAACCCGCGTAATCGAGTGCGCCGTACGGATCGTCCTCGATCACGGGAAATTTGCTCGCACGCGCGAACTCGGCGAGCGCGACGCGCCGCTCGAGCGGCAGGCGCCGGCCTGTCGGATTCTGAAAATTCGGTTGCGCGTAGAGCAGGCGCGCGCCCTGCGTGAGCATCGGCGTCAGGCTCTGTGGAACGAGACCGTGATCGTCGGTCGGTACTTGCACGCAGTGGGGCTCGTAAAGCGAGAACGCCTGCAGCGCGCCGAGATAAGTCGGCGTTTCGACGAGAATCGGGCTGGCCGGATCGATCAGCACTTTGCCGAGCAGATCGAGCGCCTGTTGCGAGCCCGTCGTGATCAGTACCTGCGACGGACGAATCGTTGCATTGCTCGTCGACACACGCGCGGCGACCCACTCCCGGAGCGGCAGGAAACCTTCCGTCGCGCTGTACTGCAGTGCCGCGGCCGGCGCCTCGCGCAGCACGCGATTGGTCGCTTCGCGAATGCGCTCGGCCGGGAAGGTGGCGGGTGCCGGCAGGCCGCCCGCAAACGAAATGACCTCGGGCCGCTCGGTGACTTTCAGGATTTCGCGGATGGCCGAACTCGTCAGCTTGCGGGCTCGCTCGGAAAGCTGCCAGTCGCGTTGCGGCATATCGCTGTGGTCCATGAAAGTCTCCTTGGAATGGGTCGATGAGTGGGCTTGAAAAAATGAAATGGGCCAATCGGGCGGCGCACGATGGCGGGGCGCAAGACCGCAGCGGATATGTCGTCTCGACGGATGCGCGCGGCAAAAGACGCGATTATCGCTCCAGTTGCAGCCCGGCGCGTGCTCTCGGCGCTGCCGTACGTACGGCAGCCTTGCGGCCCACGAGCACGGTCGCGATGACTGCGGCCGCGAAAAACCAGGTCGACGGCTGCACCGATTCGCCAAAAAAGAGCGCGGCGAAGGCAATCGTAAAGAAGATCTGCAGCAACTGCACTTGCCCCACGCGTGCCGTACCGCCCATGGCGAGTCCCGCATACCAGGCGAAGAAGCCGATGAATTGGGAGAAGAGCGCGACATAGCCGAACGCGAGCCAGGTCGCGAGCGCGAAAGGCGCCGGGTGTGCCAGATGTTGCCGCCAGGCCAGCCAGCCGACGGGGATGACGAGAAACGGCGCCGCGACGACGAGCGCCCAGCAGATCACCTGCCAACCGCCCATTTGGCGCGCGAGCCGGGCACCTTCCGCATAGCCGAGCGCGCCGATGGCGACGGCAACGAGCATCAGCCCGTCGCCGGCCCTCAGCGTGCCGCCGCCGGCATGAAGCGCGAACGCGACGACGAGCGCGCTGCCGAGCGCCGCGCTGGCCCAGAAAGCGAGCGAGGGCCGTTCATGCGAAAGCCACGCCGCATAAAGCGCCACGAAAAGCGGCTGCAAGCCCCCGACGAGCGCACCGTGCGAGGCGGGAACGCTTTTCATCGCCCACGCCGAAAACACCGGAAATGCGACGATGACGCCGAGCGCCACGACGAACAGGCCGCGCAGTTCGGCGCGATTGGGCAGCCGTTCGCGGCGCCAGGCGAGGAGCGCAGCGGCGGGTACCGCTGCGGCGAGTGCGCGCCCGAGACCGTTCAGGAGCGGGTGAAATTCCTGCACGACGATG
Source organism: Paraburkholderia sp. NMBU_R16 (assembly GCF_013282575.1). Lineage (GTDB taxonomy): Bacteria > Pseudomonadota > Gammaproteobacteria > Burkholderiales > Burkholderiaceae > Trinickia. The sequence goes on from NZ_JAAAYE010000045.1 coordinate 39,154, forward strand.
CGTGTCATCGGCAGCGTCAGGCTGAAGACGATGACGCCGACGAGGCCGAGCAGCATGCCACGCGATTCGCGAGTGTTCATTGAGGACGGGATTCCAGAGTCGATTGTTGTCGATTGCATCGGGGTGTAGCTATTGCCGCTCGTCGCAGCGTCCGGCGTGCGCGGCTCGGCGCCGCGAACGTGCCGCTCAACGCAGCACGCGCATTCCGGCGGGCGTTTCGATTTCGGCCGCGAGTACTGGCGCGTCAGCCGGCGCGTCGTCGAACTCGATCAAGTGGCCGACGCCCAGCCATGCCAGTTGCTCTCGGATCGGCGCCGGGCGCGGATGCCGCGCCTTGAGCGCACGCAGCGCGAGGTCGGTGGCGGGTAGCCGACTGGCCGGATGCGCGGTGGTGTCCCACTGGATCAAAGTCGGCAACACGCCGTCGCCCGCGCCTTGCCAACTGGGAAAGCTGCCGTCGTCGGGGACCGTCAGTCGCCAGGTGAGCTCGCCGCGCGACATCGGCATGACGGGCGCGATTCTCGATGGATATTGCGCCTGCAACCGCCCGAGATCTTTCGGACGCACGACACGCACGGCCCAGTGAGCGAGAAACGGGCCGGCCTCGAGACGTGCCTTCATCACGTCGTCGTCGAGCGAGAACCAGCGGGGACGGCGCTCGTTCGCCGGTTCGCTGCTGCGTTGCGCATCAGGATCGACAGCGATGATTTCGAGATACACCGTGCCGAAAAGGCCCAGCAGCCTGTTGTGCGTGCCCATCCGTGCGTGGGCGCCGCCGGCGACCGGTTCGACGCCGAGCGTTTCGGCGACGTGGCGCGCGCCCTCCTCGAGGGTGCGGGCCGCGACGATCAGGTGGTCGAGTTCGAGTGCAGAGGCAGACATCATGCGGAAACGGTGCGCGATAGCGACGGATGGTTCGACAGCCGAAAGAACGGAGTGTGCTTCACTTTAATCGGCGTGGCCTGCACAGTAACGGTACAATCGCTTCGATACTTTTCTGTACAGTTCGGATCCTGCCATGTCCGTCCCCCTCGATCTCATCCCCGCGCCCCACGGCGCCTCGCAGCTCACGCTCGTCGAACAGCTGGTTCAATGGGCGCGTCGACGTGTCGAGGAGCGCGTGTTCCGCCCCGGCATGCGCATGCCGTCGATCCGCAAGCTGGCCCAGGACAAGGGCGTGTCGCGCTTTACCGTCGTGGAGGCCTACGAGCGGCTCGTGGCGCAGGGATATCTCGAATCGCGGCGCGGCTCGGGCTTCTATGTGCGGGAGCGTTCGTCGGGAGCGCCCGATTGCCAGCGCCAGCAATCCGGCGCCACGTTGCGGGAAGCGCGGCCGCCGAGTCCGATCGATGTCGCCTGGCTGCTGCGCGTTACCGTGCAAACCAGCAGTCCGGAAAAAGGCCCGGGGCTCGGATACTTGCCGACTCGCTGGCTCGACGGCGAACTCATGGCCGGGGCGTTGCGTACGCTCGGCCGCCAAAGCCCGACGCAATGGCTCGGCAACGGCACGGCACAAGGCTTCTTGCCGCTGCGCCAGCAATTGCAGACGCGTCTCGAGGAACTTGAAATCGGCGCGGCGCCGGAGCAGATCGTCCTCGTATCGGGGATTACGCAGGCAATCGATCTGATCGCGCGCGTCTATATCCAACCGGGCGATCCTGTGATCGTGGGCGATCCGGCCTGGTTCCAGATGTTCGGGCGCTTTGCCTCTCAAGGCGCCCGGCTCATCGGGATGCCCTACACGCCGAACGGACCCGATATCGACGCGCTGGAAACGCTCGTCGCCACTTGGCGGCCGAAGATGCTGGTCATCAATTCGGTGCTGCACAACCCCACCGGGACGTCGCTGACACCGGCGCAGGCGTTTCGCATTCTGCGGCTCGCGGAGGCGTACGATTTCATCGTCGTCGAGGACGACGTCTATGGCGACCTGTGTCCGCCGAGCTATCCGGCGACGCGACTGGCGAGCCTCGATCAATTGAGGCGCGTCATCTATCTCGGCAGCTTTTCGAAGACGTTGACGGGCAATCTTCGCGTCGGGTTTATCGCGTCGTCGCCCGATCTCTCGCAAACGCTCGCCGATCAGAAACTGCTCGTCGGCATGGCCACGCCCGAGCTCAATGAGCGTTTGCTTTACAAGATATTGACCGAGGGGCACTACCGCCGGCATGTCGAGCGTCTTCGCGGGCGGCTCGACGGCGTGCGCGACAAGTGCGCGCGGATGCTCGAAGCCGTGGGCCTCTCACTGTTCACGATGCCGGCGGCCGGCATGTTCCTGTGGGCGGACACCGGAGTCGATTCCGATGCGCTGGCCGCGGCGGGGCAGGAGGTGGGGTTCCTGCTTGCGCCGGGTAGTCTTTTTTCGCCGCATCAATCGCCGACGACCTGGATGCGTTTCAACGTAGCAAATTGCGGCGATCCCGCGCTGCCGGGTTTTCTGTCCGGCTACCTGGACGGCCGACGCCCGGCGAGGGTCTTGAAAACGGCACAGGCCGCCCCCAATTGAGCGGCCGTTCGCGGCGAATTGCCGGCACCGCGTGGCGTAGCCGCGATGCGCGCGCCGGGGAATGCGCCTTGCTGCGCATGTGGCCCGCAGCCGATGAGTCTCCAACCGTTACTGACGAGAAATAGGGAATCGAGAGCATGGCACAAGAAACCATGAGCTTCCAGGCGGAAGTGAAGCAGCTCCTGCAGTTGATGATCCACTCGCTGTACAGCAACAAGGAAATCTTTCTGCGCGAGCTGATTTCGAATGCGTCGGATGCGGCCGACAAGCTGCGCTTCGAGGCGATCGCGAACAGCGGTCTTTTCGAGGACGATCCGAATCTGCGCATTCGCGTGTCGTTCGACAAGGCGGCGAAAACGATCACGATCGACGATAACGGGATCGGCATGAGCCGCGACGAAACGATCTCGCACCTCGGCACGATCGCCCGCTCGGGGACGAAGGAGTTCTTCGCGAACCTCTCGGGCGATCAGCAAAAAGATGCGGCGCTCATCGGCCAGTTCGGTGTCGGGTTTTATTCGGGCTTCATCGTCGCCGACAAGATAACGGTCGAGACGCGCCGCGCGGGGCTTCCAGCAGCCGAGGGGGTGCGCTGGACGAGCGCGGGCGAGGGCGATTTCTCGGTCGAAACGATCGAGCGCCCCGCGCGCGGCACGACGATCACGCTTCACCTGCGCGAAGGTGAGGATGAATTGCTCTCCGGCTACCGTCTACGCTCGATCATCCGCAAGTATTCCGACCACGTGGCGCTGCCGATCCTCATGAAAAAAGAAGAGTGGGATTCGGAGAAGGGCGAGACGGTCGAGAAGGACGAGGACGAGACCGTGAACCAGGCCAGCGCGCTCTGGACTCGGCCCAAAAGCGAGATCACCGACGAGCAATACACGCAGTTCTATCAGCATCTCTCACACGACCATCAAGACCCGCTCGCATGGACGCACAACCGGGTCGAGGGGCGCAGCGAGTATACGCAGCTGCTTTACGTGCCGTCGCACGCGCCGTTCGATCTCTGGAACCGCGAGCATCGCGGCGGTCTGAAGCTCTATGTCAAGCGTGTGTTCATCATGGACGACGCCGAGCAGTTGCTGCCGTCGTATCTGCGCTTCACCAAGGGGGTCGTCGATTCGAGCGATCTGCCACTCAACGTATCGCGTGAAATCCTTCAGGAAAGCCGGGACGTGCGTTCGATTCGCGAGGGCGTGACCAAGCGCGTCCTCTCGATGCTCGAGGAGCTCGCGAACGCCGAGACTGACGAAGGCAAGGCGAAATACGCCACGTTCTGGAAGGAATTCGGCCAGGTGCTGAAGGAAGGCCTCGGCGAAGACTTCGCGAACCGCGAGCGCGTCGCCAAGCTGCTGCGCTTTGCCACGACGCACACGGATTCGGCGGAACAGACCGCTTCGCTTGCCGAGTACGTCTCGCGGATGAAGCCCGATCAGTCGAAGATCTATTACGTCAGCGCCGAGAGCTGGCAGGCCGCGAAGAACAGCCCGCATCTCGAAGTGTTCCGCAAGAAGGGCATCGAAGTACTGTTGCTGTCGGATCGCGTCGACGAGTGGGCGCTGGCCTATTTCACGGAGTTCGAGGGCAAGCCGCTCGTCAGCGTTGCGCGTGGCGATTTGGACCTCGATGCATTCAACGACGAGGAGAAAAAGGCGCACGAGGCTTTGAGCGAGACGATGAAGCCGCTCGTCGAGAAGATGAAGGATGTGCTCAAGGATAAGGCGAAGGATGTCCGGCTGACGTTCCGTTTGACCGATTCGCCTTCGTGTCTTGTCGCCGACGAGGGCGAGATGAGCGGCTACCTTCAGCGCATGCTGAAGGCTGCGGGGCAGCAGGCTCCGGAATTTCATCCGATCCTCGAGGTCAATCCGGAGCATGCGCTCGTGAAACAGCTTTCGGTCGAGCATGCGGATTTCGCTGACTGGTGTCATCTGCTGTTCGATCAGGCTCTGCTGGCGGAGGGGGGCGCGTTGGAGGATCCAGCGAGCTTCGTGAAGCGCACTAACGCGCTCTTGCTCGCGCGGTAATGCCGGCGGCAGCGCAGCGCTTGCTTCGGTCGCGCGCCGCGGGCGCCCGGTGGGGGCTCGCGCCGCGCCCGATATGCTCGCCCGATCAGAAGGACTGGTTGACGCGCGGCGGTTCTCTGACCGCGCATTTGCGCACGCTCGGCGAGGTTGCCGTACGCGTCACGCGCGAAACGGTTGCGCAGGCGTGGCCTGACGAGCACGCCGCGCTCGGCATTGCACCGCGTTCGCCGGTGTGGGTGCGTGAGGTCGTGCTCGAAGTGGCCGGCGTGCCGTTCGTGGTCGCACACAGCATTGCACCGCTCGCTGCGAGCCGCGGTGTATGGCAATCGATGCGCCGGCTGCGTACGCGCCCACTTGCCGAGCTCTTGTACAGCGATCGCGACGTTTCGCGTTCAGCGCTCGCGAGCGCGCGGCTCACTGGCCGGCATCCTCTTTTCACGCTGGCTTGCCGAGCGATTGCCGGTCCGGCGCCGCATGCGCTCGTCGCGCGTCGTTCCGTGTTCGTGCGACAGGACGCGCCGCTGATGGTGACCGAGTGCATGCTACCGGCGCTTTGGGAATGCCTCGGGCGGCGATCGCGGTCAGCGTTGCTCGATCCATCGATGTCGTGACGTTCAAGCGCTCATTTGCTCCTGTGGTCGATGACGAGACCCGCGTACTCGTGCTCGGTAGTCTGCCGGGTGAGATGTCGCTCGCGCAGGGGCAGTACTACGCGCATCGCCAGAATCGGTTTTGGCATTTGATGGGCGATGTGATTGGTGTGGCGCTGCCGGGGATGGAATACGAAGCGCGGCTGCAAGCTCTGCTCGTTCATCGGGTGGGGCTTTGGGATGTCATCGCGAAGGCGAGGCGCGAAGGCAGCCTCGATAGCCGCATTCGCGATCACGCGACGAATGATCTCGCCGCGCTCGTGGCAGCGTTGCCGAATCTGGCCGTTGTCGCGTTCAACGGCGGTACCGCTGCCAAGATCGGGATGCAGGCGCTGGCCGAAAGTCGAATCTCGCTCGATCTGATCAAGCTACCGTCGAGCAGCCCCGCGTATGCGTCGGTCCCTTATGTCGAGAAGTTGAGGGCGTGGGAGGCGTTGCGGAAATGGTTGGCGGCCTAGCTTTGCTTGAAGCAAACACTCCCGCGTCTCAGTCGAGGCCTTACGAGTGTCCCCATCACCCGAATGACAACGCCAGCTCGACTCCCGAGTAGTTGACGCGCGGCGCCACTTCCCGGCCCTCGCCTTCTTCGAAATGAACAAGCCCATATTGCTCCATCATTCGAAGCATTCGCGATCGATTGGATTTCGCACGGCCCGAGCGTTCGGCCAACTCGGTCAGCGATGCCGGTTTCGTCTCTGCGATCAGTGCCAGCAGCGACCGGTTTCGGTCGGAAAGCACCTGCGCTAGCGTCTCGAGCGACTGAAACCAAACCTTGGGCTCGTTGGGGCTGGGCACACATTCGCCCCTGGCGATTGCCATCGTCCGAGCCTTGTATTGCTCCAATGATGCGATCCCGACCTTCAAAACGTTAGCTGTTCTCATGCTGACTACTCTTTCTCGCTACGATCGCTTCGACTTCCGCCCTGAAGTCCGCGAGCAATTTTGCGGCGTCCTCATAGACATAGACGCGAGCGGGGCGGATATCTGGCCGGAAATCGCTCCATGCGGTCATGCGTCCGGGGCTCGCGAAGCCGGCAGATGCTAACGACAAAATGGCGCCTTATCGGCACATGGCTTGTTTTTAAGACAGGATGTCCGTCGCATGCGATTTGGCTCTAGCCCGGATGGTTTGCCGGCCGTGCCGTTTTAAGGACCTTCGCATGGAGGTGTGGACTACTTGCGAACAACTCGCGAGCGTTGGCGGGATCGGTTGCGATAACACGGGCGTCATGAGTCGGGCATCGCTCGCAGTCCTGCTTGTGCGGCCGTGCTTTATGCCGAGAAGTTGCGGGCGTGGGAAGCGCTGCGCGAGTGGCTCTCGGCGTGGCTTCGCTCAAATCGGATCATCTTTGGGAGGTGCCGCGAAGAGGTCATAGAGCGTTCCCGCGGGGTAGCGTCAGTTGGGCGGAAGCAGTTGTTCAAGGCGAGAGACCGTGTCTATGAGTTCGGCGGTTAGCCGAACCAACTCTGCGGTTAGACTCGCTGGAAGGTCGATGTTGCCTTCGTATTCGGCTGCGTTGCGCCTGCGATGGCAGTTATCGAGTACGCGCCATTTTTCGGTTGCCCAGCCGATCGTGTGTTCGAGGCACTGAAACACGAGGTATCGATCGTCGCTCCGATATCCGGTGTGCGCGTAAGGCGGCGCGGCGCGGCGTGGGCGGCATCGTACGCGAGGACGAACTGGCTCTCAGTGGCCATCGTGTCACTGTTTGTGACTGTGCCGATCAAGGTGCGAGCGGGGCCCATCAGATGTTCGAATTCGCTGCGGTTCGCCGGGAAGGGCTTTAGTTTTCCAATGCGTACGAGGTTATCCAATACGGTCAATGTCTGGGGGTGACCCGTTTCCGTGGACGGTTAAGCAGTTGAATTTTGGTTCGGCTGATTTCCTCCATGTTGGGCGCTTGCGCGAGTTGTCCACGGTCGGTCGGCGGGTCGCCTATCACGACCACGAC
>NZ_JAAAYE010000046.1 GCF_013282575.1 Paraburkholderia sp. NMBU_R16
GACGGGGGACTGCTCGGCGCGGCGTGGCGGCAGCGGTTCCGGGCTACGCCCTTCACCGCTGCCGCCACGCCAGTACTCTCATCCTGATTGACGCGCTGCTCTCATCTTGTTTGACGCGCGGCAGCGCTTCGTACGACGTTCAGGCTGCAGGGCGACCGGCCTGTACGGACCATCGCACCAGCCGACGTCGGGATGACGTTGCGGTTCGTCGATCTCGGCGATCTGGCCGACGCGAACGAACGCCAGATGCGGCTGCAGCAACGGCTCGCCGACGAAGCCGCCGAGCCGTTCGATCTCGAACGCGGCCCGCTCGCCCGCGCATTGCTACTGCAGCTCGCGCCGAACGAACACGTGCTTTTCTTCACGGTCCATCACATCGTATTCGACGCGTGGTCGAACGGTGTCTTCGCCACGGAGCTGGGCGCGCTGTATCGCGCCTGCGACGAGGACCCGCTGCCGCCGTTGCACATCCAATACGCGGATTATGCGCAATGGCAACGCGAGCGGATCGACGACGCACGGCAGCAGCACGCGGCCGACTACTGGAAGCAAGCCCTCGCGGGTCTTCCGCCCGCACTCGAACTACCGACGGACCGACCGCGCCCGCCGCAACGGCGGTACGACGGCGCCCATTGCCCGGTTGTCATCGACGCGGAGCTGACCCGTCAGTTGCACGCGTTGAGCCGCCGTCACGACGCGACGCTCCAGATGACGCTGCTGGCGAGCTGGGCCATGCTGCTCGCGCGGTTATCGGGACAGCATGACATCGTGATCGGCAGTCCGACCGCCGGGCGCCAACGCAGCGAAACCGAGCCGCTCATCGGCTTCTTCGTCAACATGCTCGCGCTGCGTTTTCCGCTGACGCCTGCGCATACGGTAGCGGACTGGCTGCGCCACAGCCGGCAGCAGGCGCTCGACGCGCAACGGCATGCCGAGCTCCCGTTCGAGTACGTCGTCGAACTGGTGCAGCCGTCGCGCAGCCTCGCGCATGCGCCGATTTTCCAGACGACGTTTGCTTGGCAAAACGCGCCGCGCGGCGCACTCGAATTCGCAGGTCTCGACGTTTCGCCGCTCGAAGACCTGGGCGGTGCGACAGCGAAGTTCGACCTGTCGCTCGGCCTGCGCGAAGTCGACGGAAAGATCGCAGGCGTCCTCGAATATGCCACTGCCCTTTACGACCGCGCGACAGTCGAGCGGTATGTCGACCACTGGCGCGCGCTCGTCGCGGCAATGGCGGCTGACGATACCCGGGCGCTCGCCGACCTCCCGCTGCTGACTCCCGCTCAATACCGGCAACTGACAGTGGACTGGAACGCCACACACGTTCCGTCGCCGGCGTCCGTTTGTCTACACCGGCAATTCGAAAAGCAAGCCGACCGCACGCCCGATGCGATCGCAGTCGTGTTCGAAGAACGGCAGCTGACGTACGCTGAGCTGAATGCCCGAGCCAACCGGCTCGCACGCCGCCTCGTCGCACTCGGTGTCGCGCCTGACGATCGGATCGCGTTGAGCGCCGAGCGCGGCATCGAGATGATAATCGGCGTGCTCGGCATTCTGAAGGCCGGGGGCGCCTACGTACCGCTCGATCCGCACGCGCCGCCTGCTCGGCTCGCCTACCTGCTCGAGGACTCGGCGCCCGTCGCCGTGATCATTCCTTCGGCGCAGCGCGCGAGCGCGATCGTGCCGACACATCTACCGGTTGTCTCGATCGAAGAACCCGACGGCGACGCCGACTTGCCGGCAGACAACCTACGCGCGCCAGCTCCCGAAGTCACCTCACAGCACCTCGCGTACGTGATCTACACGTCGGGCTCGACCGGTCAACCCAAAGGCGTGATGGTCGAGCACCGATCGGTCATGAACCTGTGGACCGGGCTGGAGCAAGCGATCTATACCGCCACTGGCGACTGCACGCGAATCGCAATGAACGCGGCGCTCTCCTTCGATGCGTCGGTGCAGGCGCTCACCCAGTTGCTCAGCGGCCGTTGCGTCGTCGTCGTGCCGCAATCCGTGCGAGGCGACGCCGCCGAGCTGTGCGCTTTCCTCGTCCGCGAGCGGATCGACGCATTCGATTGCACGCCGGCGCAACTGGAATGGCTAGTTGCGGAGGGCTTCTTCGAGGACCGACACGGTCATTGTGTGAAAGCGATACTCGTCGGCGGCGAGGCAATCACGCACAGGACGTGGGACCGGCTGCGCGGCGTGCGCACCCCGGCGCTTTACAACGTGTACGGACCGACCGAGTGCACGGTCGATGCAACCATTGGGCGCATCGGCGCCGACGCACAGCGCCCGCACATCGGCCGACCGCTGGCAAATACGCAGATTTATATCCTCGATCGCCGCGGACAGCCGGCGCCGGTCGGCGTGGCCGGCGAAATCTGCATCGGTGGCGCCGGCGTGGCGCGCGGCTATCTGAACCGGCCCGCGTTGGACGCGGAGCGCTTCGTTCCTGACCCGTTCGCCGGCATCGACGGTGCGCGCATGTATCGAACCGGCGACCTCGGCCGCTGGCTCCCCGACGGCACGATCGAATATGTCGGCCGGAACGATCAGCAGGTGAAGATCCGTGGTTTTCGCATCGAGCTAGGCGAACTCGAGTGCGTCCTGGAGCGGCATGCCGACGTCTTGCAGGCCGTCGTCGCCGTTCACGGCGACGACGAACGTCGCCAACTAGTCGCCTATCCAGTCGTCCGCCGGCAAGCGGGCGTCGAGGGGACGGACGCCGCTGCGCTGCGTCGCCACGTCGCAGCATACCTGCCCGAGTACATGGTCCCCGCTGCGATCGTGATCCTCGATGCCCTGCCGCTCACCCCGAACGGCAAGGTCGACCGCCGCGCGCTGCCGGCCCCCGATTTCGCCGCGCGCACGCCGTCGCGGGAACCGGTTACGCCGTCCGAACACGCGCTGGCCGCGCTCTTCGCGGACACACTCGGTATGGCTCGCGTCGGCGCCGACGACAACTTCTTCGAGCTCGGCGGTCACTCGCTGCTCGCCGTGCAACTCGTGAGCCGCATTCGCGCAACGCTGAACGTCGCGCTCCCCGTACAAGCGCTGTTCGAAGCCCCCACCGTCGCCCGGCTCGCCCAGCGGATGGCGGACGGGGGAGCCGCGCCCGCGGGCAGCGCATTGAACATCGTCCTGCCGCTGCGCCCCGCCGGCACGAAGTCCCCGCTGTTCTGCGTCCATGCCGCAACCGGTCTCGGTTGGTCGTACGCGGCGCTCGTCACGCATCTGGACAGGGAGGTACCGATCTATGCCCTGCAGGCGCCGTTTCTCGAACCTGCCTGTCCGCTGCACGAAGACCTCGACGCCCTGATCGACGCCTACGTCGAAGCGCTGCGCACCATCCAGCCCGAGGGCCCGTACCGCCTGCTCGGCTGGTCGATCGGCGGCATCATCGCGCACCGCATCGCGACCCAGCTCCAAAGCATCGGCGAGGAAGTTGAACAGCTCGTCCTGCTCGACAGCCGGCCGGCGGCGCTGGCCGGCTCGCCCGCTGCGCCCGCCGCAACCGACGCACAGCGCCTGCGCCGCTTCCTCGATGTCCTCGGCGCCCCAGCCCTGCCGGACGACCTCGCCGCTGCCTCGCCCCTCGACATCCTGGCTCGCGTTCATGCACGACACGAGCGGCTGTCGGCGTTGCCGCTCGCGCAAGTGCAAAGGCTCTACGCAGTCTTCACGCACATGATGCGCATCTGGCGGCAGCCGAATCTCGGCCGCTTCGACGGCAAAATCGTGTTCGTCGAGGCCACGGCGACGACAACCGCCGCGGGCGAGCACACCGTACCGCCCCGGACGATCTGGACACGCCACGCGACCAACGTCGTCACGCATGGTGTCGATTGCACGCATGACGATCTGGCCCGTCCCGTCTGGATGAATCGGATCGCCCGCATGCTGAACGACATGCTGTGACCGTCCAACTTCGAACGACCGACTTACTGGAGAAAGCAATGACCGACACCCCCGATACGCTCGACGCCCAAGCGCCCGCCTCCGACTATCTCGTCCTCGTCAACGCCGAGGAGCAGCATTCGATATGGCTCGCCGCCGTCGATATACCCGCCGGCTGGTCCGTCGTGCATCGGGCCGCGACGCAGCAAGAAGCGATCGCGTACGTCGACGCGAATTGGACGGACATGCGTCCCGCCAGCCTGCGATGAACAGCGAGCACGGCCGGCGCAACGACGTGATCGTGAACGGCCCGGTCGGGCGCACGCTGCTCGAACTCCTGCTGCCCATTCTCCTCAGCAACGTGCTGCAATCGCTGAACGGCTCGATCGACGCAATGTGGGTCGGCCGCTACATCGGAAAAGCGGCGCTTGCGGCGACCGCGAACGCGAACACGATCCTGTCGTTCGTCGTGGCGAGCATCATGGGCTTCGCGATGGCTGCGACGATCCTGATCGGCCGCAGCCTTGGCGCATCGGACCTACACGAAGCGAAGAAAACGCTCGGTACCAGCGCGACGTTTTTCGCCGTCGTGTCGACATCTATCGCGGCCGCCGGGCTGCTGGGAGCCGAACCGCTGCTCGTCGCGATGCATTCGCCGCCCAGCGTGCTGCCGCTCGCCGCCGCCTATTTGCGCATCATGTTCGCGGCGGTGCCGTTCCAGACTAGCTACCTGTTCGTGACGATCGTCGTTCGCAGCGCCGGCGACACGCGCACGCCGTTGCTCTTCCAGCTTGCAGCCGTCGGGCTGGACATCGTGCTGAACCCCGTGCTCATATGCGGGTGGGGGCCGATTCCAGGGGCCGGCATCGCGGGCTCCGCCGCGGCCACGCTGATCGCACAAACGTCGAGCCTTGCCGCCCTGGCCGTGTACCTCTACCGCCGGCGCCATGTGCTTTGCCTGCGAGCCGACGATGCGCCTCTCCTGCGCCCTGACTGGTCCCGTGTGCGCACGATCGTAACGACGGGCATCCCCATGGGGCTTCAGATGGCGGTGGTATCGTTGTCGACGATCGCGATGATCTCGCTCGTCAATCGGTTTGGCGCATCGACCACGGCGGCGTACAGCGCGTGCCTGCAGCTATGGAACTACGTGCAGATGCCGGCGTTGGCAACCGGAATGGCCGTATCCACGATGGCCGCTCAGAACATCGGTGCGCGCAGGCCGGATCGGGTACGCCGGATCGCGCGGACGGGCATCCTGCTCAACCTCGCGATCACCGGCAGTCTCGTGGCGGCAATCTCCGCGGCCAGCGATAGCGTGCTGCGAATCTTCTTGCCCGCCGACGCCGGCGTCGTGCTGACCGCGCAGCATATTCAGGCCGCCGTCACCTGGTCGTTCGTGCCGCTCGGCGTCACGTTCGTGCTGTCGAGCATCGCGCGCGCCTGTGGCGCCGTCCGCGTTCCGCTCGTCATCCTGTTCGTCGCGTTCTGGTGCATCCGTCTGCCGTTCGCCGCACTGCTGATGCGAACGTGGGGCGCCGACGCCCTGTGGTGGAGTTTCGGGCTCGGCGCAATTGTCGCGATGACGATGTCGCTCGCGTGGTATGGCATGCGGGGAAGTCGCTGCGGGGTCAACGGTGCGTTTCGCGCCGGTGCCGGCACTTCGGATTTCGCGCGGTAACGGCACCGCGGCCGGGGTGCCGTTACGCTGGGGAACCAATCCTCGATGACTGTCAGTAAGGATCGGATCAGCCGAACACGCCTAACCCAGCAGCCAGCGCTCGCGCGCGCGGCGCACTGGCGCACGCGCCTTGTCATCGGCCACGAGCTTGTAACGCGTGACGTCGGGACCGTCGAGCTTCGCGCGCACCGTCCGGAGTTCGTCGCGACGAAACGCGTGAATGTCGACAGTTGCACCGGGCAAATAGCGCCCAAGCAGCGCGTCGAGGTTCGAACCGGTCACACGCACGCCGTCGATGGCGACAAGGACATCGCCTGCCGACAACCCCGCTTTTTGCGCCGCGCTACCGTCGTGAACGGCGGCAAGCGTGCAATCCGTGCCGGCTGAGCGCACACGAACGCCCAGCGATGGCTTGCGGATGCGTCCCGCCTCACCGTTGCCGAGGTCCGGGCGCAGTTCGACGCCGACAGCCGCAAACAACGCGTCGAGCGGCAGATCGCGCGTGCCATAAACGGCTTCGTCGAAAAGCGACCCGAGATCGACGCCCGTCGCCTCCGCGATCAGTGCCCTCACCTCATCCTCGCCGACGCCTTGCGCCTCGTCCCCGTTCCGATAAAAGTCGCGACCGTAGCGTTGCCAGAGCAGCCGCATGACGTCGTCGAGCGACTTGCGGTGATTCGTGCGTTCGCGGATGGCCAGATCGAAGGCCAACGCGACGAGCGAACCCTTCTGGTAGTAGCTCACGATTGCGTTCGGCGCGTTTTCGTCCTGACGGTAGTATTTGATCCAGGCGTCGAACGAGCTTTCCGCCACGCTTTGCTTGAGCCGTCCGCTGCCGCGCAGCACGCCGCCGATCGTCTTGCCGAGTTGGGCGAAGTACTCATTGGGCGACATCGCGCCGCTGCGTACGAGCATCAAATCGTCGTAGTAGGAGGTCACGCCCTCGAAAAGCCACAGCAGCGAGGTGTAGTTCTCGCGCGAGAGGTCGTAGGGTACGAAAGCGGCCGGCTTGATGCGCTTGACGTTCCAGGTATGAAAGTACTCGTGGCTGCACAAGCCGAGGTACGTGCGATAGCCTTCGGTCGTGTCGGTGCGGCCCACAACCGGTAGATCCGTGCGATTGCAGATGAGCGCCGTCGAGGCGCGGTGCTCGAGCCCCCCGTAGCCGTCGGTCACCGCCAGCGTCATGAAGACATAGCGCGATACCGGTGCCTTTTTCGAGCGCGGCTCGAATAGCGCGATCTGAGCCTCGCAAATACGCTTCAGATCGGCCGAGAGCCGCTCCATGTCGACACGCGTCGTGCGACCGGAAATAACGATGTCGTGCGGTACGCCATGCGCGGTGAACGTGGCGAGCTCGAATTCGCCCAGCGTGACCGGATGGTCGACGAGCTCATCGTAGTTCTGCGCCTGATATTCGCCAAAACCGTACCGCTTGGTGCCGCGCGCTTCGGTGAGCGCCGTCCCCACACGCCAGTTCCGATAGGCCGCGCCGGCGGGCTTGCGGATTTCGACGCGGCACGGTGCCGCTTCACGGCCCAACGCTGCGAGAAAGACGCTCGTGCCGTTGAAAAAGCCCGTCGTATCGTCGAGATGGGCAGCCCGCACCGACAGGTCCCATGCGTAGACCTCGTAACGCAGCGTCAGCGCGCCGCCTTTTAGCGGCGCGGTCTGCCACGTTTGCTTGTCGAGCTTGTCGATCCGGACCTTGCGCCCGTTTTCGCTGAAAGCCTGCAGTGAAACGACGTTGCGCGCGAACTCCCGCACCATGTAGCTGCCAGGTATCCAGGTCGGTAAAGAAAAACGCTGGCCGGCGGGATCGGGATCGGCCAGCGTCAGCGTTACTTCGAAGATATGCGCGGCAGGTTGCTTGGGAACGATGACGTAGCGGATCGGCTTCATCGGCAGCTAAGCGAAATGGGCGGGAAGAGAATGGATGTGGGGCGGTCTGCTCAACTCTGGCCCAACCGGTTCAACGCGCTTTGCCGAGCGCACGCTCGAGCGCATCGGCGGATACGGCACCCGGCAGGCGGCGCCCGTCCGCGAGGATGATCGTCGGCGTGCCGGTCACATTCAAGCCGCGGCCGAGCGCGAGATTTTTGTCGATCGCGCTCGTGTCGCAGGTACCCGCACCCGAGGGGGCACGGCGTTCGAGCATCCAGGCTTCCCACGTCTTGGCTCGATCGGCCGAGCACCAGATGGCCTTGGCTTTCGCGGTCGAATCGTCCGACAGCACTGGGTAAAGGAAGGTGTAGACGGTGACGTTGTCGATCGATTTGAGCGATGCCTCGAGTTGCTTGCAGTACGGGCAGTTGGGATCAGAGAACACGGCCATCTTGCGGCTGCCGTTGCCCTTCACGACTTTGACCGCGTTGGCGAGCGGCAGGCTTGCGAAATCGACCTTGTTGATTTCGGCGAGGCGGGCCTCGGTGAGATTCGCGTGTGCTTTCGTGTCGAGCAGATCGCCGACGAAAACATAATCGCCATTGGCATCGCTATAAATCAGCTGTGCGCCGACGTTCACTTCGTAAAGCCCGGCGACCGGTGCCTTGGTGATGCTTTTGATCTGCAGATCGGGCAGGCGGGCCTGCAGCGTCGCCTTGAGCTTGTCCGTCGTCTGGTCGGCGTGCGCGGAGCATCCAAGTGCCATCGCGGCGATGAGGGCAGCGCTCAGGGCGCCGCGCAGGAAAGTAGCCATGATTTACAAGTCCTTCTGATCGTTCGCCGCGCGGGGTTCCGGCGCGGCGCATGGATTCGTGTCCGTCCGTCCCGGCTAGCCAAGCGCCGCCGAAACCAGCCAGCGCTTCACGAGCGGCTGCGCGCCGACCAGCGACATGCCGGCGTTGCGCAACGTACGGGCGAAAAAGCCTGGAAAGGAAAAGAGGCGCTGCAGCCCGTCGGTCGCAGCGGTGAGCGCGCCGATGTCTTCACGGCGAGAGCGCTCGTAGCGACGCAGTAGCACCAGGTCGCCGAGATCGCGAAACGGCTCCTTTTTGGCGAGGACGTCCGCGAGCGATGCCACATCGCGCAGGCCCAGGTTCATCCCCTGCCCGGCGAGCGGATGAATGAGATGGGCGGCGTCGCCGACGAGCGCCACGCGCGGCGCGACGAGGCGATCCACACGTTGCAGCGAAAGCGGGAAACCGTGCGCGGCCCCGACGCATTCGAGCTCTCCGAGCCGGCCATGCGTTGCCCGTTCGACCGCGGCTGCGAGCTGTGCCGGCGCAAGCGCAACGAGCTCGCGTGCATGGTCGGTGCGAGCCGACCAGACGAGCGATACATGGCCGCCCGGCAGTGGCAGCAGCGCGACGATCTCGCGATCGTCCGTAAACCACTGGTAGGCGGTTTCGCCGTGCGGCTTCGATGCTTTGAAGTTCGCCACGACACCGGTTTGCCGGTAGTCGCGCCGCGTCACCTCGGCCCCCATCTGCGCGCGCACCCACGAATGTGCACCATCGGCACCGACGATGAGATCGGCTTCGATCACGACGCCGTTGGCCAATGCGAGCATGGCGGCATCGGTTTTCGCATCGAGCCCTTGCGCCCGCGTGTCGAACCAGGTCACGTGCGGCTGGAAGCGTAAGGCGGCATCGAGCGAATGTTCGACGAGCGTCGATTCGACGATCCAGGCAAGCTGCGGCACAGCCGCCTGGAACGCCGAGAAATGGAGTTCCGCTTGGGCGTCGCCATAGACGCGCATATCGTAGACGGGCGACAGACGATCGTGGTCGAGCGCCTGCCAGACCCGCAGGCGTTCCAGCAGTGCCTGGGAACTCGCTGACAGCGCGTAGATCCGGGCATCGAAAAGCACGTCGGCCGGACGCGGCGCGGCAGGCTGCGCGATCAGGGCGATACGCAGTCCGTTTTGTGCGAGCGCAAGCGCGGCGCATTTGCCGACGAGGCCGCCGCCAACGACGGCGACGTGAAACGTCTGATGATGGGCGGTCATTGCCGCATTATATCTGCGCTGGGTCGCGCGGCCGGGCGCCGCGGCAAATTGGGCCGTGCGGCAGGTCACAGTGCTGCCCGCGCGGCGACGGTCTGCTCGGAACAGGCTGCAATTTCGGTTCGTAAGCGTCGCTTTCGCGTGGCTTTCGTCTCGATGCGGGAGCATCGGCGATGATGGTAGACCACTACGTCTTGCGTACAACGGATATGACGAATGCTCCGAACGGTGGATCTTCTATCTCTCGGAGGCTCGACGGGCTCGACGGCCTCGCCGCCCAGGAAGACGGGGTGCCGTCGCAGAACCTGGATGGCCGCGCCGATGCCGAGTCACCCTACGCGCCGCCTGCCGCGACCGGGCTGCTCGCCGGACTCAACCGACGGTCCATCCGCGACGCGCTCGATAACGGGCGGGCGAGCAGATTCGCTCAGACAGATGAGGCGACACACCTTTCCGGTCGGCCGCGGCAAGACGCAGTCACGCCGGAGACTCGACAGATCCCGGTTGACTCGTCGGCGCCAGAGCCTCCCGGCGATTCAGGCCGTGAACGCGCGGCCCGCGGCGATGCCGGTTTTCATGTCGTAACGGGCGCGGCAAGTCCCGACAATGCCCAAAGGCTCACCCCGCGTGAGCTGAGTCAAGCGGGCACGAAATTCGATGCGGGGCTTTGGACACTCGACGATGCCGTCCGTGAACTCGGCGTCACGGACCCGGACGATCGCGAGAAACTGCGGGAGATGGCAGCGCAGTCTGCACGGTTTGCAGGCGCAACGCTCGTCCGGTCGGAACCCGACGATTCACCCCATGCGCCGGCCCCCGTTGCGCTGCCAGCCGAACAACCGGT
This sequence comes from Paraburkholderia sp. NMBU_R16, assembly GCF_013282575.1. GTDB lineage: Bacteria > Pseudomonadota > Gammaproteobacteria > Burkholderiales > Burkholderiaceae > Trinickia. The sequence goes on from NZ_JAAAYE010000046.1 coordinate 10,369, forward strand.
GCGCTTATCCGATGCCACATCGACCGCGCTTTCGCCGCGCGTTCAAGCGCGGATGCTATTGCGCTCATGTCTGGAAGCATTCCGACAAGCGGAAGCAGCGCTGGAGGGAGTTCTTTCCAATCAGTATCAAAACGATGGGTTGTCTGAGCACCTGACAAAAGCGGAGCAGCATATCGATGAAGGAACTCAGCAAGCGAATGAAGCTTTCGCGTTGTTGATCGAAGAGACAAAAGCCGCTCCGTCATTGGAATTCAGCAGAACCGTTCGCGAGCGCCAAGTTTCTTTTCAAAACTCCACTGCGCAATTCAGGAGAGAGATTGGGAAGGCCGGAACGAACAACTGGGCATTTGACCGCTTGAGCGATGCGCTCACCCGCATGCGCCGAGGGTTGGAAACTTTGACAGCGGTGTTGGACGGCCAGACACCGTAGGCGCGGGGTGCGTGAGCTGCCGATACCGGCAATGTCACACGGGTGCGATCTCGTGTGAAAGCGCGGCCTTCAAAGCATCTGGCAATGGCGCGGGACGTTGCGTCGCGACGTTGACGCAGGCGAGTCTGAACTCGGCACCTGCCACTGGAGTCTCGTCCCGCATCAGCGTCTGACTGACAAGCAGGCTGCAGCGGCTGGCCGCGGAGACATTTCCGCGCGCCAACAGCCGCTCGTCCAGCGCCGCGGGCTTTAGATAGTGGAGCGTTGCGTCCACCACCGCGAGTGCAACGCCATAGATGTCCTGAAGCTCGCGAGCCGAGCACCCGACGGCGCACTGCCATTCTGAGCGGGCTGCCTCGAACCACCTCAAATAGGCGGTGTGATGAGCCACTCCGCCCGCGTCTGTGTCCGCATAGTAGACACGGACGGCGTGCACGGGCAGCTCGATGGTCAACGAAACACTCATGAGCAGCCGCCCCACTCGTGCGAAGCGGAACTTGCGGCCGCGTCACGCCATGCGGCGATCAGGCGACGGTCGTCCGTATTGCAAGGGTGAAATCGCGGATGAAAGTAGACAAAAAAAGCCGGCGTCATGCGGCGAAACAAGCCCGGCGCCACCCAGAGGTAGCGCAACAACGCGAGCCAGCTTCTCCATGAAGCGCTATCCTGCTCCGCCAGACGCGCAACGTTGACGAACAGCCTTCGCATAAAGCCGATCGTCACCTGTATCGCCGCCGAACAACGAAGAAAGTATGCCCCCACTCCCCGACCGTATGCCGAGGTGAAGACGTCGAACGCCACCGATTTGTGTTCGATTTCCTCGACGGCGTGCCAGCGCCACAACGCGCCAAACTCACTATCGCCTCGCATGATGGCGCCGCTCGCCAGGATCTGATGCGCCAGCGACGCCGTGAAATGTTCCATCGCGACCGTCATCGCAAGCCTGCGTCGCGGTGCAACCTTTTCGAGCGGCTTGGAAAACATCCTGATGTCAAGCGTGTCGACTTCATAACCGCTTGCGACCATCGCACCGAGATATGCCCGATGTTCCCGGCTATGAGCGGCCTCCTGTTGCATAAAGCCGCTGACATCCGAGAGCAGGCGCTCTTCTTTCACATGCTTGCGGTGTTCACGGACGCTGTTGATGAAGAATTTTTCCCCTTTAGGGAAAAACAGCGACATTGCATTGTAGAAGCGCGATACCGCACTTCCGGCTGAGTGCCAGTCGCAAACATCGCCGCCAGCGAGGTCGAACGATATGTCTCGCAGCGATATCAGATCACGATGATCTGCGCATTTTGTTGTTTCCACAACCATTGCAACAGTTGCGATATCGCGTCGTAACATGGCGTCTCCGACGTTGTATATGCGGCAAAGCGCGTAGCGTAGCGATACCCATATTAGATATTGCGCATCGCGTGCTGAGTACGCGCTTTCGTAGCGAACACCCCGAACGGACGCGCGCAGTGCGAAGGAGCGGTTCTCAGGTGACGTTTGCTGCTAAGCCGGGGACCCGGGCGGGCGACCGCTCGGCTTCGTCACGAGCAGCAAGCCGAGCGCCGAAACAGCGACGACGCTGGCCATCGCGACGTAGAGGCCGGCAACCGAAGCCCCGCCATACACGGTGGGCGCGGAAAAGATCAGCAATCCAATCCCGCTCGTCATCAGCACGCTGTTGGCGCGAAAACGACCTAGCAAGTGTCTCGGACACTCCGCCAGGAACCGGGTCTCGCTTCGTATGCGTACCAGGGAGAAACCGGCGCCGAGAAAGAAATGCGTTGTCAGCAAAGCCGGAAAAGCGGAAAGAAGCGGGATCGCCGCGAGAGCGATAGCCATTGTTCCAACTACGATGAAATCGAGGCGCATGGTACCCGGCGAATTCGCCGCAAACTTTGCTAGCCACACGCCGACAAGGAGTGCGCCGATCGACCACGCTGCTTCTATCATCGAATAGTCCGCGCTCGTGCCGCGGAAATAAAAGGCGATAAGCGCCGGTAGCAATGTATTCGTGATCTGCCCGATCGAAAACGCCAGTGCGGCGCAGGTTGCTATCGCGAACAATCGGCGGTGCCGAAGGTAGAGCATCGGCCCTGCGGAAAATGCTCCCCGTTTCCAGGTGGGCGAAGCGCTATCGCGCGCCACATACAAGGCAGGCAGCAACCACCAGCTGATTCCGGCCAGAAGCGCACCACAGGCAGAAATGAAGAGGAAAGCGTGAACGAGGTTGGCTTGAGAAACAACCAGGCCGCCCAACGCCGTCCCGAAAATCAGCGCGATTTGAGCGGTGGAATTGAGGGTCGCCAAGTGCCGAGGTCGTTCGGACTGCTGAAGATGAGTCTTCAGGAAGTAATCCATTGCGCCGCCCAGGACAGAACTGGAGGCAGTAGTCAGGACTACGGCGACAGCGATGGCCTCGAACATCGTCTCGTCGGTCAGCGTCGCTTGTGTAAGAAGCGGGATTCCGCCCGAAACGACGATGCCTAGATGACCGCACAGCAGCATTGCTTTTTTTCTGGCGAAGTAGTCGACCGTTGCGCCCAGAATCGGCGAGAGAACCAGGCTGGCCACCGTCGAGATCAACAGAATCTTTCCGGCAGCGTCAGCTCGCCCTGTGCTCTGCACCGCCGACCATGCGACCACGACCAATTGATAGCCGATTCGCAAGAAGTTGATCGCGGCCAGTGCCGCGAATAGTTTGATGGACGGGCTGCGCGCCAAGCCAGCGGCCGGACGCGGACATTCGACTTCGACTACGTCAGTGGTCATCGTGGCAAGTTCAAGCCGTCGACAGTTGGGAGAGCGGACCTGACGACAAGGCCTTTCGCTCGGCGACAATTTAATGCCTATCGACCCGGAACGTATACGAAATGTAATAAAACCCGTCTAGGTCGATAGTCAGCGTAACCGGCTGCCCTGAGCCTTCGAACCATCTGCCGGAGAGGCTGGCCGAGCATTGCGCGGTCGCGCAGACGTCCCATCGCCAGCCAGTCCACCCGCCCGAAAGCGTTACAATTACCGTTTCACGAGTCGAAGACGAGCACGAACCATGGACGACAAGCGCCCGATCCGAGCCCGTTCCGTCTCGTACCCGAATTCAGCTTGCGGCTATCGCACTTCGGTCCATTGCGGACAACGGAAGAAGCGGCGAGTAACCGCAACAGATCGATCCAGAAAGGTCTTCCATGAGTCTCAAATGCGGCATCGTCGGCCTGCCGAACGTCGGCAAGTCCACCCTCTTCAATGCACTGACGAAGGCCGGCATCGCCGCCGAGAACTATCCGTTCTGTACGATCGAGCCGAACGTCGGTGTCGTGGAAGTACCCGATGCGCGGCTGAAAGCGCTCGCCGAGATCGTCAAGCCTGAGCGCGTCGTACCGGCTGTCGTCGAATTCGTCGATATCGCGGGCCTCGTCGCCGGAGCGAGCAAGGGCGAAGGCCTCGGTAATCAGTTCCTCGCCAATATCCGCGAGACCGATGCGATCACGCACGTCGTGCGCTGCTTCGAAGACGAAAACGTGATTCACGTGGCCGGCAAGGTCGATCCGCTCTCCGACATCGAAGTCATCAACACGGAACTGGCGCTCGCCGATCTCGCCACTGTAGAGAAAGCGCTCGCCCGCTATTCGAAAGCCGCGAAATCGGGCAACGACAAGGAAGCCGTCAAGCTCGCCGCGGTACTCGAGAAGGCCCGCGCGCAGCTCGATATGGCCAAGCCGATCCGCGCGCTCGATCTGTCCGATGACGAGGCCACGCTCCTCAAGCCGTTTTGCCTCATCACCGCGAAACCGACGATGTATGTGGCCAACGTGAAAGACGACGGCTTCGAGAACAACCCCTACCTCGATGCCGTGCGCCGGCATGCCGATGCGGAGAAATCGCCCGTCGTCGCGGTGTGCGCGGCGATCGAAGCGGAGATTGCCGATCTGGCCGACGAGGACAAGGAAGTGTTTCTCGCCGATATGGGAATGGACGAGCCGGGCCTGAACCGTGTCATCCGTGCTGGTTTCAAGTTGCTAGGTCTGCAGACGTACTTCACGGCAGGCGTGAAGGAAGTGCGCGCCTGGACGATCCATATCGGCAATACAGCGCCGCAAGCGGCCGGCGTCATTCATACAGACTTCGAGCGCGGCTTCATCCGCGCACAGACGATCTCGTTCGATGACTTCGTTGCCTATAAAGGCGAACAAGGCGCAAAGGAGGCCGGCAAGATGCGCGCCGAGGGCAAAGAGTACGTCGTGCACGATGGCGACGTCATGAACTTCCTGTTCAACGTCTGAGCTCCACCAGCCCGGCCCGGCTCCCCGCACGCGCAATCGACTCGATCGTCCGCACGGCCTCGCCGAGGCCGTCTTCTTGCGCCATCGCCGCACCGATTGCGGCCGCGCGCGTGCGTACTTCCGCACGCGACGCGAAGTCGATGGCGCGTGCCAGCGCCGCCGCCGATACCCGCTTTCCTTGCACGGCTGCCGGTGCGATGCCGCGCTTAGCGAGTCGATCCGCCCAAAAGAATTGATCGGCCGCAAAAGGAACGACGACGGAAGGCACTCCCGCACGCGCCGCCGAGTGCGATGTACCGGCGCCCCCGTGGTGAACGACCATCGAGGTGCGCGGAAAGAGCCACTCATGCGGCGTATCCCCAACCACATGGAAATTCGAAGGCAACGCGTTGCCATCTATGCCGCTCCATCCCGGGTAAAAGAGGGCGCGGCGCCCCCCGACGGCCCCGATCAATGCTTCGCCAAGTTTGCGCCGATCAAAGCCCGCCATGCTGCCAAAGCCGATGTAGATCGGTGCCTCCCCCGCCGCTAGGAAATCGGCGAGCGGCTTCGGGGCGGACCATTCGCGCGCACCCGGCGGTCTCCATTGCCCGCAAATACGCGCCTGCTGCGGCCAATCGTGAGGCTGTGGCAACAGGCTCGGCGACACACCGTAAAGAATCGGGTGTTCGGTCCACACGCGCTCGCGTGCGGGCAGCGCACAAACGCTCGCTCGCGCCGCGTTCGTCGCTTTGCGAAACGCACGCCAGAGCATCGCATTGACGAAATGGTGGCTCGAGCGGTTGAGCCAGCCCGGCAGCTTGCCGGGCGGCAAAAACGGTGACGCGAAATCAGCGGTCGGCGTGATCGGAATCATACCGGCGCCGATAGCGGGGATGCCCAGGCACTCGGCTACAGACAGCCCGACAAACGACGCCAGCGCCGATACGATCAGCGCATCACAGCCACGCGCCGCGTCCAGCGTCTCGCGCATCCAGACCATCGTATTCGCGTTCGCGATCTCCGCCAGAGCGCGGGCCGTGTTCGAAAAATTCGTTTTACCGCCAACGACATTCGATAACGCCTCGCCCGGCATCAAGGCTCGCTTGATGTCGCCCGTCAGCGGCGATGCGGGTACGCCAAGCGCCGCCGCACTCGTCAGCGTCGATGCATCGGCCAAAATACGCGCCTCGTGACCCGCGTCGATCAGGGCGCGGCACAATGCGCCGAGCGGACGCGTATCTCCCTCGGTTCCGTAAGTCACCACCGCGAATTTCATCGTGCGCTCTTCCAATGCCGGCTTGCACCAGCTTATCGTTACGACGCCGTCGCGGCCTGCGATCCGGTCCATCTTTTGCCCCTCTGAGCACTCGGCCACGCCCCCACCGAAACGCGCGCTTCTTTGCGCGCTCGCCCGGTAACGTGTAAGACTAGCGTTTTCTCTTAATTTCCGTTTCCCCGCACATGGCCCAATACGTCTACACCATGAACCGGGTCGGCAAAATCGTGCCGCCCAAGCGTCAAATCCTGAAGGACATCTCGCTCTCGTTCTTCCCCGGCGCGAAAATCGGCGTGCTCGGCCTGAACGGCTCGGGCAAATCGACGCTCATTCGCATCATGGCCGGCGTCGACCGGGACATCGAAGGCGAAGCGACGCCGATGCCGAATCTGAACATCGGCTACCTGCCGCAAGAGCCGCAGCTCGATCCGGAAAAAACCGTGCGGGAGGCTGTCGAAGAAGGCCTCGGCGATGTCTTCGGCGCGCAAAAGAAGCTCGACGAAATCTACGCGGCCTACGCCGAACCCGATGCCGACTTCGATGCGCTGGCGGCAGAGCAGGCGAAGTACGAGGCGATCCTCGCCGCGAGCGACGGCGGCAGCCCAGAGCAACAACTCGAAGTCGCCGCGGACGCGCTGCGCCTGCCGCCGTGGGACGCGAAGATCGCGAATCTGTCGGGCGGTGAAAAGCGCCGCGTGGCACTGTGCAAGCTGCTCCTCGAAAAGCCCGACATGCTGTTGCTCGACGAGCCTACCAACCACCTCGACGCCGAATCCGTCGAATGGCTCGAACAGTTCCTCACGCGTTTTCCGGGTACGGTCGTAGCCGTCACCCACGATCGCTACTTCCTCGATAACGCCGCCGAATGGATTCTCGAGCTCGACCGCGGCTACGGCATTCCGTGGAAGGGCAACTACAGCAGTTGGCTCGATCAGAAGGAAACGCGCCTGAAACAGGAAGAAACGGCTGAATCGGCGCGTCAAAAGGCGATCAAGAAAGAACTCGAGTGGGTGCGCCAGAACCCGAAGGGCCGTCAGGCGAAATCGAAGGCGCGTATCGCCCGCTTCGAGGAGTTGAGCAGCCAGGATTACCAAAAGCGCAACGAGACGCAGGAAATCTTCATTCCCGCCGGCGACCGGCTGGGCAACGAAGTGGTCGAATTCAAGAACGTCACCAAGGCCTATGGCGACCGGCTGCTCATCGACAACCTGAGCTTCAAGGTGCCGCCCGGCGCGATCGTCGGCATCATCGGCCCGAACGGCGCCGGCAAGTCCACCCTCTTTCGCATGCTGACAGGTCGCGAAACTCCCGATTCGGGCACCATCGATATGGGGCCGACGGTCAAGCTCGCCTATGTCGATCAGAGCCGCGACGCGCTCGACGGCTCGAAGACGGTCTTCGAGGAAATCTCCGGCGGCGCCGATGTCCTGACGGTCGGCAAATACGAAACGCCCTCGCGCGCCTACATCGGCCGTTTCAACTTCAAGGGTGCGGATCAGCAAAAGAACGTCGGCAATCTCTCCGGCGGCGAGCGCGGGCGCCTGCATCTGGCAAAAACGCTCATCGCCGGCGGCAACATGCTGCTGCTCGACGAACCCTCGAACGACCTCGACGTCGAGACGCTGCGCGCGCTCGAAGACGCGCTGCTCGAATTCGCGGGCTCGGTCATGGTCATCTCGCACGACCGCTGGTTCCTCGATCGCATCGCCACCCACATCCTCGCGTTCGAGGGCGACTCACAGGTGGTTTTCTTCGATGGCAATTACCAGGAGTACGAAGCGGACAAGCGCAAGCGCCTAGGCGAGGAAGCGGCCAAGCCCAAACGCATCCGCTATAAGCCGATCACGCGCTGATGAGCTGATACGGGCGGGGAAAGCGGCAAGCGCCCGGTCAACCGGGCGCGCTCATTCAGGTGCCCAGCGCGAGGCCCAGCTCCCGCAGCCGTGCCTCGGTGGCGGCCGCGCTCGTGTGGTGCACGCCGTGCCATCCGAGCGCTGCCGCGGCGTGCGCGTTCTTGATGTTGTCGTCGATGAAGACGAGATCATGGGCCGCCACGCCTGGCACATGCCGCTCGATGCGGGAAAACATCTCGGCATAAATCGCCGGATCGGGCTTCACGAGCTTTACGCGGCCCGATACGACGATGTCGCGAAAGCGCCGCAGCACGTCGAAACGATCCCAGGCATACGGGAACGTCTCGGCCGACCAATTCGTGAGCCCAAAAAGCGGCACGCCGGCAGCCTCGAGCTTTTCGACGAGCGCCGCACCCTCGGCAATCACCCCACCGATCATTTCGTGCCAGCGCGCATAGAACGCGCGAATCAGCGATTCATGCTGCGGAAAACGGGCGACGAGCTCCGCGGTCCCGGTCTCGATCAACTCGCCGCCGTCTTGCCGGACCACCCAGTCCATCGAGCACACCTCGGTCAGAAAGCGGCGGCGCTCTCCTTCGTCGGGAATCAGTTTGCGGTACAGATAATCGGGGTTCCAGTCGATGAGCACCCCGCCGAAATCGAAGACCACCACCTTCGCTGCCATGCAACGCTCTCCCTCGTCGTGCAAAGATCAGATCGCTCGCGTGCGAGCCTCGAGCCAGGCTCGGGCCTCACCCGTCACATGCGGCGAGATACGCTCACGCACCGTCTCGTGATAGCTGTTGAGCCATGCGCGCTCGTCATCGCGCAACAGCGCCGGCGCAATGGCGCGTGTATCGATCGGGCACAGCGTCAGCGTCTCGAAGTCGAGGAACGCGCCGAACTCCGTCTCGCCCGCCGCGCGGCTCAAAACGAGGTTCTCGATTCGCACGCCCCATTGCCCCGGTCGATAGATCCCCGGCTCGACGGACGTGATCATCCCTTCCTGCATCGCGGTATAAGGCTCCGCCGGCGCATAGTGCGAGATCACCTGCGGCCCTTCGTGTACGTTGAGGAAATAACCGACGCCATGCCCCGTGCCGTGCCCGTAGTCGACACCAGCTTCCCAGATCGGCGCACGCGCGATGGCATCGAGCATCGGCGAACGGATACCCCGCGGAAAACGGGCGCGCGAAAGCGCGATCATGCCCTTGAGCACCAGCGTGAAATCGCGTCGTTGCGCGTCGGTGATCGAGCCGATCGGCATCACCCGCGTAATGTCGGTCGTGCCGCCCAGATACTGTCCGCCCGAATCGATCAGCAGCAATCCATCGCCCGCGATGCGCGCATGCGATGCCTCGGTCGCGCGATAGTGCGGCATCGCGCCATTCGCGTTGAAACCGGCAATGGTGCCAAAGCTCTGGCAAATGTAGCCGGGCCTGCGCGCTCGCGCGGCGGTGAGCCGTTCGTCGACGATGAGCTCGGTCAGCGTTTGCCGACCAAGCGCGTTTTCGAACCAGGCGAAGAACTCGGCCAGCGCGGCGCCGTCCTGTTCCATCGTCGCGCGCACGTGCTCCGCCTCGGCGGCAGTCTTGCGCGACTTCGCGAACGTGGACGGGTTGACCGCCTCGACCACGTCGACCGACTGCGGCACCGCCTCGCGCAAGCCGTAGGTGATGCGCCGCGGATCGATGAGCAACGTCGCGCCGGAAGGCAGCGCCGCAAGCGCGGCAGACGCCCGCTCGTACGGTGCGATCGACACGCCGTCGCGCGCGAGGCTAGCGGCGACATCGGGCGGCACCTTGCCTGCGCCGACGAAAAGCGTGGCCGACTCGAGACCGATCAGCGCATGGCCGACGAAGACGGGATTGAAATTGACATCGGCACCGCGCAGATTCGTGAGCCAGGCGAGATCGTCGAGCGTCGAGACGAAATGCCACTGCGCGCCCTGTTCGCGCATCGCTCGCCGCACGGCTTCGAGCTTTTGAACCCGCGCCACGCACGCGTACGGCTCTCGATGCTCGTAAACGGGCGCTGAGGGCAGTTCCGGACGGTCTGCCCACACCGCGTCCAACAGATCGAGGTCGGTCCGCAGCCCGATGCCTCGCGCGCTCAGCGCATCGGCCAATGCACGTGCGGCGGCGAGCGCCAGCACTGAACCATCGGCTCCCACGTTCGACCCCGAGGCCAGCCGCTGCGCGAGCCAATCGACATGCGGCTGCGATTGCTGCCCCGCCGTCATCCTCATGAGTTCGACCCCGCTGCCCTCGAGTTCGGCGGCGGCTTGCACCCAATAGCGGCTATCGGTCCACACGCCCGCGAAGTCCGCTGTGACGACGAGCGTGCCGGCGGAGCCCGTGAAGCCCGAGAGCCACTGCCGGGCTTGCCAGCGTGCGGGCAGATATTCGGACAGATGCGGATCTGAGGACGGCACGACGTAGGCGTCCAGCCGCTCGCGCGCCATGGCATCGCGCAAGCGCGCGATGCGTGCGGCAATGTCCAGGGCGGACCCGGCGGTCTCGGTAGGTCGGTCGTTCATGAATCAGGCCTCATTTATCGTCGAGTCGCCAGCCCGACGGTCACCGCCACGGCGATGAACGCGACGGCCGTGCAGACCGGCCACTCGAACACCCCGCCATCGTAGAAAAGCCCGGACACGTTGCCAGCCATCTTCGCTGCCGCGGCGGCCACGATGCCGACACCAACGGCAACGAACCAGCGCACGCGGCTCGCGCGATAGAGCGGGTGCAAGCGCCAGCCGGCCAGCCCGACCACGATGCCGAGCACGACGAGTCCGGGCCATCCCATCAGCCGCGCGCCGCCGTCGACCGTACCGGTCGAAACACGCGGAAATGGAATGAACCTGTCGATTGCATGGCGGTCTTTTTCTATGACGGAGATCGTTGGGAAAGGGACGCTTCGGGGCCCGCACCGGGGATTGACGCGGACGTGCCCAAAGCATGGAACCGTTATAATACCCGGCTGAAATCCTAGCGCCGCCCTGTCAACCTGGCGGCAATGCACCCCGCATATGCAACTGCTAACGATCGGAATCAATCACCACACAGCGCCCGTCGCACTGCGCGAACGTGTGGCGTTTCCGCTCGAAGAGATCAAGCCGGCGCTCGCGGCGCTCAGATCGCTGTGGCTGGGGCGGCCGGCGCTTGGGGCTCCCGAGGCGGCGATCCTGTCGACTTGCAATCGGACAGAGCTCTATTGCGCGACTGACGACCGCGCGCCGCGCGAAATCGCCATCGAATGGCTTTCGCATTATCACGGCATGGACGCAGCCGATCTCGCCCCGCACGTCTATGCGCTGCCGCAGTCGGAAGCCGTGCGCCACGCTTTTCGCGTTGCCTCGGGGCTCGATTCGATGGTGCTCGGCGAAACCCAAATCCTCGGACAAATGAAGCACGCCGTGCGTGCCGCTTCCGAGGCGGGGGCGCTCGGCACCTACCTCAATCAGCTGTTCCAGCGCACGTTCTCGGTCGCGAAGGAGGTGCGCGGCACGACGGCCGTAGGGGCCCAGTCGGTCTCGATGGCCGCCGCGGCGGTCCGCCTAGCCCAGCGCATCTTCGACAAAATCTCGAACCAGCGCGTGCTTTTCATCGGCGCGGGCGAGATGATCGAACTCTGCGCCACGCACTTCGCCGCACAGGAGCCGCGCGAGTTGGTCATCGCGAACCGTACCGTGGAGCGCGGCGCGAAGCTGGCCGAACGCTTTCGCGGACGTGCGATGGCACTCGCCGAGCTGCCCACGCGCATGCACGAGTTCGACGTCATCGTTTCGTGCACGGCATCGACGCTGCCGATCATCGGACTCGGCGCCGTCGAACGGGCTGTCAAGGCACGGCGGCGCCGGCCGATCTTCATGATCGATCTCGCGGTGCCGCGCGACATCGAGTCCGAAGTGGCCGAGCTGCAAGACGTTTTTCTCTATACCGTCGACGATCTCGGTGCGATCGTTCGCGCAGGCAACGCTTCCAGACAAGCGGCGGTGGCCCAGGCCGAAGCGATCATCGAGACGCGCGTACAGCACTTCATGCAGTGGCTCGACGCACGCAGCGCCGTGCCGGTGATCCGCCACATGCACATGCAGGCCGACGCGCTGCGGCGCGCCGAACTCGAGCGCGCGCAAAAGATGCTCGCGCGTGGCGACGACCCGGCCGCGGTGCTCGAAGCCTTGTCGCAATCGCTCACCAACAAGCTGATCCACGGCCCGACGCACGCGCTCAACCGCGCGAGCAGCGAAGACCGGGCCGCGCTCGTCGAGTTACTCGGCGGCGTATACCGGCACGCGAAGCCCTCCGATCGTTAGCGTCGCGGCAAAACGCCGCGCCGGCGCGGGTACCCCGCCCGAGCACCGTCCCCGATTCCTCTTCCCTTCAGGAGCCCCGCTCCAGACCATGAAAACGAGCATGCAACAGAAGCTCGACCAGTTGACCACCCGGCTGGCCGAACTCAACGATTTGCTGAGCCGTGGCGACGTGACGGCCAATCTGGACCAATATCGCAAGCTCACGCGCGAACATGCGGAGATCGGGCCGGTCGTCGAGCACTACGGCCAATGGCGCCAGGCGCGCACCGACGCCGCAACGGCGCAGGAGCTGCTGGCCGACGCGTCGATGCGCGACTTTGCCGAAGAGGAAGCGCGCGCCGCGCGCGAACGCATGGGCCGCCTCGAATCGGAGCTGCGCACGATGCTGCTGCCGAGGGATCCGAACGACGAGCGCAACATCTTCCTCGAAATCCGCGCGGGGACAGGCGGCGACGAATCCGCGCTGTTCGCCGGCGACCTGCTGCGCATGTACCTGCGCTACGCCGAGCGCCAGCGTTGGCAGGTCGAAATGATTTCGGAAAGCGTCTCGGATCTCGGCGGATACAAGGAAGTGATCGTCCGGATTGCGGGCCAGGGCGCCTACTCGCGGCTCAAGTTCGAGTCGGGCGGTCATCGCGTGCAGCGGGTGCCGGCCACGGAAACGCAGGGCCGCATCCACACTTCCGCGTGTACGGTCGCGGTCATGCCTGAGGCCGACGAGATCGGCGAAGTCGAGATCAACCCGGCCGATTTGCGCATCGATACGTTCCGTGCGTCGGGTGCGGGCGGTCAGCACATCAACAAGACCGATTCGGCCGTGCGCATCACGCATTTGCCGACAGGCATCGTCGTCGAATGCCAGGACGATCGGTCGCAGCACAAGAACAAGGACCGCGCGCTCAAGGTGCTCGCAGCACGTATCAAAGACAAGCAGTACCACGAGCAGCATGCGAAGGAAGCCGCCACGCGCAAGAGCCTGATCGGATCGGGAGATCGCTCGGAACGCATCCGGACCTACAACTTCCCGCAAGGCCGGCTCACCGATCACCGCATCAATCTGACGCTCTACAAGCTCGAGTCCGTCATGGACGGCGATCTGGACGACCTGATCGCGGCGCTCGTGAGCGAGCATCAGGCCGAATTGCTCGCGTCGCTCGGCGACGCGGACTGAGCACGCCAGCGCCCTTTTTGCCGCACCGAACGGACGATCCGCCACCATGACGACCCGACGCCCCGCCCCCGCGCCCGATCGTGCGGTCGGGCCGAGCACACCGGCCACCCCCGCCGCGCTGCTGGGCGCGACGCGCTTGCCCGCGCTCGAAGCGCGCATTCTGCTCGCTCACGCGCTAGGCTGGCGGCGCACGGAACTCATCACGCGCGGCGACGAGCAGCTCGACAATGAGGCGCTTCACCGCTATCGCGCGCTCGAAGCGCGCCGCATGAATGGCGAACCGGTCGCACAACTCACGGGCAGCCGCGAGTTTTTCGGACTCCAGTTCGAGATCACGCCGGACGTATTGATCCCGCGCCCCGAAACCGAGCTGCTCGTCGAAACGGCGCTCGCGGCTATCGTCGACATTGCCATGCCGCGCGTGCTGGACCTCGGTACAGGCAGCGGCGCGATTGCCGTGGCCATCGCCGCGACGCGACCCGACGCTCGCATCTGGGCCCTCGATCGCTCGGCCGCGGCGCTCGCCGTCGCCGCGCGCAACGTCGCGAAGCTGGTCGATGCACGCCGCCCGGGCGGGGCACCGACGCTCATTGAAAGCGATTGGTATGCCGCGCTCGCCCCGACGCTCGCATTCGATGTCATTGTCGGCAACCCGCCCTACATAGCCGCGGGCGATCCGCATCTCGCGCAGGGTGATTTGCGCTTCGAGCCGCGCGGCGCGTTGACTGACGAAGCCGACGGCCTCGCAGCGATTCGGACCATCGTGGACGGGGCGCGCCGATTCGTCGCACGGGGCGGCCAGGTTTGGGTCGAGCACGGCTACGATCAAGCCGAAGCCGTCCGTGCACTCTTTGTGAAGCACGGTTTCGAGAATGTCGGCTCGCTGGCCGATCTGGCCGGCATCGAGCGCGCGAGCGGCGGCGCCGCGCCGGCGTAAGCTGGGCCGCAGCGTCGCGGCCCCTACGGCGCGAGGCGGCCCGGGCCCCCGAGTGCGAAATCCGTTATCATTTCGCTCTATCTCCCCCACATTCCGTGCCTGTCACGGATTCAAGGTCAGTCATGGACACGCAACAACGCATCAAGCAAATCGTCGACGAACACTCGGTCGTGCTCTTTATGAAAGGCAATGCGCAATTCCCGATGTGCGGTTTTTCCGGGCGCGCCGTGCAGATTCTGAAAGCATGCGGCGTCGGCGAGTTCAAGACGGTCAACGTTCTCGAAGACGACGAAATTCGCCAGGGCATCAAGGAATTTTCGAACTGGCCCACCATTCCGCAGCTTTACGTGAAGGGCGAATTCATCGGCGGCTCGGACATCATGATGGAGATGTACGAATCGGGCGAACTCCAACAGCTCTTCACCGCCGCTTGACGCCGCGCGCGTTGCGTCGCGCCGCCTGATCGACTGCCAAGCCATGCCATCGCCCAGCGCGCCCCCGCGCCGGCTCATCGTCGCCATCACCGGAGCGACCGGTGCGATCTACGGCGTGCGGCTGCTCGAAACGCTGCGCCGCATAGGCGGGATCGAGTCGCATTTGCTGATTTCGAGTGCCGGTTGGCTCAATCTGCAGCACGAGCTGCAGTTGACCAAAGACGATGTACATCCGCTCGCCGACGTCGTCCATTCCGTGCGTGACGTCGGCGCCAGCATCGCGTCGGGATCGTTCGCGACCGACGGCATGATCGTCGCACCCTGCTCGATGAAGACGCTCGCGAGCATCGCCCACGGCTTCGCCGATAACCTCATTACACGCGCCGCGGACGTCACGCTCAAGGAACGGCGTCGGCTCGTGCTGCTCGTGCGCGAAACACCGCTGAATCTAGCGCATCTGCGCAATATGACGGCCGTCACCGAAATGGGCGGGATCGTCTTTCCGCCGCTGCCCGCGTTCTACAATCGGCCCGCTTCGATCGATGAGATCGTCGATGACACCGTCGCACGCGTGCTCGACCTCTTCGGCTTAGGCCACCCACTCGCGGCAGCGTGGCCCGGGTTGCGCGGCGAACCGACCGACTAGTCGTCGGTCGGCGTTGGGCACGTATCGGCGTCCATTGCCAACCAGCGCGATACGATGCGTTTCATGAAGACGGATTTATCGCGGCGACGGGTGCGCCTATAGTCGAGGCAAATCACCTTTTGCCGCATTGCGCGACGCTTCGATCATGTCCCGTCTACCCTCGCTTTATTTGTCCCACGGTGCGCCTACGCTGCCGATCGATCCCGCACTGCCCTCGGCGGCATTCGGCACGCTTGCGGCCCGACTGCCGCGTCCGCGTGCGATTCTGATGCTCTCGGCGCACTGGGGTACGGCCAAGCCTGTGGCCAGTACGGCAGCCTCGCCGGCGACAATCCACGATTTTCACGGGTTTCCGCGTGCGCTGTATGAGATCGACTACCCGGCGCCGGGTGCACCCGAGGTCGCACGTCAGGCCGTAGCGCTGCTCGAGGCGCAAGGCATCGATGCCGCGACCGCCGAGCACGGGCTCGATCACGGCGCGTGGGTGCCGATGCTATTGATGTTTCCGCAAGCCGACGTGCCGGTCGCACAACTGTCGATCCAGCCGCACCGCGACCCGATGCATCACTTCCGGATGGGACGTGCGTTGCGTCCGCTTGCGGACGACGGTGTGATGATCGTGGGTTCGGGCCAGATCACCCACAACCTGCGGGCAGCTGATTTCAACGCCGGACCGGACGATGTCGATCCGCGCGTGGCGCAGTTCACGGATTGGTTCGAGGAGAGACTTGCCTCGCACGATATCGATGCGCTGCTCGACTACCGACGGCAGGCACCGCATGCGGCACTGATGCATCCGAGCGACGAGCATTTGCTGCCGCTCTACGCGGCGCTCGGTGCGGCGCCCGACGATTACTCGCTCCAGATCGACTCGTTGGGTACCTATCAACGCGCGCTCGCGATGACGAACTACGTGTTCGACACGCCGGCTCCGTAAAGTCAGCGCGCCCCGCCCGGCCGCGGAGGGCCGGGCGGGGCGCGCATCGAATGCGTCATCGATCGAAAGCTCAGTCGAGCCTCGCGGCGCTTACACGCCTACCCCTTGCATGATTTCCTCTTCGGGCTCGCGCTCGTCCAGGTAGTGCGTGCGATACCCGGTATTGACACCCCAGTAATAAAACCCGAGCGAGAACACCGCGACGACGAGCATGTCCCAGCCGTAAGGCAGCACGCCCATGCCGCCAAACTGCTTGCTGCCGATCAGGGACAGCAGTGCCATCGTCGGCAGATACGCGATGAGCCACCAAGCGGCCTTGAGATCGCGCCCCCAACCGGTCCAACCCGACTTGCCCTGGTAGTAGAAATAGACAGGCAACGCCACGATCATCAACAGGATGATTTCGCCCGTCAGCGGCCACTTCGCCCAGTAAAGAACCATCGACGCGCAAACGAATGCGAACGGCGAGACGATGTTCATGAGCGGCAGACGGAGCGGCCGCGCGACATCCGTGGCGGCACGGCGCAGCGCCATGAGGCTGATCGGCCCGGTCAGATAGGAAATGACGGTTGCGACGGAAATGACGGCCGCGAGCGAGCTCCAGCCGCGGAAGAACAACAGAAAGATGAACGAGACGAGCAGGTTGAACCACATCGCATTGCGCGGCACACCGTAGAACGGGTGCACGTTGCCGAACATCTTCGGCAGCGTATTGTTGCGCTCCATCGCGTAGATCATGCGGGTCGTCGTGGCCATGTACGTCGTGCCGGTACCGCTCGGACTGACGAACGCGTCGACGTAAAGCATGATGGCGAGCCAGTTCAGATTCAGCGCGATCGCCAACTCCGCGAACGGCGAGGCAAAATTGAAGTGATTCCAGCCCTTGGCGACGTCGGCAGGATTGACTGCGCCGATATACGCTATCTGCAACAGGACGTAGATGACGAGCGCGAGCAGAATCGAGCCGATGACCGCGAACGGCACGCTTTTCGCCGGATTGCGTGCCTCGCCGGCGAGGTTCACCGGGCTTTGGAAGCCGTTGAACGCGAACACGATCCCGCTCGTCGCGACGGCCGTGAAGACCGCGGACCAGCCGTAGGGCGCGAACTCGCCCTGCGCGCCGAGGTTCTCGTGATGAAAGCCGGTGAAAAGGCCCAGAATCGTGAGTCCCGGGATCAGGAATTTGAAGACGGTGATAGCCGTGTTGGCGCGCGCGAAAACCTTGACGCCCCAGTAGTTGAGCAGGAAATAAACGATGACCAGCACTGCCGACAGGGCTATGCCCATTGGCGTTAACGATTCGTTGACGAACAACGCGTGAGCCCAGTCATAGGGCCAGGTACTCATGTACTGAATGGATGCCTCGGCCTCGATGGGAATGACGGACACGATGGCGATCCAGTTCGCCCATGCGCTGATGAAGCCGACGAGTGCGCCGTGCGAATAACGGGCATAACGCACCATGCCGCCCGATTCCGGAAACATGGCACCGAGTTCGGCGTAGGTGAGCGCAATGGCCAAAATGACGACGGCGCCGATGATCCAGGCGCAGATCGCGGCCGGGCCCGCAATCTTGGCCGCCTTCCACGCTCCGAAGAGCCACCCGGAACCGATGATCGAACCGAGCCCCGTCAGCATCAGCGCAAACGGCCCGATGTTCCGTTGAATAGAACTTTTCACAACCTCTCCTTAGGATTTTCGAACTGCCCGACGGGCCGTATGCGAACCTTTGTGGGGCTCGCTCGGGCGCCTGACCTCGCAGCGGAGCTCGCCGCAACCAGGCGCAACCCTGTCGCGCGGCGGTAGTTTACCGGCTGCGCCCCACCGTAGGGCATGATTTGATCTGGAACCATCAAAAATGAGGCGAATCGCACCGGTGCGGGGCAAAGCGTTCTATCCCACTGGCACAGTAGGGCGATGTTGACCGCGCGCAGGATTCGCCGTATAACGTCGTGGCAGGATTTCAAGTGGCGCGTGTGAATTGGTCTTTCGTGGTTCGCCCTTCAGGTACTCCGGTTGGTCCTATTACCCTTCCTTGATCTTCATGCACCCCGGGCTTCGGCCTTGTTCACTCATTTTTAGGAAACAGTAATATGGAAACCGGTACCGTCAAGTGGTTCAATGACGCGAAAGGCTTTGGCTTCATTACGCCCGATGGCGGCGGCGAAGATCTCTTCGCGCATTTCTCGGAAATCCGTGCCGAAGGCTTCAAGACGCTTCAGGAAAACCAGAAGGTCCAGTACGAAGTGAAGACGGGCCCCAAGGGCAAGCAAGCGGCCAACATCAAGCCGCTGTAAGCGACACCGTCTTGACTGACGCAAAAACCCCGCGAATGCGGGGTTTTTTCATTTTGTCGATTCACGCGTGGGCGAAGACGCGCCGCGCATGGATGCCGAGCCCCATCGCAACGCTCGCCAGGCGGTCGCCGAAGACGGGCGTGGCCTCAGGGAAGGCGTTCGCGATGGCATGGGTCAGGAATGCAAGGCCCGTCGAGCCACCGGTGAAATAGATCGCGTCGACATCGTTTGGCGCGAGACCTGCCGCGCGCGCCGTATCCAGCGCTGCATCGACGATGCGGCGAGTCTCCTCGAAACCCGCATCGATCAGTTGTGCATCCTCGAACGCGAGTGAAAGCCCGGGCTCGACATCGTCCAGATCTATCGATGTCTGCCCGCCCGCCGCCACGCCGATCTTTGCCTCTTCCGCCCGCGCGGCAAGGGCATGGCCCAGGCGGTGTTCCACCGCACGGACCAGCCGCTCATGGTGCCGCACATCGCGATAGAGATGCCGCATGAGCCGGACTTCACCGCTACGCTTGCCGGTATAGACGGTGTTGATCAGGTGCCACGTCGCAAGATCGAAGTAGACCCGGTTCGGCACTTCGCGGCCTTCGGGATCGAGCGATTTGTAGCCGAGTTCCCTCATGATCGTCGCGAGATTCACCCGGCGATCGAAATCCGTCCCCGCGACATGCACGCCGTGATGCGCGAGCACGTCGTCCTTGCGCTCGACGCGCTTCATGCGCTCGGGGCCGACGCGTACGAGCGAGAAATCCGACGTGCCGCCGCCGATATCGGCCACGAGCACGAGCCCCTCGTTGGTCAAGCGGGCTTCGTAGTCGAACGCGGCCGCGATCGGCTCGTACTGGAAGTGCAATTCGCGCAAGCCGGCGGCCTCGGCAGCCGCCTCGAGCTGACGCTGCGCGAGGCGGTCGGCACGCGGGTCGTCGTCGACGAAAAACACCGGACGGCCCAGCACCGCGCGGGTCACGGCATCGTGCGCACAAGCCTCCGCGCAAGCCTTCAAATGTGCGATGAAAAGCGCGATGACATCGGTGTACTTGATCGCCGTCCCGTCACCGAGCTCCGTCGTGGTCTCCGCGAGCGGAGAACCGAGAATGCTCTTGAGCGAGCGCATGAGGCGCCCGTCAAAGCCGTCGATATAGGCCTCGAGCGCTGCTCTGCCGTACACGCGCGAATTTTCATCGGTGTTGAAGAAAACGGCCGTCGGCAACGTCGCATGTTCGCCTTCGACAGGGGCGAGACGCACGGCACCGGCCGCGGGCAGCGCAACGGCAGAGTTCGAAGTGCCAAAATCTATCGCGCAGTAAGTCGTCGCTGGCATGGCGTCACCCGTCGAGGCTGCGAAGAAGGACCGGCTTTGTAACACGAACGCCCCGCTCGGGCAACCGCAAATCTCGGAGGCAACCCGGACACTTCGCCGCCACCGATCGCGGGCACGAGGATTGCGCGCGACGTACGTTCCGCCTGCCATCGCAGGCTTGCAGCCGGCTTTCACCAGGAGAATCGCCGCGTGGCTCAACCCGCCCTCGATCGCACCGTAGATGAACCTCGCCCCGATGTCATCGAAACGGACTTACCCTCCCGGCTCGATCGCCTGCCATGGGGGCGCTTTCACACACTCATCGTGGCGGCGCTCGGCGTGACGTGGCTCCTCGACGGGCTCGAAGTCACGCTTGCCGGGGCGGTGGCGAGCGCATCGAAAGCAAGCCCGGTTCTCCGATTTTCGAACGCCGACGTGGGCCTTGCCAGCAGCGCCTATATCGCAGGGGCCGTACTCGGCGCGCTCGGCTTCGGCTGGCTGACGGACCGGCTGGGACGGCGCAAACTCTTTTTCATCACCCTCGGACTCTATGTGGCCGCCACGGCCGCCACCGCGCTTTCCTGGAATCTCGCGAGCTTCGCGCTCTTTCGCTTTCTGACCGGCGCGGGAATCGGCGGCGAGTACGCCGCAATCAACTCGACGATTCAGGAATTCACGCCGGCCCGTGTGCGCGGCTGGACCGATCTCGGCATCAACGGCACGTTCTGGGTGGGCGCCGCACTCGGCGCCGGCGGCTCGCTGGTGTTGCTCGATCCGCGGCTGGCACCGGGCGATCTCGGCTGGCGGCTATGTTTTTTCATCGGCGCGGCCCTCGCGCTCGCGATCGTCTGGATGCGCATGTGGGTACCGGAAAGTCCGCGCTGGCTGATCACGCACAATCAGCCCCATGCAGCGGGCGAAATCGTCGAGGCGATAGAAGCACGCTTTCACCGGGCAGGCAGACGGCCGACCCAGGAGGCGGTACGTACACTGCGCTTTATCAGGCGCGGGCACACGCCGCTGCGCGAAGTGTTCGCGGCGCTCTTCGTACTGCATCGACGGCGCTCGCTCGTCGGCCTCGCGCTGATGACGGCGCAGGCGTTTTTCTATAACGCCATATTCTTCACCTATGCGCTGGTGCTCACCGATTTCTATCACGTGCCCGGCGCGCGTGTAGGCTGGTATCTGCTGCCGTTCGCGCTCGGCAATTTCCTGGGGCCGCTGGTGCTGGGGCATGCGTTCGATGCCATCGGCCGCCGTACGATGATTACGTTCACCTATGCCCTATCGGGCTTACTGCTCATCGGAAGCGGATATCTGTTCGAGCGGCAGATGCTCGACGTCGTGCAACAGACCGCCGCCTGGATGGTGATTTTCTTTTTTGCCTCGGCGGCTGCAAGCTCCGCCTACCTCACGGTCAGCGAATCGTTTCCGCTGGAAATCCGTGCACTCGCCATCGCTGTCTTCTATGCCTTCGGCACGGGCCTTGGCGGGATCGCGGGGCCGGCGTTCTTTGGGCGGCTCATCGATACGCACGAACGCAGCGCTGTCTTCGACGGCTATCTGGTGGGCTCTGCGTTGATGATCGCCGCGGCGGTCGTCGCGGCAATCTGGGGCGTGGATGCTGAACGCAGACCGCTCGAGCACGTTGCGTTGCCGCTTTCGGCGCTGCCCGACGACGAGTGACCTACGATGAAGCGCTGCGGGGCGCCCTCGTTGCAAGCGCCTCGCAGCGGCGATGTCCCACTACGCCGGGAATATCGCCGCATGCGTCATGCGGCCGGACTCAGATCACGCACCAGGCCTCGGCGGTGGATTCGCAGTACGACGATGGCGGCGACGAGACACAACCCGCCCGAGATCGTCGACGCGACGGTGTAGGTCCCGAGATCGGCACGCAGCACACCGGCGCCGAACGCAGCGAAGGCCGCACCGAGCTGATGCCCGGCAACGATCCATCCGAATACGACAGGCGCCGAGTCCTTGCCGAATACGTCGGTCGTGAGCCGGACGGTGGGCGGCACGGTGGCAATCCAGTCGAGCCCGTAGAACATCGCGAACAGCGGCAAACCGAAGAACTGGACTCCAAATGCATGCGGCAGATAGATCAGCGACAGGCCGCGCAGTCCGTAGTACCAGAAGAGCAGCGTACGGCTGTTGAACCGGTCGGACAGCCAGCCCGAGAGCGTCGTGCCGACGAGATCGAAAATTCCCATCGCAGCGAGCAGCGACGCGCCTTGCACCTCGGTCATCCCATAATCGCCGCACATGGCGATCAGATGCGTGCCGATATAGCCATTCGTACTGGCCCCGCAGACGAAAAAGCTGAAGAACAGCAGCCAGAAGTCGCGCTTTCCGGACGCCCGGGCCAACGTACCGAAAGCAATCGCGAGTGGATTTTGCGTCGTGCCGGCAGTGGCGACCGGTGCGTCGGGCGCCGCGCCGTAGGGACGCAATGCGACGTCGGCCGGGCGCTCGGGCAACAGGAAGAAAACGAGCGGCAGCACGATGACCGCAGCTGCCGCGACGATCATCACGACCGGCCGCCAGCCATGGTGCTGCGCCACCGAGGCCAGCATCGGCAGAAATACGAGCTGCCCCGTGGCCGAGCTGGCCGTCAGGATGCCCATGACGAAACCGCGCCGCTCGACGAACCAGCGATTGACCACCGTCGCACCGAGCGTCAGCGCGGCCACGCCTGTGGCGCCTCCCACCATTACGCCCCAGCTCAGCACCATTTGCCACGGCGCGGTCATCATCGAGGACAATGCCACCCCGCCCGCCATCACGGCCAGCGCGGCCAACACCGTCGGGCGCACGCCGAAGCGCTGCATCGCCGCCGCGGCGAAGGGCCCGGTCAAGCCATAGAGCGCGATATTCACCGAGATTGCCAGCGAGATCGTGGCGCGGCTCCAGCCGAACTCGTGCTCGAGCGGCACCATCATGACGCTCGGCGTCGCGCGCGTGCCCGCTGCCGCCAGCAGCACCAGAAACACCACGGCAGCTGCGAGCCAGCCGTAGTGGAACCTTCCTCCTATCCGTTTCGCTGCCCAGTTCATCGGCGCTCCTTTTTCTTGACGTACCGCGCGATGCGGCGCGCTGTTCATTGATTCGAGGTGTTCTTCGACGCGTTCCCGGGCCCCTGCGCCCGCTGTTGTGACCAACCTGTCACAAAGTTGAGTTGCAATGCTAGTTACCGATCGGTAACATGTCAAGCGTGTCGATTCGTAGGCCTGAACGCACGATCACCGGAAGGAACGCTCATGACCCGCACTGCCTCGGATAAATCCGCCGCCCGCTCCCGCCCTCATACAGCGGGCCCCACGGCGCAGCAGTTGCTGCTGCGCGCCGCCGGCGAGCTGTTCTATCGGGAGGGAGTTCGGGCGGTCGGCGTCGATGCCGTCGTCGAGCGTGCCGGCGTCAATAAAATGAGCCTGTACCGGCAGTTTTCGTCGAAGGACGAACTCGTGGTCGCCTACCTCGAACAGGCGAGCGAGCGCTTTTTCGAGCGCTTCGACGGCAGTATCGGCAAGCATCCGGGCGAGCCGATCCGTCAGATCGCTCAATATTTCGAAGACCTGACGGGCCGCGCATCGGTCGAGGGTTATCGGGGCTGCCCGTTCGTGAACGTGTCGGCGGAATTTCCCGAGGCGAACCATCCCGCGCGCCAGTGCGTGGCGCGCAACAAGACGGAGCTGATGGCGCGGCTCCTCGCCCTCACGACCGCCGCCGGTGCGGACGATCCAGCGTACCTTGCGAACGCGCTCGCGCTGCTGATCGAAGGCATTTATGCCGCAAGTCAGACATACGGGCCCGGCTGCGGGCCTATCAAGGCGGCGCCCCGGCTAGCCGCCCAGCTCGTTGCCGCCGCTTGTCCCGCCGCGTGTTCGCGAGCGGGGGATGCGCAGGCATGAGCGGCAACGTGAACGCGGTATCCCCCGACATGGGCGGGCGTCCGCTCTCCGATGAAGCCGTCGTCGCGGCGACGCAGCATTGGCTCGTGCGCGCCGTGATCGGGCTCAATCTGTGCCCGTTCGCCAAAGCCGTCCATGCGAAGGGACAGATACGATATGTGGTCAGCGACGCACGCGATATGGAAGGCGCGTTGACCGAACTCGAAGCTGAACTCAAATGGCTCGCCGAGGCAGACCCGGCGCAAGTCGATACGACACTGTTGATTCTTCCGCACGCGCTGGGCGCCTTCCTCGAATTCAACGACTGCGTTTTCTTTGCCGAACGGCTTGTCGATCAATTGGGCCTGCAAGGCATGCTGCAAATCGCCAGCTTCCATCCCGATTACCGCTTCGAAGGCAGCGAACCCGAGGACATCGAAAACTATACCAATCGCGCCCCTTATCCAATCCTGCACCTGCTGCGCGAAGCAAGCGTTACGCGTGCAGTCGACGCCTTTCCCGATGCGGCCGATGTTTACGAACGCAACATCGAAACGATGCGGCGCCTCGGTCACGAGTGCTGGCGGCGGTGGATGGGAGAGAAGGAGTAGTCGTAGAAAGATGGAGTAAGCGTTAAACGAAAAACCGCTCGCGCAACGCGTCGAGCCCGAGCGTATCCAACACCTCAGTCAGCCGCTCGGCCGCCCGCCGGCCCGACAGCGCCTTATGTTGGGCAACGATCAACTCGTTCTTCATGGAGTGCTCCCACCCCACGAGCTCGGTCACGCTCACCTGATAACCGTGCGCCTCGAGCTGAAGGCAACGCAGCACATTTGTGACTTGAGATCCAAACTCGCGCGTGTGCAGCGGATGACGCCAGATTTCAGTCAACGCATTGCCAAGCGATTTGCCCTTGTTCCGGCGTAACACGCCAGCGACTTCGGCCTGGCAGCACGGCACGAGCACGATATGACGCGCCTTCTTGGCCAACGCGAAACGAATGGCATCGTCAGTGGCCGTGTCGCAGGCGTGCAGCGCAGTCACCACGTCCACCGTCGACGGCAGGTGCGGCGACTCGATCGACTCCGCCACCGATAAATTCAGGAACGACATTCCCTCGAAGCCAAGCCGCGCCGCGAGTTCGCTCGAACGTTCGACGAGTTCCGGACGCGTCTCGATTCCATAAATGTGCGAACCGTCGTCGCGCGGCAACGCCTTGAAAAAAAGGTCGTACAAAATAAAACCGAGGTAGGACTTACCGGCACCATGATCCACGAGCGAGACGGAGCCCTTCTCGCGGCGGACCTCTTCGAGTAGCGGCTCGATGAACTGATAAAGGTGGTAAACCTGCTTCAGCTTGCGGCGGCTATCCTGATTCATCTTGCCGTCGCGGGTCAGGATATGGAGCGCTTTCAGCAGCTCGACCGACTGTTCGGGACGGACTTCGTAGTTTTTTGCGGACATCGTCGGGGCGACCTGTGCGGAAGTCGCGCCTAACGTGCGACAGCCTACAGAACAACAAGGAGATTCGCGTCAGTTTACCGAAAAGCGTGGCTTCCCGTTCGTTGGCGACAGTCGATGGAACGTATCGTGCTCCAGCGCGTCCTACTGCGAAGTCGTCGCAACCGACAAGCCGCAGATTCGCCGCGCTGCATAAGCTGACGGGTGGGAGCAAGCGTAACGTGCAACGGAGCACCGGCCACATGTTACGTAACACTGCATCGGGGGGAAACGGAGTATGCGGGGCCGCAATACGGTGCCCACATCCTCGAAAGGATCAAGTTGACGAAAGGACGACAGGGATGGCTACGATACCCAACGGAGATGCAGAGCAAAAGTTTCAAGCCATGCTCGCCACGCTCCTGGCGGCGCCAACCGGCTGGTCGGAAAAACAGCAGCTCGAGCTCGAAATGGCACGCGATATTTCCAACGAAATGCTGCGTCTTGCCGAATCGATGCGCGACACCGAAGACACCCGACTCGAGACGTTGCTGACACTGCTCAAGTACGCGAAGGTGGTCGACTTCATTTTGACGACGCTCGCGTCCAGGCGCGATATCCGTCCGCAAACGCTACGCGTCATCTTCAAGCTCGCGGGCCTGAAAGTCGACGAAGCGTATCCGGGCTGAGCCGCGAAGGCACCAGCGCGCCGCGAGTCGGTCAACGCGGCACCGCACGCACGCCAAGCCGCCAGAGCGAAGTCACCTCTGCCGAGCGCGCGCGATAGAGCGGGTCCCCAGCATCCGATGCCTTAGGATGCTGAGGTCTGATATCTTCGCGTCCGCGCACCTCCAACCCCGCCGCATCGATCATTGCCATCAGCGCCTCGCGCGTGCGCAGCCCCAAGTGCTCTGCGAAATCCGACAGAATCAGCCATCCCTCGCCACCCGGTTCCAGATGCGCGGCGAGCCCGGCCAGGAAACCGCGAAGCATGCGGCTGTCGGGATCGTAGATAGCACGCTCGACCGGCGAGCTCGGACGGGCCGGCAGCCAGGGCGGATTGCAGACCACCAGCGGCGCCCGCCCTGGAGGAAAAAGATCGGCCTCGATCACGTCGATGCGATCGGCATATCCCAGACGCGCTACATTCTCACGCGCACAGGCAAGCGCGCGAGCATCGCAGTCCGTCGCCACGACGCGCTCAAGCCCACGCTTGGCCAGAATCGCCGCCAGTACGCCGGTGCCGGTGCCGACATCGAAAGCCAGTGTCCGCGCCGGCAGCGGCGCCCGCGCAACGAGTTCCAGGTACTCGCCGCGCACGGGTGAAAACACCCCATAGTGCGGGTGGATCCGCGCCCCGTCGAGCGCCGCGATCTCGACACCCTTCTTGCGCCACTCGTGCGCGCCGATGAGCCCTTGCAACTCCCGCAGCGAAACGACGCTCGGCTCCGCGGCCGGCCCCCATGCCTCCTGGCACGCGTCGCGCACATCGGGCGCACGGCGCAACCCAATGCGATAGTCCTCGCCGAGCGGAATCAGCAGCATGCCAAGCGTGCGCGCGCGCTGGGCCTGCGCCTGACGATGCAAATTGAATGCGTCGAGCGGCGCGTCGGCCGTTTTGCGCGGTTTGCGGTCGATGCGCCGCGCCATGGCCTGCAACAGCTGACGAGCGTTCTGAAAGTCGCCGCGCCAAAGCAGCGCGGTGCCCTCGCAAGCTTGCGCATAGGCCGCGTCGGCGGTAAGGCGATCGTCGGCGACGACGACGCGCTTAGGCGCGCGCACGCCGGCTTCGGAGCGCCACTGCGCGCGTTGTTCAGTGCCGGCTTCGGTCCAGCTGAGTTGATCGGGCGTCGAATCTAGAGTCACGGGTATGGATTTCGATGTAGGCGGCGGGGCTGCCGCGGCGAGCGCGTTCCGCGGCTCTTTTCAGGACGACACGATACCTCGCATTGCACTGCCCGGGCCATTCCGCTCGAAATTTGATAGCTTGAAAACGGCACTTCGTCCGACTTTTCGATATCGACATGCGGTGCGAGCAGTGACTACTCGCCCACATCGGCTTATGGCATCAATTTCGGAGGCATGATGGATCTCGTCCATCTGTTCAAAACCTTCGATGGTCGCGCACGCGCGGTGCGAACGATTCCCGCCTAGTCGAAAAGAAGCTTCGCGGCGTTCCGTCCGATATCGGGTAGCCGAACGCCCGGCCTATCGGCATCGATCGTTCAATGACGGGCCGGCCGCTTCATTGCAGCGCGGAACGAACCGGCACGGGCGAGTTCGCAACTTCGCAACTTCGCAATCACGGGAAAGGAGTCTTCGATGATTCTCCAATCGATTGAAGCGCCGGCAATCGGCCAATACTGGCAGGGACAGGGCGGTCTCTATGCGGGGATCATGCCCGATTACGAGGGCCACGAACCTAAGCATCTCGTGTTCTCGATCGATGAAGCCGTCGACATCGAGTGGGGTTCGGATCATGTACCGGAGGCAACGAGTAGAACCGACGGCGCAGCGAACACACAAGCGCTGCTCGCGCGCGCAATGCCGCACCCAGCCGCCAAATGGGCCGACGACTACGAGAAAGACGGCCATACCGATTTTCATCTGCCATCCCTCGCGGAACTGAACGTTGCGTACGTAACGATGCCAGAGCTGTTCTTCCCGAACGACATGTACTGGTCGAGCACCGACCGCGATGCGATCACGGCTTACGCGCGCAATTTCGGCGATACCGATCTGGACTTTCTCTTCAAAGTTTTCGGAGCGCGCGCACGCGCGGTGCGCACGATTCCCGCCTGAGGAGGCAGGGACGGCGCGTCGTCGAGCAGACGGCGCGCGTCGCCGCGTCAAACCACGATGCGTCCTTTTCCACCGCATGGCGCATCGCCCAACTGCGGCAACGTGCCGCCGTCAACCAGCAGGCGCGTCGCAGCATCGACGTCGAGCGGCTTGCTGTAAAGGTAGCCCTGCGCGTCGAAGCAGCCCAGCGAGAGCAGAAAATCGCGTTGCGCGGCCGTTTCGACACCCTCCGCAATGACCGCCAGGCCGAGGGTCTTGGCGAGCGTCACGATTGCAGTCGCGATCGCGCCGGAGTCGCCGGCGCCGATCCCTTCGACGAATGCACGGTCGATCTTGATGCGATCGATCGGCAGCTTGCGCAACTGGCCCAGGCTCGAATAGCCCATGCCGAAGTCGTCGATCGCGATCGTGATGCCGGCACGCCGGAATTCGCCCAGGCGCCGCGCCGCGGTCTCCGGCTGGCGCATCAGCGCCGTCTCGGTCACTTCGAGCTCGACGCACGCTGGCTCGATTCGCGTCTCGTTCAAGATTCGCTCGAACGTTTCGACGACATCCGCACGTTGCAGTTGGAGCGGCGAAACGTTGACTGAAATGCGTGGGACACGCACGCCCAAGCGCTGCCACGCGACGACCTGCGCACAGGCAGCGCCCAGCACCCATTCGCCGAGATGCGAGACGAGTCCGGCAGTCTCCGCTACGGCGATGAAATCGCTCGGCTGGATCTCGCCGAAATCGACGTCATGCCAGCGAACCAGCGCTTCGAGGCCACGCAGTTCTCCCGTGCGCATATCGACTTGCGGCTGATAGTGCAAATGCAGACCGCCCGACTCGATGGCCTTTCGCAACCGCGCCGACAGCCGCAACCGGGCATCGGCTTCGGCGCGCATCCTCGGCTGGTAGAGCTCATAGCAGTTGCGGCCCCGATTCTTGGCGGCATACATCGCGATGTCGGCGCTGTGCAGCAAACCGGCTGCATCGCGGCCGTCATCGGGAAACGAGCTGACGCCGATGCTCGCTCCTAGCAAGAGCTCGTGCCCGCCTACGTCGATCGGCTTGGACATGGCTTGCAGCACCGCTTCGGACAGTGTCGATCGGCGATCGGCGCCATCTTCCTTGCTGTGGCGCGCAACGATGACGAACTCGTCCCCGCCGTAGCGTGCAACGATCTCGTCATCGTGCGCGCAAGCCGCGAGCCGTTCAGCCATTTTGACGAGCAGCTCGTCGCCCACGTTATGGCCCAATGCGTCGTTGACGGTCTTGAAGCCGTCGAGATCGATAAAGAGCACGCTGATCCGCTCCTGCGCGCCCTCCGCCCCGGCCAGCAGCGCCTGCAGGCTCCCGGCTACCGTGCCGCGATTGACGAGTCCCGTGAGGCTGTCGCGTTCGCTCAGCTCGCGCAATCGCGCCGAGCGCTCGATGAGCTTGGCGGACACATCGTGCGTGGTCTTGGCGAGCACGAGCGGATAGACCACGGCAACGGGCAGCCACGCAAAGTCGATGTAAGACTCGGCGCGGACGAGTACCGACGGCGCACCCAGTATGAGGACACCGAGGAAGACCGCGCAGGCGCTCGCGAGCGTGCCGGCCAAAAAGAGCCGCCAGCCGCCTACCGCCATATTGTCGAGCGCGAACATGAGCAGAATCACGATCGTGCCGATCGGTGCGAACTGTATCGCAACCGCGAGCCACCCACCCCACGCGGAATCGCAGACGAGGTTCACTCTTTCCCGCACGATCGGCTGTGCGGCTCGCTTTGCCTGCAGGTAGGCCACGTGCGGCCATATCAGGCAAATCGCCCAAACGGACGCACGAAGCCACGCACCGGCATGCTGCGCATGCAACTGCAGCAGGATCGGCGGCAATCCCATTACATAGCCAACAAGGCGGATGACGTAGATGCGCCGCACCAAACCGGCGCCGCGCCCCCTGTCACCCGAGTCCGATGTCAGCACACGTCACCCCCGGCGATTTTTCATATCTTACCGAGAATATATGCCGTCCTCGACGGGATTCCGCAGCGGGACGTGCCCTCGAGCGCTACTGCCCTGTTGGCACGCCACACCCAGTCCTGAGCGGCTAAACCGGTTGCGTCTGCGCAGCAACTCCGATGCCCGGGAATGCGCGTCAGTGACGGGCTGCGCTTGCGTCGACAGATACCTGTTTGGGCATTCTCAATAACAGTGCGAGCGGGATGCAGACGAGCAACGCGATGGCCAGGACGTAGAAGGTTTCAGAATAAGTCATCACCATCGCCTGCACTTGGATCTGCTGCGCGAGCTGGCCCAGCGCCTGCAGATTCGCGTGCGCCGAATCGCTCGCGCGGGCGAGCCAGCCCGCCGCGTCGGCGGCGATTCGTTCCTGCCCGCGAAGGGAGTTTGCCGTGACCGACTCGCGAATGGCCGCGACATGAAAGCTGTTGCGACGATCGATGACCACGCCGATGATGGCGAGGCCAATCGAGCCGCCCAAGTTGCGAGCCATGTTGTAGAGGCCCGCCGCATCCGCCGACTCCTCGCGCGACACGGCCGCCATCGATGCCTGGTTCAGCGGCATCATCGCGAGCATCTGTCCCACGCCGCGCAACAGTTGCGACCACAGAAAATCGTGACCGGCGCTTTGCGACGTCAGCCCGGTATCGATGAAGCAGCTAATCACGAAGCAAGCGAGACCGCTTACTACCAGCACGCGAAAATCGACCTTGTTCAGCAAGCGCGGCAGAATGGGCATCACGAGGAACGCCGGCAGACCCGCAAGCAACATGATGCCGCCCGATTGCTCGGCGTTATAGCCTGCGATAAGGCTCAGGAACTGCGGTACGAGATAAGAAACCCCGTAGATGCCCGCCCCCACCGCCGAGACAATGAGAATGACGCTCGCATACCGAATGTTGCGCAGGAGCGAGAGCCGCATGATCGGTTTGTCGGCAACGAGTTGAGACACCGCGATCAGCACGAAACCGAGCGCCGCGATCGCACTCATGGCAACGATCTCGTTCGATTCGAACCATTGGTGACGCTGCCCTTCCTCGAGCACGACCGTCAACGAGCTCAGGCCGATCGACAGGCCGACGATACCGATCCAATCCGCCTCCACGAATTCGCGCCAGCGCGGCGACTCACTGGGCAACCCGGCAAGAAGCAGTGCCAAAAGGGCCACGCATACCGGCAGATTGATGAAAAAGCACCAGCGCCACGAGACGTTCTCGGCAAGCCAGCCGCCGACGACAGGGCCAAGCAACGGACCGAGCAAGACGATGAGCCCGAAGATCGTCATGCCGATCGCCAACTGCGCACGCGGCAATCGCGTGCGAATGATCGTTTGCGCGGTCGGGATCATGGCGCCGCCCGTGAAGCCCTGCCCGATGCGGCCGACGATCATTGCCTGCAGCGATGCAGACATGCCGCACATCATCGAAAACGCCATGAAAAGCGCCGCGTTCGCAAGCAGGAAGTTACGCAGGCCGAATACGCGCGTGAGCCAGGCTGCGAGCGGAATCATCACGATCTCGGACATCAGATAGCCGGTCGAAATCCAGGTGCCTTCCGTGCCGGTCGCGCCTACGGCACCCTGAATCTGCGGCAGCGCCGAGTTCGTGATCGAGATATCGAGCGTGGCCATCAGCGCGCCGAGCGCGCCGGCCGCGACCGCGATCCAGTCGGCGGCGCCCGCCCGCTCGCCGTGAGCCGGTGTATCGGGCAGGCCGGCAGCCGACGCCGACTCAGCCATGCCGGTTCTCGCTGACGACGCGCTTGTCGTCGTCACGCGCCGAGCGCGTGTCGACATCGACCGTCACCGACAGCCCGGGCAAAAGGAGAGTGCGCGTTTCACTGCCCGTTTCGATGCGAATGCGAACCGGCACACGTTGAACGATTTTCGTGAAGTTGCCCGTCGCGTTTTCGGGCGGCAGCAGTGCGAACTGTGCCCCGGTGCCTGGCGCGAAGCTATCGACGACGCCATGCAGCTCGACACCGCGCAGCGCATCGACATGCAGCGTCGCGGGCTGTCCAACCCGCATGCGCCGCATTTGCGTTTCCTTGAAATTCGCTTCGAGGTAAACCGCTTGCACCGGCACGACCGACATCAGCCGCGTGCCCGGCTGGACGTATTGGCCGACCCGAACGCTGCGATCCCCCACGCGGCCGGCGAGCGGGCTCACGAGCGTGGTGTTTCGCAAATCGAGCTGCGATTGCCGCAAACTCGCACGCGCCGCTTCCAGTTGCGCGCGCGCCTGTGCGATCTGCGCCGTCATCGATGTCACCTGAGCCTGCGCGGAGCGAACCGCGGCCGCCTTGGCCGTGAGCGTCGCGCGCGCTTGATCGCGCGTGCTCGTCAGCTCCGCAAGATGGACAGCCGTTTCCGCGCCTTGCGCGGTCAGCGGCGCATAGCGTCGTACATCGTCCGCGTCATGCTCGAGCGCGACGCGCGCGACCTGCTGTTCCGCCTGCGCCTGTGCGACGATAGCCTTTTGCTGCTCGACGTCGGCCTCAGCGCGAGCGAGATCGGCGGCGCGTGCGTCGACGGTCGCCTGCGCCTGATCGACGGCAGCCTGATACTGGCGCACATCAAGCCGTACGAGCGGCGCGCCGGTCGTGACCGCCTCGTTGTCCGCGACCCGCACCTCCGCGACGTAACCGCTGACTTTGGGTGCGATCGTGACGCTGTCGGTCTGCAGGTAGGCATCGTCGGTCGTTTCGATGAAACGCCCGTGCGTCCACCAGTACGCAAACCAGGATGCACCCGCTATCGCGAGGGCGATCAGCAAGACTGCGAACAGTGCTCGCTTGTTCGGGCGCGGTGGCGTGCCGCGCCCCGAACGCGGCCCGTCGATGCGCGCGGAGGCATCGATAGTCTCCGACATGATGTTGGATTCCCGGTCTACATGAGGCGCTCAATTTATTCCACTTGGAAAAAATGTGTCAAGTGATATATTTTCGCCTTCGGGCAACAGGTCGATCCAGGCGAGAACGTGAGGAGCACGAAGCCCATGAGTGAAATGAAGCGTGGCCGGCGCCCCACGCAAGGTGGATATGCGCGCGGCGACGAAACGCGGCTGCGCATCGTTCACGCAGCCATCAAGCTGTTTGGCGAGCGCGGTTTCGAGGCCGCGTCGACACGCGATATCGCGGCGCGGGCGGGCGTGAATGCGCCGGCGCTGCAGTACTACTTCGCCAACAAGGAAGGGGTTTATCGTGCCTGCGCGGAGCACATTGCGGACGTGGTCTGGGAGCGCTTCGCGCCGGTCGTGCAAAGCGCGAACGACAAGCTTGCGTCCGGTGCGGACACACCGGCGTTGATCGACGCGTTCATTGACATCCAGCGGGTGATCGCCGAGCGGATGTTCTTATCACCTGCAACAGCCAGTCAACGTCTGTTTTTCGTACGGGAGCAAACGGGGCAGGAGCCGTCCATCGCGTCGGAAATCCTGCAAACGCGAATGCGCGCGCCGCTGAACCGCGTCGGTACCGAATTGGTTGCGCGCATCGGCGGCACGCGCATCGACGATCCGGTTACGCGAATTCGCCTCTTGAGCCTGCACGGCCAGATGATGGTATTCAATGTCGCGCCGCGCTCAGCCCTGACGCTGCTCGAGTGGACGCACATCGATGCCGAGAAAAGTGCGCTGATACAAAGGACGATCGAAGCTCAGACACGCGCGCTCCTGAACCTTTGGGCCGAAGCGCGCACAGCGGGAGACGATGGGCGAAGCCGCGGCGCCGGGCTCTGACGGCACGCTCGACAACGTGCGTGCGTTGTCGAGCGGCCGCCGCCAAGCCTTCGCCGCCTGTTGCCTCAGGCTTGCGCGACGATGAGCCGGCGTTCGGTTTGGAACCAGGCGATGGCGGCGCCGAAACAAAGCACGCTCAAACAAACGATCGGCACGATCATGGGACCGAACGCGGTGCCTGTCGCCTTGCCGGCATAAGGCATGAGATTCTGGCCGAAAAAGCCGCCGAGATTGCCGATCGAATTGATCGCCGCCACGCTTGCCGCCGCTCGCGCGCCGCTGAAGTAACGCGGCGGCATCGACCAGAAGCACGGATAGAGCAGCGGGATGCATGCCCCGCCGAGCACGAGTGCGATGAAGCGAAGCGGTGTCGTCGGCAACAGCAGACTGCAGGTGAAACCGAGCGCACCCACCGCGGCGACGATGGCGATCGCCTTGAGAACGCCCTTGCTGCGCTTGAGCTTGCCCGGCAAGTAGAGCAGCAGCAGCACGGCGATGGCCCAGGGCAGCATGCTCAGCAAACCGTTGGTCGTGCTGGCGACACCGAATGACTTAACGAGCGTCGGCAGCCAATAGGTCACGCCGTACAGCGACGTCGACATGAGCATATAGGTGCAGGCGAACAGCATGACGCGCGGATCGAGCAACGCCTTCCAGGGATGCTCATGCACCGCGTCGACCGGTTTCTCGCGTTCGAGCGCCGCGAGTGCGATCTGCTTTTCGCGCGCATCGAGAAAACGTGCCTCCTGCAGCGATGCGGGCAGGATCTTGAAGACGACGAGTGCGACGAGCACGGCGGGCAAACCGGTTGCCACGAAGACCCACTGCCAGCCGGCCAGCCCGAAGGCGCCGTCGAGACTCAGCAGCCAACCGCCCACGAGCGAGCCGAGCATATTGGCCAGCGCGCTGCCCAGCGTAAAGATGCCCAGTACGCGCGCCCGGTAGCTCTGCGGGAACCAGAGCGTCAGATAGTAGATGACTCCCGGGTAGAAGCCGGCCTCCGCGACCCCCAGCGCGAAGCGCAGGCCGCAGAAGATCCCCATCGAGGTCGTGAAGCCCATCAGCACGGTGATGGCACCCCAAGTCAGCATGATGTGTGGCGCGACAATCTGGATGAGAGACGCGCGACAAACAAGATGAGAATGTCGCGGCGAGGTTGATGATGCCGATGTTGATTGACGCTGACAAGCGTTTGTTGATTGACGCTCGGCGCATGTTGCA
>NZ_JAAAYE010000047.1 GCF_013282575.1 Paraburkholderia sp. NMBU_R16
GTCCCTTGCGGCTACCCGGCCTGGCTTCTGGCTCTGTCACAGTGATGTCCATCAAATCGAAAATGATGGGCACCACTTTGATGTCGGTTCTCGCCGTCGTCTACGACGGTCGTCGTGAGGCGCTTACTCTTATCCGATTGTTCGCGTCGCATAAGTGAGGTCGCATTTGGAAACGTCTTTACCTCTATCTGGCGCAACGAGCGGCAACAGCGTCAATACGCATCTCGAACGATCCGTCGCGAAAGCCTGTCCGCTTTTGCCACATACCGATCGCCTTATCCGGAAGAATCAACTTGAGCAATGTACCTGTCGGTTGGAAGTGCTTGGGCTCTCTTGTCACGCTCGCCGCAACCTTGTGTCCGTGCACGCCCTCGGTCAATGCCGAACCTACTCCATACCCTAAGCCGCTCCAAAGCATCATCGACCGAGGCGTTTCAGTCATGCGGAGCTTCCCGGCGGCCGGTGGGCTGACGGGCTGGGTGATCAAGCGCGACAACCGGCAAGCGATCGTTTACACGACTTCTGACAAGCACAATCTCGTAGTCGGTGATTTGCTCGATGAGTCGGGACATGACCTGACGGCGCGCTACGCCTCAATGTATGTGTCGAAGCCAGACATTGACTCGCTCTACAAACAATTGGATGGGACCCGTTACATTTCCGACGGAGCGGCGTCAGCGAAGTCGTTGATCTATGTCTTCATGGACCCGAACTGCGTGTTTTGCCACTTCGCCTGGCTTGCTCTTCGACCCTATGTAAAGGCCGGCGTGCAGGTGAGATGGATACCCGTCAGCCTCGTGAAGTCATCGTCCGCGCCACGCGCCGCGGCAATCCTGACCGCGCAGTCGCCAGTCAAGGCCCTCGAGTACAACGAAAGCCATTTCGTGCTGTCGAGCGAAGACGGCGGCGTCAGCCCCGCACTTAAAGTCGATCCAACGATCATCGATTCCCTCAAAGCGAACCGGGCGCTGATGGACGCGTTCGGCGTCAACGGAACGCCCGCGTTCGTGTGGAAGAGCGCGGACGGAAAAGTGCAGGCGAAGGCAGGCATGCCTCCTCTTTCCGAGCTACCGGCTATCACCTCGCTACCCGAGCAGCCTGAGCCCGATCATGAATTGGATCGTTTCCGCTAGCTCGCTGCTGGCATGCAAAACCGTCGTTTGCTTTACCCCTGCAGTGCTCACAAACCAGGTGTCCATCTAAGGTATCCCGCCATGAAATATGTTTCTTTTCTGTCGCTGAAAGGCGCTCGCGTGCGCGCAGTCGCTTGCGCGGTCGGCGTGACAGGAGTCGGCATCGCGGTGCTCGCCGGTTGCGGTTCGGGCTCGAGCGGTGCGTCGCCCCAGGCGTCCAGTAATCAACTACTCCAGTGTGACGACTCCCTGAAGACCGCGTTCAAACCCGACGCAAACACTACCGTGACGCTCGTCAAATCGTTCAAGAAAGGCGACGATCTGAACCTGAGCGGAACGGCGTCCGGGCAAGTCGCGCAAAACGACATGTGCGTCGTCAAGCTGAACGTAGGGCCCGGTAACGCAGGGCCGGCAAGCGCGCCGTCGACTTCATCCGGCATCGGCATTGAAATTTGGTTGCCGTCAAAGACCAACTGGAATGGGCGCATCCACGTCTTGGGCGGGGGCGGGTACGCGGGTGCCCCGTCTGTCAGCTCCCTGACCGCCCTGGCGGGCGCTACCAGCACCTTGACGAGCGGCGAGGGGCCCGCCGCGGATATCGCGGGCGTCGAAGGAGCGGTAAGTGCGCTCACCGATACAGGCCACGTATCGCAGCAAGGCGACTTGGGCGGCGTCTTCGATGGGAGCTGGGCGATGAATCCCGACGGCACGATTAACAGAACGTTGTGGACAGACTTCGCAAGCCGGGCTATCCACGAGATGGCTGTTGAAACAAAAGCGCTGACCGCCGCGTACTACGGCCAACAACCCAAACATGCGTACTGGGACGGGTGTTCGACCGGCGGCCGACAGGGGCTAATGGAGGCGCAGGCGAATCCGAACGATTTCGACGGTATCCTCGCCGGAGCAGCTGCGATCAACTGGACACGAATGCAAACCGGCGGACTGTATCCGCAAATTGTCATGCAACGCGATCTCGGCGGTATACCGCTAACGTCCGCTCAACTCAACCTCGTATCCGCGGCCGCAGTCACCGCATGTGACTCGTCTCTGACGGGCCAGCACGATGGTTTCGTGAGCGATCCCACGTCATGCAGGTATGATCCGACCCAGGACGCGACAGCCCTATGCACCGCCAGTGGCGGCAGCAATGGCACACCTGCTTGTCTCACCACGGCGCAAGCTCAGGCCGTGAACAAAATGTGGTATGGCGAAACAACCGACGGCACCGTCGCTTCGCCTGCGGTCGCGAACGGCTATTCGGACTCGTTGCAGGCGAACCAACTGTGGTTTGGATTCCCGCGCGGCAGCAATCTGGGAATCTTCGCAGCAGCGTCAGCGAATGGTGTGGGCGTGGCAACCGGTTTGACCGCTACACCGGTTGCACTTGAACTGCAAAATCCGAGCATCGCGGTGCCGTCGTTCACGAATGCGACCGGCAATGGACAGAACGGATGGATGAACCTTTCCTACTCCGACCTGGCGAACGCGTTCGCTCAAGGTCTCGCGCTGCAGCCTTCCTTTGCCAACATCAATACCGACGATCCTGACCTCTCCGCCTTCCGAGCCAGGAACGGAAAGATCATCACGTACCACGGCATGGCAGATCCGATCATCATGCCTCAAGGTTCGATCCACTATTACACAAGCGTGGCGAACACAATGGGTGGATTCTCCTCCGTGCAACAGTTCTATCGCTTCTTCGAAATTCCGGCGATGGGACACTGCGGCGGCATCGGTTCGGTGAACGGGACCGCAGGCGTCAGCCCGACCGCAAACCCGCCGTTGCCCGCCCCTAACCAGTTGTATAACGCACTCGTGAATTGGGTGGAGGGCGGCGTGGCGCCCGATAAGATCCCGCTCCAGAACCAAGGCGCCACGATGGCTCGGCCTATCTGCATGTATCCGTCGAAGCTGACTTACCAGGGCGGGAACACGAACGCCGCTTCCAGCTATACCTGCAGTTGAGCAAGACCTTGGCGTCGTAAGAATGGGCGTTTTCGGTGCGCGCAAGTAAAAGCACGCCCATTCGACGGCGCCACGGAGCACCCAAGACGTAGAACACGGGGCGATCCGCAGTGCTCAGCGCGACATCGAAAGCGCCGGGCAATCGCCACGCTGATTGCCGACTCCGCGGAAAAAGTGGATGCGGGCAGCAAGATTGTAGAATCGGCAAGAGATAAGATGCAGCATGCTGTACAGGCAGTTCGAGAAGTGAGCGCCCTGATCGCTGAAATCGACACAGCAGCATCGGAGCCGAGCATCGGCATATCGCAAATCAGACAAGCGCTCGATGACATCGAGGAGTTGACGCAACAAAACACCTCGCTCGTCAGCCACCTTGCACGCTCGGCTAGCACGCTGGCGAGCAATGCCGATACCGTCGCGGGGACCATGGCGATGTTCCGCACCTGAAGGGTACTCGCTGCTCGCGCTTGTTCGTATCCAGAAGAAGGCCCGCGCGATGTCCGAACTCGATCTAAACCTCATTCCCTATCTGGTCGCGCTAGAAGAGACACGCAACGTGAGTCGTGCCGGCGCGCGCCTGGGCGTCAGTCAGCCGCGCGTGAGCGCTGCCCTGGCCAAACTGCGCGATTATTTCGGCGACCCACTGTTCGTGCGCACCTCGCGTGGTATGGAACCGACCCCACGTGCGCTCGCGGTCATTCCCGCCGCCCGGGACGCGCTCGCACAGATTGAGCGGGGGCTCGCCGCGGCGCTCGACTTCGATCCAGTGACGAGCACCCACACTTTTTCGATCGCACTGTCGGACGTCGGTGAAATCGTATTTCTTCCCCGCCTGTTACAGGAATTCGCCGTTCGAGCGCCGAACGCCAATCTGCGCTCTGTCTCATTGCCGCATGCGGACGTAGAGCGTGGACTGGAAGGAGGCAGCGTCGACTTGGCGTTGGGATATTTCCCCGACTTGAGGGGTACGAATTTTTTTCAGCAGCGGCTCTTCACGCATCGATTCGTCTGCCTGATGCGACGCAGCCATCCACTCGCCGCGCAACCGCTCACGCTCGATCAGTT
Organism: Paraburkholderia sp. NMBU_R16; assembly: GCF_013282575.1. Classification (GTDB taxonomy): domain Bacteria; phylum Pseudomonadota; class Gammaproteobacteria; order Burkholderiales; family Burkholderiaceae; genus Trinickia. Next base: position 4,167 of record NZ_JAAAYE010000047.1, read on the forward strand.
TCTATCGTGCGGTCACGCCGTCGTGCGCGCGGAGGGGCGCAGCCAAGAAGTGCTGGAAAAGTATCTGGCGGAAGCACGACTTTGCCGGCGGGCAGTGCTCGAGACACCACATTTCATGAGCTTGCCCTTCATCTTGAGCCGCACGGATCTGATAGCGACAGTGCCGCACGCCATCGGTTATGCGTACGCCGCGGAACATGCGTTTATCGTGCTGGCCGAGCCACCACTGCCACTGCCTCGGTTCACGCTGCGGCAGCACTGGCACCGTAAATTCCACAACGACGCCCGAACTGTCTGGCTCCGCTCGCTCGTCGCCGAGTTGTTCAATGATGCACTCGACGAGTGGCCCAAATAAAGCCAATTGCGAACGCACCACTGTCACGGTTATCGCGCCAACCCTTCAACGATACAAGCCCGGATCCTGGCAGCAGCTAGCGGACTTGCGAAAGGCGCTCGAAGGACAACAAAAAACCCGCGGAGCCAATAGCCACGCGGGTTTCTGGGTGCTACAGCAAGTCACTATGGAACTGCCTTAAAGCGAGTCGCGAAACGGAAAATGGTGGGTGCTGAGAGGCTCGAACTCCCGACCTACGCCTTGTAAGGGCGCCGCTCTACCAACTGAGCTAAGCACCCGTTCGCGCTACCTCCGTCGACTGGCAGCCGTACAATTCAACGTTTGCCAGCCAACGAGCCCGCTAGTTTAGCGCATCTTTCAACGCTTTGCCAGGCTTGAATTTCGGAACCTTCGCTGCCTTGATTTTGATGGCTGCGCCCGTGCGCGGGTTGCGGCCCGTGCGCGCCGTGCGCTTGCCGACGGCGAACGTGCCAAAACCGACCAACGTCACCGAGCCGCCCTTTTTCAACACGCTTTTGACACCGCCGATCACGGCCTCGAGCGCCCGTCCGGCCGCCGCCTTCGACAGGTCTGCTTGTTCTGCAATGTGGTCGATCAATTCCGTCTTGTTCATCCGAATCCCCGATGATGATTGTTGGGCTGCAGTTGTGAGAGCACCGTAAAGCGCTCGAAAGAAAGCACAGGCGATGCTGCGCTGGCCCATTAAAGATGGCCGAAACTGGAGTGTCAACCAGGGTTGCGCCGGATGCGGAAGGCCTTCCTAGCCGCACGACAGCGGTGTTTGCGTGTCAATTTCAGGGTTGTCCACAAAGGAAAGCGGCTTGCCTCGCGGCATCACGCATTGATCGCCCTGAAAAATGTGCCAGGCGAAAAATGGAATAACTTGCGTCTGAGAAGCGAAAGGCGCGGTGTCATATCCCTCGTAGGCAGCGGTATAGGAATCTCCATTTTGAAATTCAAATTGAAGCGCGCCAATGTGTCTTTCCGGGCCATTCGGTGCTCTCTGAAAACGCAGCGATTTGATGCCCTAGCAGGAATGAGAAGATAACAAGACGAGAAACGCTCAAAGGTTCTCACCTCCAGATTGATGCGCTCTACCGGGCGCAAAAAAAACCGCGAGAAGCGCATTGCACGCCTCTCGCGGCTTTTTGACAGCCGCTCATTTGCGGCCGTCGTCTTCAGTGCTTGACGACTTCCGTCGTAGCCGCATCCTTCGCCGCTTCGGCAACGGGCTCGGCCTTCGGCTCTTCTTCCGGCAGCGCCTCAGGCACCCGCTCGAGCGCAAGCTCCAACACCTTGTCGATCCACCTGACCGGCACGATCTCGATCGAGTTCTTCACGTTGTCGGGAATCTCCGTCAGATCCTTGACGTTTTCCTCGGGGATCAACACGAGCTTGATGCCGCCGCGGTGTGCAGCCAGCAACTTCTCCTTGAGCCCCCCGATCGGCAGTACTTCGCCACGCAGCGTGATCTCACCCGTCATCGCGACATCGGCCCGCACGGGGATACCCGTGAGCACCGACACCAGCGCCGTCGTCATCGCGATACCGGCGGACGGACCGTCCTTCGGTGTCGCGCCTTCCGGCACGTGGATGTGGATGTCCTGCTTCTCGAACGCCTCGTCCTTGACTCCAAGACGCCGCGAGCGGGAGCGGACCACCGAACGTGCAGCCTCGACCGACTCCTTCATCACGTCGCCGAGCGAACCCGTGCGAATGACGTTGCCCTTGCCGGGCATGACGGCGGCTTCGATCGTCAGCAGATCGCCACCGACTTCCGTCCAAGCCAAACCCGTCACCTGGCCGGTCTGATTCTGCTTGGCCGCCAAACCGAAGTCGTACTTGCGCACGCCGAGGAACGTATCGAGGTTGCTGCTCTCGACCTTGACCGCACCCTCCGCTTTTTTCAGCAGCAACATCTTCACCACTTTGCGGCAGATCTTCGAGATCTCGCGCTCGAGCGAACGCACGCCCGCTTCGCGCGTGTAGTAACGAATGATGTCGCGAATGGCATGCTCCGCAACCTCGATCTCGCCTTCCTTCAAGCCGTTGTTCTTCTTCTGCTTCGGCAGCAGATAACGCTGAGCGATGCTGACCTTTTCGTCCTCGGTGTAACCCGACAAGCGGATCACTTCCATCCGGTCGAGCAACGGAGGCGGGATATTGAGCGAGTTCGATGTCGCCACGAACATCACATCCGACAGATCGAAGTCCACTTCGACATAGTGATCGGCGAACGTGTGGTTCTGCTCGGGATCGAGCACTTCCAGCAACGCCGACGACGGATCGCCGCGGAAATCCATGCCCATCTTGTCGACTTCGTCGAGCAGGAAGAGCGGATTGCGCACGCCGACCTTCGTCAAGCTCTGCAGGATCTTGCCCGGCATCGAACCGATATAGGTACGGCGATGGCCGCGGATCTCGGCTTCGTCGCGCACCCCGCCCAGCGCCATGCGCACGAACTTGCGGTTCGTCGCACGCGCGATCGACTGACCGAGCGAAGTCTTACCGACCCCCGGCGGCCCCACGAGGCACAGAATCGGCGCTTTCACCTTGTCGACGCGCTGTTGGACCGCGAGATACTCGAGAATCCGCTCTTTGACCTTTTCAAGGCCGAAGTGATCTTCATCGAGCACGCGCTCCGCGTTCGAGAGGTCATTGTTGACCTTGCTCTTCTTGCGCCACGGCAGCCCGATGAGCGTATCGATGTAGTTGCGCACGACCGTCGCTTCGGCCGACATCGGTGACATCAGCTTGAGCTTCTTGAGTTCCGAATCGGCCTTCTTCTTGGCTTCCTTCGGCATGCGTGCGGCTTCGATGCGCTTTTCGAGCTCTTCGAGATCGGCACCCTCTTCGCCTTCGCCAAGTTCCTTCTGGATCGCCTTGACCTGTTCGTTCAGGTAGTACTCGCGCTGGCTCTTCTCCATCTGACGCTTGACGCGCCCACGGATGCGCTTTTCGACCTGAAGGATATCGATTTCAGCTTCGAGCTGGGCAAGCAGATGCTCGAGCCGCTCGACGACCGGGAACATCTCCAGAATGTGCTGCTTTTGATCGAGCTTGAGCGGCAGGTGCGCGGCAATCGTATCGGCCAGACGCCCCGCTTCATCGATACCGGCCAGCGACGTGAGAATCTCGGGCGGAATCTTCTTGTTGAGTTTCACGTACTGGTCGAACTGCGACACGATCGCACGGCGCAGCGCCTCGGTCTCGGCGCTGTCCGCATGGTCGGGTTCGAGCGGCATGACTTCGCAGGAAAACTGCGTCTCCTGCTCTTCGATCGTCAGCGTCTTGGCACGCTGCAAACCCTCCACGAGCACTTTTACGGTGCCGTCGGGCAGTTTGAGCATTTGCAGGATGTTTGCGATACACCCTACTTCGTACATGTCCTTTTCGGTCGGCTCATCCTTGGCCGCCGTTTTTTGTGCGACAAGCATGATGTGCTTGCCACCCTCCATCGCCACTTCGAGCGCCTTGATCGATTTCGGGCGCCCCACGAAAAGGGGGATCACCATATGTGGGAAAACAACCACATCTCGCAAAGGCAACAGCGGGAGCGTCGTGCGCTCAGAAGGGAGGAGTTGGGTTCCTGACATTTCATTTCCCCATTAGTGGATTCAGAACATTCGGTAGTTGAGGCCCGCTACATCGATTGCAAGCCTTCGCGCGTGGGAAAAAGTTCAGTGAAAGTGTCGAAGTCGTCAGTGCTAACCCACAAGATAAACGAAAAAAGCCGTTCACGTCGCCATGAACGGCCTATGTCAAAGAAAACCCTAGGCCCAGCAGGTCCATCGCTCAGTTCGAACCCGCTACCTTCGGGGCTTCTTCGTAAATCAGCAGGGGCTTTCCGTCGCCCTCGATTACGTTGTCGTCGATGATCACCTTGCTGACCCCTTTCATTGCCGGCAATTCGTACATCACGTCGAGCAACGCCTGTTCCAAAATCGAGCGAAGGCCACGCGCGCCGGTTTTGCGGCGAATCGCCTTGCGCGCCACGGCCTGCAACGCGGCGGGACGAATCTCGAGTTCGACACGTTCCATCGCGAAAAGCTTGTTGTACTGCTTGACGAGCGCATTCTTCGGTTCGACGAGAATCTTCATCAGTGCGGTTTCGTCGAGTTTGCCGAGCGTCGCCACGACGGGCAGACGGCCGATCAACTCCGGAATCAGGCCGAATTTGATCAGATCCTCGGGTTCGACTTCGCGCAGCACCTCGCCGGCATCGCGCTCCTGCTTGCTCTTGACCGTCGCGCCAAAACCGATACCGGTCTTTTCGGTCCGATCCGTGATGACTTTCTCGAGTCCGTCGAAAGCGCCGCCGCAGACGAACAGGATGTTGGTCGTATCGACCTGGATGAAATCCTGGTTCGGGTGCTTGCGGCCGCCCTGCGGCGGCACCGACGCCATCGTGCCCTCGACGAGCTTGAGCAATGCCTGCTGCACGCCCTCGCCAGACACGTCGCGCGTGATCGACGGGTTGTCGGACTTGCGGCTGATCTTGTCGATTTCGTCGATATAAACGATGCCGCGCTGAGCCTTCTCGACTTCGTAGTTGCAGTTTTGCAGCAACTTTTGAATGATGTTCTCGACATCCTCGCCGACGTAGCCCGCTTCGGTCAGTGTCGTGGCGTCCGCAATGACGAACGGTACGTTCAGCAGCCGCGCGAGCGTCTGGGCCAGCAACGTCTTGCCCGAGCCCGTGGGCCCGATCAGCAGGATATTGCTCTTCGAGAGCTCGATGTCGTCTTTCTTGTCGAGATGCTTGAGCCGCTTGTAGTGGTTGTACACCGCCACGGCCAGGATCTTTTTCGCCCGTTCCTGACCAATCACGTATTGATCCAGAATGTCGCGAATTTCTTGCGGACTCGGCAGGTCGGATTTGGACAAGCCTGCGTCCGTGCCTGCGCCCGCGGCTTCGTCGCGAATGATCTCGTTGCACAGGTCGATGCACTCATCGCAGATGAACACCGACGGGCCCGCGATGAGCTTTTTCACCTCATGCTGGCTTTTGCCGCAAAACGAGCAATACAACAGCTTTTCGCTGTTCGAACCTTTTTTGTCCGCCATGGATATACGAGCCTCCGGACACTCGAAAAACTAGGTACGCTGTTCGTCGGCTTTCGACTTTAGGGTCGGATTCGACTGACGAAACATAGGGCGGCGTCTCCGCCGTCGACGCCCTGAACTTTATTATCGACCATTTATAGCATCGCTTGAGCCGGCATCCGCACCTACGAGCGAAAGAATGCCGGCTGCCGCGAGATGGTCCGTCACGATTAAGGGCGCTTTTGCAGCACCTGGTCGACGAGGCCGTAAGCCTGGGCGTCCTCCCCCGACATGAAATTGTCGCGGTCGGTATCGCGCGCGATACGTTCCACGGGCTGGCCGGTGTGGTGCGCGAGCAAGTGGTTCAACCGGTCTTTCAGGTAAAGAATTTCGCGTGCCTGGATTTCGATATCGGACGCCTGGCCGCGCGCGCCGCCGAGCGGCTGATGGATCATCACCCGAGCGTTCGGCAGCGCGAAGCGCTTGCCCTTGGCACCGGAGGCCAGCAGGAATGCGCCCATGCTCGCTGCAAGACCCATGCACAGCGTCGAAACGTCCGGCTTGATGAACTGCATCGTATCGTAGATCGCCATGCCGGCCGACACCGACCCACCCGGACTGTTGATGTAGAGGCTGATGTCCTTATCGGGGTTTTCGCTTTCGAGGAACAGCAGCTGTGCGACCACCAGATTCGCCGTCTGATCGTTGACTTCGCCGACCATGAAGACGACACGCTCCTTCAGCAACCGCGAATAGATGTCGTACGAACGCTCGCCCCGGCCGCTCGTTTCCACGACGATCGGGACGAGGCCGAGCGCCTGCGTCTCGAGATCCCGCGGCGCGTTCGAGGCCAAGGTGTCCAGCAATTGAGCGCGAAAGGTCATGCAATGGTTCCTTTTCGGAATGGGTCTTGGATGGCAACGGCACAGGGAACGCGCACCCGTCAGCAAAAACGGCGTGCGGCCGTCGCTCCGACAGCCCGCACGCCGTTCGCGGCGAGACCTTACGCTTGCGCCGAGGCGCTTGCCAGTGCTTCGAAGCTGACTTCCTTGTCTGTCACCTGCGCCTTGCCGAGTACGAATTCGACGACGTTGCTTTCCACGACGTACGCTTCCATTTCGGCCAGACGCTGCTGGTTCGAATAATACCAGCGGATGACTTCTTTCGGGTCCTCGTAGCTCTTGGCGAATTCCTCGACCTCGGCGCGGATCTGCTCGGGCTTCGCCTCGAGGCCGTTGGCCTTCACGAGTTCCGCCAGCACGAGGCCCAGCTTGACGCGGCGCTCGGCCTGCTCCTTGAACATTTCCGCCGGGATCGGGGCATTCGCCGCATTCGGCACGCCGCGCTGCGTCAAGTCCTGGCGCGCCATCTCGACAAGCCGCTCCTGATCCTGTTCGATCAGCGCCTTCGGAACCTCGAGCTCTGAAATGGCGAGCAGCGCGTCCATCACCTGGTTCTTGACGATGGCCTGCGTCCGGCGCTTGGCCTCGCGCTCGAGGTTCTCCTTGATCTCGGCGCGCATCTTCGTCAAATCGCCGTCGGCAATGCCGAGCGATTTGGCGAATTCCCCGTCGACTTCCGGCAGATGCGGCCATTCGACCTTCTTCATCGTGATCGTGAACTGCGCCGTCTTGCCGGCCACTTCCTTGCCGTGATAGTCGTCCGGGAATTTCAAGTCGAATTCGCGCGTATCGCCGACTTTCAAGCCCGTTGCGGCCTGCTCGAATTCGGGCAGCATGCGGCCCTCGCCCAGCACGAACGCGAAGTCTTCGGCGCTGCCGCCCTGGAACGGCTCGCCATCGAGCTTGCCGACGAAATCGACGGTCACCCGATCGCCGCTCTGGGCAGCTTGATCGCCTCCGCCGTCACCATGCTCGCCCGCCTCGCCGCGCGCATGGTAGTGCACGCGCTGCTTGCGCAGAATATCGAGCGTGCGGTCGACTTCCGCGTCCGCGATCGTCGTGACCGAGCGTTCGACCTTCGCGGTCGACAAATCGCCGAGCTTCACTTCCGGGTAGACCTCGAACGTCGCATCGAACGCGTAGGCGTCCTCGCCCGTGCCCTCTTTCGGGCTGAAGCTCGGCTGGCCCGCCACGCGCAGATTCTCGGAACGGCTGATGTCGAAGAACTGCTTGCCGACCTTGTCGCTCAACACTTCCGCCTCGACCTGCCCCGCATACTGCTGCGTCACCATCTTGAGCGGCACCTTGCCGGGGCGAAAGCCCGGCATGCGCACGTTCTTCGCAATCTGACGGATACGCGACTCGATTTCCTTTTGCACCGCTTCCTTCGGCAGGGAAATGGTCACGCGGCGTTCCAGCTTGCCGAGGTTTTCAACAACGTTAGCCATGGCTTCAATCGTCCTAAATTGATCTAGCGAATCGGGTTACCTTCTCCGTGCCAGGGGCGGCGCGTCTCTCGCAAAAAGGCGCCGCATCACCTTTTTTCGGCCCGACGCGCGCGTCGCCCTGCTCCGTGCCCGCATGCCTGCAGGGCGGCGGCGGCACGGGTTGGATCGGAAGAATCGAGCATTCTAGCAAATTATTGGTCCGGCAAGCCCCGAATCGCGGTTTTTCAAGGCATATTTCAGGACATATCGCGTCTGTCTCGCGCGCGCCGCTTCGAATGCCCCGCATCCGCCGTCGGCTATCCGTCGGCTATCCGTCGGCTATCCGTCGGCGCCGGCGCGCTGATATGCTGTCGACCGACGCCGGCGGGCCACCCGCGGCACATCACAAAAATTGACAGGAGACGTCATGCCCAACCTCTCGCCCGCCCCGGTCGTCGTCATCGCGCCCGATTCGTTCAAAGGATCCCTGAGCGCGCAGGCCGTGGCCGCCGCTATCGCCGCCGGCATCAAGCGCGCACGGCCCGACGCCGTCGTTCGTCTCGCGCCGATGGCCGATGGCGGTGAAGGCACGCTCGACGCCATGCTCGCTCACGGCGGCGAGCGCCGCGTCGTGCAAGTGAGGGGCGCCGCCGGCGCAGCGCGCGAGGCAGCGCTCGGGCTCTTGCCCGACGGCAGCGCGATCGTCGAGACCGCGGAGATCGTCGGCATCACCGATGCCGTCGCGATGCGCACGCCCGTCGAGGCGCGCAGCACGCGTGGCATGGGCGAGGCGATTCGTTCGCTGCTCGATCTGGGCGTGCGCCGCTTTTTCGTCGCGCTCGGCGGCAGCAGCACCAACGACGCCGGCGCAGGCCTGCTCGTGGGCCTTGGGCTCCTACTGCTCGACGCCGAGGGGCGCGAGCTCGAGCCGACGCCCGAATCGCTCGCTCGCCTCGCGCGCATCGATGTTGCCGGGCTCGATGCGCGGCTTCGCGAGGTCTCGTTCGTCGCCATGTCCGACGTCGACAATCCGCTCACGGGCGAGCAAGGCGCCACGGCCGTCTTCGGTCCGCAAAAAGGCGTCGCGCCGGATCAGGTGGCACCGCTCGATGCCGTGCTCGAACGCTTCGCGACGATGCTCGAGACGGCTCTGGGCCGGACCGCGCGCGCGCTGCCCGGCGCCGGTGCGGCAGGCGGCCTCGGCTTCGCGCTGCATATGCTCGGCGCACAATTCCAACCCGGTGCGGAAGTCGTGGCGGCTCAACAGGGACTCGATGCCGCGCTCAACGGGGCGAACTGGCTCATTACCGGCGAAGGCCGCTCCGATACGCAAACGCTGCGGGGCAAAGCGCCGTTCATCGCCTGCCAGCACGCGCGCGCCGCGGGGGTGCCTGCCTCGCTGCTGTCGGGCGCCGTCGATCCGTCGGCGCTCGCGCATTTGTCCGCGCATTTCGATGGCTGCTTCTCGCCGGCGCCCGGCCCGATCACGCTGCAAGCTGCGATCCGCGATGCCGCAATGTTGCTCGCCAACGCGGCCGAGCAGCTGACGCGCATAAAATACGGCGCATGAGCCTTGCGCGCGGTGCCCGTGCGGGCTTCGCCACTGTGCCAATAACCATAAGGACCGCTATGAAGGCCGCCGCCAAACTCGGGCTCGAGCAGTTTTTGACCTACCGCATGCACGTGCTCAACAAACTGTCCGATCGCGGCATCAGCGAACGCTACCATGCCAAGCTCGATATCACGCTGCCCGAGGCGCGCGTCATCGCGGCGGTCGGCTCCTTCGGTCCGTTTTCGATCATGGACCTCGGGCGGCGCGCCAATCTCGACAAAAGCCAGGCAAGCCGCGCCGCGGAAGCGCTGATCCAGCGCGGACTCGTTCGGCGGGAGGCCAGCAGCGAAGACGGGCGCGTCGTGCTCGTTTCGCTGACGAGCGAAGGCCGGGCGTTGTATCGCAAGGTCATGCCGATTGCGCGCAAATGGAACGCGGACCTCTTCGCATGTCTCGACGAAGCGGAAAAAGCCAGCCTCGGCCGTATGCTCGACAAGGTGATCGCGAATGCGCTCGCCGGGCGTGAATGACCGCGGCGAACGTCGGGGACGGAAACGTCAGAGGCCGCTCGATGCGGCGCGCTGACGCAGCAAGCCGAGCACGGCATCGCAAAACGGCGTGGGCACGCCGAGCTTGCGGCCCAGCTCGGGAAACACCCCTAGAATCGGGCCGATCTCGAGCGGCCTGCCCGCCTCCATATCCTGCAACATCGAAGTCTTGAATGCGCCGAGCTCGCGTGTGACGGCGAGACGCGCGTCGATCGTCATGCCGGTCGGCAAGCCCAATCTACCGCCGATCGCCGCGGCTTCCTCCATCATGCGCACGATGAGCGCGTGCGTATAGGGATCGTCGAGCAGACGATCGGCCGTCGAGCCGGTCAACGCGCTCAACGGGTTCATATTCATGTTGCCCCAGAGTTTCGCCCAGATGTCGCCGCGGATTGCATCGGTGCATTCGACGTCGAACCCGCCTTCGCGCAGCGCTTGCGCGAAGGCAGCCGCCCTCGGGCCGAGCGCCGCATGAGCGGCACCGACGACGAGACGGTTGCCTTTGCCGCGCCGGACGATGCCGGGCGCGTCGGTCGAAGCCGAGAGGTGGACGACGCAGCCGATCGAGCGTGCCGCGGGCAAGGTGCGACCGATGCAACCATCGGGATCGACGGCTTCCAGGCGGCTGTCGGCAAGCGGCGTGTCCATGCCGTCGAGAAACCACCACGGCAATCCGTTGGTCGCACTCACGACGGCCGTGCGCGCGCCAACGAGCGGCGCAAGCGCCTCCGCCACGGCAGGCAATGCCTGAGCTTTGAGCGCGATGACGACGAAATCCTGCTCGCCGAGCTCGCTCGGGTCGTCGCTCGCGTGAACTGTTGCGGCCCGGCCGGTGTCGCTCGCTGTGGCGGCCTCCACCATGCGAATGCCATGTTGGCGAATAGCCGCCAGCGTCGCACCGCGCGCAAGCACGCTGACCGCGTGCCCCGCCTGGGCCAGTGCGATCGCAAGGGCTGCGCCGATCGCGCCGGCACCGACGATAGCCGTGCGTACGGGCCGATCCGTGCCGTTCGTCGTGTCGTGGATGGTGTTCATGTCTCGCCGAGTGAAGCCGTCGAGCCGAGGCCGGGTGCCTGTGGCGAAAGCCTGGCCGGGGAACGAAAAAGAAGTGGTGCGAGGAAGGGGACTCGAACCCCTACACCCTTGCGGGCGTCAGGACCTAAACCTGGTGCGTCTACCAATTTCGCCATCCTCGCAGCCGGACGCGCGCGCGATGCGCGTTCCGATATCCGGCACGCCGCGGCATCGCACCTGTGATGTGTGCACGATGCACACTGTGCGAACGCCCCGAAGCGTAAGCGCGGGATTTTAACCGATTCGCCCGCGGATGTCTTTCCCTGCATGACGATCCATGATTCGGACGGCGACTGTTGCGCACCGTCGCGACATGCGCTGGCCACCGCGCAAGTCACACTGGGACGGCGCGCCCGCGGCGCTCGTCAACTGTCGGCAAGATTGGCCGGCGCGCTGTGCCGCGGGTTGCGCGCGGCTTCGGTCCGCTCGTTCCGCGCATCGGGGGGTGGCACCGGCGAGCCCACGGGCAGCGGCTCTGCGTCGATACGCGCGATCAGTTCGCGCGCCTGTTCCACTTGCGTCGACGAGCAAGGATCGAAAGAAAACACGAGCGCATGATCGATATTGCCGAACGAACGCAGGCTGCTGCGTGCATAGGCCGGATCGTAGTGCGCCTCGACCAGTTCGGTGAAAAGCCGCTCGCGTTCGTTCGCGTCGACGAGCGCATGCCAATGCTCGACCGTCTGACGGCTGTGGAGTCCGACGAGACGCGCGAGTTGGTCCTTGAAGTATTGCGGCGTCTCGAAGAGATGCCCGTAATCCTCCAGCAGGAATTTCACTCTGATCGGCAACGGCGTACAAACCCGCACACATCGCCCGGCATGAAACGCATCGAGTAGCGAAGTCGGCAACGTGATCTGACCGATGCGGCGGCTTTCCGCCTCGATGAACACAGGCTGCTCCGGACTCAAGCGCGAGAACGCCGCCACGAGCGCCGTATCGAACGCCTTCTGGGTTGGCTGCGCCTCGCCGGGCAGCGCACCGAGCAAAGAGCCGCGATGCCGGGCCAGGCCTTCGAGATCGAGCACCTGCGCGCCCGCCTCGGCAAGCGCATGCAGCAGCCGCGTCTTGCCCGTACCCGTGTGCCCCGTCAACGCAACATAGCGATAGCGCGACGGCCATCGTTCCAGATCGTCGAGCACACGCTGACGGTAAGCCTTGTAGCCGCCGTCGAGCTGCCGCGCCTGCCAGCCGATCAGGTTGAACCATGTCGTCATCGAGCCCGAGCGTTTGCCTCCGCGCCAGCAATAGACGAGCGGACGCCAGTTGCGCGAACGATCGGCGAACGTGGTTTCCAGATGACGGGCGATGTTGCGCGCGACCATGGCGGCGCCGAGCCGCGTCGCTTCGAATGGAGATTGTTTATACAGCGTCCCGACGATGACGCGCTCTTCATTGCTCAACACGGGCGCGCTCACTGCGCCCGGGATGTGGTCTTCGGCGAATTCGAGCGGCGTTCGCACGTCGACGATCTCGTCGAACGAAGCGAGCGCATCGATTGGGACAACGAAATTTTTCACGAGAACTGTCAGGCCGGATGAGCACGAGGAGACAGCGACGCAAAGCGTTGCGGTTGGCTCGATTGCGCGGCCCGGCTGGAAAGAGATGTGCGGCATTATCGCATGGGCGGCTCCCGAGCGCGTTTGCCGCTTGCTGACAGATCGCACGCGCTGCACGGGCTTATTGCTGCCCCAACCCGCGCGCGAAACGCTGACGCAGGAACTGCGTGAACGAGCGCACCGTGATCGAGTGCTCGCGATGCTGCGGGTAGACCGCATAGAGCGCGAGCGAAGGCGCGGCGAATTCGGAAAGCACTTCCACGAGCGCCCCGCTCGCCAGCGCCGGGGATACGATGAACTCCGGCAACAGTGCGATCCCGAGGCCTGCAATGGCCGCATCGCGAACGACTTCGCCATTGTCGGCACGCAACGGGCCGCTGACCTCGACAACGCGCTTTTCGCCGTCGACGGTCAGCGTCCACCCGGTCACCCCTTCCCGCCCATAGAGCAGACAGGCATGACGGGCGAGATCGGCGGGAGTCGCCGGCAAACGCTCGGCCGGGCGATAGCGTGGCGAGCAGCAGGCGATCATCCGTATGTCGGCAAGCTGCTGAGCGATCAGCGTCGAATCCGACAACGTGCCGATGCGCAGAGCCATATCGAAGCCGTCGCCGATCACGTCGACGGTGCGGTCGCTCAGCTCGATATCGACGCGCACATCGGGGTTCGCGCGCATGAAGTCCGCGACGAGCGGCGATAGGTGGGCCGTGCTGAACGACAGCGGCGCGCTCACGCGCAGGAGACCGCGCGGCCGCGTGCGCCCGAGCGACAGCGCCGCCTGCGCATCCGCCACTTCGGCAAGAATCCGTTTCGCGCGTTCGTACAAGTCCTGGCCGAGGTCGGTCACCGCCAGTTTGCGCGTGTTGCGCACGAGCAGCCGCACGCCGAGCGACGACTCCAGCGCCATCACCCGGCGGCTCACGAACTGCTTCGAAAGCTGCAGGCGATTCGCCGCCGAAGTGAAGTTCCGCGCATCCACGGTGGCGACAAAAATGCGGAGGTCTTCGAGTTGCATGCGAGTGTCCACCATGAAGTGACAGTGAGTCTCATTTTCACATGATTTTGCCCATTACGGTTGACCTAAACTGTCGTTACGGTGAACGGCGGCGGACTGTCCGCTGCCGGACTCACGATTTGACGGAGGTCGACATGGTTGAAATCAGAAATGCCAACGAGCGCGGACGCGCCGAACACGGATGGCTCAGCTCGCGCCACTCGTTCTCGTTCGCCGGCTATTACGATCCCGAGCAGATGGGCTTCTCGGATCTCCTCGTCATCAACGACGATCGCGTGATGCCCGGCCGGGGCTTCGGCAAGCATCCGCACCGCGATGTCGAGATCTTCTCGTATGTTCTGGAGGGCGCGCTCGAGCATCAGGATTCGCTCGGCACGGGCTCGGTCATTCGTCCCGGCGATGTGCAATTGATGAGCGCAGGTACCGGCGTGGTTCACAGCGAGTTCAATCCCTCGCCCTCGGAGCGGGTGCATTTTCTGCAGATATGGATCGCCACTGCGCGCAACGGCGCCGAGCCGCGCTATCAACAGCGCACGTTCGACCCGGCGGAAAAACGCGGCAAGCTGCGGTTGATTCTCTCGCCCGACGGCGCTCAGGAATCGCTCGAGCTACGCCAGGATACGCGTGTATACGCCGGGCTCTTCGACGGCGACGAAGCGGCGCAACTGACGTTGGACGAGCACCGCTTCGCTTACGTTCATGTCGCGCGCGGCAGCGTAACGGTCAACGGACAAGTGCTCGGCGAAGGCGACGGGATGCGTTTGCGCGATGAGCGCAATCTGAGCTTCAGCAACGGGCGCGATGCCGAAGTGCTCGTCTTCGATTTGCGCAATATCGAAATGTCGGAGTTCTGGCAGTAAGCGGTCGCGGGCAGGCGGTTTTACCCCTGCTTGCGCTGCGCCATCACGCGCTCGAGCGATGCTTTGATATGCCGTTGCATCGCTGCTTGCGCCTGTACCGGGTCGCGCGCCTCGAGCGCGTCGAGAATCTCCTTGTGTTCGCCCAGCGCCGCGCGCCATGTGCCGTCGTTTTCGAAGTGATCGCGCAATTTCGTCGAAAGCGGACTGTGCCGCTCGTCGAAGAGCGATGCAATCAGGCGAATCAGTACCTCGTTGCCGGACATTTGCGCGATTGCCGCATGAAACGCGCGATCGGGGCCGATCGGTATTTGCCCCGCCGCGACTTCGCGCGCCATGTCGTCGTAAATCGCCCGTAGCGCCTTGAGTGCTTTCGGCTTCGCGAACGGCGCCACGCTCGCGACGATCGCCCCCTCGATGAGCGAGCGAGCCGCCATGTTGTCGACGAGGCTGTCGCCGAGTTCGTCCTCGTTCGGCACGGCGCTCGTTGCTTCGCCGTGCGTTGCACATACATAGACGCCCGAGCCCATGCGAATCTCGACGCGTCCCTCGAGCTCCAGTGCGACGAGCGCCTCGCGTACCGTGGGGCGCGATACACCGAGCCGCTCGGCCAGTTCCCGCTCGGGCGGCAATCGCCCATTGCGCGCGAAATCAGGCTGCTCCATCAATGCGCGCAGCTTGTCGGCAATCTGAAGATAAAGACGACGCGTCTCGGCGGGTTTGGCTGCCACGTGCACATCCTGTCGATGAGACTCCGGCGGATCCCAGCACCCGCCAACGAGCCGCGATTGTAAATCGAAGCCGTACCTCGGCATATGCCCTCGACGGGCGCCCCAGCGCATTCGACAGACGAATCGCGTCCCGCAGAATTGGCTTGACCAATTACTCCAATTTTTATATTTTGCACGCTGGTAAGGCCAAATGTCTTTTAGCAGGTCGCCGCACAGCCCCGCCGAGTTCGGTGGCAATCCGTCCCCTAACCCTTCAGCCTTCGATGAAAACCGTCATTTGCGAACAACCGGGCAAGCTTACCGTTTCCGAGCGCCCGCGGCCCGAGGCCGGACCGGACGACGTTCTGATCCGTATCAAGCGAGTGGGCGTGTGCGGTACCGACCTGCACATCTTCACCGGCAATCAGCCTTACCTAGCCTATCCACGCGTGATGGGCCACGAATTGGCCGGCATCGTCGAGTCGGCACCCGCGAGCGCGTCGGTCAAGGCCGGCGACCAGGTCTATGTAATGCCCTATCTGTCGTGCGGCCACTGCGTCGCGTGCCGTGCAGGCAGGACCAACTGCTGCGTGAATATCCGCGTCCTCGGCGTTCATGCGGACGGCGGGATGGCCGAATACCTTGTCGTGCCCCAGGGCTTCGTCTTCAAGGCCGACGGCGTGACGCTCGATCAGGCCGCGATGCTCGAATTTCTCGCGATCGGCGCCCACGCCGCCGCGCGTGCCGAGGTGAAGCACGGACAGCGCGTGCTCGTCGTCGGTGCGGGGCCGATCGGCATGGCCGCATCGATTTTCGCCAAGCTTCGCGGCGCGCAGGTCACGGTGCTCGATGGCCGCGCGGACCGGCTCGAGGTCTGTTCGAAGGCGCTACAAGCGGACCACACGGTGCTGCTCGACACGAGCGAGGCGGCCACGGACGCAAAGGCGCTCGCCCAGATCACCGGCGATGAGTTCTTCGACGTCGTCTTCGACGCGACGGGCAATATCAAGGCAATGGAGCGCGGGCTCGAATTCGTCGCGCACGGCGGCAAGTACGTGTTGATCTCGATCGTGCGGGATCGGATTTCTTTCTCGGATCCCGAATTCCACAAGCGGGAGACGACGCTGTTGGCAAGCCGTAACGCGACGCCGGCCGATTTCGAGACCGTGCTCGACGCCATGCGCGCAGGCAAGATTCCGACGGAAGCCCTCAATACGCACCGGCTGACGCTTGCCGAACTGCCGGAGACGTTTCCGAAGCTGCTCGATCCGAACGCCGGCGTCATCAAAGCCCTCGTTGCCTGCTGAAACTCCACCGTCATCGATAATGGGTAATCCGATTCTTCAATTCGGCACGAGCCGCTTTTTGCAGGCGCATGCCGATCTGTTCATCTCCGAGGCGTTGAAAACGGGTCGTGCACTGGGTCATGTCACCGTGGTCCAGACCACGAGCAATCCCGAAAGCCGTGCACGAATCGACGCCTTGCGCGCCGCGAAGCGCTATCCCGTTCGCGTGCGCGGGCTGCAACGCGAGACCATCGTCGACACGACGATCGAATGCGATGCCGTCGACGAAGCGCTCGATGCCAATAGCGACTGGGCGACGGTTCGCGAGCGCTTCGTCCGCGATGCGCGCGTCGTGATCTCGAACACCGGCGACAGTGGCTATCGAGGCAACGACGAGGACACGGCGGCACTTCTGCACGACGAGACTCGCGTGCCGCGCGGTTTCGCAGCCAAACTCGCTGTGCTGCTTCACGCGCGCTTCGCGGCCGGAGGTGCGCCGCTCACCTTGCTGCCTTGCGAGCTCGTCAGCCAGAACGGCGATACGCTGCGCGCGCTCGTCGCCGGCCTCGCGCGTCAATGGCATGCCGATGCGGCATTCGTGCGCTATATCGAAGAGACTTGCGTCTGGGTGAATTCGCTCGTCGACCGCATCGTCTCCGAGCCGATCCGGCCCATCGGCGCCATCGCCGAGCCCTATGCCCTATGGGCGATCGAGCGGCGCGCGGGCATGGTGCTGCCGTGCGAGCACGACGCCATGATCGTCACTGACGACTTGCATCGCTATGAGAGCTTGAAGTTGTTCCTGCTGAACCTCGGGCATACCTATCTCGCCGAGCGTTGGCAAACCGATGGGCGCGCCGCCGACGAAAACACGCTGCATGCGATGCGCGACACCGCCTTGCGCGCCGATCTCGAATCCGTCTGGCGTGACGAAGTGCTGCCGGTGTTCGATGCGCAGGGCCAGGGCGAAGCGGCTCGCCGGTATCTGGAGGACGTGCGCGAGCGGTTCCTGAATCCGTTTCTGGACCACCGGCTCGCCGACATCGCCCGCAATCACGGCGAAAAGAAGGAACGGCGCTTGCGCCCCGTCGTCGTGCTGGCCGCCGAACTCGGCCTCGGGTTGGCACAGCCGCGGCTTCACGAAGCACTGCGTACGGCCACCGCAGTTTGAGTAGCCGCCGCCGTCTCGTTTCAAAGCCAGTATTCATATCACTGGGGCGGGCACAAAGCACTCGCTCCGGCAGGCAACCAGGAGACAAGTAATGAGAAAAATGCGTTGGGTCGTGATTTTGTTGTGCTTTCTAGCGATCGCCGTGAATTACATCGATCGCGCCAATCTCGCGGTCGCCGCGCCTGAAATCGAAAAGGCGCTCGGCATCGGACCGGCGCAGATGGGCCTCATTTTGAGCGGATTTTTCTGGACCTACGCATTGATGCAGATTCCGTTCGGGTGGTTCGTCGATCGCGTCGGCGCGCGCATCGCCTTGCCGCTCGCGGTCGGCTGGTGGTCGCTTTTCACCGCCGCGACGGCGGGCGTCACGAGCGTGGCCGGCATGTTCGGCTGCCGCCTGCTGCTAGGCGTCGGCGAAGCCGGCGCCTACCCTTCGTGCGCCAAACTCGTGAGCCAGTGGTTCCGACCCAGCGAGCGGGCGCTCGCCACGAGCATCTTCGATAGCGGCTCGCGCGTGGGATCGGCGCTGTCGATCCCCGTCGTCGCGCTCATCATCGGCACGCTCGGCTGGAAAGCCGCGTTCGTCATCACGGGCGCGCTCGGCGCACTCTGGATCGTGGGCTGGTTCGTCATCTACCGCAGCCCCGCGCATGCGGACATGACCGGCGAACATGACGCCGTCTACGAAGCGCCGGCTCAGACGGGCAACGAAATCACCTGGGCGTCGCTGTTCAAGCACCGCACGCTCTGGGGCATGATGCTCGGCTTTTTCTGCCTGAACTTCGTCATCTATTTCTTCATCACCTGGTTTCCGAGCTACCTCGTGCAAACGCGGGGCTTCTCGCTCAAATCGCTCGGCACGCTGGGGATGATCCCGGCGCTGATGGCGATTCCAGGCGGCTGGATCGGCGGCCTCGTGTCCGACGCGCTCTATCGCCGCGGCTGGAGCCTCACGGCGGCGCGCAAGACCTGCATGGTCGGCGGTATGCTGATGTCGTCGGTCATCACGCTTTCGACGCTGACATCGAACGTCTATCTGATGCTTGCCTTCTTCGGCATCGCATACGGCAGCCTGGCCTTCGCCGCGGCCAGTATCTGGTCCCTGCCGGCCGACGTCGCGCCGACCCCGCGACACGTCGCTTCGATCGGCGGAATCCAGAACTTCGCATCGAATCTGGCCGGCATCGTCATCACGACGTTCACAGGCGTCATGGTCGCGCTGACCAAGGGCTCGTTCACGATCCCGCTCATCGTGGCCGGCGGATTCTGCTTTCTCGGCGCATTCAGCTATCTGGTGATCGTCGGCAAGATCGAGCCGCTGCCCGTCGAACCCGACGCACGCAGCGTCGACGCCGCGCGCTCCGCGGTGTGAGCTCGCGCGCCCGTCATTCGTCATTCGTCATTCGAGGCATGCCATGTCTTCACCCGCTTCTCAGGATCACCTCGTGATCCGCCTTCATCCGAACGACGATGTCGTCATCGCCACGCGTCAGCTGATGTCTGGCACGCGCATCGCGAGCGAAGACCTCGTGGTGTCGGGGCTGATCCCGCCCGGCCACAAGATCGCGACGCGTGCCATCGCCGCGGGCGCGCCGGTCAAACGCTACAACCAGGTCATCGGCGTGGCGCGCGCGGACATCGCGCGCGGGCAGCATGTGCACGTCCATAACCTCGGCATGGCCGAATTCGCGCGCGAGCACGCATTCGGCGCCGATGTCCACCCGACCGCCTATGTGCCCGAACCCGCCAGCTTCATGGGCATTCGCCGGGACGACGGCCGCGTTGCCACGCGCAACTACATCGGCATCCTGACTAGCGTCAACTGCTCGGCCACGGTGGCCCGCGCCATCGCCGATCATTTCCGGCGCGACGTCCATCCCGAGGCATTGGCCGACTATCCCAACGTCGACGGGGTGGTCGCGCTCACGCACGGGCTCGGTTGCGGCATCGATATGCATGGCGAAGGCATCGGCATCTTGCGGCGCACCTTGGCAGGCTACGCACTGCATGCGAACTTCGCATCGGTGCTCTTCGTCGGACTCGGCTGCGAGACGAATCAGATCGAGGGCGTGCTCGAAGCCGGCGGGCTGCGCGGCGATGCGCCCAAGCTGCGCAGCTTCACGATCCAGGACAGCGGGGGCACCCGCAAGACGGTCGAACGCGGCATTGCCATGGTGCGGGAGATGCTCGCTGACGCGAATCGCGCGACGCGGGTGAGCGTGCCGGCGGCGCATCTCGTCGTCGGGCTTCAATGCGGCGGCTCGGACGGCTACTCCGGCATTTCCGCGAACCCCGCGCTGGGTGCGGCCGTCGATCGTCTCGTGCGGCATGGCGGGACAGCGATACTCTCCGAAACACCGGAGATCTACGGCGCCGAACATTTGCTGACGCGCCGCGCGGTCAGCCGCGAAGTCGGAGAAAAGCTCCTGGCCCGTATTGCGTGGTGGCAGGAGTACTGCGCGCGCAACCACGCCGCGCTCGACAACAATCCCTCGGCCGGCAACAAGGCGGGCGGATTGACGACGATTCTCGAAAAATCATTGGGCGCGGTCGCGAAAGGCGGCACAACGAACCTCGTCGAAGTCTATGAGTACGGCGAGCCGATTACGGCTAAGGGTTTCGTCTTCATGGATTCGCCCGGCTACGACCCCGTCTCGGCGACCGGGCAGGTGGCCTCGGGTGCGAACCTGATCTGCTTCACGACGGGGCGCGGCTCGGCCTACGGTTGTTCGCCCGCACCGTCGCTGAAGCTCGCGACCAACACGGCCTTGTGGGAGCGGCAGGAAGACGATATGGATATCAACTGCGGAGGCGTCGTGGATGGCACCGATGCGATCGACGCACTCGGCGAGAAGATCTTTCGCACGATGCTCGACTGCGCGTCGGGTACGCGTTCGAAGAGCGAGCTTTTGGGTTATGGGCAAAACGAATTCGTGCCCTGGCAAGTCGGCGTCATCACCTGAGCCGCATTCGCCGTTGCCACTGTGACGAGCGGAGGAACTGCCGCTCGTTTCGAAATAGCTAGGATTCCTAACCAACATGAAGATGACGTTTCGCTGGTACGGCGAGAGCGATCCCGTGCCCCTCGCCTATATTCGCCAGATTCCCGGGATGTATGGGATCGTCTCGGCGATCTACGACGTTCCGGTCGGCGATGTCTGGCCCGTCGAAAAGATTCGCGCGCTGAAAGACAGGATCGAGGCGCACGGCCTGAAGCTCGAAGTCATCGAGAGCGTGCCGGTTCACGAGGACATCAAGCTCGGCAAGCCGTCGCGCGACCGGCTCATCGATAACTACGCGCAGACGCTGCGCAACCTTGCCGCTTGCGACATCGAGGTTGTCTGTTACAACTTCATGCCCGTTTTCGACTGGACACGCACGTCGCTCGACATGCGGTTGCCCGACGGCTCCACGACGCTCGCTTTCGACACGCGGCAGATCGACGCGCTCGACATCGGGCGGGGTATCGCACTGCCGGGCTGGGATACGAGCTACCGGCCCGACGAATTGAAGGCGCTGCTGGCCGAATATGCCGCACTCGACGAGTCGGGCTTGTGGGCCAATCTCGCCTATTTCCTGCGCGTGGTCGTGCCCGTCGCGAAGGAGGCCGGCATCAAGATGGCCATCCATCCCGACGATCCTCCACGCCCGATCTTCGGTCTGCCACGCATCGTCAAGAACCGCGACGATCTCGCACGCCTGCTCGCAATCGTCGATGATCCCGCCAACGGCTTGACACTGTGTTCGGGCTCGCTCGGAGCCGACGCACGCAACGATATCCCTTCTCTGGTACGCGAGTTCGGCGCCCGGGGACGCATTCATTTCGCCCACCTGCGCAACGTCCATACGAACGCGGCCGGCGATTTTCACGAAACGTCTCACCGATCGGCCGACGGCTCGCTCGACATGGCCGAGATCGTCAAGGCGTATTTCGAAGTCGGTTTCGACGGGTATGCACGGCCCGACCATGGACGCATGATCTGGGGCGAAAGCGGGCGCGCGGGCTACGGACTTTACGATCGTGCGCTCGGAGCGGTGTATCTCAACGGCCTCTGGGAAGGCGTGCAGAAAACCAAGGAAACGACGTAGGAAACGCGGCGCGCGCCGACGAAATGAGGCTGGGGCGACTCTGCTATCATCCTGTATGGATATACAGGTCGATAGCAATACCGTGGAGTCCTCCCCCTCTTCCCCGTCGCCCCTCTACTACCTGCTGAACTTCGAGCGCGCGCTCGCGTGGGTATCGGAGCGCTACGACGATCTGCTCGATGCGACCGAGCGCGAATTCGCATCCGCATTCGCTCGCTTGCCCCTCGCCTCGCGTGCCTTGCTCGTTCGCATGCTAATGCGCAACGGCCCGCGCTTTCGCACGAGCAAGCTGAATTACCCGGAGATCGGCTGCCCCCTCGTCGCGGCCGCGCCGCTGATCGCGCTGGGCTGGATCGATCACGAGCCGCAACTTTCGATCGACGATCTCTTCTCGCTCGCGACACGCCCCGAACTGGAGCGGATATTTTCCGAAGCCGCCGCGTTACGCCGATGCAGCAAGTCGGAATTGCGCGAGCTGCTGCGCGCAGAGTACGGCGCCCAGACGCAGCCCTATCGAGCATGGGACGCCACGAGCGACGAACAAGTGTTCGAACTCGAAATCTCGCCCGTTTGCGATCGGGTGAGGCTGATGTTTTTTGGCAATCTGCATCAGAGCTGGTCGGAGTTCGTGTTGGCGGACCTTGGCGTCTATCGATACGAGGCCGTGTCGTTCGAACCTTCCGCCCGTGCATTCCAACGTCGCTCGGATGTCGACGCCTACCTCGCGCTGCAGGCATGCCGCGAAGCGCTCGACGGCATCGACGGGATCGCAGCACTGCGCGAGCTGTTCGGCGCGGTGCTTGCCATGCCGATCGACAACGCCTGGCTTGAACTGCGGCGCGCCAAACTGTTCTATCGAATCGGCTATCGCGCCGAGCAAATGCGGGATTGGGAATTCGCACTCGAAGTCTACGAGCGCAGCCAATGGCCCGAAGCCCGTCACCGGCGCATGCGTGTACTCGAACGTTGCGCACGCTTTGGCGATGCGTTCGCGCTCGTCACGCGCGCGCTCGAGGCCCCCGAGAACGAGGAGGAGTACCAGCGCGCTGCACGCATGATGCCCCGCCTTGCGCGCCGGCTTGGGCAGCCTGCCCCGCGCCCACCAGCCCCGGCCGGTTTCGCACGCTCGACGCTTACACTGACGCGCCCGGCCGTTCCCCTCGCTGTGGAGTACGTCGTCCAAGATCATCTGCATGCGCCGCAGGCGCCCGTGTTCTATGTCGAGAACACATTGATCAATTCACTGTTCGGGCTGCTGTGCTGGGAAGCCGTGTTCGAACCCGTGCCCGGCTCGTTCTTTCACCCGTTCCAGCGCGGGCCCGCCGATCTTCACGCACCCGATTTCCTGGCTCGCCGCGCCGAAACGTTCGCGCGCTGCTTCGCGCAACTCGATAGCGGCGCCTATTACGACACGATTTGGCGCCACTACGAGCGCAAAGCCGGTATGCAATCGCCGTTCGTCTTTTGGGGCGCACTGACGAGCCCACTGATGACGCTGGCACTCGACTGTCTGCCTGCCAGGCATTTGAAACTCTGGTTTGCGCGGCTTGTCAGCGATATACGAGCGAATCGGTCGGGCCTGCCCGATCTCGTTCGGTTCTGGCCCACCGAACGGCGCTACGAGTTGATAGAAGTCAAGGGCCCCGGCGACCGCCTGCAGGACAACCAGATCCGGTGGCTCGCCTATTGCGCGCAACATGGCATGCCGGCACGCGTGCTCGACGTGCGCTGGGAAGGCGAAGTCGAGATCGAGGGCGAAGTCGAGGGCGGCATCGATGGCTTGGACCGCGCCGTGGCCGACGTCACAACGCCGGGCGCCGGAGTCGCCCCGTGAGCTTCGTAGTGGCCGTTCGAGCGCTGTGCGAATTCACCGCCAAATGCGGCGACCTCGATTTGCGCTTCACGCCGGCACCGAGCGCGCTCGAAGGCATCGAAGGGCATGCCGTCGTTGCCAAACGGCGCGGCGCCGGCTACGAAGCCGAAATCGCGCTCGTCGGCACCCATCGCGAGCTGACCGTGCGCGGGCGAGCCGACGGATACGATGCCTCGCTCAATCGGCTCGAGGAAGTAAAGACCTACCGGGGCGAGCTCGATGCCATGCCTGGCAATCATCGCGCACTCCACTGGGCTCAGGCGCGCCTATACGCGCATCTGCTATGTCAGGCCCGCGGGCTCGAGCGGATCGAGGTCGCCCTCGTCTATTTCGAAATCGGCAGCCAGAAGGAGACGGTGCTGAGCGAGACGCATGACGCCTCGTCGCTCGAGGCATTTTTCAACGAGCAGTGTGAACGCTTCATGCAGTGGGCGGCACAGGAGCACGCGCATCGCACGGCCCGCGACGCGGCGCTGCGCGCGCTTGAATTTCCCCACGGCACATTTCGGAACGGGCAGCGCGAGCTGGCCGTCGCCGTCTATCGCGCAGCGCGCGATGGCGCGGTTCTGATGGCTCAGGCACCGACCGGCATCGGCAAGACACTGGCGACGATTTTTCCTGTGCTGAAGGCCTGCGCCGAGCAGCATGTCGATCGCCTGTTCTTTTTGACGGCGAAAACGCCGGGCCGCGCACTGGCATTGGACGCGATCGATGTGTTGCGCTCGAATACCGGCGTCGAAACATTACCGCTGCGCACGCTCGAGCTCGTCGCGCGCGACAAAGCGTGCGAGCATCCCGACAAAGCCTGCCACGGCGAGTCCTGTCCGCTTGCGCGCGGATTCTACGATCGCCTGCCGGCGGCACGCGGGGCCGC
Organism: Paraburkholderia sp. NMBU_R16; assembly: GCF_013282575.1. Classification (GTDB taxonomy): domain Bacteria; phylum Pseudomonadota; class Gammaproteobacteria; order Burkholderiales; family Burkholderiaceae; genus Trinickia. Next base: position 28,505 of record NZ_JAAAYE010000047.1, read on the forward strand.
GCTGACCGAGCGCAGGCTGGACCGCCAGACCGTGCGCGACGTCGCGCTGGCTCACGACGTGTGCCCGTATTACCTCGCGCAGGAGCTTGCGCGATGGGTCGATATCGTCGTGGGCGACTACAACTACTACTACGACGCCAGCGCACTGCTTTATGCGCTCACACGCGCCCACGAATGGCGTGTAGCCGTACTCGTCGACGAAGCGCACAACCTGCTCGAGCGCGGCCGCAAGATGTACACGGCCTCGCTCGAGCGGCCGGCGCTGCTAGGCGCACTGAAGGTGGCACCGGACAGCCTGAAAAAACCGCTTCGGCGACTCCAACGCGAATGGAGCGCGCTCGATCGGACGCAAGAGCAGCGCTATACGGTTCATGCCGAGATCCCGCCCAAGCTGGTGTTTGCAGCGCAAAACCTCATTGGCGCAGTGACCGATCAGCTTGCCGAGGATGCCTCTGCGATCGACGACGCAATGCGTCGATTTTTCTTCGACGTGCTGCATTTCGTGACGCTGGCCGAACAGTTCGACGACCATTCGATCTTCGACAGCACGGTCTCGAACGAGGCGCACACCTCAGGGCGCTCAGGGCCCCGCGCAAGAACGACGTCGACGCTGTGCGTGCGCAACGTCGTGCCTGCCGCGTTCTTAGCGGAACGCCACGCAGCCGCGCACGCGACGGTGATGTTTTCCGGCACACTGAGCCCGACGCATTTCTATCGCGACACGTTGGGGCTGCCCGACGCAACGCGCGTGCTCGATGTCGAGGGCCCATTCCGGCCCGAGCAATTGACCGTGCGCGTATGCGCGCAAGTCTCGACCCGGTGGCGCGACCGGGAAAGATCGCTCGCACCGATCGTCGAACTCATCGCCAAACAATACGAAACATTGCCAGGCAACTATCTGGGATTCGTGAGCAGCTTCGATTATCTCGAGCGTGTCGGGGCATTGTTGCGCGCGCAACATCCTGGTCTGCCGGTCTGGATGCAATCCCCTGGAATGAACGAATCGCAACGGGACGCGTTTTTGGCCCGGTTCCGAAGCGGCGAACGCGGCGTGGGCCTCGCGGTACTGGGCGGGGCGTTTTCCGAAGGTGTGGACCTCGCGGGCGATCGCCTCATTGGCGTATTCATTGCCACGCTCGGGCTGCCCCAGGTCAACGACGTCAATGAGCAAATGCGCCTGGCGATGCAAGCCAAGTTCGGCAACGGGTACGACTATGCATACCTCTATCCGGGCCTGCAAAAAGTCGTCCAGGCCGCTGGCCGTGTCGTGCGCACCGAACAGGATATCGGCGTGCTTCATTTGATCGACGATCGGTATCGCCGGCCGGAGGTGCGGCGACTCTTGCCACGCTGGTGGCGGGTGCAATGATCGACGTCGCGGACGGGTTCTGTACCGTCGCGACGCGAGACGCGCGAGCCACGCTGGCACGGCTCGCCCTTGACCCCACGTCCGCCGATCGCACTCGAGTCAAGCGGCGAGGCCGTGTGTATCGATGCCCCAGGGGAACGATTCGACCGGCATCAGCAGCGGTTCGCGCTCGAGCGAATGATTCGCCGCCGCGGTCCGGCTGTCACGCAACTTCCACAACACGCTCGCCCAGTCGATCGGTTCTGACTCCTCATCAGGGTGCAACAAGTGAACACGTTCATCGATGCCCAGCGCCTGCGCCATTGCATTCATGGCCCGCACGATGCTTAGCGTGAAGGTCAGCATCCATGCCTCGCTGCCCAAAGCGATTTCCTCGGGCTGCTTGAGCCGGCGCAGCGTGTTTGCCGAAAACCTGAGCGCACCTTCGAAGTTGGGCGAAACCAGCGCATCCGGGAGGTAGTACCTTCCTGTGTTGAAGATGACGTTGCCGTCGCCTGCAATGTCCACCACCTCCCCCGTGTAGTTCATGAAGTCGATAGCGTGCCGCAAAAAATCGCGAATGCTGTCACGCAATGCTTTATCGGTCTCGCTGGCGTCGTAAAGCTCGCTCAACTTCGTTCCCGTGAAGCAATAATCGAAATGGTCTTTGTTGAATTTGCCCGGACGATTCAGCACCAAACTGTTGTTGATATCGGCGTAGGATTCGTCAGGGGGCGGCTCGGCGAAACGCTCGACGTAATGCAAGCTCAGGCTGAAGTGCATCGTTGCCGGATCCGATAGCTGCGGCAGAAAATTCTGATGCCTCACGAGTGCGGGCAGCCGATAGATCGCATGCGAGTTCAGCGCCGGAACCGACCGGTGCGGTTCGAGGAGCAAGCCGCCTTGCAACAGGAACTGCGCCACTACGGCACGCACGGAGATTTCGTCGATCCCGATCGATTGGCGCGGCACGACTTCCGCGGGAAATTTGAGGCGAAGCCGCCCGTCGCGCTCGATCTCCTTGCGAGCCAGTACCTGCCCGGCGGCACGAATGGATTGCGGCGTTCTCAGCTCCTCGCCACGACCGAACAGCATGAGCCACCTGATCAGACGTCCGAGCGTCTCGACACTGATTTTCGTCACTTGTCCCGGCCGGCTCGGATCGACGTAGACGGCATGATCGGTGCCGTGACCGATCAGCTTCAACGGTCCGCCGGCCAGCGGGTCCACATGCATCAACGTCCACTGATCCGCTTCATGCAGGCGATTCTCGATCCCGCCCGATAGATCGAGCCTCCCTGTCCTCCCGCCGCGCAGGTGCGCTGCGAATGCGGTTTCGTCGAATGCGTCGGGACCGATGACCTCGCGCGCCCGATCGCGCAGCGCGCCGTACGTCCCCTCGATATCGACGTGCATGCGCCTCGTCGGCAAACGCGGGGGGAGTCCGCGCAGTGCAGCGCTGCCGGCAGGCGCAGCCGTCGGCCGTGGCAAGTTCGGCTGATAGCCGAACTGACGCTCGACGGCGCACGGTGAATGCCTCGCTTCATCAGGATCGTGCCGTGAAATACGATTGCTCATCGCCTCGCCCGCCTGTCCTCTCGGCACAACAGTAAGCCGATATGCGTCATGATTGACCACTACTACGAAAATTCGACCATCGAGACGAATGCGCAACTTCAAAGTTGTCCCATAATGGGGACTGCTTTTCCGTCCCCCCGCGAGAACGGACCATCGCATGTCAATCAATGCTCTGTTCGATCCGTCGCCCGATCCGGCAGCCGGGCGCGTCTTGCTCGTCATGCTCCCGGGCGTCAACGACCGCGCCTCTTCTTTTTTTTCGAACGGGATCGTGCAGGCGCTCCGTGAGCGCCGCCTGCCCGTCGATGCACTCGGTATCGACGTCGATTTCCCCGCCTATGCCGATGGTTCGCTACTGCCTCGATTGCACGGCGAGATAGATCGGATCGCCCATCGGCGCGGCATCGAACGGCTCTGGTTCGTCGGCACGTCGCTCGGCGCGATGGGCGCCCTGATGTATTGCCGTGCGCACCCGGGCAGCACGGACGGCGTCGTCCTGCTCGCCCCCTATCTCGCCAGTCGGCGGGTGCTCGTGCAGATCGCCAAAGCGGGCGGGCTCGATGCCTGGCGGCCCGACGCCAACGAGCCGGGCGATATGGAATGGCGCGTGCTCGACTGGCTGCGCCGTGAGGTCCGGGACGCGTCCAGTGGCTTGCACGTGCATCTCGGTTATGGACGCAGCGATCCGTTCGCGCTGGGCAGCACGCTGCTGCAAGCGCTGTTGCCGGCGCAACGCAGCGTCGACACTGCCGGCAGCCACGATTGGCCCACCTGGTCCGCGCTATGGGCAAGCGTTCTCGACCGGGACCCTTTCGAGGCAAAAACCGCGCGGGCTACCTGATGCGAAGCTCGCGCCAAAACCTGCGGCGCGGCAACGCAAACGCGGGTGGCAACCCCGCCTCGGGCGGCGGAAAATGACGCCCCTCGTCGCTCAAGCGCCGATGGGCCTCGTCCCACGCCGGCAACCGCGCCACGCTGTCGTGCCAATGAACGACCGAGCTTTCGTCGCACCATCTCAGCAGATGACGCATGATCCGGCGATGAATCCCCGCATGCACGTAGGCCACCATGGCGGGCTCGTCCTGCCATACGGTTCGCGTCCAATAGGTATCGCAGCTCGCGCTGAGCACCGATACAGCGAGGTTGCCCGGTGCCGCGCGCGCCTGCCAGGCGGCCGCCATCGTCGCGGCCAGCACGAATGGGATGTGCCGCCAGGCGCGCACATGCAAGCGCGTCACCGAGATCACCGGCATGGCGACGTTGCGCGCTCGAGCGCCTGCCGTTCGACCCATGTTCCATGCGCGCCATACGGCACGCGCTGCGGCAGCTCGATCGATGCCACCTCCTCGCCGCAGAACCGCTGAGCATCGAGCACGACCAGCCGGCTGCGATCGACGCGTGCGTCATAGAGGAAACACAACACCCAGCCTTCGTCTTCGGCGCTGTCCTCCCTTGCCGGCACGAACTGCGCCTCCGACGCCGCTTCATATTCGCTGAAGCGATGATGCTCGACGGCGCCGCTCGCAAAGTCGTATTTGAAAAGGCCGCTACAGGCGAGCCAACCGTGACGAAGCACAATCTCCGTCGAATAGCCGTATCGATGCGCGCGGCCCGTCAAGCGGTCGTCGAGCCGCGGGAACTCGCCCGGCGAATCGGCGATGCAGGTGCCCGAGACGCGCCCTGCCAGTGTGTCGATCCGCCACTCATGCATCGCTAACGAAGCCGCGTGCGGCCGTGGCATACCGGTCAGGTAGTAAGGATGACTGACCACCGCGCGCAGCACGACTTGGTCACCGTCGTCGAATGCATTGAGCACATGCGAGACAAAGCAGGTATCGATCGCGAACCATTTCACCGGCACACCTTCACGGTGCAAATCGAGCAAGCCGAGACGCGAACCGTACTCGGGTGCCCAGCGAAACGGCAAGCCGCCTCCCGGGCGCGGCGGCCTCTCGAACAATAGGGGCTGGTCGACGAAAACGGCGAAGCGCTCGGAAATGGCGAAATCGTGCATGACCGTGGCGCCCGCGACGTCGACCGGTTCGGCGCGCGCCATTCGTCCATCGGGGTCCACGCGAAAGTAGGTTACGTAGGGACGCCGCGGCCAATAGCCGAAGCCATGCAGGGCGTTGGTGGCGGGATCGCGCTTGGGATGCGCGGTCATGCTACGAGCCAGGCCGCCGCCAAAATCGCAGCGCCCCACTGTGTCCAATCGTCCGTTCAGCTCATAAGGCAGCCCCGTTTCGCCCAGTGCCAACAATCGCCCCGCGTGCGCGACGACGCTGACATTGGCCGCGTTCCCGAAGCTCCAGCGACGATCGGCAGGACCGCCCGGTGGCGCGCGGTTCGCTACCTGCGCAAGGCCATCGGTCGATACCCAGCGATTGCGATACCAGAGTGCACGGCCTTGCGCGATCCTCACACCGTGCACCATGCCATCTTCGAGAAACACGTGCGGCTGCGGTGTACGACGCGACGGATGCGAATTGAAGCTGTTGCGCAGATACAAGCCGTCCAGCTCAGGCGGAATGGCGCCGCGCACGCATAGATCGGTGGCCTCGCGCTCGTCGTCGAGCGGGACGAACACGCCGTTCGCGCCGTAGCCCGCGATATCGGCGAGCGCGCGGCTCGTCGCCTCACGCAACATGCGCGGAGCGCCGTGCGGCGCGGTAGCGCTTTTTCATGCCGGCGTAGACCTCATAGAACGCGTCGACGCTCGGGATTTCGAGATCGAGCATTTTCGCGATCCGGCTCACGATATGTTCGCGGTAGCGCCGCTCGACTTCCTTCATGTCGAGGCATTTCATTTTAAGCAATGTCAAGAACACGGGATGTTGCGTGACGCCGTCGCTTGCCGGCTGCAAGAGGAACCATGCCGTGCGCAGTGCGATGAGGCGGTCCCGCTCGGGATCGTCGGATCGCTCGATCGCTTGCCGGCAGTAGTATTCGAAGCCAACCGAATGCCGCATTTCGTCGCGCGCGAGATGCTTCACGATTTCGACGAGCACCGGCTCTTCCACGGTCTTCGCGAACTGGTTGTACGCGGTGTTGGCCGCGATCTCGGAGCAGATATTGGATGTCAGCATTTCCACGCGCGAGGGGGTCATCGGCTCGATCTTCCTGCCGCGATGGATGAAATCCTGCGCGGTTGGCACGCCGAGTTTGCCGAGCCAGCGTATCAGCGCGAGCGGATGCTTGGTCTCTTCGAAGAACCACACGGAAAGCCATTGAGTGAAGTCGACATCGTCGTGCAGCAGCTTCATGAACGCTTCCGTCGCGGAGAACGTCGTCAGTTCGGCATAGGCCGCGATCTTCACATCCTCGATCAGTTCGGCGCTCACCTTGCTCTCGTCGATCTCGTCCCACGGCTGGTCGCGGAAGATCCAGCGCGCTTTTTCCGATGTCTCGAGCAGGCGGAAATAGCCGAGCTGGTTACTGAGGTCGTCGATCTGAAATGCCATCGTTTGCGCTCCATCGAAAAAATTCACTCTGGCATCGCAACGGTCATCGTGCCGCGAGCGATACGAACTGCGCCGCACACCACGGAAAACTCATAGCGTGCGGCTGTCACGCCCGTCGCAGTCAATCGCGCTCGAATGTCCAGAGGACTCCGAATCATTTCAACTTCGTCGAGCGAGCATGGGCAGAGCTCGACCGCATGCAGCGCAGCGATATACGCACGCCGCAGGGCGCGAGCCTCGCCGGTCTTGACGGTCGCGCCGGTGAGGCTCGCGTGAAGTGCCGCGGCCTGCGCCGCGTACTCGATCGCGTGCACGCTGCTCAATCGGCCGTCTTGGCGCAGCGGGTGGTCCGCCCGCGCATGCGAATGCGCAGTGCAGACAATGCCGTTCGCATCCCACTCCCGAACGGCCGCCAGCAGGCACATGGCTCCCGCATGGGGAATCCGGCGATAGATGTCTCGACCGTCAAGCCGGTTCGACATGGATGGCCACGCTCGTTCGCGCGCCTTCCGGCGCCGTTGCGAGAAAGACTCGCTCGTCGCTGTGGCATGCGAGCCGGGCGAGCAGCGGCAATGCGCGAGCGGCGGCATTACCGCTGCGCAAGCGTTCGAGCGCGTGGTCCGCCATAGCCGTATCGTCCCGCCTCCCGACATGCTCGATATGCATCGCGAAACAATCCCGGCCGACGCGCTCGCGATGAATCGTCATCGCTGCCGCGAACGGTGCGACGATGGGCAGATGCGCATCGATCGGCGCAGGCGCCGGCTGCTCGTAGCAGACGAAGAGCACGGGTGCACGCTCGGCCAGTACCAGGCAGCCGGCCTCGAGCAGACCCGCGACAAACGTTGTCTCGCCCGCACTGAGGCTCGTCGAGCCGCCGCACGCGTGCGCGCCGATAGACCAATAGCCGGCGCTCGCGTTGTGCACGATGTTGTGAAAGTGGAAGGGAGAAACAGGCACCCCCGGTCGACCCAGCGCGACGCAAACGCGATCGGTCACGTGAAGATCGCCCGCGGAAGAGGCGAACACAGAAGGCAGCGCGGCCAGATCGAGCGACGAGCGCTTCGCGAGTTGTTCGGTGACACGCAACGCAAGACGAATCGCGGCTGTCGCGCGCCGCCTTTCGTTCGGCGCCAGCATTTCCGGTTCGCCGGCCTCGAATTCGCACGGGACATAGCGCTTCTCGCCTCGCAGCGTGGCGGCAGCCTCATCCCAGCCGGACAGCCCGGGGCCCAGTACCTCGAGCGCTTCGACGAAGAGCGTCTTCATTGCACAGCCTCGAAAATGAGCGCGCAGTTGTTGCCGCCGAAGCCGAATGAATTGCTGAGCACGCGGCGCAGCGGCCTCTCCTCGTTCTCGAGCGCGACGTCTGTTCGCAGTTCCGGATCGGGATCAATCGTGTTCAGCGTCGACGGAACGAGGTTCGCGCGCATGCACAGAAACGACAGCACCGCTTCGGTGATACCGGCAGCGCCCTGGGTGTGGCCCGTCCAGCCCTTGGTCGAACTGCAGGCGCATGCGCCGCCGAACACCGAAGCGATGGCGGCATCTTCGGATCGATCGTTCGAGGGCGTTCCGCTGCCGTGAAGATTGACGTAGTCGATGTCAGCCGGAGCGAGGCCGGCGCGGCGCAACGCCTGGTCGATTGCGCCGCGCGCACCTTCGCCTTCGGGGTGCGGCGCTGTCATGTGATAGGCGTCGCTACTCTCGCCGAAGCCCGTCAACGCCACCGCGCCATGGCCGCGCGGCGCACGTTCGAGCAAAGCGAAGCCGGCTGCTTCGCCGATGCTGATACCGTCGCGGTTGCGGTCCCACGGCCGGCACGGTTGCGTCGAGAGCAAGCCCAAGGAGTGAAAACCGTAAATGAATCCTTCGTTCGCGCAATCGATGCCTGCCACGACCGCCGCATCGCACAGACCCGCCGCGATATGACGGTATGCGGTAGCGAACACTTTGGCGCTCGACGAGCACGCCGTCGAGATCGTGGCCGACGGTCCGTCGATACCGAGCACGCGCATGACGTATTCCGTTGCCGAGAATAGGTGCGCGGTATGACGCACGCGGACATCTGAGCCAAGATCGTCCGTGCTTGGGGTACGACGGACATAGCACGCTTCGAGATGTGCCAGTCCAGACGCGATCGTACCGACGAAACATCCGACACGCTCGGCGCCATACCGCTCGCGGGCACCGGCCACGGCGAGCGCGAAGCCGTCGCGCTCGACGCCCCGGCCAAGCATGCGATGCGCGCGGCAATCGAATCGCGCAAACTCGCCGCCGAGCGAATCGCCGATGGCCTCGTCATCCACGAGACCGAGCCATGTCTTGCGGCCGGTGCGCAACTCGAGTTCGCGCAAGCCGCCCTGCCCCGACCGCAACGCGGCCAACGCAGCGTCGTTGCCCGCACCGAGCGCACTGGTGAGGGTATAAGCGTTCACGTAAAGCGGCGCGATCGGCGCCGATGCGTTCGTCATGCTGCATTGACCTCCGCGCGAAGCCTGCCGGACGCGAAAAGCGAACCGGCATCCTTCGCGCATTGAAAAGAGACGATGTCGTCATCGATCGAAAGCACGATCTCGAACGGCTCGCCCGGGCGCAGCACCTCCACGAATTTCACGTGCTCGATGCGCGTAATCGCAGCGCCGGCATACGATTGCGCGACGGCACGGCTGACGCGCTCGAGCAAGACGACGGCCGGCACGACCGGATGGCCGGGAAAATGGCCCGGTATCGCCGCATGGCTGGCATCCACGGTATCGCGAATCACGCATCTCGCCCCTCCCGTCACCGTCATCATGGCGCCTTCTGCCCTCGTGACGGCTGGTATCAATGAGTCTGTGCGGCCCGATGCTGCTCGACATGATGGCCGAGCGCCCTCAGCGAGCGGAATATCTCGTGATTCTTCTGGTCGCCCGGCGTGATGGTGATCTGATAGGTCGACGACAACAGCAGACCAAGCTCGAGCGCATCGATCGAATCGAGACCGAGACCCTCGCCGAAAATGGGCGCCTCGGGGTCGATGCTCTGCGGGTCGATATCCAGATCGAGCCCCTCGGTGATCAGCTTGGCCAGCTCGCGTTCGATTTCATCCATGACGTCAATGCCTCCCTCGAAGATCGGTCACCGAAACTGCATGACTTCAGGTTAGCGCGGGAACCGAGGCAGATCGACGCTACGTTTCGTAAATCCCACTTTCGCCGGAACGCATGGGCGAAACCGCCATGAGCCTTGTCGGCAAAGGCCTGCATGCGTACGCCAGCAGATGGATCGCCGCAAGAGCGACTACGGGATCTTGCAGTTCGCCGCATCGGCTGCGAATGCGTCGAGCGCCGCCAGCGAAAGATGTCTCGTAGACTTCGCGTCTTGAGCGCGGTCGAGTGCATCGCATCGTTTACGATGACTTGTCCGACTAGCGCTGGAGGACTACGCCATTGCGCGTTTGCGCTTATCGATGGTTCGCCTACACTCGGGCCTATCCATGTCACATGATTCGGTTTCAGCATGCCGACACAGACTTATTCGACGGGGAGCGTGGCGCCGCGCGAACGCTTCGAGTTCTGGCGTGAAGCGCTGTGCCTCAACTTCTACGGCATGACCGCAGAGTGGGACCCCGCGAGCCGTACCGAAGATTTCGATGCGACTCTGTCCGCGACACCGGTCATGGATCTCTCGCTCGTCGAATTCAAGGCGAGCGCGCACATGTGCCTGCGCCGCGAGCGCGAAATCGCCGAGCGGCCAGGCAACTCCATGTATCTTTATCTGCAGACGCGCGGCGCAGCCTGGTTCGACACGCCTGATGACCGCCAACCTTTCGTCACGCCGACACGCGCGATGGCCATCGGTTTTTCCGAACGCCCGATGAAAACCGGGCCCACGAATGGCGAGCGGTTCGATTTTCAGCTCGTGCGAATCCCGCTCTATCGAATCGCGCCCTTGATGGGACAGCGGATGGTCATTCGCGCGCGCGCGCTCGATGACCGCACAAGCATGGCGAGCCTCCTGCGCGGCTATTTCGACCTGCTTTTTCGCGAGGGCCCGTCGATGGATGCGGTGGCGGCGGAGGCCGCGGCGCAGACCTTCGCGCGGCTCGCCGCGGTGGCGTACGGGCTCGCCCCGGCAGAAAACGAATGGGTACGCGACGCGGTGCGCGACGCTAAACGGCAACGCGTGCTCGCTTTCGTGGAACACCATCTCGATGAGCCGGACTTGTCGCCCGCGCGGGTCTCAGAGACGCTCGGCATGTCGGTTCGCCAACTGCATGCGCTGTTCGAGCCGACAGGGACGAGCTTTACGCAGCAAGTGCGCGCCAGGCGTCTCGAGCGGGCACGAATGCTCGCGCTCTCATGCCCGGGCATGAAGATCGCGGATATCGCCTATTCCTGCGGCTTCGAAAGTGTCGGCACGTTTCACCGTAGTTTTCGGCAAGCCTACGGCGTGACGCCCGGCGAGTGGAGGGAATCGCTCAGTGCAAGCGCGCCAGCTGCGGTCCAGCCCCTTCAAAACACACTTGCGCCGCGCCCGAGCAGGTAATGCGGGTCGAATTGCCGCTTCCAGGCGGCGAATTGCTCATAGACCGCTCCATAGTGCATCTGCCAGTCCGCTTTGGAAAACGGCACGGCATCTTCGAGATAACGCGTACCGCCGATCGCGACAGCGCTCTGCCACAGCCGATAGTTGCGTGCAAGCATGCTGGCCGAATAGCTCGGATCCGGTCCTGGCAGCGTCGAATTAGTGAGGAGTCCGAATACCCAGTGCCACCCGGTGCTCGGCGGCACGCGCAATAGTGGGGCAATGGTGCCGGACTTCACCGGCACGATGACGAGAAATGTCGTCGCGCTGAGGTCTTGCGGGCCAAGCGCCGGCACGACGGATTCGACAAACGCCTGCGCGCCGGAATCCGGCAGCACTACATTGATCCACGGTTTGATGAGGCGGTCCCAGTTCGCGCTCGTTCTCAGCGCATTGACAGCCGTGTCGACGAGAAAGACGTAATCGAGGTACGGCATATCGACGAACTGACCGCCCTGCGCGAGCGCGCTGCAGCCCTGCATCAGCGTAGCCGTGGGCGGCGGCGGAGCCGACGGATCGAAGAGCGCGGCAGCCCACAGCGCGATCGGCGCAACGGGACCCGTCGAATTCACGCTCGCAACCCAGTCGAATCCGCCTTGGCGGCCCCCGCGCGCCGCGAGCGTCCGTACATCGCTAAAAAAGGTAGCGATATCGGCATAGGGGACGCGATAAAGTCGCGCCATTGTCTTCGCGGGCACCATCTCGACGGTGGCGCGCGTGATCACACCGCATTGCCCGAGGCCCGCGCGCAATGCATTGAAGAGATCGGTATTCTCGCCGGCCGAACACCGGACGATGTCGCCGTTGCCGGTGACGGCCTGCAACGCAGCGACATGGTTGACCTGCCAGACATCGCGGTTACTCGTCATTGCGTTGAGCCCGCCGATCGATAGAGTCCCTGCCACGCCGAGCTGCGTATAGCCCGTAATGGAGGCGGGCGTAACGCCTTGCGCGAACGCCGCTTTGATGAGATCCATCCAGAGGACACCGCCATCGACATCGGCATGCGTCGATGTGATCGAATGAATCGTGGCCAGCGATCGCATATTGATCATCAACCCGCCATCGACAAGCGTCTGACCAAACACACTATTCTTGCCCGTGTTCGGCGAGACGCCTATACCGAACCGGCCGCAATACCGGATCATCTTCGAGATATCGTCGACGGAGGCCGGATAAAGCACCGCGCACGGCGTGCGCCAAAGCATGTTTCCCTCGTCGTGCGCGTTGCCGGCCAACGTCGTACTGTCCATGACGAGCTTGCCGTCGAGCGGCGGTACGCGCGTGAACGACGGGCACGCCGCAGCCTGAGCCTCGTCGATCCAACTGCGTCGCGTCGGGTCGAAGCCCACGATGGTTGAGGCAACGGCGAGCGCTGCCCCGGTCATGAAACGCCTTCGGTCGATTGGCACGTTCGTCTCCGGTCGTAAAGTCCGCGATATTGCGTGGGGAGATGGGGCCTTGGACAGACAGACACGCCCGGGCGTATCGCCATGCTGCTCGATGGCGATGTAAGCGAATGTGCGAAATCCGGGCAGCTCGCCGTCGTTCACCCCTGGAAAGCGCGGCTCGCTCACGATCGACGCGGACCGCATACGCCACCAATGGTGCCGATGCACATTGCGGCTGTCGTGCCAATCCGCGCAGACTTGAGTATCAACGCGTGCAACGCGCGGTGTTCGTTCAGCCGGGGCGTAAAGGTGAACTACGGAAAATTGCGAAAACTACGAGAATCAGCGTGTCGCAATCACGACGGCAGCGCCGGCCATCATGGTCGCGCTCGCGCGATTCGAGATCTTCACGGCGCGCCGGCTCGTCAGCAGCTTGCGCGCACGGGCCGCGACGAGGACCCAGAAGGAATCGGTGCTCGCCAGCACGACGAGCATCGTCGCCACGAGTTCGAGCCATGCATGCAGGCCGACGCGAGATAGATCGACGATCGTCGGCAACAGCGCCAGATAGAAAATCATGATCTTCGGATTGCCGAGGGTGATCGTCAGGCCGGCAGCGAACATGCGAACGGGCGACCTGGCGCTCGGCAATGCATCTTCGCGAACCTGTGCCGGCGCGAACCACATCTTCCAGGCGAGAAACAGCAGATAGGCGACGCCGGCAAACTTGATGACGACGAAGACCGCCTCGAACGTGCGCGCGAGTACCGCGAGTCCCGTCACGGCGCACGTCAGCCACAACGCTTCACCGAACCACATCGCCACGAGAAACGGCAGCACGTCGCGCACGCCGTTGGTCAGCACACGCGCGACGAGTGCCGCGACGCTTGGGCCGGGCGAGCCGGCCGTCACGACCAGCGCCAGCGCGAATACGGACAAACCCGACACAGTCATCGCATCCTCCTGTTCTCCCGGTTGCCAGCCATTCTAGCGAGGCCGCGTCTGTCGCGCCGCCATGGCCGCGAAGGACCGTTCAGCGATCCGTATCCGCCGCTTCGTCTTCGAAACGGACCGCGGGTTCGACGATGATCCCGAACGTAACCGAATTCGCCAGGAAGCACATGTGGTGTGCCGCTTCGTGCAGTTCGATCGCGCGTTGCCGCGTGTGCTCGTCGATGCCGGCGGCGAGCACCACCTCCGGTGCCAATGTCACGTTCGAGAATGCCCCGGAACCGTCGGCCTTCAACGAGAGTGTGCCGGACGCAGTATCGCGATAACGGTTGACGACAAGCCCGTTGGCCGAGCACAGATGCAAATACCAGAGCATGTGGCACGCGCTCAAGCTGGCGACGAAAAGGTCCTCCGGATTATGCCGCGAGGCGTCGCCGCGAAATGCCGGATCGCTCGATCCGTCGATCGACGGCTTACCCGAAACATGGACCACGTGATCCCGGCTGTAAGACTGGTAGCTGCGCGTACCCGCACCGAGGTTTCCTGTCCATTCCACCGTCAACGCGTATCGGTGCTGACTCATCGCTGCGCCCCTCCCTCGTTGTTCTCATGCTCGGCACGTTCCCGCTCCCACGCCTCGGAAACCTCTCGTCCCGCCGCGTAGTTGTCGACCACGAGGATGAGTCGATGGTCGTGATCGCTATACATCGCTTCGATATTGACGCCGGCATCCGCCATGCGCCGGGCGATCTTGCCGAGTTGGCCCGGCACGTCCTGCTTCAGCCGCTGGACGAGCACGTCGTTGACGGCGTGCACGACGATGCCCGCCTCCCGCAGCGCATGCGCCGCGGCTGCACCATTTTCAAAGAGGAAATGTGCGGTCGCACGTCCATCGACGCTCCATACGCCTCCGCCCTCCACGCTCAGGCCTTTTGCGCCGAGCACTTCTCCCATGCGCGCCAAGGCGCCGGGCCGATGATCGAGTTCGATACACAGGTCGTTCACTGCCGTTCTCCATATCATGCTGGTTGGTCTTGACGCGACTATATCCGCGACGCTGCATTCAATGGTTCAGCAAAAGCGAAAACGTGCTCGACATCATCCGGCCTTGCCGTCCGCCCGCGGCGCGGTGAGAAACGGTGCGTACTTGATCAGATAGACGAACAGCGACAGGCACCAGCATGCGCCGGCCGCATCGATCCAGACGCCCGTCGCGCCAGGCGCGGCCAGCGGTCCAAAGACGCGCAATGCCGCTGCGGCCATCATCAGCCAATAGCTCAGCACTTCGTTACGCTGGGCCACGAGCATCCGTCCGGTATGACCGAGCGCCGTGCGCGTCACCATCGCGATGATCGCCCCGCCCATCGCGCCCACCGTCAACGCGTGGATCGCGAGCGAATGCGGCGCGCGACCGAGCGCGGAGCATGCCAGCAGCGCGAAGCCGATCGGTATCCAGAGACAAGCTGCGTGCAGGATCCAGAGTATCGGGCGCGCTCCGACGCGCCAGGAGCGCCAACCGATCATGCGGATCGCGTGGATCACTGCGGCAGCGAGTGCGACGACGAAAACCGCGACGGCCGGCGCATTCACGGCATCGAGCACGAGCGCCACGAGCGGCACCGGGTAGGCGAGCGCGTCGATCCATTTCCAACGGCGCACCGTGAACCCCGGAATGGCGTTCATCGTAAACATCGGCACGACGCGGCCCGTAATGACCGCGACGAACAGGATGATGAGCCCCGTCGCTGCATACGCCGAACGGAGTGCGAGGTCGAATCGTCCCTGCCAGGCCCACATATGAAACAGCACGTTCAAAAGCCCGAGCAGTCCCAACGCGACGGGAAGAAAAACGTTGTGCCGGTTGCCCGCACGCAGCAAGACACGCGCGAGCACGAACGCCACCAGCGGCAAAAAGACGCAGTCCACGACGGCGGCGACGAGCGGTGGTCCGGTCCAGACGAGGAGACGTCCCGCAGCCCAGAGTAGCCAAATGAGCGCGAGCGGTATGCCGCGCGGCGTTTCGCGCGAAGTCCACGCACGCACCGCGGTCAGCAAAAAGCCGACGACGATGGCCGCCACGAACCCGAAAATCATTTCGTGAACATGCCAGATCACGCCCGTCATCGTCGGCTCTCGCCCCGCGACCGGATAGCCATGCAAGCCGGCGAGCCAGAGCCCGACGGCAAGGAGACCGAAAGCGGTGCCTCCCAGGTAGAAAGGCCTGAATCCGAGCCTCAGCACCGGCCAGCCGGCCGCTCGTTGGTCAGTGATACGTTGCTCCGGTTCGCCGATCTTCATCTTGGGTTCCGTATGCCGCTTCTCGCGTGGGGTCGATCATGGTGCAACCGCAGATCACAACGGCGATATCCGCCGGGGAAACGGTGACATGCGTCCGCTTACCTCATGACGTGATATAAGCACAGTCCCGGATCGATTGTCTGAGCAGGATCAAGGTTTATACCGATTCGTCGGCAATGCGCGCCTATGGGCGAGTCGACCCCAGCCTTCCTGCACTCCCCTGCGCCGGGCCCGAACATTGCGCAGCGTTCGATATGCCGATACGACCGTTCGGCGTGCAACCCGTGCTCGACGAACGCCAATCGGCTTTTCAGCGAGGCTGCACATGTTGAATCGAGCGCTTTGCGCGGCAGCGGCCGTGGCTGCGTGCGCCAGCGCGGCGTACTGCGCTTTTCGCTGGCGGCAACTCGCGCGCGCACCCGCGATCGATGAGGTGAGCAGGCGCAGCGGCATCCGCGGTTTTTCGGTGCAGGCCGGTCCCTTCGCGATGTTCTCGCGCTTGCATCCTGGCCCCGAGGGTACCGCTGACCCGGTGCCGGTCGTGCTCGCGCACGGGCTCGTCGTTTCGAGCCGTTACATGGAGCCGCTCATGCTCGTGCTTGCCCGGTGGTACCGCGTCTATGCGCCCGACTTGCCGGGCTTCGGTGAAAGCCGCCCTCGGTGCGGCAGGCGCTCCGCGACACTGTCGGTCGAGGCGCTCGCCTACGCTTTGAAACGATGGATGGACGCTTGTGGGCTCACGCGCGCGATCTTCATCGGCAATTCGTTCGGTTGTCAGATCCTCGCCGAGTTCGCCACGCGCTTTCCCGAAGCCACCCTCTGCCTGGTCATGCAAGGTCCGACCGTGGACGCCCACGCGCGCTCGCTGCGGCAGCAGTTATGGCGAGCATGGGTCAATGGCCGGCGTGAGCAAGCACGCTCGCCCGCAGCGCTTGCGCGTATCGACTACGCGAAGGCGGGACTGCGGCGTGCCGTCGCCGCGATCCGGCTCGCCATCGCCGACCGCATCGAAGATCGTCTGCCGCATGTGGCCGTCCCTACGCTCATCGTCTACGGTTCGCACGATCCGCTCGTGCCTGTGGCGCGACAATCTGGATGAGAGACGCGCGACAAACAAGATGAGAATGTCGCGGCGAGGTTGATGATGCCGATGTTGATTGACGCTGACAAGCGTTTGTTGATTGACGCTCGGCGCATGT
>NZ_JAAAYE010000048.1 GCF_013282575.1 Paraburkholderia sp. NMBU_R16
TTGAATTCCATTGCCGCCCAGCTCTCCGTTGATCGTGCCATTCGCGTGCCGCGCAAAAAGCAAGAGTAAACGGCAAGTCGCGACAGTTTACAAGCCGCTCACGCGGACTTGTGTGTAATGAAATGGGTTAACGGGCGTTCGCTCATGGATCGGGCGGCAGGGCGAGGCGCTGTCACGAAAATCGGACGATGGCTCGCGTCGATTCGAAAAAAAAGCCGCGCTCAAAGAACGCAGCCGGCTTGTTGTGCGACGCAACAAGACCGGGGCGCGTCTTGTTGCCGTCTATGCGTAGGGGAGCGGGAAACGGACGAATGGGCGCCGAAGCGCCTTAGCGCCCTTAGCGCAATTCGCGCGACTCGCCCTCTTCCGGCCAATCCCGGATGTATGCCTTCAGCATACGATTCTCGAAGCTCTGTTCTTCGACAACCGCCTTGGCGACGTCGTAAAACGAAATGACCCCCATCAACGTGCGGTTCTCGAGCACCGGCAGGTAGCGCACATGATGCTCGAGCATCATCCGGCGCACCTCGTCGACATCCGTTTCGGGGGTGCACGTGAGCGGGTGGTCGTCCATCACCTTGCGGATCATGCCGGAGCCTACGGTGCCACCATTCGTGTTCAACGTGACGATGATTTCGCGAAACGTCAACATGCCGACCAGATCGCCATGCTCCATGATCACGAGCGAACCGATGTCGTGCTCCGCCATCGTGGTCACCGCGGCTGTGAGCGGCGTATCGGGCGAAACGGTATAGAGCGTATTGCCCTTCACCTTCAAGATATCGCTGACCTTCATGGTTTGCCCCCTCCGGTTAAAGCCTCGTTTGATCGGTCGATCCTAGCGGAAAGCCCCTTAAAAGGAAAGCCGCGCGCGCCGATTTCAGCCGCCTGCGCGTGCGGACCGCCGCGCTGACCGCCTCTTGAACGGGCGTGCCGCGATGGTACGATGGCCGTCACGCCACCTTTGCCGGACGCGCGTCCGGCCGCCGCCGATGTCCGCCAACCGATTCGATACACTCGCCGTTCATGCCGGCGCCGCGCCCGATGCGACGACCGGCGCACGCGTCACGCCCATCCATCAAAGCGCTGCGTTCGTATTCCGCGACACGGATCACGCCGCCGCGCTGTTCGATATGGAACGCGCCGGGCATGTCTATTCGCGCATCTCCAACCCGACCGTCGCCGTTTTCGAAGAGCGTGTCGCCGCGCTCGAAAACGGCGCGGGCGCGATCGGCACGGCCAGCGGGCAAGCCGCCCTGCATTTGGCCATTGCGACGTTGATGGGCGCCGGCGCCCATATCGTCGCCTCGAATGCGCTTTACGGCGGCTCGCACAATCTGCTGCACTACACGCTGCCGCGCTTCGGCATCGAAACGACGTTCGTCGAGCCGCGCGATATCGATGCCTGGCGCGCCGCGCTGCGGTCCAACACCCGCCTCCTGTTCGGCGAGACACTGGGCAATCCGGGCCTCGACGTGCTCGACATTGCCACGCTGGCGCATCTCGCGCACGAGCATCGGGTGCCGCTGCTGGTGGACTCCACGTTCACGACGCCCTACCTGCTCAAACCGTTCGAGCATGGCGCCGATTTCGTCTATCACTCGGCGACCAAGTTCCTGGGCGGACACGGCACGACGATCGGCGGGGTACTCGTCGACAGCGGCGCCTTCGACTTCGTCGCATCGGGCCGCTTTCCCGAATTCACGGAGCCGTACGACGGCTTCCATGGCATGGTCTTCGCCGAAGAGAGCACCGTCGCGCCGTTTTTGCTGCGCGCGCGCCGCGAAGGCCTGCGCGACTTCGGCGCCACGCTGCACCCGCAAGCCGCGTGGCAACTGCTGCAAGGCATCGAAACGCTGCCGCTGCGGATGGACAGGCACGTGGCCAACACGCGCAAGGTCGTCGAATTCCTGGCCTCGCACGCGGGCGTGGCATCGATCGCCTATCCGGAGCTGCCCACGCATCCGGACTACGCGCTCGCGCAGCGCCTGCTGCCGCGCGGCGCGGGCGCCGTGGTCAGCTTCGATCTGCGCGGCGATCGCGCCGCCGGCCGGCGCTTCATCGAAGCCCTGACACTGTTCTCCCACCTCGCGAATGTCGGCGACGTCCGCTCGCTCGTGATTCATCCGGCTTCGACGACGCACTTTCGCATGGACGCCGCGGCGCTTGCGGCAGCAGGCATCCGAGAAGGCACCATTCGCCTGTCGATCGGGCTGGAAGATCCGGACGATCTCATCGACGATCTCAAGCGTGCGCTCAAGGCAGCCGGCAAGCCCGGCTCGAAACCCGATGCGGGCCGTGGCGCGCCACAAAAGGAGTCAGCATGATCGTCGACGTCCTGGGCAAACCGGCCTATGCGTATACCGGCGGCAGATCGTTCGATCCAGCGCTGCCGAGCGCCGTCTTCGTCCATGGCGCCCAGCACGACCACAGCGTCTGGGCGCTACAGAGCCGGTACTTTGCGCACCATGGCTTCAATGCGCTCGCCGTCGATCTGCCGGGCCATTGCCGCAGCGCGGGACCGGCGGCCAAGAGCATCGGCGCGCTCGCCGATTGGCTCGCGGCGTTCCTCGACACGCTGGGCGTGCCATCGGCGTTCGTGGCTGGGCACAGCATGGGCTCGCTCGTGGCACTCGATTTCGCCGGCCGTTATCCGACCCGCGCCGCGCGCGTGGCACTCGTCGCCACGGCCGTGCCGATGACCGTTTCCGACGCGTTGCTGGACGCCGCGCTGCATCGCGAAGCGGAAGCCATCTCGCTCGTCAATCGCTGGTCGCATTCGACGATCGCCGCCAAGCCCTCCTGTCCAGGCCCAGGTTTTTGGCTGCACGGGGTGAACCAGCGTCTGATGGAGCGCGTGGCCGCGGCCGGCGAGCCGGGGCTCTTCCACACCGACTTTTCCGCGTGCAACGGCTACGCGGAAGGGCTCGAGCGCGCTGGGCAACTGCGCTGCCCGGTACGGCTCGTGCTCGGTTCGAAGGACGCGATGACGCCGCCGAAGGCCGCGCGCGGACTCGTCGAAGCGCTTGCCGCGGCCGGTGCGCAGTTCGAAGTGGTCACGCTCGATGCCGGCCACGCATTGATGTCCGAGGCACCCGATGCGACCCTGGAAGCGCTCTTCGCGTTTGCGCGGCCGCTCCAGGCATTACCACCGTCCTGATCGTTGCGGAGGTAGCTATCATGGTTCACGGCACGCATGCGCCTCGTTTTACGAGCTTTGCGCAGTTCTATCCGTTCTATCTCGGCGAGCATCGCAATACGACTTGCCGAAGGCTGCATTTCATCGGCTCGCTAGGCGTGATCGGCTGCGTCGCCATGGCCATCGCGACGGGAAGCTGGTTCTGGCTGCCGGGCGCACTCGTGTGCGGATATGGGTTCGCCTGGGTCGGCCACTTCTTCTTCGAAAAGAACCGGCCCGCCACGTTCAGTCATCCGCTCTACAGCCTGATGGGCGACTGGGTGATGTTCAAAGACATTTGCACAGGCAAGATCCGGCTGTAGGCGGTAATCGCCCCTCAGGTAGCGTGGTGAGGCGAACCGGACAACACACGCGAGGCGCCGGCGTGAAATGCCTCGCGGGCCTCGCGCGCCGCAAGCAGCGTGGCGAGCGAAATCTCGAGTCTGTCGTTGCCAAGCGCAGCGAGCAAAGCGTCGCCGTCGACGCGCGTCGACTCCAGCCGCAATTGATATTCGAGCTCGGCCCGATCGATCACGAAAACGTCGAATAGCCGCGCCACCGTGACATGCGCCGGATTGGCGAGCAACGCGTAGCACGGCTGACCATCCGCGCCTTCGTCGGCCAGCCGCGTGATCCATTGATGGCGGCTCAGCTTGCCGACGATCCGCGTGGCCGTATCCAGATCGCACCGCAGCATGCGCGCGAGTTCCATCACGGTCAGCCCCGCAGCGCCATGGTCGCGTGCATCGCTCAGGCGCGCGAGAATCTCGAGCGCATCGAGCAGGTCTCCGCCCGCGTAGTCGTGCCGGTGGAACTGGCCGGCGCGAATAGCGGGCAACGTCGAGACGATCGTCGCGCCCGCGAGCGTGATGAACCAGCTCAGATAAACCCATATCAGGAACATGGGCACCGTCGCGAAAGCGCCATAGACCGCCGTATAGGTCGGGATGCGCCGGACGTAGAAGCCGAAGCCGCGCTTCGCGAGTTCGAACGCGATGGCGGCGCATAATCCGCCCACCACGGCATCGCGCCACTGCACGCTGCAGTTGGGCAGGTACACGTAGAGCATGGTGAAGGCCAGTCCGGTCAGCGGCAGCGCGGCCCCTGAAAGCGCCCATTCGATCAGCGGCGAGACGTAGCCGTTCGCCAACGAGCTCGATTGCGTGAAAAGGTGCGAGGTAATCGACAAGCTCACACCGATCAGCAACGGTCCCAGCGTGATGATCGCCCAGTAGACGAGCACGCGCTGTGCGAATGGGCGCGGTTTGGGCACGCGCCATATGAGGTTGAAGGCCGATTCGACGGTCATCATCGTCATGACGGACGTGACGAACAACACGATCATCCCCGCCGTCGTCAGTCCCTTCGCTTTCGAGGCGAACTGATTCAGGTAGCGAAAGATCTGGCTGTTGATCTGGTCCGGCATCAAGTGCTGGGCAAGGAACGTCTGCAGCGAAGCCTGAAACGTCGAAAAAATGGGAAACGCCGTAAAAAGCGCGAACGCTACCGTGGCGAGCGGAACGATCGCCAGCATCGTCGTGAACGTCAAGCTGCCGGCCACCTGCGCAATGCGGTCCTCGCTGCTGCGCTTGGCGGCAAATCGCGCGAGGCGTTTGACGGTATTCAGATCGACACTCAATTTTTTCGGCAAGAAATTCTCCGTCGTGGGGGGCGCATCGTGGGGCGCCGGCACGGGCTCTCCGCCCGCCACCGGCCGCTCGAATGCTCTCATGCCCCTATAATAGGCCGCTCATAAAAGCGTCCCATGAAAGACATCCTCGTACTTTATTACAGCCGGCACGGCGCCACCCGCGAATTGGCGCTCGCGATCGCGCAAGGCGTCGACAGCGTCGCGGGCATGCAGGCTCGCATTCGCACCGTGCCGAGCGTTTCGCCCCTCAGCGAAGCCACCGAACCGCCGATACCTGCGGATGGCCCGCCTTACGCCGAGCCGCGCGATCTCGAAGAATGCGCGGGTCTCGCACTCGGCTCCCCGACCCGCTTCGGCAATATGGCCGCCTCGCTCAAGTATTTTCTCGACGGCACCACGCCCCAGTGGCTGAGCGGCGCGCTGGCCGGCAAACCGGCTTGCGTCTTCACGTCGACGGGGAGTCTGCACGGCGGGCAGGAAACGACGCTGCTTTCGATGATGCTGCCGCTTTTGCATCACGGCATGCTGCTCGTGGGCATTCCTTATACCGAAAGCGCGCTGTCCGCGACGCAAAGCGGCGGTACGCCCTATGGCGCCTCGCACGTGTCCGGCGCGGGCGCCCGCGAATCGTCGCTTTCGCCGCACGAGAAAACGCTGGCCACCGCACTCGGCGCGCGCGTCGCGCGAACGGCGGCCCTGCTCGGCGGCCGTCCATGAGCGGCACTCGGCCTTCCGACGAGCAAACGGCTCGAGCTGCGGCTGGACCGGCGGGCGCGCACGGCGCATACGCCGTCGGGGCGGCGGTGGCGCTCGTCGCGCTGATCGCGCTGACGCTCGCCTGGGAGCGCTGGCTCGCGCCGTTGCGGCCCGGCGGCTCGGCCCTCGTACTCAAGGCGCTGCCGCTCGCTGCCGCGCTGCCCGGCGTGCTGCGCCGGCGTCTTTACACGTTGCAGTGGGCGTCGATGCTGATCCTGCTCTATTTCGCAGAAGGCATCGTGCGAGGCATGAGCGATGCGGGACGTTCAGCGATGCTGGGCTGGCTGGAAACGGCGTTATCAGTCGTTTTTCTCGCTTGCGCGCTCGCTTACGTCGCGCCGTTCAAGCGGGCGGCGCGCCAATCGAGGCAAAGATCATCATGAGCGATTCCACCTCTTCGTCCGAATTCGTCGCCGCCTGCCGGCAGGCCATCGGCGCGGCGCATGTCCTCACCGAGCCGCACGACACCGCCGCGTACCTGACCGATTGGCGCCGGCGCTATTCGGGCGCCACTTGCGCCGTGCTGCGCCCGGGCACGACCGAGGAAGTCGCGGCGCTCGTGCGGCTCGCGGCATCGCACCGCGTCGCGCTCGTGCCGCAAGGCGGCAATACGGGACTCGCGGGCGGTGCGACGCCCGATACGAGCGGCAAGCAGGCCGTCATCAGCCTCACCCGGCTCGCACGTGTGCGCGCCATCGACACGCACAACGATACGATCACGGTCGAAGCCGGCGTGGTTCTGGCCGACGTACAAGCCCGCGCACGCGAAGCCGGCCGGCTTTTCTCGCTGAGTCTCGCTGCCGAGGGCAGTTGCACGATCGGCGGAAATCTGTCGACCAATGCCGGCGGCACGGGGGTGCTGCGGTACGGCAACGCCCGGGATCTCTGCCTCGGCCTCGAGGTCGTCACGCCCCAAGGCGAGATTTGGAACGGTCTGAGGGGCCTGCGCAAGGACAACACCGGCTACGACTTGCGCGACCTCTACATCGGCTCGGAGGGTACGCTTGGGATCATCACTGCGGCCGTCATGAAGCTGCATCCGCTGCCGGCCGCACAAGTGACCGCGCTCGCAGCGCTCGCATCGCCGGATGCCGCGCTGGAATTCCTCTCGCTCGCGCGACGTACCGCCGGTGCATTGCTGACAGGCTTCGAGCTGATGTCCGACTTTTGCCTGCGGCTCGTCGGCAAGCACTTTGCGCAGCTTCGCTATCCGTTCGACGCGTCGCACCCGCAAACGGTCTTGCTCGAACTCTCCGACGGCGAAAGCGAAGCGCACGCACGGGGGCTTTTCGAGCAGATGATGGAAACGGCGCTCGATGCCGGGCTCGTCGAAGATGCGGTCGTCGCCGAAAACCTTGCACAGTCGCGCGCATTCTGGGCGCTGCGCGAGCATATTCCGCTCGCTCAGGCGGAAGAAGGACTGAACATCAAGCACGATATCGCAGTACCGATTTCGCGCATCGGCACGTTCATCGCCGAAACCGACGCTGCGATTGCGGCTGCCATCCCCGGCGCGAGGATGGTGACGTTCGGGCACCTCGGCGACGGCAATCTGCACTACAACGTCCAGGCGCCCGAAGGCGGCGACGC
Organism: Paraburkholderia sp. NMBU_R16; assembly: GCF_013282575.1. Lineage (GTDB taxonomy): Bacteria > Pseudomonadota > Gammaproteobacteria > Burkholderiales > Burkholderiaceae > Trinickia. The sequence continues at coordinate 7,176 of NZ_JAAAYE010000048.1, forward strand.
GAAGGCCTTTCTCTCCCGGTACCAAGCGGCAATCAACCGTCTTGTCTACGATAGCGTGGCTCGCCATCATGGCAGCATCAGCGCGGAACACGGTCTCGGGCAGCTCAAAGTGGACGAAGCCGCGCACTACAAGTCGCCGGTCGAACTCTCGCTCATGCGGGCGGTGAAACATGCACTCGATCCGCTCGGCCTGATGAATCCCGGCAAGGTGCTACGCTAGCTCAGAACGCAAGGGGCATCCCGTGAAAATCCGCGTACTGTCAGATTTGCACCTCGAATGCGACGAGCCGGAAGCGATTGCGCATGCCGACGCCGACCTCGTGGTGCTCGCCGGGGACATTCACAATCACGCGGAAGGCATCCGCTGGGCCGCGCAGACGTTCGATCCGGATACGCCGGTTGTCTACGTGCCCGGCAATCATGAGTACTACGACGGAGAGTTCGGCGCCCTCGAGACGGCCATGCGCGACGCGGCCGCGAGCGTCGATAACCTCCATTACCTGAACAACGCGACCTGGACCGATCCTGCCGGGCGCTGGCGCGTACTAGGCACCACCTTGTGGACCGATTTCGAGCTCTTCGGCGCGAGCGACGAAGCGCGCGCGGCCTCGTGCGCCGCCGCCGAGAAAGCCATGCTCGATTTTCGCGGGCCGATACAGGTAGCTTGGTCGCTCGACACCCGCACGAGCGAAGCGCCTTCGCGCATGTTCACGGTGGGCGATGCACTTGCGCTGCATCGGCAATCGCGCGCGTGGCTCGAGCGTGAGCTCGCTCAGCCATTCGACGGCACGACGATCGTCGTCACGCATCACGCACCTCATCGCGCGAGTCTGGCCGAGCGTTTTGCCAACGATCTGGCATCGGCCGGCTTCATCAGCCATTTGCCCACGCTCGTGCACGAACCGGTGGCGCTCTGGATTCACGGCCACACGCATACCGCCTTCGATTACATGAGCAACGGCACGCGAGTCGTCTGCAATCCACGCGGCTATCTGAACCGGCGCACGCGCGAGCGCGAAAATCCCCAGTTCGCGTGGGACAAGATCGTCGAGATTCCCACGCGCGCGTGACCCACCGTCGAGCGGGCGCGCGCGACGCTCAGCTGTCGACATGCTCATGCCTCGTCGGCATCGGAATGCGCACTTCGATCGTCGTACCTTGGCCTGGCGCGCTCTCGATATCGAGCTTGCCATCCACGAGATAGGCCCGCTCGCGCAACCCCGCGAGGCCGAACGAAGTGGGCTTGCGCCGCGCGAGCGGCTCGAAGCCGACTCCGTTGTCCCGTACCCGCAACACGACCTGCCCGTTCTCGCGAAGAAGACTGACCCACGCACGCGTCGCCTGTGCGTGCCGCGCGACATTGGTCAGCGATTCCTGCACGATCCGATACGCTGTCGACGCATACGGTTCGTCGAGGTCGAAATCGACAGGCTCGACAATGAGCTCGCAGTCGATACCGTGCCGTTGCTCGAACGCGTCGGTCAGCCATTGCACGGCGGCCGCCAAACCCAGATCGTCCAACATCGCCGGTCTGAGATCCGAGGCGATGCGACGCGTCGAAGTCACCGCCTCGTCGACGAGCGAGCGCATGTCCTCAAGCTTGGGCGGCGGCAAACCGCTCGCGGTCGTTTGTTGTTCGCCGAATCGATCGATCTCGAGGCGCAGGGTGGCAAGCGTTTGCGCCAGCTCATCGTGAAGCTCGCGCGCGATGCGGCGCTTTTCCTGCTCGCGTGCCGATGAGCTGATCGCCGCAAGGTCTCGCAACTCCGCTTGCGACCGCCTGAGCGCGTGCTCGGCACGCTTGCGGTCGGAGACCTCGCGCGTGAGATCGCGATTCGATGCGGCGAGTGCCGCCGTGCGCGCCGCAACCCGCTTTTCAAGCAACGCCTTGGCCTCGTTCAGTTCCGCCGTGCGCTGCTGAACGAGGCGCCGTTCGGCGCGTTCGCGGTCGAAGGCGCGTACGACACGCGCGTAAAGCTTGACGTTCTCGAAGGTGAGCGCCACGAGCACGAAGCTGGCGGCAAGCAACCCATAGATGCGGCCGGCATAGAACCCGAGGTCGAAGCGGCGATGATTGAGTGCCGCCGACAGCGCGATGTCGAAAAGCCAGGCGCATAGGACGACCATGAGCCAGAGATCCAGCACCGAGCGGGGCCGGCGGCGAGCAATGGCGGCGAGCGCGGCAAACGTCAACATGCCGATCGTGGCGATCGCAGCGACATAGACGGGCGTGTACAACTCGTGATCGAGAATCGGCGGCAAGTGCTCATGGCCTGCCGTGGTCAGGGCGACCACTCCACCGAGCGCACCCAGGATCACCAGACAGCACGTTGCGACGGGCACGAACAAGCCGCCCGTCGCGTCTCGTATCCGCGACGGCTCGGGCGGCGCTTGCCGCGCGTAGAGAAGCACTGCAACGGGGAAACCGGTGTGCCAGAACATGTAAAGCCATGCGGTCGTCTGCGGCCCCGCGCCAAGCAGCCCGTCAGGCGCGAAAAGGCCGGGGAATGTCAGCATGTGCGCGACGGCCGCCAGCGAAGTCAGCATGTAGCCGCTCGCCAGAACGAGGAGCGAGCGCGAGCGAAGAATCTTGTATTGCCCGATCAACAGCGCCGCCGTCAGCCAATCGCTGATGATCAGCGCCGATTCGTAAATCGGGATGAACGGCCAAACTTTCGCGAGTTGTACTTTTGCGAATGGCACCGCGACCACGAAGAACGCGAACGAGACCGCAACGACCGCAAGCGCGAGCTGTTTGTCGCGCCGTTCCGGCCGCAACGTCGACAGAAACACCTGTGCTTCGTCCGGCGACTCCCCCACGCTCGTCTCCCGCGTTCGATGGCGCGGCGGCAGTTCGACGCGCACGCATTCGTATTCATATTATGGGACGCGATCGGCGAGTCGCAAAGACAAAGCCAGCGTGGCGCGGTGTTCAGAGGCTTGCAATGCTCGTTGCAGGCGACTACGCGGTCTCACAAAGCAAAAAGCCCAGTCCGAGGACTAGGCTAGGTGCTTGATTCTATTGGTCGGAGCGAAAGGATTCGAACCTTCGACCCTCTGATCCCAAATCAGATGCGCTACCAGGCTGCGCTACGCTCCGACGAATCCGTGATTCTAGCCGGTTCCCGTGCGGCGGGTCAATCAAATGCCGCAGGAACGGAGGCACCGCGGCCGTGTCGAACCCGGCATCCGCTTTGCGGGTCAGTAGAATCTATCGAAAGAGGGCGAACTCATGAACCTCATCCTTTGGCGTCACGCCGAAGCCGAAGACGTCGCGTCGACAGACCTCGCCCGTCAACTGACCTCCCATGGCCGCAAGCAAGCGCAGACGACGGCCAAATGGCTCAAACACCGTCTGCCGCCCGACGCGCTCATTCTGGCGAGCCCGGCCGCGCGGACCATCCAGACCGTCGAAGCCCTGACCGATCAGTATCGAATCGCCAAAGAAATTGCGCCCGGCGCGCGCGCCGACGCAGTGCTCACGGCCGCCGGCTGGCCGGAAGGGGTGGCGCAGACGGTCGTCATCGTCGGTCATCAGCCGACGCTCGGCCTCGTGATTTCGCAACTCGTAGCGGGAAAAGCCAGTGAGTGGGCTGTGAAGAAGTCCGGCATATGGTGGCTGGAAAGCCGCGAGCGCGGCGGCCAGGCGCCCGTGCTGATCCGCGCCGTCATTTCTCCCGATCTCGCCTAAAATCGTCTGGCAGTCGAAATCGTGAAACATGCGTGTCGCTGATGCGACATGTCATCGCATTTACACGGGTTTGCCATGCAAGCGTCATCGGCGGTTACTACATTGGCAAACATACCGCATTCCTACATTTGATCAGGAACCTTTATGCGAGACCTGCCGACGCCCACCCTGCCCCTCGCTTTCATCCTTCCGCTAGATTCGCGCCGTCGACTTCCCCGCGCGGAGGAAACGATCACCGCGCAGCATCGGCTCCAGGTCGCCTGGGCACGTACGGACGAGGAACTGCGCGAAGCACAACGGCTGCGCTATCGCGTGTTCGCCGAAGAGATGGGCGCACGCGTCGTCGGTCCAGCCGGTCTCGATGTCGATCCGTTCGATCCGTACTGCGATCACCTGCTCGTGCGCGACCTCGATACGCTCAAGGTCGTAGGCACCTACCGTGTGCTGCCCCCGCATCAGGCCGCCCGCGTCGGGCGTCTTTATGCCGAAGGCGAATTCGATCTTTCCCGCCTCGCGCACCTGCGCTCGAAGATGGTCGAAGTCGGTCGTTCGTGCGTCCACCAGGACTATCGCAGCGGCTCCGTCATCATGTCGCTGTGGGGCGGATTGGGCGCCTACATGATGCAAAACGGCTATGAAACGATGCTGGGCTGCGCGAGCGTGCCGATGGCCGACGGCGGGCATTTCGCCGCGAACCTCTACGAATCGCTACGCGAGAGCGCCTTGACCGCACCCGAATACCGGGCGTTCCCGCATACGCCTCTGCCCGTCGAAGAGCTGCGCACCGGTGCGAAGGTGGCGCCGCCTCCGCTCGTGAAGGGCTATCTGCGGCTCGGCGCGAAGATCTGCGGCGCACCCGCCTGGGATCCCGATTTCAATTGCGCCGACTTTCTGACGCTGTTCCGGCTAGCCGACATCAATGCGCGTTACGCTCGCCATTTCCTCGGCGAAACGTCCGCGCGCTGAGCGCACCCGCGAGCGAGCCACGACAGCAACACCTCCCGCGCGCGTCACTACACACGAGCGGGCGTTCGTTATAGCGGCATGCGACGCTCAATCGTCGGTATAGACGACGCGATAGCGGATACCGACCTTCTCCCATTCCGCAGCCTCTTGAATGAGGCTGTAGTCGGTCAACGGATTATTGGCGACCCAGTCGTTGGGCAATCTGATTTCATAGCCGCTGTTCCGCTTCTCGACGCGGATACCTGGCAGCCCGACATCGGCCCGACGCCGGCATAACAGCGCCGCAAGCCGCAGACAAAACAGCAGCGGCCATTCGACGTCGCGCGTCTGCGCCAGTTTTCCGAGCTTGCCGGCATGGCCGAGCACGAGCGCCGCAAGCCGCGCCTGGTCCGTGCGCGAGAACCCGGGCATATCGGCATTGCTCGCGATATAGGCGGAATGCTTGTGATAAGCGCTGTGCGAAATCGACAGTCCGATCTCGTGCAGCGCCGCCGCCCATGCGAGGAACATGCGGTCTTCGTCTTCATCGTCGGCGTTGTTCCTATCCGCCCCGCCGAGCTGATCGTAAAAACCGACCGACAGATCGCGAATACGCTGCGCCTGCGCGCGGTCGACGCCATAGCGGCGCGTGAAGCCTTCGACCGTCACCGCACGCATATCCTCGTGTTGCGTCCGCCCCAGCAGATCGTAGAGCACGCCGAGACGCAGCGCGCCGTCGGTCGTATCGACGTAATCGATGCCGAGTTCCTCGAACACAGCGAGCATGATCGACAGCCCGCCTGCCAGCACCGGCACGCGATCGGCCTTGAGCGCGATGAGCTTGAGCCGATTCACGTTCTCGGCTTTGATCAGCGCGCGCTTGAGCCGCTCGAGCCCGCCGCGCGAGATGCCGTGCGAGATGCCGGCATCGTTGAAGCCGTTGGCCTCGACGAGTTCGGCGAGCGCACGCGCCGTACCGGACGAGCCGATCGCCTGGTCCCAGCCCGCCTTTTTGTACTCGTGCGAAATGATCTGTATCTCGCGTTTCGCCGCGAGTTCGGCTTGCCTCATCGTGTACTCGTCGACGTTTCCGGCCGGGAAGAACTGTCGGCTATGGCTCACGCAGCCGATATACAGGCTTTCCATGACGAGCGGCGTGTAGTGTGAACCGATGATGAACTCGGTCGAGCCACCGCCGATATCGACCACGAGCCGCTTACCGGAGCTCGCGGGGACGGAATGCGCAGCGCCGGCGTAGATGAGCCGCGCTTCCTCCCGCCCGGCGATGACTTCGATCGGAAAGCCGAGCGCCCTCTCGGCCTCGACGAGAAAATCGGGTGCGTTTTTAGCGACGCGCAGCGTGTTCGTCGCGACCGCGCGCACATGATCGGGGTGAAAGTCCCGCAGGCGCTCGCCGAAACGTTTGAGCGCATTCCACGCCCGCTCCTGCGAGGCGCTGTCGAGCATCTTGTCGGCGGACAGTCCAGCCGCGAGCCGCACGGGTTCGCGCAGCGCATCGACCTGATAGATCTGACTGCCGGCCGGCGTTTCCTCGACGCGACCGACAATGAGGCGGAAGCTGTTCGAGCCGAGATCGACAGAGGCGAGCAAATGCGGGGTGGTGGGCATGAGCGGAAACGTTTCCAGTCGTGCGACAGGCGCCGCTCGGCGATTTCGAGCGAATGACGGCGCAACGCGGTTCAAAGTCGCCATTTTACGCACATAGAAGGGCACTCCGGTCATTCGCAGGGGCACGTCTATACCTCATCGTGCGCCCCCGCCCGAACTGCCATCTCAAATTAGACCAATTACCCGTAGAATTGATGACATCGACGTTCATCTAAAAGACATTGGACTGTGAGACTTTCCGAGCAACCGTTCGCTTTTTCATCCGACCCTTCTCACTCACTACTACCGATGTCGGTGCGTTACCCCCTGCTCAATCGGGAATTGGGCATCCTCGGCTTCAACGAGCGCGTGCTCGCCCAGGCCGCTGACCCGGCGATACCGCTGCTGGAACGGCTGCGATTCATTTGTATCACGAGCAGCAACCTCGACGAATTCTTCGAAATCCGCATGGCCGGGTTGCAGGAACAGATGCGCGACAATCCGGGGGCGCTCGCGCCGGACGGCATGTCGCTGCAGCATGTCTACGATCTGGTCGTCGAGCGCGCGCAAAAACTCGTGCATCGCCAATACCGCATGCTGCACGAAACGATACTGCCGGCGCTCGAGGAGCAAGGCATCTACTTTCACGGCAGCGAAGCGTGGACGGAAGCCCAGACGCAGTGGGCGCGCCGCTATTTCAACGACGAACTGCTGCCCGTGCTCACTCCGATCGGGCTCGACCCCGCTCACCCTTTTCCCCGCGTGCTCAACAAGAGCCTGAACTTCGTCATCGAACTCGAGGGCAAGGACGCATTCGGCCGACAAGCAGTCATGGGCATCGTGCAGGCGCCGCGTGCATTGCCGCGGCTGGTGCGCATGCCGCAGGAGCTCTCGGGGTTCACTCACGGGTTCGTGTTGTTGAGTTCTTTCATGCAGCGTTTCGTGGGCGAGCTTTTTCCGAATCTCCTCGTGCGCAGCTGCAACCAATTCCGGATCACGCGCAACAGCGAGCTATTCGTCGACGAGGACGAAATCACCAATCTGCGCGTCGCCCTGCAAGGCGAGCTGCCGGCGCGCCATCTCGGCAATGCGGTACGGCTCGAAGTCTCGGCCGATACGCCGCCTCATCTCGTGCAGCGCCTGCTCGACGAAAGCGTCCTGAGCGAAAAGGACTGTTATCGGGTCGAGGGCCCCGTGAACCTCGTCCGGCTCATGCAGTTGCCGGAGATGGTCGACCGCCCCGACCTCAAGTTCGTGCCGCACGTGCCGGCCACACCGGAGCGGCTTGCCAATTCGACGAATCATTTCGAAACGATCGATCAGGGCGATGTCCTGCTGCACCATCCGTACGAGAGCTTCCAGCCCGTGCTCGAATTGCTCGTGCAAGCGGCGCAGGATCCGAATGTCATGGCGATCAAGCAGACGATCTATCGCACCGGCACCGACTCGCCATTGATGGACGCGCTGATGCAGGCGGCGCGCAATGGCAAGGAAGTGACCGTCGTCGTCGAACTGCTCGCGCGCTTCGACGAAGAAACGAATATCAACTGGGCATCGCAGCTCGAGGCGGTGGGCGCGCACGTAGTCTATGGCGTCGTGGGCCATAAATGCCACGCGAAGATGATGCTGATCGTGCGCCGCGTGACCGAAAATGGCCGATCCGTGCTCAAGCGCTACGCGCACCTCGGCACGGGTAATTACCATCCGCGCACGGCAAGGCTCTACAGCGATTTCGGTTTGATGACGTCGGATCAGATGATCTGCGAAGACGTACACCATGTCTTCCAGCAATTGACGGGCATCGGCGGCGAACTGAAGCTGCACGAGCTTTGGCAGTCTCCATTCACGCTGCACCCGCGGCTCGTGGAAGCCATTCGCGCGGAAGCCGAAAACGCACGGGCCGGCAAGAAGGCGCGCATCGTCGCAAAGATGAACGCGCTGCTCGAGCCGACCGTGATCGCGGAGTTGTACGAGGCATCCCAAGCGGGCGTCAAGATCGACCTGATCATCCGCGGCGTCTGTTCGTTGCAGCCGGGAGTGGCTGGCCTCTCAGAAAACATCACCGTGCGATCGATCGTGGGCCGGTTTCTCGAGCACCATCGCATCTTCTACTTCTTCTCCAATGGCGACGAACGCGTCTACCTCTCGAGCGCCGACTGGATGGATCGCAACTTCTTCCGCCGCGTCGAAGTCGCATTCCCGATCAAGGACCGGCGCCTGAAGCGGCGCGTCATCGCCGAAGGGCTTTCCGGCTTTCTCGGCGACAACCAATCCGCCTGGGTCATGCAAAGCGATGGCCATTATCGGCGTTCACGTCCGGGCAAATCCTCGCGTAACGCGCAAGCGAGCCTGCTGACGAAGTTCGGTTGTTAGCCCCTTGGCTGTGTGGGGGCCCACCGCTCAGGCGGGCTGAGGTTGGCGGCGTACCGTTCGCTGCGCGGGAAAGCGCACCGTGAAGACGCTGCCCCGCCCTTCTTCGCTTTTCACGTCGAGCAAGCAATCGTGCCGCTGCAGCACATGCTTGACGATCGCGAGGCCGAGACCGGTACCGCCTGTATCGCGTGAACGGCTCCGATCGACGCGGTAAAAGCGCTCGGTCAGGCGCGGAATGTCGGCTGCGGGAATGCCGAAGCCCGTATCGGTCACCGAAAACGCCGCCGCGCCGCCAATGAGACGCCATTCCACGCGGATGGACCCGCCGTCGGGCGTATAGCGGATTGCATTCGTCACGAGATTGCCGAGCGCACTGAGGATTTCCGTTTCCGCGCCGGTGACGGTCAAGCTGTCATCGGTATCGAACGCGATCTGATGCCGTCCGCCCGATAGGGTGGCCGCATCCTCCCGAAGGTGACGCAACACGGCGATCATGTCGACGGCATGGTCGCTCGGCGGCTTGGCATCGCCTTCGAGCTTCGCCAGCACGAGCAGATCGTCGACGATATGGCGCATGCGCGACGCTTGCTGCTCCATCAGTTCCAGATACCGCGCACGGTCGGCTTCGTCGAGCGGGAGCTCGCGCATCGTCTCCAGAAAGCCCGACAGGACCGTCAGCGGCGTCTTCAATTCGTGCGATACGTTGGCGACGAAATCGCGCCGCATCGAGTCGGTCCGCTCGAGCTCGGTGATGTCTGCCGAGAGAACGAGCTTGCGGTTCTCGCCGTAGGGAAACACCTGCACCGACAAGACGTTTTGCCGCTTGTCGCCCATGCCGCGCATGACGAGCATCTGCTCGTACCGGTGTGAATTAAGGTATCGCACGAACTCCGGATGCCGCACGAGGTGAGTGATGTGCTGGCGCAGATCGCGCTTGGCATCGAGTCCGAAATGCTCCTCGGCAATGGCATTGCACCATTCGATCTGATCGTGATCGTCGAGCATCGCGACGCCGTTCGGCGACGCCTGGATGGCCTGAATGAACCGCGAATGCTGCTGCTCGACCTGACGCACCTGCGCGTGCCAGCGCTTCGCGAGCTTATGCAGCCGATAGTAGATCTCGCCCCAGACGCCCGGTGCGCTCGGGACCTGTCCGTAGACGGGCGCATCGAGCAGGCGCCAGAGCCTTTCCGTGTGATAGGTGCCGAACAGGCTTTGCACGACGAGCACGGCGAGCGCGAACGCGAGCGCCCATTTGACGCCGGCGAACGCACCGATGGCGGCACTCGCGATTGCCAGCAGCACCAGCGAAACGAGCGAGCGCGCCCAGATGATATTCATGCCTGCACGTGTTCGAAGACCGAAAAATGGAACGCAGATGCCCGGATCATGCGCTCTTGGCGAGCCGGTAGCCGCTGCCGCGCACCGTTTCGATCATAGCATCGCAGCCGGCCGGCTTGAGCGCGGCGCGCAAACGCTTGATATGCACGTCGACCGTCCGCTCTTCGACGAATACATGATCGCCCCAGACCTGGTCGAGCAGTTGCGTACGGCTATGCACGCGCTCCGGATGTGTCATGAAAAAATGCAGCAGCCGGAATTCAGTCGGACCGAGATCGAGCTTGATCTCGCTGCCATCGGCATGTGCCGCGACGCGGTGCGTGGCCGGGTCGAGCTTGAGCCCGTTGATGGCTACGATGTCTTCCGTCAGTTGCGGAGCGCGCCGGCGCAACACGGCCTTGATGCGGGCCATCAATTCCTTCGGTGAGAACGGCTTCGTGACGTAATCGTCCGCACCGATTTCAAGACCCAGCACCTTGTCCTGCTCGTCACCACGCGCGGTCAGCATGATGATCGGAATGTGTTTCGTGCGCTCGTTGTTGCGCAGGTCGCGCGCAAACGCGATACCCGATTTGCCCGGCAACATCCAGTCGAGCAAGACGAGATCGGGCAGCACGTCGCTGATCAGCGACTGCGCCTGTTCCGCGTTGTAGGCGCGGATCGGACAATGGCCCGCATGCTGCAGGTTGATCGAGATCAGCTCTGAAATGGCGGGCTCATCTTCGATGATGAGAATGCTGCTCGGCATCGTCACCTCTTGAAACGTTAACTAAGCGCTTCGCGTTCGAGCGCGTCGCGCGACTTGTGCCGCACGTCCGTGCCCTTCACGATGTAAATGATGAATTCGGCGATGTTCTTCGCGTGGTCGCCGATCCGCTCGATCGCCTTGGCGATGAACAGGTACTCGAGGCCCGCCGAGATCGTGCGCGGGTCTTCCATCATGTACGTGACGAGCTTGCGCACGAATGCGCGAAACTCTTCGTCGATCGCCTTGTCGTCCCGCACGATCTGCGCCGCCGCCACGGTATCGAGACGCGCGAACGCATCCAATGCGCGGCGCAGGATCGTCACGGCCATCTCGCCCGAGACCTTGATCTCGGCGATGTTGACGGTGCGCGCCGCACCGTCCTCCATGAGCCGCTTCACACGCTTGGCAATTTTCTCGGCCTCGTCGCCCGCCCGCTCGAGGTTCGTGATCGTCTTCGAGATCGCGAGCAGCAAGCGCAGGTCCCGCGCCGCCGGCTGCCGGCGCGCGATGATATTGCTGCACTCCTCGTCGATCGCGACTTCCATCGTATTGACGGTTTCCTCCGCCGCGATCACTTGGTCGGCAATTTCGGCGTCGAAGGCATTGAGCGCCTGCATCGCGCGCGTGATTTGCGCTTCGATCAGACCGCCCATTTCGAGCACTTTCGACGAAAGAAGATTGAGATCCGCGTCGAACTGGCTGGACAGGTGCTTATCGGACATGGTGAACTCCCTCTCGATTCATCAGCCGAATCGGCCGGTGATGTAGTCCTCGGTTTCCTTGCGGACCGGCTTGATGAAAATCTTTTCGGTATCGCCGAACTCGATCAGTTCGCCGAGATACATGTACCCGGTGTAATCGGAACAGCGTGCCGCCTGCTGCATGTTATGCGTGACGATGACAACCGTGTAATCGTTCTTGAGCTCAGCGATGAGTTCCTCCACGCGCCCTGTCGAAATGGGGTCCAGCGCCGAGCAGGGCTCGTCGAGCAACAGCACTTCCGGCCGGATCGCGATGCCGCGTGCGATGCAAAGCCGCTGCTGCTGTCCGCCCGACAGGCCGTAGCCGCTCTGATTGAGCTTGTCCTTGACCTCGTTCCAGAGCGCCGCTTTCGTCAGCGCCCATTCGACGCGATCGTCCATTTCCGAGCGCGACAACGACTCGAACATTTTCACGCCGAATGCGATGTTGTCATAGATCGACATCGGAAACGGCGTCGGCTTCTGGAACACCATGCCGACGCGCGCGCGCAGCAGCGAAATGTCGCGCTTGCTCGTCAGCAGATCCTCGCCGTCCATGATGATTGCGCCCTCGGCGCGCTGCTCCGGATAAAGCGCGAACATCTTGTTGAACGTGCGCAGCAGCGTCGACTTTCCGCAACCCGACGGTCCGATGAACGCGGTCACCTTGCCCTCGGGAATCTGCATGTTGATGTTCTTGAGCGCGTGGTACTTGCCGTAATAGAAGTTCAGGTTCTTGACTTCGATCTTCGGAGCCGCCGGCGCGAGCGCCGAACCGCCGTGCGCGGGATCGAAGCCGGCCGGCGCCGCAGGGCGCTCGATGGGGTTCAAATGAGACTCTGCCATATTCATAGGGTCGCTCCGCCGTCACTTCTTGTGGAACATCGCGCGCGCGAGGATATTGAGTCCGAGCACACCGAGCGTAATCAGAAACACCCCGGCCCAGGCAAGCGATTGCCACTGCGGGAACGGGCTCATTGCAAACTTGTAGATCGTCACCGGCAGGTTCGCGATCGGTTGCCCCATATCGGTCGAGAAAAACTGGTTCGACAATGCGGTAAAGAGCAGCGGTGCGGTCTCGCCGGCAATACGCGCCACCGCGAGCAACACGCCGGTCACGACGCCGGCGAGAGATGCCTTGAGCGTCACCGACAGGATCATGCGCCACTTCGGCACACCGAGCGCGAATGCCGCTTCGCGCAGTGCGTTCGGCACGAGCAGCAGCATGTTTTCGGTCGTACGGATCACGATCGGAACCTGTAGCAAAGCAAGCGCGAGAGCGCCGGCCCAGCCGGAGAAATGGCCCAACTTGGCGACCACGAGCGCATAGACGAAGAGCCCGATGACGATCGATGGCGCCGACAACAGGATGTCGTTGATGAAGCGCGTGGTATTCGCAAGCCAGCCTTTTTTCCCGTACTCGGCCAGATAGACGCCGGCGAGCACGCCGATCGGCGTACCGATGACCGTCGCAACGAGGACGAGAACCAGACTGCCGACGATGGCATTCGCCAGACCGCCGCCGTCCGTGTTGGGCGGCGGCGTGGACTGCGTGAACAGTTGAACCGAAAGACCGCCCACGCCGAGACTCAGCGTCGTATAGAGAATCCAGACGAGCCAAAGCAGGCCGAACGCCATCGCGGCGAGCGACAACGCCAACGCGAACGCGTTGATGCGGCGGCGGTGGCGCTGCAGGCGGTCGCGCGTTGCCGCGAAGACTTCGGGGCTCGCCGAACCGGGTACATGTTGAGCGGGACGGTTCATTTGGTGCCCTCGCCTTGCTCGAGCCTTAGCAGCATGAATTTGGAAAACGCGAGCACGATGAACGTAATCACGAACAGGATCAGGCCCAGCTCCATCAATGCGGACGTGTGCAAACCCGGCGACGCTTCGGCGAACTCGTTCGCGAGCGCGGAAGTGATGCTGTTGCCCGGCGCAAAAAGCGACACGCTGCTCAAGAGATTCGTATTACCGATGACGAACGTGACGGCCATCGTCTCGCCGAGCGCGCGCCCGAGCCCGAGCATGACGCCGCCGATCACGCCGTTTTTCGTGAACGGCAGCACGATCCTCCACATGACCTCCCAGGTCGTGCAACCGATCCCATAAGCCGACTCCTTGAGCAGCACGGGCGTCACTTCGAAGACGTCCCGCATGACCGAGGCGATGTACGGAATGATCATGATGGCGAGGATCACCCCCGCGCACAAAATGCCGATACCGATCGGCGGCCCCTGGAAGAGCGCGCCGACGAATGGAATCGAACCGAGTACCTCGCCGATGGGCTTTTGGAAAAAGCGCGCGAAGATCGGCGCGAACACGAGCAAGCCCCACATACCGTAGACGATGGACGGAATGGCGGCCAGCAATTCGATGGCGATGCCGAGCGGCCGGCGCAACCACGTCGGCGAGAGTTCGGTCAGGAACAAAGCGATGCCGAAGCTGACGGGCACCGCGATGACGAGTGCGATGAGCGACGTGGCGATCGTGCCGTAGATCGGGACCAGCGCACCGAACGTGTCGTTGGGCGGATCCCAATCGGCGGTCCACAGAAAGCTCAGACCGAACTTGTGGATCGTCGGCAACGAGGCGACGAAAAGGGAGACAATGATCCCGCCAAGCGAAAGCAGCGTGACGATCGCGGCAAGCCGGGCGATGCTGCTGAACACGATATCGCCCAACCGGCTGGGCTCTTTTTGCGCCTGACTGGCCGGCGGCGACGCGACGTTGATCTCGGACATGTATGCGTAATCCTTTGCCGCACTGTTCGCCATGCGGCCGGTAGCGTTACCCGGGGAGAAGGCGCTACGGCCCTTCCCCGGGTGTCCTCTGGACCGGCTTACTCAGCCAGCGCCTTGCCCGAACCGTCCTTCACCTTCGCTTTCCACTGCGTACGGATTTCCGAAACGACCGACTGCGGCAGCGAGATGTAGTCGAGGCCGTCCGCCGCCGGCGTACCGTTCTTGAAGGCCCAGTCGAAGAACTTCAGCGTTTCCTTGCCTTGCTCGGGCTTGTCCTGCGCCGTATGCAGCAGCACGAACGTCGCGCCGACGACCGGCCATGCGTCCTTGCCCGGCTCGTTCGTGAGGATCTGGTAGAACGACTTCTTCCAGTCCGCGCCCGCCGCCGCGGCCTTGAACGTCTCCGTCTTCGGCTCGACGACCGTACCCGCGCTGTTCTTGAGCGACGTGTAGGTCATGTGGTTCTGCTTCGCGTAGGCCCACTCGACATAGCCGATCGCACCCGGCAGACGTTGCACGAATGCGGCGACGCCATCGTTGCCCTTGCCGCCCGTACCGGTCGGCCAGTTGACCGTCGTGCCTTCGCCGATCTTCGACTTCCACTCGGGGTTGACCTGCGAGAGGTAGTGCGTCCAGATGAACGACGTGCCCGAGCCGTCGGCGCGGCGCACCACGGCGATATCCGTATCGGGGAGCTTGACTTTCGGATTGCGTGCAACGATCGCCGGATCGTTCCACTTCTTGATCTTGCCGAGATAGATGTCGCCGAGTACTCCGCCCGACAAAACGAGCTCACCGGCCTTCACGCCCGGCACGTTGACGACGGGCACCACGCCGCCGACCACCGTCGGGAACTGAAAGAGACCGTCCTTGGCCAGGTCCTCGTCCTTCAGCGGAGCGTCAGAGCCCGCGAAATCGACGGTCTTGGCGATGATCTGCTTGATGCCACCCGACGAGCCGATGCCTTGGTAGTTGACCTTGGCGCCACCGCTCTTCTGATAGGCGTCGGCCCATTTGGTATAGATCGGTGCGGCGAACGTGCTGCCCGCGCCGGTAATGTCAGCGGCTTGCGCGGAGAGCGCGAAGAGCGCCGCGGCAACGCCGGCGAACGCAGTCTGCATCAATTTCATGGATTACCCCCAGTGGTGTGGTCGTGTGGATCGACACAGGGGAGATTAGGTAGTTATTGTGACAGTAATATGACCGGAAATTGACCGCCCGTCATCGTCGCAGCAGCAGGATGAAGCAAATTTTTCGGAAATTGCCCGACGATATGACGAAATTTGGCGACGAAGACGCCAAAACTTCGCGGCCGGAATATGACAGTCGGGCAGCAAAAACTACATGAACGAAACGCCGCGAATCGCGGCGTTTTTTCCGTTCCGGCGCCCCTACGCCGTCTCCCGCTCCGCCACTTGGGCAATGTTTTCGGCGCACCGCACCGCGACCTCGCGTTCGCGCGCTTCGACCATGACACGCAGCACCGGCTCCGTGCCGGAGGCCCGAATCAGCACGCGACCGTTGCCGGCTAGCAAACGTTCGGCTTCCCCAACCGCCCGCGCGAGCGCCGCGCTCTCTTTCCACTTGGCGCCCGCGCGCATTCGCACGTTGATGAGCTTTTGCGGGAACAGCGTCAAATCGGCCAGATTCTCCGCCAATGTGCGGCCACTGCGCTTGAGTGCCGCCAGCACGAGCAGCGCCGATACGATGCCATCGCCGGTGCTGTGGCGATCGAGCGAGAGGATATGGCCCGAGCCCTCGGCGCCAAGCTGCCATCCGTGTTCGCGCAACTGTTCGAGCACGTAGCGGTCGCCCACCGCCGCACGGACGAATTGCACGCCTTCACGGACCAGCGCCACTTCCACCGCCATGTTGGTCATCAGCGTTCCGACGGCGCCGGCCACCCGGCCTTCGGTCGCAATCCGATCCTTCACGAGCAGATAAAGCAATTCGTCGCCGTTATAGAGCCGCCCCTCGGCGTCGACGATCTGCAAGCGATCCGCATCCCCGTCGAGCGCAATACCGAGATCGGCGCGGTTCGCGACTACGGCGCGCACGAGTGCATCGGGCGCCGTCGCGCCGACGCCGTCGTTGATATTGAAGCCATTCGGCGCGACGCCGATCGAGATGACCTCGGCACCGAGTTCGTGGAACACGTGCGGCGCGATGTGATAGGCCGCACCGTGCGCGCAATCGAGAACGATCTTCAATCCGTGCAGATCGAAGGCGGCCGGGAATGTGCTCTTGCAGAATTCGATGTAGCGCCCCGCCGCGTCGTCGAGCCGCCGCGCCTTGCCGAGCCGCTCGGACGGTGCGCATTCCAATGGCTCGTCGAGCGCGCTTTCGATCATCGCTTCCACCTCGTCGGGAAGCTTGTCGCCGTCCGCGCTGAAAAACTTGATGCCGTTATCGTAGTAAGGGTTGTGCGATGCGCTGATCACCACGCCCGCCGAGAGCCGCAGCGCCCGCGTCAGATAGGCGACGGCCGGCGTCGGCATCGGCCCCGCCAGCATCACGTCCACTCCCGCTGCCGAGAACCCGGCTTCGAGGGCGGCTTCCAGCATGTAGCCCGATACGCGCGTGTCCTTGCCGATCAGCACCGTGGGCCGCGAGCCGGGCTTGTTCACGCGGCGGTCCGCGCCCGCCAGCACCTTTCCGGCAGCGTAGCCGAGCCGCAATACGAAATCGGGCGTAATGGGCGCCTCACCGACTTTGCCCCGCACTCCATCGGTACCGAAATAGCGTCGTGCCATTCTCTTTTTTCCTTATCGAGTTCAGTCAATTAGATTGGGCCGCACTTCTCGTGGCGTCCCGCACCGCGGCCCATACCTTGATGGCATCGACGGTCTCGGCAACGTCGTGCACTCGCACGATCGCCGCGCCGCGCTCAGCCGCGCAGACCGCCCCCGCTACGCTGGCCGCGACCCGCTCGGCCGGTGTCGCGCGACCTGTAACGACGCCGAACATCGATTTGCGCGACATCCCCGCCAGGATCGGGAAGGGCCTTGCTCCCGGCGCAACCCGCGGTGCGGTATCGCGTAGGTGCGCCAGCAGCGCGTAGTTATCTTCGAGCGTCGATTTGCCAAAGCCGAATCCCGGATCGACGCTCAACCGTTCGCGCGCGATGCCTTCACGCATCAGCGTATCGACACGCTCCGTCAGGAACGTACGAACATCCGCCACCACATCGGCATACTCGGGCTTTCCGCGCTGCATTGTCTGCGGTTCTCCGTGCATATGCATCGCGCACAAGCCGCAGGCGCTATCGCGCACGGCCTCGATGGCGCCCGGAAGACGGAAACCCCAGACGTCGTTGATCAGGTCCGCACCGGCCGCCAGCGCGGCCCGCATCACTTCGGGCTTGTAGGTGTCGACGGACAGCGGCACCCCGACTCCCGCCAGCGCCTCGACGATCGGCATCACGCGCGCCAGCTCTTCATCGAGCGGTACCGGCGGCGCGCCGGGGCGCGTTGATTCGCCGCCGATATCGATGATCTCGACGCCCTCGCGAATCATGCGTTCCGCTTGGCGCAGCGCGTCGTCGCGGGCCGCGTAACGTCCGCCATCGGAAAACGAATCGGGGGTCACGTTGAGAATTCCCATTACGCGGGGCCGCTCGAACGTCAACATGAACCGGCCGCATTGCAGCGGCTCGGGAAGGGATGCCGGGGAAAGATCAGTGTGCGTCACGAATCGTTGAGCGAGGAAAAAACACCAGGGGGCGCGAGCGCGACGCAACGAAAAAGGCCGGTGCGTCAACCGCACCGGCCCTGTCACGCATCACAACCTTCGTCAGGCCGGCGCGGTGGCGCTGCCCGGCTTGACCTCAGCGCCCGGCGGCGTCCCACTACTGCCGGACGAGGCATCGGCCGGCGAGGCGCTCTTCGGCGAACGCGGAGGGCGACCGGCCATGATGTCATTGATCTGGTCAGCATCGATGGTTTCCCATTCCATCAGCGCGGCAGTCATGGCCTCGACCTTGTCGCGGTTGGCTTCGAGCAGGCGCCGTGCAAGGTTGTACTGCTCATCGAGCACGTGGCGAATCTCGGCGTCGACCTTCTGCTGCGTCGCCTCCGAAATGGCGCGCGTAAAGCCCCGGCCGAACGGCGAACTTTCGTTTTCGTCGTCGGCGTACACCATCGGACCGAGCGCATCCGTCATACCGAAGCGCGTCACCATCGCGCGAGCAGTCTGCGTGGCCTTGTTGAAATCGTCCGAAGCGCCGGTGCTGATCAGATTCAGGAACAGCTCCTCCGCTACGCGGCCGCCAAACAGGATCGCGAGCCGATCGAGCAGATAATCCTTGGAGTACGTCTCGTTATCGTGCTCGGGCAATTGCCAGGTCACCCCGAGCGCGCGGCCGCGCGGAATGATCGTGACCTTGTGAACCGGATCGGCCTTCGGCAACAACTTCGCCACTACGGCGTGACCGGCTTCGTGATACGCCGTGGCGCGCTTCGCTTCCTCGCGAATCACGGCCGACTTGCGCTCCGGGCCCATGAAGATCTTGTCCTTGGCATCCTCGAAGTCCTGCATCTCGACGATGCGCTTGCCTCGGCGCGCCGCGAAAAGTGCGGCTTCGTTGACGAGGTTCGCGAGATCCGCGCCCGAAAAACCCGGCGTGCCGCGCGCGATGACGGCAGCGTCGACATCGTTGGCGATCGGAACCTTGCGCAAGTGCACTTTCAAGATCTGCTCGCGGCCGCGAATGTCGGGCAAGCCGACATAGACCTGACGGTCGAAACGGCCGGGACGCAGCAATGCTTTGTCGAGCACGTCCGAACGGTTCGTCGCGGCGATGACGATGACGCCCGAATTGGCTTCGAAGCCGTCCATCTCGACGAGCATCTGATTCAGCGTCTGCTCGCGCTCGTCGTTGCCGCCCCCCATGCCGGCGCCGCGATGACGGCCGACGGCATCGATTTCGTCGATGAAGACGATGCACGGGGCGTGTTTTTTCGCTTGCTCGAACATGTCGCGAACGCGCGCCGCGCCCACGCCGACGAACATTTCAACGAAATCCGAACCGGAGATACTAAAAAACGGCACCTTGGCTTCGCCGGCGATGGCGCGTGCAAGCAGCGTCTTGCCGGTACCCGGTGGCCCGACGAGCAGCACCCCACGCGGAATGCGTCCACCGAGCTTCTGAAATTTTTGCGGGTCGCGCAGGAAATCGACGAGCTCGGACACTTCCTCCTTCGCTTCGTCACAACCGGCGACATCCGTGAAATTGATTGCGTTGTTGTTCTCGTCGATCAGACGCGCGCGCGATTTGCCGAACGAGAACGCTCCGCCTTTGCCGCCGCCCTGCATCTGCCTCATCATGTAGAACCAGAATCCGATGATGAGAATCGTCGGTCCGAGGTAGTAAAGCGCCGATACGAGCGCGCTCGGCTCTTCATCGGCCTTGCCGCTCACTTGAACGCCATACTTCATCAGATCGCCGACCATCCAGATGTCGCCCGGCGATACGATCTGGTACTTTTGACCGTCGGCAGGAGTGACCGTGAGATTACGCCCTTGAACGACGACACTCTTGACCTTGCCGTCCTTCGCATCCGTCATGAACTGGGAGTACGAGACGCCTTCCTGGACGCGGGGCTTGTCGAACTGCTTGAACACAGTAAACAGCACCAGTGCGATCACCAGCCACACTGCTGCCTTCGAAAACATATTGTTGTTCAAAGCACCACTCCTTCCTGATAGACGGGCGCCTACATTTACCTTGCGGCACCACGAAAGCATTCTAATCCAGTCCGTAGACCCCTGCCATAACGTTTCGTTACCGCGCAAATAGGGTTTTTCGATCCGTCAACGTGTCGTTTTCGCACAGTGCGTGCCGTTTTCGCACAGTGCGGGGGCATCCGCGGCGCGACGCTCGCACCGGCGCCCTTCACACGCGCCTTATCCCGGACGCTTCAAATTCCTGCCCAAAATGAACGTCTCGGACGATTTGTCGCGCGACGCCTTGGGCTTGCGCGCCGCGACCGTCTTGAATTGGCGCTTGAACTTCTCGACGATCTGACTGTAGCCGCTCCCGTGGAAACATTTGACGAGCAAAGCACCTTCCGGCTTCAGGTGGTTCTGCGCGAATTCGAGGGCGAGATCGCAAATATGCTCGATACGCGCCGCGTCCGCCACGGCCACACCGGACAGATTGGGCGCCATGTCGGAAATTACAAGGTCCACGCGCCGATCGCCGACTTTCTCTTCGAGCTGCGCCGCAACCGCTTCTTCGCGAAAGTCGCCCTGAATGAAATGAACATCGGCAATCGGCTCCATCGGCAGGATATCGAGCGCAATGATCGTCCCGTCGATGCCGCCCTCGCGGCTTTCATCGCGTCGCGCGCCGTGCGCGAGCTTGTTGCGCACGTACTGGCTCCAGCTGCCCGGCGCCGAGCCGAGGTCGACGATCACCTGCCCCGGCCGAATCAGCTTGTCCTGCTCGTCGATTTCCTTGAGTTTGTAGGCTGCGCGGGCGCGGTAACCTTCGCGCTGCGCCAGCTTGACATAAGGATCGTTGATATGGTCGTGCAGCCACGACTGATTGAAGCGATTTTTTGCCATCGAAAGGTTTTACAACTGTTGCTGCGTCGCCGCACTTTTGGCGGATAATACGCGTTTTGCCGATGCGGCCGCCGCGCGCTCGCGGTTTGTCACATTCCTCACGCCTTCGTAACGTATTTGCAAGCTGCCTCGCGTATTCGCAAGCCGCCCACATTCTAGTCGAGTTGCCGATCCACCATGCCCGCCCTTAAAGTCTCTCCCGCTCAACGCGCCGAATTGCGCGCCCAGGCTCATGCGCTCAAACCGGTCGTGCTGATCGGGGGCGATGGGCTGACCGATGCCGTGCTGGCCGAGATCAAAGTGCACCTCGCCGCGCATGAGCTCATCAAGATTCGCGTGTTCGGCGACGAACGCGAGGCGCGCGCGGCCATCTACGAACAGATCTGCGATACGCTCGGCGCCGCTCCCATCCAGCACATCGGCAAATTGCTCGTGGTCTGGAAACCGCAGGAGAGCGCCCGCCCCGCGGCGACCAAACCCGCGGGCCGCACCGCTACCGCGAAAACCCCCGCCAGCCCCAAAACCGCAGGGCGTGCCGGCGGCGCTGGCGCGGCTCGCAGCCGCGCCGTGCCGAGCGTACAGCAAGCCGCCGGCGAAAAAGCTGGGCGCGGGGCCGCACCGCGCCTGGTGAAAGTCATCAAGCCGAGCGACAACCCGAAGCGCAGGCCGAAACCGCAAACCGTGGTCGTGCGCGGCAATGAACGCGTCACCGCGGGCGGCACGGTCAAGCGTGCGAAGAAACGTCAGACCAGCGCCAAGCGCCAGCATCAAACGGTGAAGTAGCCGGGTCTTCAGGACCCGTCCAATATCGGGAGCCGCTCTCGAGCGGCACTTCAGGTTGGGCTGCTCGCGCCGCCGAGAGTATCGACGGGCAGCTTCCAGACGAGTACGACGCCCAGCAGGCTCTCGATCAGATAAATCAGGCTCGAGATGCCATGAAGCATCCCGAATCGGGCGGCAAACGCCGAATGTGCCAGATCCACGCCGGCTTCGAGTGCCGCGGTGCGCATCGCTTCCATGAACGGCTGCAGCGCGAAATATCCGACCAGCACGCAAATCAGCATACCGGCCAACAACCCTCTGAGCGGCCGGTACGCGAGCGAGCCGCGCCGCACGAGTACGTTGCCGAGCGCGAGCGCCAGAATCCCGCACAGCACGCCGATCATCGCTTCGATCCGAAAAAGCCGCGCCGCGACAGCGCCTGCCGCGACACGGTCCAGCGTCGCAAACAGCGTGGGCGCGGCAGCGTAGCCGATCGTCAACAAAGAGCCGACCCAAACGACGACGAGCAATCTGAAAATGCGATGCGGAGCCAGGGACACGGGGCCGCCCCTCAGACGTAGCTCACGGCGATGATTTCGTACTCGCGCACGCCGCCGGGCGCCTGCACCGCAGCGACGTCGCCTTCCGATTTGCCGATCAGCGCACGCGCGATCGGCGAGCTGACGGAGATCAGACCATGATCGATATCGGCCTCGTCGTCGCCGACGATCTGATAGGTCACGATGTTGCCCGAATCGAGATCCTCGAGTTCGACGGTGGCCGCGAACACCACGCGGCCATCGGCATCCAGCGCGGCCGGGTCGATCACCTGGGCCGCGGCCAGCTTCGATTCGATCTCCCCAATCCGGCCCTCGATGAATCCTTGCTTTTCCTTTGCCGCATCGTATTCGGCGTTTTCGGACAGATCCCCTTGCGCACGCGCCTCGGCGATCGAGTTGATGACAGAGGGACGCTCGATGGATTTCAATCGCTGCAGTTCGTCGCGCAGCTTGTTGGCGCCCCGTTTTGTCAATGGAATAGTGCTCATAGACAGATCAGTAAGCAAAAAAGACGGCTATAAAAAAGCACCGCGGTTAAGTGCATCCCGTCAGGCGTTGTGGCCACCGGAGGGGACGCCGCTTAACCGCGGCATCTGGGGTCGAAGCCGACCCCGACTAGTAATCAGAAGGCTAGTTTAGGCGAGCATGAAGGCCTTGTAAATCATAGACTTCCAAGTCGCGTAGGTAACGCAGGCCCTCGACGGCCGCGCGCGCGCCGGACATCGTCGTGTAGTACGTCACCTTGTTCGCCTGGGCGCTCATGCGAATCGAGCGCGAATCGGCGATTGCGGCGCGCGTTTCGTCGACCGTCGTGAACACGAGGGCGATCTCGCCGTTCTTGATCATGTCGACGATGTGGGGGCGCCCGTCCTTCACTTTGTTGACGACCTTCACGGGCACACCAGCTGCGGCAATCGCCGCGGCCGTACCTTTCGTCGCGACGATCGGGTAGCCGAGTTCGTGCAGCATGCCGGCCACTTCCACCGCTTTTGCCTTGTCCGCATCCATCACCGTGATCAGCACGGTGCCCGACTCCGGCAGGCGCGAGCCGGCGGCGAGCTGCGACTTGAACAGCGCTTCGCCGAACGTCTGGCCGACGCCCATCACTTCGCCCGTCGAACGCATCTCCGGCCCGAGGACCGGATCGACGGTCGGGAATTTGACGAACGGGAAGACGGCTTCCTTCACGCTGAAGTAAGGCGGCTCGACCTCCTTTTCGACGCCCTGCTGGGCGAGCGTTTGCCCGACCATCGCGCGCGCGGCGATCTTGGCGAGCGCGAGGCCTGTCGCCTTGGAGACGTACGGCACGGTACGCGAAGCGCGCGGATTGACTTCCAGAACGTAAATGACGTCCTTCAGCGTACCGTCGTCCTGCTTCACCTGCTGAATCGCGAATTGGACGTTCATCAGGCCCACGACGTTCAGGGCGCGCGCCATGGCGCCCGTCTGGCGCTTCAGCTCGGCTACCGTTTCCTTCGAAAGCGAATAAGGCGGCAACGAACAGGCCGAATCGCCCGAATGCACACCGGCCTGTTCGATATGCTCCATCACGCCGCCGATGAAGACGGCCTGGCCGTCCGAGATGCAATCGACATCGCATTCGATCGCATCGTTCAGGAAACGGTCGAGCAACACCGGCGAATCGTTGGATACCTTCACGGCCTCGCGCATATAGCGTTCGAGATCGCGCGGCTCATGGACGATTTCCATCGCGCGTCCACCGAGCACATACGACGGGCGCACGACGAGCGGGTAACCGATCTCGTCGGCAAGCGTGAGCGCGTCCGCTTCGGTGCGCGCGGTGCGATTCGGCGGCTGACGCAACTGCAGATCCTGCAGCAGCTTCTGGAAGCGCTCGCGATCTTCCGCGGCATCGATCATGTCAGGCGACGTACCGATGATCGGCACGCCGTTGGCTTCGAGATCGAGCGCCAGCTTCAGCGGCGTCTGACCGCCATACTGGACGATCACGCCGAGCGGCTTTTCCTTATCGACGATCTCGAGGACGTCTTCGAGCGTGAGCGGCTCGAAATAAAGGCGATCGGACGTGTCGTAATCGGTGGACACCGTCTCCGGGTTGCAATTGACCATGATCGTTTCATAGCCATCCTCGCGCATGGCGAGCGCGGCGTGAACGCAGCAGTAGTCGAATTCGATGCCCTGGCCGATGCGGTTGGGCCCGCCGCCGAGCACCATGATCTTCTTGTTCGATGTCGGCATGGCCTCGCACTCTTCCTCGTAGGTCGAGTACATATAGGCCGTCTTCGTGGCGAATTCAGCGGCGCACGTATCGACGCGCTTGTAGACCGGACGCACGTTCAGCTCGGTACGGCGGCGGCGCACATCGGCCGGTGTGGCCGCAAGGAGCTTCGCGAGCCGGCGGTCCGAAAAACCGCTTTGCTTCAGGAAGCGAAGCTCGTCCTTGCTGAGGCTCTCGAGCGTACGGCCCGCGAGCGCTTTTTCCTTGGCGACGATTTCTTCGATTTGCGCGAGGAACCACGGATCGATCGACGTCTCTTCGAACACCTCGTCGAGCGACATGCCGAGGCGGAACGCGTCGCCCACGTACCAGATGCGATCCGGACCGGGCTCGCCGATCTCGCGCACGATCTCGTCGCGGTGCGTGGATTTCTCGTCGAGCCCGTCCACGCCGACTTCGAGGCCGCGCAAGGCCTTCTGGAACGATTCCTGGAACGTGCGGCCGATCGCCATGACCTCGCCCACGGATTTCATCTGCGTCGTCAGATGCGAATCGGCCTCGCGGAATTTCTCGAACGCAAAGCGCGGAATCTTCGTGACGACGTAATCGATCGTCGGCTCGAACGATGCGGGTGTCTGACCGCCCGTGATTTCGTTCTTGAGCTCGTCGAGCGTATAGCCGACGGCCAGCTTGGCCGCGACCTTCGCAATCGGAAAGCCCGTGGCCTTCGAAGCGAGCGCCGATGAACGCGACACGCGCGGATTCATTTCGATGACGATCACGCGGCCGTCATTCGGGTTGATGGCGAACTGAACGTTCGAGCCCCCCGTATCGACGCCGATTTCACGCAGAACCGCGAGCGACGCGTTGCGCAGTAGCTGATATTCCTTGTCGGTCAACGTCTGTGCCGGCGCGACGGTGATCGAATCGCCGGTATGAATGCCCATCGGATCGAGGTTTTCGATCGAGCAGACGATGATGCAGTTGTCCGCACGGTCGCGCACCACTTCCATCTCGTACTCTTTCCAGCCGAGCAGCGACTCTTCGATGAGCAATTCGTGCGTCGGCGAAAGGTCGAGGCCGCGCCGGCAGATTTCTTCGAATTCCTGGCGGTTATAGGCGATACCGCCGCCCGAGCCGCCGAGCGTGAAGGACGGCCGAATCACGACCGGATAGCCCGGGCCGCCCGTTTGCACGGCGATATCGGCCTGCACCTTCAGCGCTTCTTCCATCGAATGCGCGACGCCCGACTTCGCCGAGCCGAGGCCGATCTTCGTCATCGCATTCTTGAACTTCTGACGGTCCTCCGCCTTGTCGATCGCTTCCGGCGATGCGCCGATGAGTTCGACGCCGTACTTGGCCAGCACACCGTGATGGAAAAGATCGAGCGCGCAGTTGAGCGCCGTTTGGCCGCCCATCGTGGGCAGGATCGCATCGGGACGCTCTTTCGCGATGATGCGCTCGACCACCTCCCAGGTGATGGGCTCGATGTAGGTCACGTCCGCCGTGTTCGGGTCGGTCATGATCGTGGCCGGGTTGCTGTTGACGAGAATGACCTTGTAGCCCTCCTCGCGCAGCGCCTTGCAAGCCTGTGCGCCCGAGTAATCGAACTCGCACGCCTGGCCGATGATGATCGGACCCGCGCCGATGATGAGAATGCTCTTGATGTCTGTCCGCTTGGGCATAACGCTCTCGCTAATGTATTTCTGGTATCTCTGACGAAAGGCGGCGCGAACTCTCGCGCCGCGGCACGAATCACGCGGCCGCGCTACCGCGCTTCGCGTCCATCAACGCGGTGAAGCGGTCGAACAGATAGCCGATATCGTGCGGACCCGGCGATGCCTCGGGATGACCCTGGAAGCAGAACGCGGGCTTGTCCGTCAATTCGAAACCCTGCAAGGTGCCGTCGAAAAGCGAGATGTGCGTGACGCGCGCATTGGGCGGCAGCGTCGCCGCATCGACAGCGAAACCATGGTTCTGCGATGTGATGACGACCCGGCCGTCCCCTAGATCTTTCACCGGATGATTCGCGCCGTGGTGGCCCGTTTTCATCTTCATCGTCTTTGCGCCGACGGCGAGGCCCATGATCTGATGACCGAGGCAGATGCCGAATGTCGGAACGCCGCGGTCGATAAACTCCTTCGTCGCGGCGATCGCGTAATCGCAAGGCTCCGGGTCGCCGGGGCCGTTCGACAGAAACACGCCGTCCGGATTCAGCCCGAGCGCATCGGCCGCGCTCGATTGCGCGGGCAGCACCGTGACCTGGCAGCCGCGCTCGGCAAGCATGCGCAGGATGTTGTACTTGACGCCGTAATCGAAGGCGACCACACGGTAGCGCGGCGAGCGCTGCGCCCCGAAACCGCTGCCGAGCCGCCATTCGGTCTGCGCCCACTCGTAGGGCTTGGCAGTGGAAACGACCTTGGCGAGGTCCATGCCTGCGAGCCCCGGGAACGAGCGCGCAAGCTCAACGGCGCGCGCTTCGTCGTCGGTACCTGCGAGAATGCAGCCGTTTTGCGCACCCTTGTCGCGCAAGATGCGGGTGAGCCGGCGCGTATCGATTCCGGCGATGGCAACGACGCCTTCGTCGCGCAGATACTCGGCGAGCGTGCGCTGCATCCGGAAGTTCGACGCCCGCACCGGCAAATCGCGCACGATCAGGCCCGCGGCATGAACCTTCATCGATTCGACGTCCTCGCCGTTGACCCCGACATTACCGATATGGGGATAGGTGAGCGTCACGATCTGGCGCGCGTAGCTCGGGTCGGTCAGGATTTCCTGATAACCGGTGATGGCCGTGTTGAAGACCACCTCGCCGATCGTATGGCCGGCCGCGCCGATCGCGTAACCGCGAAAGACCGTGCCGTCAGCGAGTGCAAGCAGAGCGGGAGGAAAAGACGGCAACACGGGAAGCTCCTTGGGGAGCACCCTGTTGCCGACCTGTCATCCGCCCGGAGGCTGCCACGGCGCCGATGTCTCGGCGGCAAGCGCGGCGCTCGACGTTCCTCGTTGCGCGTAAAGCCTGGCTGGCGCGCCCGGGCGCTCGATGGCCCGGAATCGAAGGCTTTTGCCAAACTACGCCACGGTGCATTGAGCGGCGGATGAACGGGATGGGGAAGGTAGGCGCTAGGGTGCGGGTTGAATAGCGAAACTCTCGAATTATAGCTTGAAAGCCCTATTCCCTACAATGGACAGACGGCGATGCGGTGGTATGGGCGGGGGTTCGCCGTCGGAAGGACGACGACGTATCACCGCGTATCAAGCACGTATCGAAGCGCTCACTGCTGCTTGGTTTGCCCGCGCGACGACGCAACGGTCGTGCTCTGCTGCCGGCCTTGCACCGGCTTCGCGCTGCTCTTCCTGGCCGACTTCGAGGCCGTTTCGACGCTCTTTCGGGCCGGCGCGTCTGCCTTGCTTTCGCCTTTGCCATCGGCTGCGGCACGGGCCGCAACCTTCACGGACTTGGTCCGGGACCCGCCGCGCGCGGCGCTCCGACTCGCATGCGCTTTCGGTTTCACTTCGGCCGCGCGTGCTTCGATCTTCTCGGCGCGCGCATCGGCCGGCACTGCCGTGGCGATTTTCTGCGGTCCCGGCTCCGCCGGCATCGTCTTGCCCACCGGCACGTGCAGCACGATCACCTGACCCGGCATGAGCGTTTCGCGCCGGGTCTTGTTCCATGCCTTCAATTGCGCGATCGAGACCTGATAGCGCGCCGCAACCGCCGCGAGCGATTGCTTGCGACGCACGCGGATCAGCATCTTGCGGGTGTCCGGAACGTCGGGCTCCATCGCAAGCACCGCACTTTCGGCAACATCGGCGCTGATATCCTCGTCGTCGCCGTCACGCGGCACGAGCAACGTCGAACCGGGCTTCAGGCGCATGCCGGCCGGAATCTTGTTGACCTCCATCAGCGTGTCGGCATCGACCCCGAGCTTTTCGGCAAGTGCCGCAGGCCGCGCGCGTTCGGTCACCGTATAGGTGGTCCAGGACGACAATTGGCCGCCGTACGATTTGAGATTGCGTTCGAAAGCGCTTGCGTTGTCGAACGGCAGCAGGATTTGCGGCTGCGTCGCGCCGAGGATCACCGGCCGCTTGAACGACGGGTTCAGCGAACGGAACTCGTCGAGCGACATGTCGGCGAGCTTCGCGGCCGTGGCAACGTCGATATCGTGCGACGTCGTGACCGTCACGAAATACGGGTGGTTCGGAATCGACGGCAACGCCAACCCATACATCTGCGGATTGACCACGATGTTCTTGACCGCCTGAAGCTTCGGCACGTAGTTGCGCGTCTCGTTCGGCATGCGCAGGCTTTGATAGTCCGTCGGCAAACCGGCTGCCTGATTGCGCGCGATCGCACGCTGCACGTTGCCTTCGCCCCAGTTGTAGGCGGCCAGCGCGAGGTACCAGTCGCCGAACATGTCATGCAGGCGCGACAGATAGTCGAGCGCGGCGCCGGTCGAAGCCAGCACGTCGCGCCGCTCGTCTTGCCACATGTTCTGCTTGAGGTTATAGGTGCGCCCGGTGCCGGGCACGAACTGCCACATGCCCGCCGCCTTCGCGACCGACAGCGCCTGCGGGTTGTACGCCGATTCGATGAACGGCAGCAGCGCGAGCTCCGTGGGCATGTGCCGCGCCTCGAGCTCTTCGACGATGTAATAGAGGTACTTCTGCGAACGCTCCGTCATGCGCTGGACGTAGTCCGGGCGCTGCGCGTACCAATTGACCTGCATATCGACCAAGTCGCCCTGCAAGTCCGGAAGCTGAAAGCCGCGGCGGATACGGCCCCACAGGTCGCTGTCCGCGGTCGTCAGTTGATCGACGGAGCCGGTATCGACGTCGATCGTTTGTTTCGCGGTGGCAGTGCGCAGGGAGTCAGGAGCGGCTTGCGGATTGGAAGCGTCGTTGGAGGAGGAGTTCGCCGTCGGTCCACTGCTCGCGCAGGCGGCGAGCGTCAGAACCAATAGCGCACTGAGGATGAATCGCATGAACGTCTCGGCTTCCAAAACTGGAAATTGCAGGCGATAGTACGAAAGCATACCGCCCGCGTCAACTGAAAAGCTAAAAAAATGCTGACAAATCCGAGGCTTGGCGCACGTTTTCGATTCATTTTCCGAGCCCGGCACCCGCTTTTGCCGCAGTCGCCTGCTCGTGTCGCGCCATGCCGCGCCTAGCGGAAGCGGTTTTTCCACTCCCGCATCAGCGTGAACGACTTCAACTTGTCGGGTACCGTCTCGTGGAGTTGTGCGGCGAGCGTGGCGCGAATCTCATCGCGCTGCGCGCGCAGGAACGGGTTCACGGCGCGCTCGTGCGCGATCGTCGTGGGCAGCGTCGGCTCGTCGCGCGCTCGGCGCGCCGCCGCCTCCTCCTGCCACGCCCGCAGTTCGGCATTGCCGGGCTCGCAGGCCAGCGCGAAGCGAATATTGGCCAGCGTATATTCGTGTGCGCAATGCACTTGCGTTTCGCCGGGCAATGCCGCGAGCGCATCGAGCGAGGCAAGCATCTGCGCCGGCGTGCCTTCGAAGAGCCGCCCGCAACCGCAGGCAAACAGCGTATCGCCGCAGAATACATGGGGCGCCGCGCCGGCGCTGCCGTCCTGGAAGTATGCGATATGCCCGCGCGTATGGCCGGGCACGTCGAGCACCGCCAAATCCATCGCGGGCGATTCGAGGTGCACGCGATCTCTGCCCGACAGCGGGTGCGTGACCTCGGCGATGGCTTCCGCCGCCGGCCCATAGACGGGGATCGATGCGTGGCCGCAAAGATCGGCGACACCGCCGACATGGTCGGCATGGTGGTGCGTGAGTAAAATAGCGCTCAGTCGCAAGCGTCGTTGCGCGAGAAACGCGCGCACCGGAGCGGCTTCGCCCGGGTCGACCACGACCGCATCGCGCCCGTTCGACACGAGCCAGATGTAGTTGTCCGTAAAGGCCGGCACCGGTACGTATTCGAGCGTATTCATAGGCGACGCACCACACGATGTCTGATCGACCGATTATAGACTGGCCCGCCTGGACCGACTCTCCGCCCGGCCGTTATGTCCTGGCGTGGGAGCAGGCGCAGCTCGACCGCGTCGTATCCAATGTATTCGGTTACCACGCGCTGCAACTGGGCCTGCCTCAGCTCGACGCGCTGCGGGAAAACCGTATGCCGTGCCGCGCGCTCGTGCTGGACGCAGCCAGCGGCGCAAGTGCGCCCTACCGTTTTCCGCCGGCCGCGCCCGACTCGCTTGCGC
Source organism: Paraburkholderia sp. NMBU_R16 (assembly GCF_013282575.1). Taxonomy (GTDB): domain Bacteria; phylum Pseudomonadota; class Gammaproteobacteria; order Burkholderiales; family Burkholderiaceae; genus Trinickia. The sequence goes on from NZ_JAAAYE010000048.1 coordinate 37,684, forward strand.
CGCCTGCACCGCCCATACCGCCGCTGCCGCCCGATGCGCCGCTCTCGCCAAGCGACCGCTTCGCGCCCGACGGTCGCCCCACGGTCTGGTGCGATCTGCTGGATTTGCCGTTCGAAGCGCAAAGCGTCGATCTGATCGTGATGCCGCATACGCTCGAATTCACGCGCGACCCCCACCGCCTGCTGCGCGAGGCCGAACGCGTGCTGATGCCCGAGGGGCAACTGATCATTCTTGGCTTCAATTCGCTCAGCTTGTGGGGCGTGCGGCAATCGGTGGGCAAAATGACCGGACGCCCTTTCGTGCCGGCCGCGCAAGACCTCATCGCATTCACGCGCATCAAGGACTGGATCAAGTTGCTCGGCTTCGAACTTGAACGCGGACGCTTCGGCTGCTATCGTCCGCCCCTCGTCGGCGAAAAGTGGCTCACGCGCTTTTCGTTCATGGAAGATGCCGGCGACCGATGGTGGCCCATTTTCGGTGCCGCCTACATGGTGACGGCGGTCAAGCGCGTGCGCGGCATGCGGCTCATTGGCCCCGTCAGGACGAAAAAGCCGGTGCTCGCACCGGGGCTCACGCCCGCAGCAACTCACAAGACACACAACCCGAGAATATGACGTGACGCCCGAGTTCATCGAAATCTATACGGACGGCGCGTGCAAAGGCAATCCGGGCCCCGGCGGATGGGGCGCGCTGTTGCGCTATGGCACGCAGGAGAAGGAACTCTTCGGCGGCGAGGCGTGCACGACGAATAACCGCATGGAACTGATGGCGGTCATCGCCGCGCTGGAAGCGCTGAAACGTCCGTGCAAGGCCGTCATCCATACCGATTCGCAATATGTGCAAAAAGGCATCAGCGAGTGGATTCACGGCTGGAAGAAAAAGAATTGGATGACGGCCGCGAAGACGCCCGTGAAAAACGCCGACCTCTGGAGGCGGCTCGACGCACTGGCGGCTATGCATGAAATCGAGTGGCGCTGGGTGAAGGGCCATGCCGGGCATCCCGAGAACGAGCGGGCCGATGCGCTGGCGAACCGCGGCGTCGCCGCGCTGGCCGTTGGCTGAGTGCGTGGCCGTCGCGCCGCGCGTGCCTCGAAAAAACCGTTTTTAAGCTACCTTGTCGACTATGCGCCAGATCGTTCTCGATACCGAAACCACAGGCCTCAATGCACGCACAGGCGACCGCATCATCGAAATCGGCGGCGTCGAACTGATCAACCGCCGGCTGACCGGCAACAACCTGCATTTTTATATCAACCCGGAACGCGACAGCGATCCCGGCGCGTTGGCGGTTCACGGGCTGACCACCGAGTTTTTGAGCGATAAGCCGAAGTTTGCGGAGATCGTCGATGAACTACGTGACTATCTGCGCGGTGCCGAGCTCATCATCCACAATGCGGCATTCGACTTGGCCTTTCTCGAGGTCGAGTTCGCGTTGCTCGGATTGCCGCCGTTCTCGGAACACTATGCGAGCGTGATCGATACGCTCGTTCAGGCGAAGTCGATGTTCCCGGGCAAGCGCAATTCGCTCGATGCCCTGTGCGATCGCTTCGGTATCAGCAATGCACACCGCACGCTGCACGGCGCGTTGCTCGACTCGGAACTGCTGGCCGAGGTCTATCTCGCGATGACGCGTGGCCAGGAAAGCCTCGTCATCGACATGTTGGGCGACGCACCGGCCCAGGCGGATGTCGCTGCACCGCGCGCCGGGGCGGTGCTCGAGTCGGTGGTGCTGCCCGTGTTGGCGGCGCAGGCCGAGGAGCTCGCAGCGCACCAGGCCGTGCTCGACGACATCGAAAAGGCGGCCAAGGGGACAAGTGTCTGGCGACGCGAGCCGGCGGTCGATGACGGCAATACGCCCGTTGCGCAAGCCGCTTAAAAAGCGCTTTACGTGCCGCGCGGCGTCTGCCATAATTCAAGGCTCTTCGGGTGGTTAGCTCAGCGGTAGAGCACTGCCTTCACACGGCAGGGGTCACTGGTTCGATCCCAGTACTACCCACCAGATTCATGGGTATGTAGGAAGCCCGAAGAACAAAGGCCCTCTGGCGTTAGCCGAGGGCCTTTTTCTTGGTGCTCCGAATGTCGACCGAGCCCGGAAGGCCGCACAGTTGTCCTCTTATCCCGCTCAAGAGGCAACACAGCTCGCCAACAACGTTTCCCATTGAACCGCTCTCCGCTCCCAGCGAAAGTAGGTGCAAACCTCCGACGCCTGACGGAGTTTTTCGTCGGCCCAGCGAGCAATATCGGCCTTCTTTTTTTCGACCCGATCCAGCAAGGCACGTCGGAAGTGCGCCGTCGCTTGAACCGGATCGCTATCCAGCAGTTCATGCGGAACGTAGGTTGCAAACGATCCGCAGGTCTCCGGCAACGCGCCCCGATCGGGCACGATGACATCCATCCCGGCGGCAAGCGCCTCCAACGCCGCAATACAGAACGTTTCCGTGAACGTATTCGGATAGACGAAGAACGATGTCTCGCGCAGCGCTTGCGCCAACGCCGGCTGTGCGAGGGATCCGATGAGCGCTACATTGGGAAGCCGGCGCGCGCGCGCATACAAGGAGAGATACGGCGAATCATCCCCTTGATAGACCGCCATGCTCGAAAACGCGCGTAATTCGATCGACGAAGGGACGCCTTCCATGACATCGATGAGCTGATCGAGACCACGAAATGGCGTGCTCGTATAGGCCACGATATCCGTGTGTTCTTTTCCTGCCCGCAGTGCACTGGCCGATTCGAAGAGCTCCACGAAGCTCGGCGTCAGCCCGTTATGAATGACGAAAACCGATCGATCCGCTAACGGAAAACGGCGTTGTGCACGTTGCTTCTGGTAATCGGAGACGAAGACCGTGGCGGATAGACTTCGAGCCACCTCGGGTTCTATCTCCAGCAAGCCCTTCTGATCCGGATTGTGATGGCACCAGAAAATCAACGGCGTTCCTCGCGGTAGAAGCTCGTTCGAGAATGTCGGCGCGAGTGCCGGCCAATTGACGATGATCACCGCGTCGAATCGCTGCTCATGGAAATACATCGCGTTCAGATGAGCAGGCAGATGCAGGCAGTGGCACCCCATCTTGAAGTCCGGCGCGTCGTTGTGGCTCAGAAGATGGACGATGTGTCCGCGCTGCGCAAGCGCGCGAGAGAGGTAGCATACGCACGATTCCGAGCCTCCCAAAGGGTTTGTCCACGGCGTCGAAACGTCAAACGTGCACGACCAGCTGACGAAGCAAATCTTCATGGACGCATTTTGGGTTGAGCACTTGATCGGAATAGCAATCTTCCGCAGCGATCCCGCTATCGAAAGTATTGCTCCACCGAACGTACAGTAAACGTCGCGGCCGACGCGCTCGCAGTTTTGCTAGGTTTGGGCCCCCGTGGCTGTTCTATTCTGCGTACGAAGCACCCGTAGCTGTCATTGTGCTTCCCGCCCAGATGCCGTACCCCCCTCGAAAGGAGAGGCCATGACAACCGATGTGCTAGTTAGCATCGATGCTGCAACGATATACAACACGTTCAAGTCGGCTCAGACGACGACTGGCAAACCACAGCCTGTCGGCGCAGCGCACGTTTCCGTCATGACGTCCAATGGACAGAAGTCGAGCCAGAATGTCACTGATATCGAGGTCGAAGAAGGAGATCAGATCGCATGGTGGGTTCAATGCACCGGCCTTTACACCTGCGTGATCTACAACATCGTCGACGCCAAGACCGGCCAAGCGATTGGATCCCAAGGCATCATCAGCAAGCCCCAGTTGAAACAGTTGAAAGGACAGTTGCTCACCAATGATGACAACCCCAACAGCCCAACATTTCAGTCCGCTTGGCTGTATTTCTGGGGTGCCGATGCGCAGAGCACGGGCACCTTGACATACGGCGTCCAATTCGCGATTTACGATCACAACGCCACTGTCCTCGGCTATTACCAATTCGTCGGTGCGGGTTCAGTGTCGTAATCGCAACGCCCGCAGTCGGAATTCGATCAGAAATGCGTGGGGTAGCGATGCGATGAAAATATTCAAGAGCGTTCGAGGTGGCCGCAGCGTCTTATCCGTAGCACACAGACGATCTGTTGCAGCTTTTCGGCTGCGTTCACGCGTTTCCCTTTTTGATTCTGCCTCCGGGAGCGGGCATCGACACCACGCGCTACAGCATCGCCACTGTGGCGGTGCCCAGCCCGCCCCGCGCGTAAATAACGTGCATCGCCGCCAGCCTGGAGTGGCGAAAGCCTGCTCGTACGAGCGCAGTCCCGCGTGGTGTTATCGAACGGATCGGTAAGCGAAAACAACGACCGCGTGCGCCCAATCCGTTCGGCAGCGGTCGTACCGAACGCTGCCGCCAATTCGGTCACAGAAACTCAGAACGTCGTTCAAGCCTCAAATTTCGGGTAATCAAAATGGCCAACATAAAATATGGCGATATCGTTTATGTCAAGACCACCGCAGGGGGTTACGGCACGACGAAGAATTTTCTGGATGTCGACGCAAGCGGGCAGCCCATCTACGCGGCGGTCGATGCTGGCACGCCATGGACGATCCAGCCTCCGCTGAACAATCCGACTCCCAAGCAGACCCGCGGAAACCCTGTTTGCTCTGACGACATCGTCAATCTGAAAAGCGATCGATACGGTTATCTCGCAGCCGCGAAAACGGATGTGATCGTCACCAGCGATACCGGCGGCAACATCGACTGGGCCATCGCCATCGATGGAGGCACAGTCGGGAGTCCCGTTACCGGCGGGGACGAGATAACCTTTACCAGTACCGTCGAAGGCACGATGTACGTCGTCGACCCGCCCAATCCCGATGTCCCGCCCTTTCACGTGCATGTGCTCGCAGTATCGGGACAGGCGCCTGGCGTCATCGATTGGATGCTCACATTGTCGACGCCTTCGCCGAGCCCGTCGCCTTCGCCGAGTCCCTCGCCTTCGCCAAGTCCGTCGCCTTCGCCGAGTCCGTCGCCCTCGCCGAGCCCGTCGCCTTCGCCGAGCCCGTCGCCTTCGCCCAGCCCGTCGCCCTCGCCGAGCCCATCGCCGTCGCCGAGCCCATCGCCGTCGCCAAGCCCGTCGCCTTCGCCAAGCCCATCGCCTTCGCCGAGCCCGTCGCCTTCCCCGAGTCCGTCGCCTTCGCCGAGTCCGTCGCCGTCGCCGAGCCCATCGCCTTCGCCGAGTCCGTCGCCTTCGCCGAGCCCATCGCCGTCGCCGAGCCCGTCGCCTTCGCCGAGTCCGTCGCCGTCGCCGAGTCCGTCGCCGTCGCCGAGCCCATCGCCTTCGCCGAGTCCGTCGCCGTCGCCGAGCCCATCGCCGTCGCCGAGTCCGTCGCCGTCGCCGAGCCCATCGCCTTCGCCGAGCCCATCGCCTTCGCCGAGTCCGTCGCCGTCGCCGAGCCCATCGCCTTCGCCGAGCCCATCGCCTTCGCCGAGCCCGTCGCCTTCGCCGAGTCCATCGCCGTCGCCGAGTCCGTCGCCGTCGCCGAGCCCATCGCCTTCGCCGAGCCCATCGCCTTCGCCGAGCCCGTCGCCTTCGCCGAGTCCATCGCCGTCGCCGAGTCCGTCGCCTTCGCCGAGTCCATCGCCGTCGCCGAGTCCGTCGCCTTCGCCGAGCCCGTCGCCTTCGCCGAGTCCATCGCCGTCGCCGAGCCCGTCGCCTTCGCCGAGCCCGTCGCCCTCGCCGAGCCCGTCGCCGTCGCCGACACCATTCACGATCCCATCCGGGACACGATTTGGAGTGACGGTCCTGCTGAATTCGACCGCTGAGCAGACGGTCGAGGTATGGCTCGGCAGCGATACGGCGCCAAGCTATAGGCTGACCGCTCAAGGAAACGAGAACAGTAATCGCGGAACCGCGGTGTTGACCAGCGACAACACAGGGCAGGTCACCGTCAAGGTATCTGCAAGAGGTAACGCATGCCAGTTGAATACGCAAGCAATCGCAGCTCAGCAATCGCAGTATGTCGGTGTCGTTGCCGCCTACAACGGCACTGATAACGATGGCGTCTATAACGACGCATACGTCATCCTGAACTGGGGCCAATCCAGCTAGATCGCATCCGCCCCGAAGCACTGCGCGCATCGCGGAGTTCCAACGCTCTGCGATGCATCCAACCGGTCGAGGAAGCAATCCGACAACAGCATTTCGATCGATGTCGACTATTCGATTCTTTTAAAGCATTGAAGGAGCATTGCAATGTCCGATACGCCCGCTTTGACCACCACGCTCAAGCTGAAACCAGGGCAAATGTATACTGCAACCGTCCTCGTGAACTCGAAGGAAACGAGGACCATCACGTTGCTCGGTGACTCCAACGATCCATTGATGCCGCTGGGTCCCTTCGTCGGTGCGGCGTTCTCTTCCGGTCCAAATACCGTCGAAACAAACCTCGGAACTCAAACGTTTTCCACTGAATCAGAGTCGGTGACCGTCAGTATCTCGGCGGCGAATCCGCTCGCCGCAATTCAAACGTTATCTGTGCAGGAAAACCTCAACACCCAGCTAGTGGTGGTGTCACAGCAAGAGAGCAACGTGCTTTTCGACGACGTTCTTGTCATCATCACCGGCCCGTTGTGACTACGCCGCGACGCGGGCCTGATTGCGCGGGGATGGCGGCAGCATCGTGGCCGCCGACAGAACGCGCTGAATCGCGTCACACGTTTCGCCATCGACCGCGATTTGCGGGCATGCATGTCGGCTGGTACATCGACGGTCTCTGCCTTTGGTCCACGTCCACAGCGGAGTCATCACAGTCGCAGCCCTGCTTCCATACCATTCAGGATTCGGGCCGGGACATCCTTCGGGGTAACCACGACGCGAACTGCTCAACGATCTCCGAGCAGTTTGCCTTTGGAAAAACCAATACCAATTACATCGCGGTAGTCACAGCGTGCGGCAGCGAAGGCGACCTGTTTCAGGTGCAAATGTCGTCCTGTATCGGAAGAAACTCCGTGATAGCAGAGCACTGAGCGAGTACCCGGCCGGACAACCAAATGAGTCGATAAATGAACACCGATAATTACGTAAGGTACGGACAGTACGTGTACGTCAGAAGGTACGACAGCGCCGGCAGCCAATTTTATTTGTACTGCAGTCAACCGCCGACAGCTAGATCCGCCGTTGCACTGAAAGCCACAAACACGCCTGCTCATACGACGTGGCGGATAAGGTCCACAGAGAGCGGCGTTGACCCTAAAGAAGGGAATGTGGTCGCTAATCGGGACACCATCTATTTGTCGCTCGGTGAAAATTCGACATCGGTTGCTTCCCTGTGCGTGGGACAGGTGGTCACCCTCGGACAATCCTCGGGTCAAGAAGTATTGGTCGCCTTGGACGGCGTACCGTGCGCATTGACGATCATGGTGCCCAACGTCTCCCCGGCGCCGAACGCGCTCGAATATGAGATGTGGACTGAGCTTCACTACGGCAACGTGATATGGGGCAGCGTCGTGTTAGGCACCCACAACCCAGATGCGGGCGCCCTAGCAGCTTGCTGAAATACCACTCGCCTGGTCATCGGACGAGGTGGCCGAAGCGTTGATAAGAAAGCCCTGTCTGCCTCCTGAAGATCATGCGCGGTAGCGACACATTCACCGAGAAGTTGTTCA
>NZ_JAAAYE010000049.1 GCF_013282575.1 Paraburkholderia sp. NMBU_R16
GCAACATGCGCCGCGCGTCAATCAACAAACGCTTGTCAGCGTCAATCAACATCGGCATCATCAACCTCGCCGCGACATTCTCATCTTGTTTGTCGCGCGTCTCTCATCCAGATTGTCGCGCCACAACATGCTTGACGCGGGGAACTCATACTCCTTCTGGGAGCACCGCGTACGCAGTCTCGTCTATCGCATTGTGTTGGCTGTTCGTCGGCCGCCGTTTGATGAAGATCAAGGTCGCGCGTTTGCTTGTTCCGCGGGTTCCTCGCAGTCAGCCGACGACATACGGTCCGCGATTCAAAAATCTTGTCGCGAGGCCAGCACAAGCCTGCAGATCGATGCGCTTTGCGCATGCGGCGCGCCGGCTCGCGCGCGAATTCATCGAGCCGGGGCCGGCGCAGCGATGGGGTAAGAGAGGGCGTCGTTGGCTAGCAGATCGGCGCGAAGCAGCGCCGTCCCCAGCTCTTTGGTTCGCGTCAAGAAGCGATTGACAAGCGCAGCGTTACCTAGCTGCGCCGCGACTCCTGAGTCGACGAATCGGCTCATCTCTTTGCGGAAAGCGGAGGTAGTCAGCGGATCGTCGAGTTGATCGAGCTTGCTCCGGAGCGCCTCCTTGAACTGATGCTCGGTCCATCCATAGTCACCGAGCTTCCTGCTGATCAACTCTACGTCCGGAGCGACTTGCCGATCCGTCAGGAACTTGATGTCCCAAATATCGCGCGCCTTCAGGAACGGACGAGCGCCGAGCGCGAGAAGTTTGTCGGCAAGTATCTCCCTGGGAGTCTCGGCGGTTATGATCAGTTGCCGATGCGGTGCGGGCAGATGGGGGTAGTTTGCCGCCACCGATACCAGATCGGCGTCGTGAGCCGGGACATTGGCGACCTCGATATTGATGATCTGATTCTGCGGCACGCTTGAGTCGATTTGTGGGATGTACACCTTCGCGCTCCATCGAGCGACAGGCACCCCGTCTGCGGGCAGCTTTTCCTTCGGGACCTTGATCTCTACCTGTAATCCATATGCTTCGGCGATTTCCTTTTGCAAGAGGTCAGCGAATGGAGCCATCACCTGTGGATCGAATCCGTCGCCGCCTGCGAAATCGAGGTCCTCGGAGTACCGTGTGCCCTGGTAGCACAGGCGCAGCGCCGTCCCGCCCTGAAACGTGACCTGTGCCGCCGCACCGCTTTGCGAGAGAGCGTAAAGAATCTCATAGTGCAAGATCTCCTTCACGATGGTGCTCGCAGGTACGTTGCGATCATTGGCGTACTGACCTGCAAGAGCCAAGAGGTCGCTACGCGTGCGTAGAAAAATGCTGACTTCCATGAGTGTCGACGAGATCGAGATTGCGACCTACGCGCTTCAAATCACGCAGCGCGCGGGCAAGGGTTGCCACGGCAAGGTTGCGCCTGGCGTCGAAGACGAGGTCGTCACGGAGTTTATCTGGCCGCTGCGCTGTGTGGACGAATTCCACGGTGCCGTAGGACGTTTCGAACGTTTGGCTGCGGCCCGTCGTCATGAGTGTGAGACGAGATGGGATCTGGGATAGCCAGCCTGCCTCCGAGAGCGCGGACTCCAGGCTGAGATAGTTGAAGTCCCATGGCCGCAGAAACGGCACAAGAGCACTCAATACGTCTGGTGGCATCGATCTCGCACGAGGGTTCGCATACAGTCCGCGTGCGACATGGACGATCAGGCCTGCCCGTTCATGACGGGCGAGCGCTTTGAGCATGGCGCGCTCGCTCTCTGGAAACAGGAGACGGAGCGTATTTGATGAATACGCCCAAATCCCCGCCTTGTCCCAGTGATCCATGGACGCAATGAGTTCTCGAACGAGCATGATATCTCGACAGAAACTGAACATTTTTGTTCAGTATATGTCGAGACGAGCACCGGTCGCAAGCCGCAACTTCACGCCAACTGAACAAAAATGGGCGGTTTCTGTATAGAAACCTCAGTGCGGCGACGATCAGAAGCAATACCCTTACTGAAGATTGCCCTGACAGAGGTACTTGATCGACAGATAGTCGTCGAGGCCGTACTTCGAACCTTCCCGGCCGTAGCCTGACTCCTTGATTCCGCCGAACGGCGCCGCTTCGCTCGATAGCGCCCCCTCGTTGATGCCGACGATGCCCGCTTCGAGCGCCCCCGACACGCGCTCGATCCGCTTGATGTCGTTGCTGTAGAAGTAGGCCGCCAGGCCGTAGGGCGTCGCATTGGCGGCTTGCACCGCCTCGCTTTCCGTCTCGAAGCGAAAGAGCGGCACCACTGGCCCGAACGTTTCTTCGCAATAGAGCTGCATACTCGGATCGGCGTCAGCGAGCACCGTCGGCGCGTAATAATGAGACCCGAGTTCGGTCAAACGTTTGCCGCCCGTGACGATGCGCGCTCCGCGCGTCAGTGCATCGTCGACATGACGCGCAATTTTGTCGACCGCGCGCGCATTGATCATCGGGCCGATTTGCGAACGCTCGTCGCTTGCGGGGCCTACCTTCAATGCACTGACGCGCTCGCCCAGCAACGCTGCGAAGCGCTCGAACACGCCCGATTGAACATAAACGCGGTTCGGGCATACGCACGTCTGCCCGCCGTTGCGGAACTTGGAAACCATGAGGCCCGCCACCGCAGCTTCGAGATCGGCATCGTCGAACACGATGAACGGTGCGTTGCCGCCGAGTTCGAGCGAAAGCTTCTTGAGCGTATCGGCCGATTCGCGGGCGAGATACTTGCCGACTGCCGTCGAGCCCGTAAACGTGATCTTGCGGACGCGCGCATCGTGCAACCAGTCGGCAACGGCCGGCACCGCGCGCTCGCGGGAAGTGGTAATCAGATTGAGCACGCCGGCAGGCACGCCAGCCTCGTGCGCGAGCATGACGAGCGCGCTGGCCGTGAGCGGTGTGTCCTCGGCCGGCTTGCCAACCACCGTACAACCCGCTGCCAGCGCGGGCGCAATCTTGCGCGCGATCATCGCAAGCGGAAAATTCCATGGCGTGATCGCTGCGACGATGCCGATCGGCTCCTTGACCGCGCTCATGCGTTTGCCGCGTTGCTGCTGCGGAATCAGATCGCCGTAGATGCGCGTCGCCTCCTCGGCGAACCAGGCAACATAGGAAGCACCATAGGCGACCTCGCCACGTCCTTCGGCAAGCGGCTTGCCCTGTTCGCGCGAGATCAATGCGCCGAGCACATCCTGATTCGCGACGATCAGCGCGTGCCAGCGTCGCAGGATTTCCGCGCGGGTCTTCGGCAACGTCTCGCGCCACGCGGGCAGGGCGGCTGCGGCCGCATCGGTGGCCGCACGCGCATCGGCGGCCCCGCTATCGGCCACCTGGGCGATGAGTTCGTCCGTGGCAGGATCGGTGACAGCGAAACGCGCGCCGTCCGCCGCCGGGACCCAGCGTCCGCCGATGAAGTTGTCCGTGCGGATCAGCTCGGACAGTTCGAATATGCGTGTCATCCGTGACTCCTTGTCAAATCTCTTCGATGCGCGCGGCAATGGCCGCACCTACGTCGCGCGTGGTGGCGTTGCCGCCGAGATCGCCCGTGCGCGGCCCTTCCTTGAGCGTCGCTTCGATGGCGGCGAGCATTGCGTCGTGAGCCTGCCTTTCCTTGCCCGCATGCCCGCCAACGAAATCGATCATCATCGCCGCCGACCAGATCATGGCGATCGGATTGGCAATGCCCTTGCCCGCGATGTCGGGCGCGGAACCATGCACCGGCTCGAACAGCGACGGGAACGCGCGCTCGGGATTGAGGTTGGCGGACGGCGCGAGGCCGATGGTGCCCGTGCATGCGGGGCCGAGGTCGGAGAGGATGTCGCCGAAGAGATTCGTCGCGACGACAACGTCGAAGCGATCGGGATTGAGTACGAAGCGTGCACAGAGGATATCGATGTGCTGCTTGTCCCACGCGACGCTCGGGTACTGCGTGGCAATTTCCTCGGCACGCTTGTCCCACCAAGGCATGCTGATCGCGATTCCGTTGCTCTTCGTCGCGACGGTGAGCTTCTTGCGCGCGCGCCGCGCTGCCAGATCGAATGCGAACTTGAGCACACGCTCGCTGCCATACCGCGTGAATATCGCTTGCTGCACGACGAGTTCGCGCTCGGTCCCCTCGAACATCACGCCGCCGACCGACGAATACTCGCCTTCGGTGTTCTCGCGCACGATCCAGCAATCGATGTCGCCGGCGCGGCGGCCCGCGAGCGGAGAGGGAACGCCATCGAAAAGACGTGCCGGACGCAGGTTGATGTATTGATCGAATTCACGGCGGAACTTGAGCAGCGAGCCCCACAACGAGATGTGGTCGGGGACTTTCTCGGGCCAGCCGACGGCACCGAACAGAATGGCATCGCAGTGCAACAACTGCGCTTTCCAGTCGTCCGGCATCATCTGGCCATGCTTTTCGTAGTAGTCGCAGCTCGCCCAATCGATGTGCTCGTACTCGATCGCTATGTCGAAGCGACGGCATGCCGCGTCGAGCGCGCGCAGCCCCTCGGGCATGACTTCGGTGCCGATGCCGTCGCCGGGAATGACGGCGATCCGATATGTACGGGCCATGGCGGAGTTCTTCCATGAAAGTTGAATTACAGTCATTTTATTTCGCGCCGTTCGATTTAGAATTGGGGTTTTGGTTAATCGACTGTTCACGAATCGTGTATAAATCAGGCCCCCGATGGATGCCGCCCGCGCGCCGGAACTGAGCGACCTGCGTGTCTTTTGCACCGTGGCGCGCTGCTCGAGCTTCAGCGCCGCAGCCGAAGCGCTCTCCGTTTCCGCCGCCTATGTCAGCAAACGTGTGAGCATTCTCGAGGCGACGCTGGGCACGCGGCTTCTGCATCGTTCGACACGGCGCGTGACGATCACCGAGGCTGGCGAACGCGTCTATGCCTGGGCGGAAAAGATTCTCGACAACGTCGAGCAACTGGTCGAAGACGTCTCCACGACGCGGCGCATTCCGCGCGGCACGCTGCGCATTTCCAGCAGCTTCGGCTTCGGCCGCCACATTCTTGCGCCAGCCCTGGCTCGGTTTTCCGAGCGCTATCCCCAGTTGAGCGTACGTCTCGATCTATTCGACAGGCTCGTCGATGTCACGGGCGAAGGATTCGATCTCGACATCCGCATCGGCGACGAGATCGCCCCGCATATGATCGCGAAGCGGTTGGCCTCGAATCACCGCGTGCTGTGCGCATCGCCCGCCTACCTGGAGCGCTATGGCGCGCCGAAGCAGCTGAGCGAACTGGCGTCGCACGCTTGCCTGGCGATCAAGGAGCGCGACCATCCCTTCGGGGTGTGGCGGCTCGACGTTCGGGGCGAGCGCGTTTCAGTGAAAGTGACCGGGCCGTTGTCGACGAATCATGGCGAAGTGGCCGTGCAATGGGCGTTGGCCGGACGCGGCATCGTGCTGCGCTCGATGTGGGACGTGGGGCGTCTCATCGAAGCGGGTTTGTTGCGGCGCGTGCTGCCCGAAGTGACGCAGCCGGCCGACATATGGGCCGTCTATCCCGCACGCCTGACGCAGTCCGCGAAGGTGCGCGCATGTGTCGATTACCTCGCGGAGACCCTCGCGCAGCCGGGTGCCGAGGTAGGGGGCGACGACATACGAGGCGGCCCCGAATCGCCGGGTTAGCTATGCGGAAACAAGGCTTCGAGCGGATAACTGTTCTTCACGAACGGCGACTTGATGATCACGTAGCTGAAATACTTTTCGATGCCGATATTGCGCTCGAGTAAACCCTCGATCACGCTCTGATAATGGCTGACGCTGCGCGTGACGAACTTGAGCAGGTAGTCGTAGCCGCCGCTTGCCAGGTGGCATTCGATGATTTCGTCGACGTTGCGAATCGCGGCGACGAAACGGTCGAAATCTTCGCGGCGATGATCGGCGAGCGTCACTTCCGTGAAGACGATCTGCACGTCGCCCAGTTTTTCGAGCTGGATCTGCGCTCCGTAGCCCGCGATGTAGCCGGCTTTTTCGAGGCGCTTGACGCGGATGAGACAAGGACTTGGCGAAAGGCCAACCGCATCGGCGAGCTCGACGTTCGTAATGCGCCCTCGCTTCTGGAGTTGAGACAGAATACGCAGATCGATTCGATCCAGCTTGCAATCCCCGGTCATCGTCAGTGGTCGCTTGAAAACCCGTCGGTCGAAAACGTGACGGCTACTTTAGCATGCGCGCGCGCCGAATCCACAATCGGGAATCGGCAGACGCCATTTCATGCGGATGGAAGCTCAATAACCACGTTCCCGATCGATCTCACCGATCATCGGCAGACCGGCGCGATGGCGAGCGAGATTCTCGAGGACGGCTTCGACCGCTGTCTCCGGACGCGTCGCGCTCGCGATATGCGGCGTGATGCGCACACATGGGTGAGTCCATAGCGGATGTCCCGCCGGCAGCGGTTCGGGCTCCGTTACATCGAGCAGCGCATAACGCAGATGGCCTTCGTCGAGCAGCCGCAGCAAATCGTTTTGCCGCAGGTGCGCGCCGCGCCCGGTCTGAATCAGCGACGCCCCGCGCGGCAGTTTGCGAAGCAGTTCGGCGTCGAGCAAGCCGTGCGTGGCCGCCGTCAACGGCAGCAAGCATACGAGAATGTCAGTGCGTGCCAGAAAGGCGTCGAGCTGCGCCGCGCCGGCGTAGCAGGCGACGCCCTCCAACGTATGCAGCGAGCGGCTCCAGCCCGCGCAGTCATAGCCGAACAAGCGCAGCCGTTCGAGCACGGAGGTGCCGAGCATGCCGAGCCCGAGTACACCGACGCGGCAGGTCGAGGCCGGCCGCAAAGGGATTTCGCGCCAGACCTGCTGTTGCTGCTGCCGCGCATAGTCGAAAAGATCGCGATGCAGGCTCAACACGCCCTGGCAAACATACTCGATCATTCCCTCGACGATACCGGGCTCCACCATGCGGACGACAGGAATGTGCCGCGGAATGCCGCCCAGATCGAACTGGTCGACTCCGGCGCCCACGGAAAAGACGATTTCGAGGTTCGGCAGCGTGCGTGCCGGGTCCTCGGGAGGCTGCCACGCAGCGAGGTAGCGAATCGAAGCCGGGTCCCCGACATCGGGCCACAGACGAAAAGCGAGTTCGGGCGCGCGCTGCGCGAACAGTCGCGCCCAGATTTCGCCGCGGGCCGGATCGGCTTTATAGAGAAATGTCACTGCCGCCCTCAGCCGATTGCCTGATTGATGATGCCATACTGTGCAAAGCGCGCGTCGCGTGGCCATGCCGAGCCGGCGCCGCGCGCCATCTTGACGACTGTGTCGACACGTGCGAGGCCGAGCGCTTCGAGCCATTCGGTCAGCCCGCTATCGGCGGGGACATCGATGCGCACGAAGGCACCCGGGCTCGATGCGAGCCAATGACCGATCAGCGCTTGTGCGCGCAACGGATCCGCCGCGTAGGGCGTCACCACCGGGCCGATCGCCTGCCCGCGCCCGAAGCGGCGAAAGAGGGCGAAGCCGATCAACTCCCCGTCGCGCTCGAGTCCGATGCCGTCGGCAGACTCGAGCAGCGCGGGCAGTACGGTCGTTCGATCGAGACCGCTCGCACGCGAAGCAAGCTCGACGAGACGCGGGGTATCGCGCTCGCCGATGGGCCGCAGCCGCTCGCTCGGCGGCAAGCGCAGCAGCGCCGGCACACCGGCATTGCCTTGGTGCTGATCGAGCGCGCCGATCGCCACGAAGCCCAGTTTCTCGTACAACGGACGGCCTGCGGGTGTCGCATGCAGCAAAGTTGGCCGCGAGCCGAGCTCCTCGAGCGCGCGCTCGGTCAGGCCCCGGCCGATACCCATGCCCTGATGCGCGGGCGACACGACGATCATGCCGACGGAGCCTGCCTGCGCACCGTACTTCCAACTGAACGCGGTGCCCACCACCTGCCCGTCGCACTCGGCCACGAAGCCGCTGCCGAGTCCGGCGACGAACCGCCAGTCGTCCTCGCGGTGCGGCCACTTGAGTTCTGTCGTCAGTGCGTGAGCGGCGCCGATGTCCGCCATGGCAAAGCGCCGGTAATGGATACGAGTCGACACGCCTTTCCCCCATTGCCTGTGATGATCGCGCCCACTTTGGCATGCGCTCGCGCGGGTGACTAGGACGATCTTTTCATGCGGTGAAACACCGTTGCTCCGGTCCGTTTCGCCTGCTTGCGTTCGGACCCTCGGCGCGGGCGCCGGAACCTGTCGGGCATTGCCGGCAGTCCCGCGGCCAGTCGATCGTCCCCTCCACAAGGCACGCGCGTTGCTCGCCCACGGTAATAGGCGTCCAGCAACAGCGTCTCTGACACCGAATCGAGAAGGAGCGAACATGACTGATCGACCACAGCCGCCATTGCCGGAGCAGCAGCAAAACGAGGTTCCGGGCAGGACGGCGCCCATGCACCCCCAACCCGACCATGGCGAGCAAAGCTACCGCGGACATGGGCGTCTCGCTGGGAAAGCCACACTCGTGACGGGCGGCGACAGCGGCATTGGCCGGGCCGTCGCCATCGCCTTCGCGCGGGAAGGCGCCGACGTTGCGATAGCCTATTTCGATGAACACGACGACGCGCGCGAGACCGCCCGATGGGTCGAGCAGGCGGGGCGCAAAGCCGTGCTGATCGACGGCGATCTCGCCAACCCCGCCCATTGCCGCGAGGTCGTTTCGCGCACCATTGCGGCGTTCGGGCGCATCGACGTACTCGTGAACAATGCGGCGTACCAAATGGATTACGACTCGATCGAGGAGATCAGCGACGATGAGTGGGACCGTACGTTCGATGTGAACATCGGCGCGATGTTTCGCCTCGTGAAGGCCGCGCTGCCGCATATGAAGCGCGGTAGCGCGATCGTCAATACGACGTCCGTGAATGCCGACAAGCCGAGGCCCACGCTGCTTCCGTATGCCACGACGAAGGGCGCGATTCAGAATTTCACGGGTGGCTTGGCTCAATGGCTGGCCGAGCGCGGGATACGCGCGAACTGCGTCGCCCCGGGCCCGATCTGGACGCCGTTGATTCCGGCGACGATGCCGCCCGAGAACGTCGAATCGTTCGGCAAGCAAACGCCGATGAAGCGTCCCGGGCAGCCGGCGGAGTTGGCGCCGGTCTACGTGATGTTGGCGAGCGACGAGGCGAGCTACGTGTCCGGAGCGACGGTCGCGGTTACGGGCGGCGTGCCGATCATTTGACGAGCCGGCCATGCCGATGACGAGCGATATCGCCGACAGCAGTGCGCCGGCAATCGATGCGCGCGCACGAGACATCGACGCGGAGATCCATGACGCCACGGCACCGCAATGCGCGCGCCATGGCCTGCTCGAAGCGGGCCGCAACTGCACCACGATCCGCCGGGCCGATCGCTTCGCAGTCCTGATCGACGGCGAAGCCTACTTTTCCGTCCTGCGCGAGGCCTTGACGCGTGCGCGGCACACCATCTTCATCGTCGGCTGGGACATCAACAGCCGCATCAGGCTCGTGCCGGACGGGGCCAATGACGGATTTCCAGAGCCGCTTGCAGAATTTCTGCAAGCTCTCGGTGCACGCAGGCGCCATTTGCGCATCTACATCCTCGCCTGGGACTTCGCGATGATCTACGCGTTCGAGCGCGAATGGCTGCCCGTCTATCAAACCAGTTGGCGCTCGCATCATGCGCTGTCGTTCCGGCTCGATGGCACGCATCCGCGCGGCGCATCGCATCACCAGAAATACGTCGTGATCGACGACCGTCTGGCGTTCGTCGGTGGCATGGATCTGACGCGTTCCCGCTGGGACACACCGGCTCACGCGGTCGACGATCCCCGCCGGCGCGATCCGAACGGCAAGACGTACGGGCCGTTCCACGACGTGCAGACCATGTTCGACGGCGATGCCGCACGTGCGATCGGCGAGCTTGCGCGGCAGCGATGGTTGCGCGCTTGCGGACGCTCGATTCCGGTCCAGGCCGAGCCCGTACCCGGCGAGGCCCCCGACCCTTGGCCGCCGGATGCAACCGTCGAGTTGCGTGACGTCATGCTCGGTATCTCGCTGACCGAGCCCCCTCATCTCGGCCGTCAGCCGCTGCAGCACGTGCGCAATCTGACCGCCGACCTCATCGCGGCCGCGCGCGAGCATATCTATATCGAGAACCAGTACTTCACGGCAGCCGTCGTTCGCGAATCGCTCGCATCGCGCCTTGCCGAGCCGGACGGTCCGGACGTTGCCGTCGTCGTACCGCGCATGCAAAGCGGCTGGCTGCAAGAGGCGACGATGGGTGTATTGCGCGCAAGGCTGCATCGCGCGCTCGTCGAGACCGATATTCACGGCCGCTATCGCATGTATTGCCCGCATATCGAGGGGCTCGGCTCGCGCTGCCTGAACGTGCACAGCAAAGTCACGATCGTCGACGATCGCGCGATCACCATAGGGAGTGCCAACTTGAACAATCGCTCGATGGTGCTCGATACCGAATGCAACATCGCGATCGACGCGAACGGCGACCCGAAGGTGCGCGCGGCGATCGCGCGCTGGCGCAACCGTCTGCTCGGCGAGCATCTGGACGTTCCGGAGGCCGAATGCCAAAAGGCGCTCGGACGCACGGGGCGGCTTCATGACGCGATCGCGTCGCTCGCGCGCGACGACGGGCGCACTCTGCAACCTTTCACGCCTGTCATCACGAGCGATCTCGATGCCGTCGTCCCAATCAGCGCCTGGCTCGATCCGGAGCAGCCGATCGAGCCCGAGGCACTGGTACACGAGTTCGTTCCCGAAGAGCACGGCCGATCGCTGACCGCGCGTCTGTTGCTGCTCGGCACGCTCGTGCTGGCCATTGTCGTACTGACGGTGCTCTGGCGTTTTACGCCGCTCGGGCGCGATATCAATCTGGCGTCGATCGTGCATTGGGGCCGGCGCATCGGAGCACTGCCGCTCGCGCCACTGATCGTGCTGGGCGGTTATGTCGTCGCGGCGGTACTGTCGGTGCCGATCACCGTCCTGATCGCGGCAACCGGTCTCGCCTTCGGAGCCTGGCCGGGCCTGGGCTATGCGCTTGGCGGAACGCTGCTGGCGGCGGCCGCGACTTACGGGATCGGCGTCGCGTTGGGGCGCGATGCGGTGCGCCGGCTGGCCGGTGCGCGTGCGAATCGGCTCAGCGAGCGTATCGGGCGTCGCGGGATAGTGACAATGATGGTACTGCGTCTCTTGCCGATCGCGCCGTTCACCGTCGTGAACCTCGTCGCCGGGGCATCGCATATCAGTCTGCGCGACTATCTGCTCGGGACGATGCTCGGAATGCTGCCCGGCACGGTGCTGACGGTGACATTCGCGCACCAACTGTTGGCTACGATTCGCCATCCTGGCGGCGGAGCCTGGGCGACGCTCGTGGCGATCGGCGCAGCGCTCGTCGGCGCGTCGGTTCTGTTGCAACGGTGGTTGAATCCGCGCCGATGATTGCCCAAGCCAGCCCAGTCGAGGCGATGGAGCCCGACACGCTGCCCGAACCTGCCGAAACGCTGGTCCGCGCGGATGTTGCATGCGCGCTGCGCATCGCCACCTACAACATTCACGGCGGCCTCGGTGCCTGGACGACGCATTCGGCGCACCGAATGGAGCAACGGGTCGCGCAAGTCATCGCGGAACTCGATGCCGACGTCGTGGCGTTGCAGGAAGTGCCGCTGGGCGGCAGCGATGGTCCCGATATGCTGGCGCATCTGCGCGACGCCACGGGGATGCACGCGGCAGCAGGGCCGACGCTCGACACGCCGCGGCGACGCTACGGCAATGCCGTGCTCTCGCGTTTGCCGATCCGCGCGGCGCGGACGCTCGATCTCTCGTTTCACGGTCGCGAGCCGCGCGGCGCACTCGATGCGGATATCGCGTGCGGTTCCGTGCTGCTGCGCATCGTCGCGACCCACCTCGGGCTGTCCGCGGGCGAACGCAGTACGCAGATGCGAACGCTGCTGAACGCTTTCGATACGACGGAGTTGCCTGTGATCCTGCTCGGCGACATCAACGAATGGTTCGTACACGGCCGGGCCTTGCGGACGCTCGTCACGCATTTCCGGCGCGCGCCGGCTCCGCGTACGTTCCCGACGTTTTGCCCCATCTTCGCGCTCGATCGCATCTGGGTCCACCCGGGCGAATGGCTGACGGGGGTCAGCGTGCATCGCAGTGCGATCGCTCGCACAGCGTCGGATCACTTCCCCTTGATTGCCCAGATCGAAGTGCCGCCCACTTCGCCCAAACCGGGAGCAACTTATGAAAACCGACGACCTGACTGACCGGGCGCTGGATTACTGGTGCGCTCGTGCGCTCGTCGACGACGACGAGGAAATCCGCTTCGCGGCGATCGAGCCCGAGCTCGTCGTCACGCTCGCGCACGGCGAACTGCGCCTGCTCGACCAGCGCTTTGCGCCGAGCTCGGACTGGGCCGATGCAGGCATCGTGCTGGAGCTGGCCCGCGAGCTGACACTCACGGCACGGGACGACGGATCGGCGCTTTGCCGGGCGCGCTTCGCAGAATGCGAAGAAACGGGGGAGGCCGCCGGCGCAACGCTTCGTACCGCGCTGCTGCGTGCATTCGTGCAGGCGCGCTGCGGCAGCGAAGTCGACGATCGACTCCCCGACGCGCCCCATGCGGTGCGCCGCGGCGCCATTGTGCCGATCGACGCCGGTGGGACGGCGCCCACCTACGCCGAAGACGGCCCACGGGAGAGCGACCCAACCGGCGATATCCGCTCGATACCGCGCACCTGATTGCCGTAGCGCGCCGCTTCGCGCGCGCCTGCACGGTCCGCATTCTTCGCAGCAATTGTCATCGATCGCTACGGGTTCGAGTAGCGAGCGGCCGGGGCCGCTTGCCTACGATGAAGCGACGGCGCACTGACGCTCGTGTGCGCGACCTGCGAAGGAGTTCATGGATGGGTGCGATTCAAGCGAAGAACATCGTAATCGTCGACGGATACTCGATGGGCCGGGAGCTGGCACATGACCTGAAAGCGATGGGTGCCGAGCTCTTGCATCTATGTTCGACGCCCGAACCGCCTCCCGTCTTTCGCGCGGGAATCGATGCCACGCCTTACCGCGCCGAGCTCGGCTATCTCGGTGCCGAGGATGAAGCGGCCCGCGCGCTGCTGGCGATGGACGTCGATCATGTCCTCGCGGGCTCGGAGATGGGCGTGAGCTACGCTGAGCGGCTCGCCCATCTAGTCGGCACACCCACGAATCTCTATCCGCTCGTTGCCGAGCGGCGCAACAAATTCCGCATGATCGCGGCGCTGCACCGCCGCGGCTTGCTGGCGGCCGAGCAGACGCTCGTCGGCAACGAGAACGAGGCCGTTGCCTGGGCACAGCGCCAGGGCAATTGGCCACTCGTGGTCAAGCCGCTCGACAGCGCCGGTTCGGATAACGTCACGATCTGCCGCAGCCTCGACGAAGTACGGGCGGCCTGTCGAAAGGCGTTCGCGGCGCATACCGTATTCGCGCAGCCCAATCGGCAGTTGATCGTTCAATCGTGGCTCGACGGCACGCAGTACATCGTCAATACCGTCAGCCGTGATGGGCGCCATTTCATGACGGACGCATGGCGCGTCAACATTCGCCTGCTTCCCGGCTACGCCATGGTCATGGAGGACTTCGAACTGCTCACACCGGAATCGAATACCGCCTCCGCCTTGTTGCGCTATACATTCGATGCGCTCGACGCGCTAGGTATCGTGAATGGCACAGCGCACAGCGAGTTGAAATGGACGGCTCGCGGTCCAGCAATGATCGAAACGGGCGCGCGCCTCATGGGGGCGGCGATGGATCGAGATTCCTATGCGGCCGCCGGGCTGAAGACCCAGTCGATCTACCACGCGCTGGATCTGATGCAGCCGGAATGGATGAACGAGATGCGCCGGCGCAGCGATCGATATTTGCCCGGGCGCCATCTGACGAAGGTCTTCTTCGCGTTCGCCGGCGATGGAGTCATCACGGGTGTCGACGGCCTCGAGCGGCTCCTCGAACTGCCGACGTTCCATGCCATCTACCGGACACTGCCTGTCGGTACGCGCGTTCATCTCACGACGGACTCGACAGGGTGGGGCGGCGCCATCTATCTCGTGCACGAAGACGCGTCGCTGATCGAGCGCGACCGCGAGCGGATTCGGGATTGGGACGCCGAGGGGCTGCTCTACGAGATCGACTACGAGACCGTCGAAGCCTCGGCTGCGGCCTGCTGAACGGAGTGTGTCCCATGAGCTTTTACGGTCCTTTTCAGGCAATGGCCGCGATATGCCTGCAAGCGCTTGGGCAGGTGCTTTATACCTATTTTCTTTCCGGCATTTCCGAACCTGTATTCGTCCTCGGCAGTTTCTTGCTCACGGCGTTGATACTAAATTTGAAAAACGGATTCAGCATGCCGCGTCGCGATTTCGACCTGCTGATCCGCAACAACATCTACACCGCCGTCACCTATCTCTGTTTCTTCTTCGCCTTGCGCGAGCTCGACCCTTCGGTGGTCGTGGCGATCGATACCGGTGTGGCGCTGATCGTCGGAGCGTTGTCCGATAGTATCAAGAAGCGTGTGTGGCCTACGCCTCGCAGGTTGGCCATATGCACGGGCGTTCTCGTCGCCTGCCTGCTCCTAGGTGCGAGGCAGTTCGACGGCGCGGGGCATCCCGGGCTGAGTCGGCTGTCGATCTGGATCGCAATGGCGGCGACTGCGGTGACGGGGGCGTCTTCGGCGCTGACGATGTCGGTTTGCGCCGATCTTGCCGAGCGCGGCTGGTCCCGTTCGGCGATCGTTTCCCAGCGCTTTTATTTGACCGTTTGCGCGACGCTCGCATGGTGCCTGGTATTCCCGGATGCGCTTCATATCGCAATCGACGGCCGCACGATCGGTATTGCGGCCATCGTCACAGTCGCGGGCGTCATGCTGCCGATGCTACTGCTGCAATCCGCCGTGCAGTCCTGCGGGCCGTTTGCCGTGCTCGTTTGTATGTCCGTTCAGCCATTCATCTCGCTTTTACTCTCCACCTCCGCCAGCCTGCAGGCGTTCGATTGGCGCACGGCCGTCGGCATCGCCGTCGTTTCGGCGCTGGTCATTTACGACGTGGCGGCCGATCGACCCGCACCGCGTCGCGAACGCACGATGGCAAGCGGCGGCACGCCGGTTCCCCGCGGCACGAGTTGAGTAGAGCGCCATAGCCGGCGCTCGGACGATTCGTTTTAGCGGTGGCCCATTCGCGTCGCGCGCGATGCTCGTGACAACTGCGGCTACATTACGAATCATCGGAATGCCTTGGAGAAGCGAAATGCAAGTCGGGCAACGCAGTACCTCGACGGTAACCGAACTGGCCGATAAGCCAGCGCACGGAAATGACATGACCACCGCGCATGCGCCGACTGCTACGCCGGGGGGCTCGAACCCGATGGTCGAACGCTTGCGCAGGGGAACGTCCGGAACACGCGCAGAAACGTCCGCAATTGGGCGCCCGCGTAGCCCGCTCAAGGAGGTGTTGGCCCACCTCGGGAAGGGCCTGGCGACATTGGGGGTGACCGCCGCAGCCGTAACGGGATGCAGCAGCGGGCCGTCAGGGCTCGCACGTTCGCCCGAACCGAAAGCCTCGCCGCCGTCGTCGGGCCAATCGATCGATCCGGCGGCGCCCAATGTTTCCACGCCGTCGTCGAGTGCAACGGACCCGAACGCCGCCTCGCCCACGAGTGTGCCCTCGATTCCCACGCTACCCAATGCCGATGTCGGCTCGCTCGAGTTCCAACTGAACGAGGCGTGCGAAGCCGAGGCGCTCCAGATCGCGATGCAACCCCGGCCGACCAACGACCTGCTGGGCCCGGCGTACGACCAGGTTAGCGCTGCCCTCAACCAGGATCAGACGGGGTCGAGCCTTCGGCAGGTATTGGACAACTACCTCGTTCAGGAGGAGGCCACGAAGGGCCCGGACGGAAAAAATCTCCCCGAGCCGCAGTTGCTTCACGACGCACGTCACGACCGATTGGAGCAGTACGTGCTATACACCAGAGCGATATACGATCAAAACCCAACCAAGGCGAATTATGCCGAATGGCAAAGCGCCAAGGACGCAAAGCAGCGAGCTGACAAGCTGCCAGTCCAGTCTGGGCTGAGCTATATGCAGCCCGATTGGCCCTCGGGGGGCTGAACCGGCGGAGGGCGTGTGGCTCATCCAGCTCGAAATGGTCCAGTCGATGCGCGGATCTTGAGTTCGGCCGCGATCTCGATGCCTGCGGCTGCAGGGCGTCCATCGAGCCGATCGAGCAGCGATTGCGCTGCGGCGCGTCCGATCGCTTCCGTATCGACCCACATCGTCGTCAACGCGGGCGCTATCTCGCGCGCAAGCGCGATATCGTCGAAGCCGGTGATCGATAGCTGACGAGGCACCGCAATCCCCAACGCTTGTGCTTCGAGCAATGCACCGATGGCCAAATTGTCGTTGCCGCAGACAATGGCGCTCGGGCGCACCCCCGTCACATCCCATATCTTTCTCAGGCTCGCACGGCCGAATGCAATCGTCGAAGGGCCTTCGCACAGATGGGCCGGCCTGACCGCGAGCCCCTGGGCGGCCAAGGTCTCGTGTATCCCGCGCAGACGTGCCTGAACGCGATCGTTGTCGACCGACGGCTGCATGATGACGGCGAAATCCCGATGGCCCAATTCGAGCAGATGCTCGGTCAAGGTCGCGAATGCGGCGCGGTTATCGAAGCCGACGCAGCAATGCGGGCTTCCTTCGCGATACGCGTAAGTGACGACGTACGGCACGCCATGGAGCGTCAGCAACTCGAACAGCTCCGCGGGATAGCACTCGCCGACGACCGAGACGGCTTCGACGCCGCGCGCGAGCATTGCACGCACTTGCGTCAAGGCCTGGGCGGGATCGTAGTTGGAACAACCGAGAAAGAGCGTGATGCCGCGCTCCGCCATGACAGCTTGCATGCCCGACACCTGCGAGGCGAAAACGTGATTGTCGAGTGTCGGGATGATCGCGCCGGCGATATGAGAGCGCGTCGAGGCAAGTGCGCGTCCGGCCGCGTTCGGAATCCAGTTCAACGCCCGCGCGGCATCATGTACGCGCTGCTGCACTTCAGCCGACACCTTGCCGGGCTCGTTGTAGACGCGCGACACCGTTGCCGTCGATACGCCGGCGAGCTTCGCAACGTCGCCGAGCACGGAGCGTCCGGTCCCGCGCCTGGCGCGCGGGGCAGGGGAAGCCGCGGCGGAGGGTGCCGCACGTGAGCGCGAAGGCGTTGTGCTCATGCGGTGTTGCGGGTTGAAGTGCAGCAACACTGAAACGAGCCGCGAAAGCCGCGAATCGATCCATCAGTCATTGTCGTTTACCCTCGAATCGCTGGTATGGGGTTGCATCTGACAGGGCGTCCATGCCAATGTAAGCGCTGACAGCCTGTCTGTCCACCGATTATCCGCTGTGCCGCCTGCACCTGGCAATTGTTTCCACTCGTTGGTAATGATCAGCGCGTATAAATCGAACTGAAATGTAAGCGATTACACATCGACGCGAGACCCGCGGCCCCGCGCGTCCCAATGCCGGGCAGGGGCGCAGCGAGCATTGGCGCGCCGCGACACCGAAAAGACATGGAGACATCCGCAATGAGCGAAACCTCGTCAGTCCCCGTCGCTCCGCCGCGCATCAAGCGTGCGCAGCAGATCGCACTCACGCTTCTGATGATCAGCGGCGTGGTCAATTACCTCGATCGCGGCACGCTCGCCGTGGCCAACGCCTCGATCCGGGCGGACCTCGGGTTGTCGCTGAGCCAGATGGGCGTGCTTCTTTCGGCGTTCTCGTGGAGCTATGCGCTCTGTCAGTTGCCGATCGGCGCGTTGGCCGACCGGATCGGACCAAGGCGTCTGCTCGGCCTGGGACTCATCGTCTGGTCGCTCGCCCAGGCGGCGGGAGGACTCGTGTCGACGTTCGGCTGGTTCATCCTCGCCCGCGTCGCACTGGGCATCGGGGAAGCGCCGCAGTTTCCCTCGGCGGCAAGAGTCGTCAGCAACTGGTTCCCGCTGCGAGCACGCGGCACGCCCACCGGCATCTTCAACTCGGCATCGCCGCTGGGCACGGCACTGGCACCGCTCCTGTTGTCGATTCTCGTCGTCTCGTTTCACTGGCGCTGGGCATTCATCGCGACCGGCGCGGTTGGACTCGCTGTCGCCGTAGTCTGGTTCATCCTTTATCGCGATCCGGTGCGTGCGCAACTTTCAGCCGACGAATGCCGCTACCTCGATGCCGACGCTCAGGAAGTCGTCACGCAATCGAAGGTGACGTTCGCCGACTGGCGCAGCCTGTTCGCGCATGGCACGACCTGGGGCATGTTGATCGGTTTCTTCGGTTCCGTTTATCTGAATTGGGTTTATCTGACCTGGCTGCCCGGTTATCTGACGGCCGAACGACACATGACTCTCATGCGTACGGGCGTTGCCGCATCCGTTCCGTTCTTTTGCGGCTTCCTGGGCGCATTGTCGGCCGGTTGGCTCTCCGATCTCGTCGCGCGCAAAAGCCGCTCGACCGTCATCGCACGCCGCAATGCGGTCGTCATCTGCATGCTCGGCATGGTGGTGTTCACGATTCCGGGTGCGCTGGCGCAAAGCAATACCATCGCGCTCGCCTGCATTTCGGTCGTGATTTTTCTGGCGAACGCTGCCTCGGCCTGCTCCTGGGCGCTCGCCACGGCGGCGGCGCCGCAAAGCCGCATTGCCTCGCTCGGCGCGATCCAGAACTTCGGCGGTTTCATTGGCGGTGCGCTGGCGCCGGTCCTCACGGGCGTCATCGCACAGAAGTGGTCGTTCGTTCCGGCGCTGCTGACCGCCGCGGTCATCGCCTTCGTCGGCGCAATGGCGTACCTGCTGCTCGTCAACAAACCAATTCCCGAACACGAGCCCGGCGCCGCCAATGTGCCGCTGCCAGCCTGATAGGGCGAGAAGCCCGCATTCAACACCTCAAGGAGAATCACATGCAGAACGCTCGACGCGCCGGCACGACGATAGAAGGGATCGTGCCGGTCATGTTGACCCCATTCGACGAGTCGGGCGAAATCGACTACGGCGGACTCGAGCGGCTCATCGAGTGGTATTTGCAACATGGCGCCGATGCTTTTTTCGCGGTGGCGCAATCGAGCGAGATGCAGTTTCTTAGCCTCGCCGAGCGCGCGGAGCTGGCACGCTTCGTGGTCGATCGCGTTGCGGGGCGCGTACCCGTCGCCGTCTCGGGGCACATCAGCCATGCACCGCAGGCGCAGTACGAAGAATTGAGGGCGGCAGCGGAATCGGGCGCGGACGCGGTGGTACTCGTCACGAACCGGCTCGATCCCCACCGCCAGGGCACGGAAGCTTTCCGGGAGAACCTCGAGCGGTTACTGTCGCGTCTGCCGTCCGATTTGCCACTGGGGCTTTACGAATGCCCGGCGCCTTACCGCCGGCTACTGACCGACGAGGAACTGTCCGTTTGCATCGATACGGGGCGCTTCGTGATGCTGAAGGATGTCAGTTGCGATCTGGACGTCTTGAAGCGGCGCATCGCGCTCGCGAGCGGCTCGCCGCTCAAGATATTGAACGCCAATGCGGCCATTGCATGGGGCGCAATGAAAGCGGGATCGGCCGGTTTTAACGGCGTTTTCACGAACTTTCATCCGGATCTTTACCGGTGGCTCAGAATGTCGGCGCACACGGCGCCCGAGTTGGCGCAGGAGTTGTCCACGTTTCTCGTCGTATCCGCCGTATCGGAATCGCTTGGCTATCCCGCGCTCGCGAAGATTTATCACCAGCGTATCGGCACATTCGCGTCGATTCGCTGCCGAGCGATCGACTACGACGTGCGCGAGCGCTTCTGGGCGCTCGATGCCGTACTCGACCGTATCGTTTCGGGAACGGAGCATTTTCGAGCGCGCATTGCTGCTTTGAAATAAGCCGCGAGGCCTGCACGTGTAGCGTTCAACGGCTGGGCGTAGCGCTCATCCGCTGCGATAGAGCGACAAAAAGCCGGACTGATGAAGAGTCCGGCTTTTTGCTGTTTCCCCGCAACTGGTAGTCAGCCGGCTTCCGCCATGCACTTTTTGACGGACGACGTCTTGGCGGCGCCATGCAGCGGCTTACCGTTTTTGTCGACAGCCTTGCTTTCGCACTGGGCGCTCATGGCCTTCTTTGCGTCGCGCTCGCATTTCTTCATGAACGAGGCTTTGGCGGCGCCGCTGAGGGGCTTGCCGTCCTTGCTGACTGCTTTGGACTCGCAATCTCCGCCTTTCATCGTACTTGCGGCGGCAGCAGGGGCGGCCGGCGCCGAAGCAGCGGTTTGAGCCAGTGCGACACCCGTGGCGAACATGCTGACGATAGCTGCTGCGACAAACTTTTTGAACATGACCGTCTCCTCATCGAATAGCGCGAAGCCGATTGCTTCAATCCCGTAAACGGTGCCGAAGCCAACCGGTTGACCGGAAAGCGCGACAAGTTAGCATGGTGGAGTGCTGTCCCCTGCTTTCCTACGCATCTCATCGAGCATCTGGTCGGTGACCTCCTCGTCGAGGCCCAATGCGTCCACAGCGAGATAGAAGTCGAAGGGAGAGACGAGCCCGGAATCTTTGGCCAATGAAAATATCGCCAAATCCAGTTTCTCCGCGCGGCCATGTCCTGGGAAAAGGGTGCATGCGCCCTTCCACAGAAGCGTGCGCCCCATCGGATCGTGATCGTAGGCGACCTCGGCGAGCGGGACGAGAGCGCTGTTGAAATAGCGCGAATCCGGCACGGTCTGTCCGGTTGAGTCCAACTCCAGCTCCGGCAATTGCATACGTTCGAATGTGATATTGGCCATCACCTGGTGCAGTGGGCGCGCATCGGTTCGTTGTACCAACGCCGAAACGACTTGCCGCAGGAGATCCGCGTCCTCGCGCGAATGGGCAGATTGTCCGACTGCGTCCAGCAGCCGCTCCCGCAACGCGTCGATCTGAACGTTGCCCAGCCTCCGGCATATCGACTCGAGGGCGACGAGCTTGTCCCAAATCCCGCTCACTGGAGATTGCGGTTGCCCCGGTTTGGCCCCCACGACCGAATCGATCGTCAGCTCATGCACGATCTCGTCGATCTCGCGCATTTGATCAGCGGAAAATACGGCATCGCTTGCGGCGGATCTGCCCACCGAGGCTCGGCGTGGCGGCGCGCTAGCTCGAGACGTGGACCCGGACGAAGATATCTGTTGAAGGTCACTTAAGCCGCCCGTCGCGGCAGGGCGCCGTGCTGCGGGAGGCGGCGTCTCGGGCTGCGTTGAGCCGGAATCCGGTTGGTTCTGAGCGCGTTCGGGCCAACCCGAACCGCTTGCATTCGTTCTGTGCAACCCACTCATATTCACTTCCTTTTGGCTTCGGAGAGGCGGGGATGTCGACGCGGAAATCGTTACCGCGAGGCAACGCAGGCCTGAATGCCGCTCGCAATTGCCCCCGATAAGCGATCGATCGTCTCCGGGCGCGCGAGGCGCGCTTCCTCGTCGGGGTTAACGATGACCCCCGCTTCCACGAGGACCGCCGCAATGGGCGCAGTGCGCAGCACCATCAGATCGTCGAAGCGATGAATGCCCAGACGGGCATCGATGAGCGGCCGATTCTCCCCGCGTATCGGCTGGGCATGATAAAGCGAGGGCCTTTCGCCTGCGGCCAGCAATTGGCCAGCGATAGCTCGAGCGCAGTTCAAGCTTTTCGCATAGGCGGGATTGCGTTCGGAGACAAAGATCGCAAAGCCGCGGAATTCCCGTTGCCGTCCCGCGTCGATGAACGGCTGCTGAATCGAATCGTGATGGATGGAGACGAACAGGTTTGCGTCGGGGGCTTGCGTCGAACGTGCGGCCAGTGCGATTTCCCGGCCGTCGGCCGATGTGCGCATGACCCGGTCGCCATCGGAACGTAAGCGCTCCGCTACGGCTGCCGACAGATCGAGGTTGTAGCGGTATTCGACGCGCCCGCTCGCGCCGGTGGCGCCAGGACGGGCGGGCGTGTGGCCCGTGTCGATCACCACGTAGGGAATCCGCGACGCGCATGGTGCAACGGAACCGTGAAAGAACGCAAGGCAAACGAAGACCGTCTGCGCGGCCCGCAGGCGCACGCTGTTTTTCAAGTTCATGTGGGTCGACACCGCGAGGCTTAGCCGAACGGATTGAATGAATGGTGACGCTGATTATCACATTCGTATCGCACCCCGTTCGAAACCCGCTTCGCTGAAGTCCCGCTAATTTCGCCCCGCGAAGCGCGCGTAGGACTCGCCCGTTGGTTCAATGAACACGACGTTCATGAATTAACGAGGCATCGATGTCGAGATTGAGGCTGTCGCTACCCGTACTGCGCAGGACAAGCGCGCCCGCCGACGAAACTGCTTCGAATGGGCGCACCTCAGCGCAGCAAAGTCCCCCGCCATTGGCGAACCCCGGGCAGCCGAATGCCGGTCGCAGCCGCGACCGCAATCCCATGCTCGGCAGGATGACTACGGCCGTTCGCGGCGCGCGGGGAGCGGCCTCACCGGCGCCGCGCAATGCACCGCCGTCTCAGCCGCTGGTCATTCGGGAGCCATCTCCGGAACCGGTTCCCGTACCGCGCGCGGTCTCGGGCAAGGGCAAGGGCAAGGGCAAGGGCAAGGGCAAGGGCAAGGGCAAGGGCAAGGGCAAGGGCAAGGGCAAGGGCAAGGGCAAGGCACCCATGTTCGATGAACATGGGCCCGAGCTCGCGGGCATCGAGCCAAACGTCGTCGACCGAGAGGACGTTGCCAGCACATCGGCATCGGTCACTCCGGCCAAGCGCTATCAAGCCCATCCGGGCGGGGGATGGGGCATGTCGATACTGCTGGGCATCGAGCCGTTGGCTTCGCCGCGGATCGGCTCCGACGGTTTGCGGCTCGCGCTGCCCCGATCCTCTCAGGCAGGCAGCGCAAAAGCCGATGTATTGTTGACGCAGCTTGCAGGCGTCGCATCCCACCCGGACGTGGGACCGGCGCAAGCGCCAAGCGGCAGCCCCACCGAACTCGGTATGCGACTGGCACGCGGCGACATGGCCGCGCTCGCGCCACTCCTGACGCTGACCGCGCGCGTTCACAGCAGTGCGAGAGCCGCAACCGAGACATCGGCCGCCGGCGCGATGGCAGCTCTGGCTTTGAGTGGAAATGACGGCATCCAGATGTTGGGCGCCCGACTGCAAGAGGCGGCCAATCACCTCGATGAACTCGAACTGGCGCTCGACTTCGCGCCTGACGACGGTGAAGGGGTGGCCCGCGCACGCGCGCAACTGGAGGCCGCTCGCGCAGCGCTCGACGCCATTCAGGCGGACTCGGTCCATTGCACATTGCAGCGCGCCATCGACACGCACGAGCTCTTGCCCGAAGCCGCGGTCATCGGCGAGCTCGCGATGTTGGGCACGCTGCGCCCCGCGATGCTGGACTCGAGCGAGAGCGGCCGTGACCGCTTGGCGCAGGAGGCATCGCGACTTGCCGACGGTCTACGCGCCATGATGGCCGCATCGGTCGACGGTGAGCATGCGCTGATCCGCGAAGCCGGTGGCGCGGGCCTCGCCGTGTCGTCAGTATTGACGAGCGCCGCTGAGCGCGTGGCCGAACTCCATGACGCGATGCCGGCAGGCCCCGCCCGGAATGCGCTTGCCAGTTTATCCGGGGCGCTTGCTTCGGCGCAGACATGGCTTGCCGATGGCCCCGCTCGGGAGCGCGTGCCGCGTCGGGCTGCGCACCTCGTACCTTCGCTTGCTTCGCCGTTTCGGGCGACTGTCGCAACCGATGCTGCGGCAGTGGCCGAGCACAGGAGCGAACTGGCACGACAGAGGACCGCGCTCGCTCAGTTGCCGACGCTGGCCGCACGGCTGCCCGCTCAGATGCCTTCCGACACGTCGCCTGCCGAGCGCGACCGGGCGCTCAACGATGCGATTGCGAACGAGATACGCCGCTCGCTCGGGCCGCATACGCCCCTCGATACGCGTATTGAATTGGCGCGCGTGGCCATGCACTTCGCTGCGGGCAGCGCTGCCGAACAGCAGCGGCTCGCACGCATGCTCACGAGTGCCGCGCTGGATACGGAGCGGCCAAGCGCCGACCAGATCCTGCAAACGGTCGGCACGCGCGGCGGCGCGGCGCGCGTTCAGGCGCTGCACGATCGTCTCGGCGACATCGCGGCCGAGCTGACCCCTGCGGATGCAGAGGCTTTCGTTGGGACCCTCGAGCGCACCTGGATTCTCGATACCGCGCCTCGCCAGGTGGTTTCCCTGCGAGATGTCGCGCGCGCCGTCATCTCGCGGCAACGGCCTGCGGCATTCGCGGGAGACCGGGCGTTCGGCCTGCCGGACGACCCCAAATGGCTGAGTAGCAGCCGACAGCGCTCGCGAATCGTCGATGACTACTTGTACCAATGCAGCGGGCCGCGCGGTGCCGATCGCCGCTCGGCGATCGAGGGGGTCGTCGACAATCGCACGGTGTTCAAGCAAATCCTGGCCCTGGCGTCGGACATGGAAGCATTGCGCGGACATCGTCATCATTTCGTCAGTTTCGCCAAGGCGCTCTTGGCGGAGGATGACGACCGTATCGAAGGCGGCAATCGGCCTGCCGTCGAGTCAGCGCAGCGCTATGAGATGCTGCATGCGTTGATTGCCCAACTGCCGGCGTTCGGGACGGCATCGGGCGATCGCCAAACGGTCGCTGACGTCATGACGCTCGTTCTCCGGCAACTCGAGAAGCGTCATCTGCTCCCACATCACAAAGCGCGCCTCGCGAAGGAACTGATCGAGGTCACCGGACATTTGGCCACGAGCCGCTACAGTGCGAGCGATGCCCACCAATCGCAGGCGCTCGATGCGATCAAGGCAGGCCTGACCCACTTGCGCGGTGACGCACTCGCGTCGCTGCTGCAACAGTTGCTTCTGTCCAGGGAAGGTTGGAGCGCCGAGCGCGGCGCACACAGCTTATTACCGCGATCCCGCGGCGAAAAGCGCAGCATGGGATGGTCGGCCGTCTTGCCGCCGGTTACCGTCGCTGCGGGCGTCACGGTTGCATGGCGAACCGCCGTCGGACGCAGCAGCCCCAAAAGCAAAGCGCTCGACGTCGCACTCGCCGCACTAGAGCGCGACATCGCCGGGAACTCCCGCTGGGGCGAAACGCAAAGCGCTGCATTTTTTCCGCTCTATCGCGAATTGCTGCATTCGCTCTCGACTAGCGCCGAGCAAGGCGATGCTAACTCGAAGACGCACCTTGCACGCGTGCTCGCCTGCATCGTGCAAGGCACGTTGCCGACGGAAATCGACGCGCCGCAGCGCGATCAGCGCTTGTCGCAGGTGATTGGCGACGATCCCGCATGGCGCGCGACGCTCGTGAAAACGCTGACCGTGGCTGTCAAGGAACGAAAAGGTGCGGCCAGTACACCGCTCGCGCGGATCCATGCGGCGCGCTATCTGCAAAACCTCCTCGCCTGTGGCACCGCGGGCCTCAGCGACGCCGAGCGCAAAGCGGCGCAGGCCGCGATCGATCGGGCGGCGGCGAGCAAATCGGCCGACTGGACCGACGCCAAACAACGCTCGGTCCTGTTGGCAATGATCCGTGAGGCACAACGCGACGGTATGCCGGTGCGGCCCGAGGCCGCGAGTGTGGCCGCGGCCAATCTATTGCCCGCATTGCGCCCGCAAATGTTCATCGAAGACGCGCGCGAAGCGGCGTCGACGGTGCCGCCGCTGTTGCAGCTTTACCCGCTGCTCGACGAGCGATCGCGGGCCGCGTTCAGAACGGCGCTGCACAATATTGCGCCTGAGGTGCCGGCGCCTGGGGGCCCGGCGGCACGCAATCAACTGCCGCTGCTGAGTCTCGCCACGAGTCTTGCGCGCTTCAAGGGCAGTGCCGAGACTGCCGAGGAACTCACCGGGTTGCTCAAATCGGTGTGGCCGCGCTTGAACGACACGAATCAGCAAGCCGCATTGCACGATATGTTCGAGGGGTACGACGAGGCGACGCCCGAGGCACGCGACGCTTTGCTGTCGGTCGTCGCCCAGCTCGAAGACGAGCGCCGCTTCGTCAGCGGAGCAATCGAGCTCCTCGAGAACGCTCTGCCGTCGACCGCCTCCACGACCGCCTTGCACGAAACGCAAGCCCGCCGCGTCATCGATATGGTGTTGAACCGGATACCCGATTTGTCTAACGAAGCGCTATCGGACCTCGCGAGCCATATCGCGCGCGACAGTGGCCCGGCGCGGCAACCGCTGATCGATGGTTTCCTCGCGACAGCAGGCCGCCTGGAGCCTCGATCGCTCGCTCAGGTGCTGAGCGCGGAACTCGATCGTCTCGGCACGCTGTCGGCTGCGGAAACTGCAGCCGTCGCGCTCGGATGGCGCGCGGTTGCGGACGGAATGGACGACAGCAAGACCACTCAGCGCGATACGCTACGGCTCTTTGCGAACGTTGCGACCGGGGCGAGCAGCGATGCCCAGGCGGATCGAGTGGTGGAGGGCACCGCGATGGCCGTCGCGGTCCCGGCCGCGGCCGCGAGCCAAC
This sequence comes from Paraburkholderia sp. NMBU_R16, assembly GCF_013282575.1. Lineage (GTDB taxonomy): Bacteria > Pseudomonadota > Gammaproteobacteria > Burkholderiales > Burkholderiaceae > Trinickia. Next base: position 26,477 of record NZ_JAAAYE010000049.1, read on the forward strand.
TGCTGACCGTGCTGCCCACGCTGCCGAGCCGGATGCAGGCCACTGCACTGCGTTACATCGTGGGCGAAGGCGCACCGGCCGACATCCGCGATTCGGTCGTCGACAATCTCTTCCGCGATTTTGCGACGGCCGACGCCGCACGCCGCACGCTCGCCATCGAACTCGGCGGGCCTACCGCGGTCGGCCGTGCGCTCGAAGCCTTGGGCACGGCATTCGGCGCGCCGCAGTTGCACAATGGCACCGGCGTGACGCGCCCCGATCTCGACCAGCCTTTTCTCGCCTCTGGCGGACCCGACGGCTCGTTGCACACACTCCGCTCGGCGCTGATGGCCCCGCAGCGCGGTCCGCAGGAGATCGCCGTGGCGCTCGAGGCAATGGCGGATCGGTTCCAGGCGCTGCCGCTCGCCTATCAGCGGCAATTCAGGGAGCTGTTCCACGAGCGCGGTCGGCAACTCCCCGATGCGTTACGCGGGCGCGTGATCACCACGCTCGCACTGGCGAATCCCTCGCTTGCTGAAAAAGACGAATTCTCCGCGATTGGCCGCGAACTGCTCGACCGTCATCGTGCCGACGGTGTACCGGGGGTTGCCGCCGTGCGATTGGTCGGCGGCAGAATAAACAATGCCGATGCCGCACTCGCCGCGCTGCGGCGCACACGCCTAACGTTGCTGAAGCCTGCTCAAGTCCAGGCGCGCAACCCCGATTCCACCGCCGATGCGAGCCCGAGCGCCGGATAGACAGTATCGACGGCTGCAAGATCCGCTCGCATTTCGGCAATCAGCCACTCGCGGACTTCGGCGACGATCGGCCGCAGTGACTTGCCAGGTGCCCACGACAAACAGCACATTCGATTCGTCACGAGCAGCTCGTCCTCGGCAGGCACGAGGGCGTGCTGCGCGAGCCAGTGCATGACCACGCTGACCCACCCGAGCGCGATTCCCTGGCCGAGCAGCGCGGCCTGTAGGACGATGGCGTAGTCGTTGAAACTCAACACGCCGCTCGCGTGACTTGTCTCGTTCCTGAATGCGGCGAAACGCGTGTGCCAACCACGCTCCTCGTCGTCCATCACGATGACCGTATCGCCATGCGCACGCCATTCGTCGGTGCGCGCCATGTCCCGATAGCGCGCATTGCAAACCGGCAGCAATATCTCGGGCATGACTGGTACGCTGTTTTCGCGCAGTTCACCCTGTTGCACGAAACGCATGCCCAGATCGACATCGCCGAGCGGTCCGCCGAGGCGGCCCGATATCAACTGAAAACGCAGATCGACCGAGGGAAACGCCCGATTGAGCCGGCTCATCCGCGGCATCAGCCAGTGTGTCGTGAAGGCGGTGGAGACCGACAGCGTCACAGGCTCGACGCCGGTTGCACGCGCTTCGATCTCCCGGATCGCATCCTCGATACCGTTCAATCCCTCCGAAATTTTCCGATACAGGATCCGGCCGTTCTCGGTCAGCTCGATTCCGCCGTGCACGCGCTCGAACAGACGCACGCCGATGTGATCCTCCATGCGCGACAGCATACGGCTGACGGCCGGTTGGCTCACATACAGCTCTTGCGCTGCGCGCGTGAAATTACCGCAGCGCGCGGCGGCTTCGAAGACGAATAGCGCATTCGCGCTTGGCAGTTTTCTGCGTAAGCTGGGCATGACCTGATGTTATGCCCAATCCAACAATTTGGGAATTGCCGCCAAAAAGACCGACGCCTATATTTCCCACATCGCAGGCTGACATGAGCGGGAGACAACGATGGATGCACGAGCGAAAGCGGGCGTATCGATTCGATCCGCGGCGAAGCGTTATGGCCCGGTGGTAGCACTCGACGACGTATCGCTCGATGTCGCTCAAGGCGAGTTCGTCTCGCTGTTGGGCCCGTCCGGCTCCGGCAAGACGACGCTGCTCGGGATTCTCGGCGGGTTCGTGCAGCCCAGTTCCGGCAGTGTGTGGGTCGGCGAACGCGATATTACATTTGCGCCGCCGCACAAGCGCAACATCGGGATGGTCTTCCAAAGCTACGCGCTCTTTCCTCATATGAGCGTCGGCGAAAACGTGGCGTTCCCGCTGCGCGCCCGCCACGAGGTGAAGTCCGGCTGGGCGGCCAAGGTGGCCGAAGCGCTCGCGATGGTCGAACTGCGCGGCTACGAGCACCGGCGCATCAGCGAACTTTCGGGCGGCCAGCGGCAGCGCGTCGCGCTCGCCCGCGCGATGGTGTTCGAGCCGCAATTGATTCTCATGGACGAACCGCTTTCGGCGCTCGACAAGCAATTGCGCGAGACCATGCAGCTCGAACTGCGGCGGCTTCATCGCCGGCTCGGCGCGACGATCGTCTATGTCACGCACGACCAGCGCGAGGCGCTGACGATGAGCGACCGTGTCGCCGTATTGAAGGACGGCAGGCTCGTGCAAGTCGATACACCCGAACGCCTCTATGACCGGCCTTGCAATGCCTTCGTGGCGAGTTTCATCGGCGAGGCGACGCTGTTGCCCGTCGCACGCGCGGGCGCCGACGCGGTCACGCTAGGTGATACGGTGCTCCGTACCGCCTATCCGTTGCCGAGTGCGGGCGCGCTGCTGCTTGCCGTCCAGACGGAAAAACTCGTAATCGATACAGGCGATGCACCGCCCGACGCCAATCGACTCACCGCGCGCGTGACGGAGGTGCTGTACCAGGGCGAAAGCCTGCGCGTATTCGCGGCGCTCGCGGATGGCACGACGGTCAGCCTGCGCCAGCCGGGCAATCACGCCGCGCGGCAGCGTGTGCCGCCGCCGGGCGCATCGGTATCGGTGGTCCTGTCGCCGCGCGACACCATCGTCGTACCCGCGTAAGCAGTCAACGCGTACTCGCGTACGCCTTTTCATCTTCGATTTTTGTCTTTCACCCAACCCGCAACGCCATCAAGGGATGAACTCATGAAGCTCACTGATTTCAAGGTGCTGACATTCGACGTGGTCGGCACACTCATCGACTTCGAACGGGGGGTGCTCGAGTCGGTGCGCCGCCTCGGCGGTCCCGCCGCGAAGGATTTGACCGACGACCAGATCTTCGAGCCGTATATGCGCGGCCGCGCAGCGTTCCCCGGGCGCTCGAGCCATGCGATGGCGAATGTCTATCTGGGTCTCGCCAAGGAGTTGGGCCTGCCCGACGACGCCCAATCCGCCGCGGCATTTCAGCGCGACGTGCTCGATTGGCCGGCATTTCCCGATTCCGTCGAGGCGCTCAAGCGGCTGCGCAAGCACTTCCGGCTCGTCGCGATGACGAATGCGGACCGTGTCGCGTTGTCGGCGTATGCGCATACGCTGGGCGATCCGTTCGACGATTCTGTCTGTTGCGACGAGACCGGCGTGGCGAAACCCGATCCGCAATTCTTCGCGTACAACCGGGGCCGCCAGGCGGCATTCGGCTATAAGTTCCGGGACATTTTGCATACCGCGCAAAGCCAGTACCACGATATCGGGATCGCGACGGAACTGGGCTACGCCACCTGCTGGATCGAGCGCCGCCGCGGTCAGAAGGGATTCGGCGCGACGCCCGTGCCGCAGAAAGTCACCACGCCGACGTTCTGCTTCCCGACGCTCGCTGCGCTGGCGGACGCGGTCGAATCCGAACTCGCCACGGCTTGATCATGCTCGCGCCGCTCGCTTCGACGTCGCCGCAGCCGGATTCGTTGTGGCGCCACCTCGCCGCACGCACCGGCACGCTCGATCTGCCGGTGGGGGCGGGGCAGCTTGCCAGCGATGTACAGACCGAGGTCGCCATCGTCGGCGCCGGCTATTCCGGTCTCGCGGCCGCGTATGCCCTGAGCCGGCGTGGCGTACCGTGCGTCGTGCTCGACGCAAACCCCGTCGGCTGGGGCGCGAGCGGCCGTAACGGCGGTGTCGTGTCTTCGAAGTTCCGGTTGTCGTTCCCGTTCATTGCTACGCATTACGGGCTCGATGTCGCCAAGCGCATGCACCGGCTCGCACATGAGGGAGTGCGCGTCGTCGAGTCTTTCGTCGACCAGTTCGCCATCGCGGGTGCCGAATTCGAGCATACGGGCAGTCTGCGCTGCGCGCATACCGAGCGCGCGCTCGCGGCCTGCGTTGCCGAGGCCGAATGGGTGCGCACGTCGCTCGGGGACCGGACGATGAGGCCGCTCACACGCGCGCAGACCGAAGAGGAAACGGGTTCGAAGGGCTTCGTCGGCGGCGTACTGAGCGAGGACGCCGGTACGATCCTGCCGCTCGAGTATGTACTCGGCATCGCGCGCGGCCTGGCGGCCCGCGGGGTGGCGATCCACGAATCGACGCCCGTCGTCGCGATGGAGCGCACCCGAGGCGTGCCGGGCGTCGCATTGCGCACGCCGGCAGCGACGGTGCGCGCGAAGCAGGTGATCGTCGCGACGAACGCCTATTCGGGCATCACGCCGGCGACGAGCGCGTATCAGCGCGAACTCGTGCCGTTCCGCAGCGCGATGATCGCCACGGAGCGGCTGCCGGCGGAACTCGACGCGAAGCTGATGACGGCGCGGCGCAGCTATACCGAGACGCGCCGGATGATGAAGTGGTTTCGACGCGCCGACGGCCGCATGCTGTTCGGAGGCCGCGACGCATTCGGCAAGGAGGGGCAGGACACGGGTTTCGAGGCATTGCGGCGCGCCATGGTCGCGCTCTTCCCGGATCTGGCGGGCGTGCCGATCGCGTTTCGTTGGTCGGGCTATGTCGGCATGACGTTCAATGCGCTTCCGCACGTCGGCCGCAGCGACGACGTGACCGTCTTCTGCCTCGGCTACAACGGCGCCGGCATCGCGATGGCGAGCCTCGTCGGCCAGCATGCGGCCGCGCTCGCCCTCGGCGAGACACCCGATCTCGCGCTCCTGGCGCAAGACGGGCTGCGGCCGGTCCCGCTCCATTCGCTGCGCGCGCCGGGCGTCAGGCTCGTCGCTGCGTGGTACCAGTTTCTCGATGCGGTGGGGGTATGATGACGACTGTCAGGGGAATCGTTTCGGAGGGCGAATTGATACGGCCGTCCGACGCCGATACAGCACAGCGCTACCAGCGACGCGAAGACCGCGCAATGCTGTTCTTGATGGCACCCGCGCTGGCCGTCGTCACGGTATTGCTCGTCGTGCCGCTCGCGTGGCTATCGTGGCAGTCCATTCGTCAAGACGGCGGCTTCACGCTCGCGAACTACCGGCGCATTTTCAGCGGCACGTATCTCGACACTTTTTCGCTGACGTTCAAGCTGAGCATCATCGTGACGGGCGTGACGCTGCTGCTGGGCTATCCCGTGGCCTATCTGGCCGCATCGGTTCGACCGAGGCTGGCGGCGCTCATTCTAGGGATGGTGATCCTGCCGTTCTGGACGAGCGTGCTCGTGCGCACCTACGCATGGCTCGTGCTATTGCAGCGCACGGGCCTCGTCAACAAGGCGTTGATCGCATCGGGCCTCATCGATCATCCTGCTCGGCTCGCCTACAACCAGTTCGGCACGATCATCGCGATGGTCCATATCCTGTTGCCGTTCATGGTGTTGCCGCTTTACTCGGCGATGCAGAAAATCCCGACGAGCCTGTCTCAAGCGGCGGCAAGCCTCGGCGCTTCGCCCACGCATGCGTTCTTCCGCGTGTTCCTGCCGCTATCGATGGGCGGCGTCGTTGCCGGCGTCACCCTCGTATTCGTGCTCTGCCTCGGTTTTTACATTACCCCGGAACTGATGGGCGGCGGCAAGTCGATCATGGTGTCGATGGTCGTGAGCCGTAATGTCGAGATCTACAACAGCTGGGGAGCCGCAAGCTCGGTGAGCGTCGTGCTGCTGCTTTGCGTGTTCGCGATCTTCTACGCGGCAAGCCGTGTCATTCCGCTCGACAAGACCCTGGGGGCAAAGTGAAAGCTAATCCGCTCGCGCGTGGGCTGCTGATCGCATCGGTCGTGCTGATCCTCGCGTTTCTGATGATTCCGGTGTTGATCGTCGTGCCGCTGTCTTTCTCCGATACGCGGTTCATGACGTTCCCTCCGCCCGCGTTGTCGTTGCGGTGGTACGAGGCGTTTTTCGGCAATCCCGACTGGCTCGCGGCCGCGCGCACCACGCTCGCCGCGTCGTTCTTCGCGACGGCCATTGCGACGCCGATCGGCGTGGCGGCGGCGTACGCGATCGAGCATGGCACACATGCCTGGATCCGGCGGCTGCGGACAGTGTTGATGTTGCCGCTGATGGTGCCGATCATCATCGTTGCTGTCGGCGTGTTCTTCGTTTATTCGAAGCTCGATTACGTCAATACGCTGGGCGGGTTGATCGTCGCCGACGCGATGCTCGGTTTGCCGTACGTCGTGATTTCGGTCGGCGCGGATCTGCGCTCGTTCGATCACGCGCAGGAAATGGCCGCGCGCAGTCTCGGGATGAATCGGCTGCGCAGTTTCCTGGCCGTCACGCTTCCGCAGATCCGCTCCAGCGTCATCTCGGGTGCGGTTTTCGTCTTCATTCAGGCACTCGATGAAACGGTCGTCGCGTTGTTCGTCTCGGGCGGCCCGAACCAGACGCTCACTCGCCGGATGTTCGTGACACTGCGCGACGAGATCGATCCGACGATTGCCGCGATCAGTACGATGCTGACCGCGCTTACGCTGACGCTCGTGCTGATCGTCGTCATCAGCCGCCGCGGCGGCGTCGCGCAAGCAGCCCGCGCCTGAGCATTTTCGACTCACCGAAATCCGACCGAGCCCTTATGAACAACGCATTGAAGTTCTATATCGACGGCGAGTGGGTTGCGCCGGCCGGCAACGCACGACTCCCCGTCATCGACCCAAGCACCGAGACACCGTTCGCAGAAATCGCGCTTGGCGACGCGCGCGACGTCGATCGCGCTGTAGCCGCGGCCCGGCGGGCCTTCACGACGTTCTCATTGACCGATCCGGCCGAACGCATCGCCCTCGTGCGCCGGATTCTCGATGCCTACCTCGCTCGCTACGACGAAATCGCCGACACCATTTCCCGTGAGATCGGCGCGCCGCGCCCGTTCTCACACGAATGGCAGGCAGGGCTCGGCCGTCGTCATCTCGAGGAGTTGCTGCACACCTGCGAGGCGTTCGCATGGCAGCGCAGCAAGGGAACGACACTCGTGCGCTATGAGCCCGTCGGGGTTGCGGCGCTGATCACGCCATGGAACTGGCCGATGAATCAGATCGTCTGCAAGGTCGCGCCCGCGCTCGTTGCCGGTTGCACGATGGTGCTCAAGCCAAGCGAGGTTTCTCCGCTGAATGCCGTGCTTTTTGCCGAGGTGCTCGATGCGGCCGGTGTGCCGCCCGGGGTGTTCAACCTCGTACAAGGCGACGGGCCGACGGTCGGTGCGGCGTTGTGTTCGCACCCAGGGATCGACATGGTCTCGTTCACCGGTTCGACGCGCGCGGGCGTGCAGATCGCGACGCTTGCGGCGCCGAGCGTCAAGCGCGTGCACCAGGAACTCGGCGGCAAGTCGGCGAACCTGCTGCTCGACGACGTCGATTTCGAGACTGCCGTAACGAAGGGTGTGAACAGCTGCTTCAGCAACAGTGGGCAATCGTGCAATGCGCCGACGCGGATGCTCGTGCCCGCAGCGCGTCACGAAGAGGTGCTCGAGATCGCCTCGCGCGCGGCCGCCGCGCATCGCGTCGGCCCGGCCGACGCCGACGGCACGACGATGGGCCCGGTCGTCAGCCACGTGCAGTTCGAACGCATCCAGCGCTTGATCGCGGCCGGCATCGAAGAAGGTGCGAAGCTGGTGACGGGTGGGCTGGGCCGGCCCGCCGGCCTCGAGCGCGGCTATTACGTGCGACCGACGCTATTCGCCGATGTGCGGCCCGATATGACGATTGCCCGCGAAGAGATCTTCGGCCCCGTGCTGGCAATACTGCCGTACCGCGACGAAGAAGAAGCAATCTCGATCGCGAACGATACCCCGTACGGTCTTGCCGCGTACGTGCAGTCGCGCGACATCGAGCGTGCGCGTCGCGTCGCGTTCCGCATGCGGGCGGGCAGCGTCTATCTGAACTATCCGGCGTGGGACCCGGGCGCACCGTTCGGCGGCTACAAGCAATCCGGTAATGGGCGCGAGTACGGCGAATGGGGGCTCGAATCGTTTCTCGAGGTCAAGGGGGTCGTCGGGTACGGGGGCTGAGAAGGGGCTCTAGACGAGGGGCAATCGTCCTTTTCGTGCAAAACCTGGCGATTTGTTTTGAAATCGCAGGAAAAATCAATAACTTGAATGCGCTGTGATTTCGCGAAAGCGCATCCTTTTGATGCAAAGACCAGCGGTCTGCCCGCAATGCGTCGGTCGGTACTTTCTTGCCCTACTTGGGCGATATCGCTAGAAGTTGCGCTAGATCAAGACGGGCTTCGACCGCCTGCACAGACTGCAAGAGTGACGAAGCCTTGCGCCGTTGGCCAGGCCGCTGCGATCAAGACGGATAACTTGCTCAGGGGACATCTGTTGCCGCTGGTTTTTCTCATCGGAGAGTCAATCATGAACAGTCCAAGCTTCAGCGCATGGTCGCAACGCCGCCTGTCGTGCTTGCTGCTCGCCCTACTGGTCGTCGATCGCTGCATCGTCTGGTTGCATGGCGGCAGCGGTACGGGACTGCTCGAGATGATTACTCACTCCGTGGGTGTGGGCGGTATCGGCGTGCTGTTCGCCGGGCATTGCGATACCTACGAGGGACCCGTAGTCACGTTGGGACGACAGGCGCTCGACGGTGGCAATGTCAACCTGGTGCTGCCTTGGGTACGGCCGGAGGACGAGGGCGAGATTCGCCACGCATTCCAGCATGCGCAGGAGGTGCGCCGGCTCGGGACCGAAGCGCGCGAGCTGGCGGATCGCTTCTTCCTGGAAACGCTGGTGCGCGTGCATCGTGCTGGCGAAGGCGCACCCTTCACCGGTCTCAAGCACGCTGAAGATACCGGCCCCACGATTCCGGCCGCCGACCAGGCGCTGGAAGATGGATCGATCAGCAAGGTATGGACGCTACTGTCCGACGCGCTGCATGCAGGCCTGCATCAGCGCTTTGAGCGCGCGGCCGCGCGTAAGCACTACGCGGTTGGCGATGTGCCGGCCGGACGGGCTTACGTCTCAGCCTATGTGCCTTACATCCATTATGTGGAGGCGTTGTGGGATCTTGCCCGCGGGGCGGCGCCTGCCCATCATGGCGAGCACGAACACGGCGCGCAACACCCGCATTCGCACGGGGAAGGCGCCTAGGGGCGCGGCTTGCCGGCGGACGACGCGCAAATGATGCCCGCCAACATCGCGAGGGCATTTGACAGGCTTCGAGGCTGGCCCACTGGTCGGCGCCGATTACCCCGACTAGTGGGCTTCCCGCAGCATATCCGCGATTCGCTCGGCAATCATGATCGTCGGCACGTTCGTGTTCGCGCATGGAATCGATGGCATCAACGACGCGTCGCAGACATAGAGCGCGTCGACGCCATGCACTGAGCCGTCCGGGCCTGTCACCGCGAGCGGATCGTCGGCTGCGCCCATCCGACAGGTGCCCGCCGGATGCCATGTCCCGCCAACCGACTGTTTGACGAATGCGGTAAGCGCCGTATCGTCGGCCAGCAGCGCATCGAGCGCGATCCCTTGTGTAATGACTTGCTCGATCAACGTTGCCCGCAGCGGCCCCGCGATGTCGAGCAGCGCGCTGAGTGCCCCGCGCTGCACCGCATTCCATCTGCCGGGTCGCGCAACCGATGCCACCCGCGGCGAATAGCTCGTGGCAAAGCGCGGGCCGAGCCGCGCGGCGACCAGGGCGTCCGCAAGTGTTGCCGCTCCGAACCGCATTGCGCCTTTGAGCCGCTCCAGATCCCGGGGATCAGACAGCATTGAAAACTCCACCGTCGGCTCGTCATCCGCCCTCGCGGACGCGAGCGTCACGCGGCCGCGCGAATACGACTTGTTGACCCAGAAGAACATCGTGCCGAGCCGATAGCCGACCGAGTGCCAGCCCGAGCGCGACAGAATCGCACCGTGCATATCGCCCGCAGGCGTGCCGGGCAGTCCCGACGAGTAGCGCACGATCGCCTGCTCGTGATGTTCCTCGGGAAAGGGCGTGCGCATCGTGCGGGGCAGGAAGGCCGATACGGCGATGGAAGGATGCTCCATCAGATTGTGGCCCACGCCTTCGCGCGCGGCGATGACTTCGATGCCTTGCCGCGCGAGATCCTCGGCCGGGCCGATGCCGCTGCGCATCAGCAGCGCCGGGCTGTGGATCGCGCCCGCGCAGACGATGACATGCCGCGCGCGTGGTGCCACGAGCGTGCCGTCGGCAAGGCGTACCTCGGCGCCCGTTGCGCGCCGCCCGTCGAATCGCACGCGCTCGACGAGCGCGTCCGTGTGCACCGTCAGGTTCGGCCGCGCGCGGGCGGTTGCATCGAGATAGCAGATCGATGTGGGTATGCGCTCGCCGGCCTCGCTGACGGCGATCACGCCGACGAATACGCCGTCCTCCCATGGCCCGTTCTGGTCCTCGCGCAGCGGATAGCCACGACGCGCGAGCGCGGCGACGACACTCGTCACGAACGGCGATAGGCGATCGACGCTCGCGCGCCGGACCCGCAGCGGCCCGTTCGTACCGTGCAGCGGACCGGTGAGATCACAGTCGGTTTCCAGCGCCCGAAAATACGGCAGGCAGTGTGCCCAATCCCATCCCGACGCCCCCAATTCCGCCCATTCGTCGTAGTCAGCGGGCGCGCCGCGGTTGGCCATCAGCGCATTGATCGCGGAGCCTCCGCCGAGCAGCCGTGCCTGTTCGTAGCGGCGCCGGGCGGCCGGTGCGCTCATGCGAGCCTGCAAACGTCGCCAGATGTTGCGTGTGTCCAGATACGCCCGGCCCGGATACCGGCTGCGAATGTCGGCGGGCATCGACGCATGAGTAAGATCGCGGCCGGCTTCGACCAGGCATACGGTACGGCTCGCGTTCTCGCTGAGCCGCGCGGCCAGCACGCAGCCGGCCGAGCCGCCTCCGAGTATCAGGTAGTCGTACATGGTCGAAGAGCAGAAAAAAAGCGCCGCAAGCGGCGCAGTTGGAAAGCACTCGGCATCGGCGGTGCGCAGCGCGCACTGACAAGCGTTTCGGTATTACTGCTGCATGAACTTGAGCCAACGTGCCTTCGCCTGGACGCCGGCATCGGACGCCCACCATTCCTCCGACATCAGCGCTTGTTTTTTTGCGTTCTCGGGCGAGCTGGGCAGCTCGCTCGCGCGCTTCGCCGAAATCTTGCCCGTCTTGTATGCGGCGGGATTGCCCGGGCCGTAATCGATATAGGTGGGCAGATTGGCCTGCAGCTCGGGAGACACGGCCGCGTCGATAAAGCGTATCGCATTAGGCAGATTCGGCGCATTTTTGAGAACGCAGAGCTGTGTATTTTGCAGAATCCCATCGTTGTAAGTGAAGGCGATATCGGGATTGTCTTTTGCGACCGTGCTCGCCCGGCCATTCCAGATCATTTCCATGTCGACCTCGCCGTCATGCAACAACTGCGCGGACTGGCCGCCCGAAGTCCACCAGACGGCGATGTCGGGCTTGATTTGCGCGAGTTTCTTGAACGCGCGATCGACATCGAGCGGATAGAGTTTGTCCCGGGGCACGCCGTCCGCCATAAGCGCCGCTTCGAGCACCGTCTGCGGATCGTTGCGCAGCGCGCGCGTGCCGGGGAAACCCTTGACGTTCCAGAAGTCGGCCCAGCTTTGCGGGACCTTCTTCACGGTCTTCTTGTTATAGCCGATCACGGTGGAATAGAACTCGTATGCGACCGAGTAGGGCGTGCGGTATTTCTCGGGAACCGCCGCCGCGTTCGGCATTTTCGAAAAGTCGAGCTTTTCGAGCAGCCCCTCGCGACCGCCGCGCAGGCAGTTGGATGTAGGCGTGTCCACGACATCCCAGATCGGCTTGCCCGTTGCGCCTTGCGCCTTGATTTGCGGCCATGCGTCGGGAATGCTGTCCTGCTTGATCGTGATGCCGAGCTCCTTCGCGGCCGGATCGAGGATCGCCTTGGTCTGGGCTTCCTGATAAGCGCCGCCCTGCGAGACGAAGGTTATCTGTCCCGCGGCGAACGCAGGTGCGGTGCCCGCGCACCCGATCGAGAGTGTTATGGCAACCGGGCACAAGGTCTTCAATTTGATCACGGCTCTTCCTCGACGCAGTAAGGGAAAACACTGTCCGTGCGGGTTCGTCAACGTTCCCGCACGGCGGCCCGGAGCAGGTCTGGCATCCGGTTGCTTCGAATATAGTGAGCCAATTTCGTGGCTACAACGCCGAAATTGTTTGAGTCGGTATGACTTGATGTAATGCCCGCTTGTGGGTCAGTCTGGCGGACACCGATGCACGGAACTCATTGAATGAGACAAATGGCGTTGGACCTCATTTCAGCCGAGGTTCTGCCGTAGACCCACGAATGACGAGCCGGGGTGCCGAAGTATGAACGACTGTCGTGTCCATCGCGCGTCCGCTCATCAGATCGATGAGTAGAGCGATTCCCTTTTCCGCAAGTTCGGCCGTGGGAATAGCTACGGTGGTCAGCCCGGGCCGCGATTGTCTGGCAGGAACGATATCCGTGATACTGACGACCGAAAGATCGTCGGGTACTGAGTACCCCAGGTCCGACGCCGCATTCAACACACCCAACGCGGGAAGATCATTCGATACGAACAGCGCCGTCAAATCAGGGCGAGCAGACAGAAGTTCCGTGGCAACGCGATATCCGTCGTCAAAGGAGTCCTCCGTGAAGCGCTCGTCAGCTGCCACCCGACGAATTTTCGCTTCACGCATGACCTCTTGATAACCGGCATAGCGTGCCCGGTGAATGCCGTTCTTCCTGCTGCCGATGATGGCTCCGATGCGCCGGTGCCCCAGTTCGACGAGGTGCCTCACAGCAAGCTTCGCGGCAGCTTTGGCGTCAAATGTCACGCAAGGAATGCCGGGCGGTTCGTCAGGCAGTTCCCACACCGATATGACAACGGGGATGCCGCGCTGCTGCAGCTTGCGCAGCTCCTCTATCGGCAAATCCCCGAAGTTCGCTACCAGCACCCCGTCGGAAAGAGAACCCGCGACCTGCTGCAGAAAGCTCATCCCGCGATCGGGCTCGTGATCGGTGTTGCACACGAGCAGATGGCGCTCATGCTTGAGTGCGGACAAATTCGCGGCAAGCGTGAATTCCGGATAGAACGGGTTGGTGATGCAACTCAACATCAAGGCGAGCGTCGGAGCTTTGCGCTCGACGAGCGCGCGCGCCGTCAAGTTGGGGCGATAGCCTTGTCGTTCCACTGCCTCGAGTACGCGCTGCCGTGTCTCTTTCCCTACGCGCCCGCGCCCACGCAGCACATTCGATACCGTCATGACGGAGACGCCGGCGTCTTCCGCTACCTCTCTGATCGTGACGGCGGGGGGGAAATGTTTGCTGCTCATGGCGAATGGTTTCGTAGCGGGGCGCCGAAATTTGCGCGACGCCACATTCAATCGGCGCAGGCAAAGGTTGTCAACTCGCGATCGGTAGAAAACCTATTGCGCTGGTTAAAAATCCGGCGTAGAGTCCGGTCGGACAACAGGGAAGGTTACATCCGGACAGGCCTCGCGGCCTTTTTTAAATGCCTGATGGTGTAACGTTAAATCATATTGGACGGAGACATGGCGGCCATCTCACTGAAAGGCGTGGCGAAAGCATACGGAGACCACGCGCCCGTACTGCGCGGAATCGACCTCGATATCGGCGAGAACGAGTTTTGCGTCTTCCTCGGACCGTCGGGCTGCGGTAAATCGACACTGCTGCGCATCATCGCCGGGCTCGAAGACGCGACAGCGGGCGACGTTCAAATCGGTGGGCGCATTGTCAACGCAATACCTCCTGCCAAGCGGGGAGTGGCAATGGTCTTCCAGAGCTACGCCTTGTTTCCTCACATGACGGTCGAAGAGAACATTGGCTTCGGTTTGAAACTGTCGGGGCTACCCGCCGGTGAAATCGAAAGCAAGGTCCGAACGGCGGCCAAAACCCTGCAACTCGACGCATTGCTGAAACGAAAACCGGCCGCGCTCTCGGGCGGACAGCGTCAGCGCGTTGCAATCGGCCGCGCCATCGTACGGGAGCCCGGTGTGTTCTTGTTCGATGAGCCGCTTTCGAACCTCGACGCCATGCTCCGCAGCCAGACGCGCGTCGAGATCGCTAAACTCCATCGTCAGTTCACACAAGCGAGCACGGTCTATGTGACGCACGATCAAGTCGAGGCAATGACGCTCGGAGACAAGATCGTTCTATTGCGCGCTGGCGCAGATGCCGAGCGATTTGGAAGCATCGCTCAAGTTGGGTCCCCCCTCGAGCTTTATCACCGTCCGAACAGTCGGTTCGTTGCGGAATTCATCGGCAGCCCCAAGATGAATTTTCTCGGGGCGACCGTCCATTCGTTAAGCAACGACGGGATTGTCGCAAGGCTGGACCAGTCCAACGACGATGTACTGGCCAAAGTGGACGCCTCCTCGTTGCGTGTCGGTCAACCGGTGCAACTCGGCATCCGTCCGGAGCACTTCGACCATGTGGTCGATAGCGGCGCCAAGAGTGAGCAAGGCCCGAACAGTACGATACAAACGCTTCGGCGCAAGATCACACTGGTCGAGCGCCTGGGCGAACACAGCTATCTGCATCTCGGCGAACCGGCCGCCGGGACCACGGTTGTCGCCAAGCAGCCAGGCGACGTGACCTATCAGCCTGGCACGCGTATCGCGGTTCGCTTCCATTCCAGCGCCTGCCACGTATTTACCGCCGACGGCAGTGCAGTACCGAAGCTTCAGTAAAACAACGTTCGGAGACATCCATGAAACGAATCATTGGACTTTCAGTCCTGAGTGCCGCGCTGTCCGTCGCTGCCTCCGCTAGCGCCGGCACGCTTCAATTGAACATTGCTTTCAAGGGAGCGGAGACGCGTGTTGTCTGGGAGAACCTGATCAAGCAGTTCGAGCAGGCCAACCCGGGGGTAAGCACAAAAGTCGCCTTCGTGGAAGAGGAAACATACAAGGTTCAACTTCCGGCATGGCTGACGTCGGTGGCCCCGGACGTGATCAATTGGCATGAGGGCGAGCGCATGGCCTACTACGCGAAACGCGGCCTGCTCGACGATCTGTCGGCCGACTGGCAAAAGAACGATTGGAATACACAGTTCGCGTCACTGAAGACTCCATCCTCGTACAACGGCAAGCAGTATGCGATGCCAACGCAGTACTTCGCGTGGGGCGTCTACTATCGAAAAGACCTGTTCGAGAAGGCCGGAATCAAAGGCGAACCGACGACCTGGCAAGCATTTCTGGACGATTGCAAGAAGCTCAAAGCCGCCGGTATCGCGCCGATCGCGGTGGGCGGTCGGGATTCGTGGACACTCGCTGCTTGGTTCGACTATCTCGACTTGCGCATGAACGGCTACGACTTCCATATGAAGTTGATGAACGGGGAGATTCCCTACACCGATGCGCGCGTAAAGAACGTGTATCTGTCCTGGAAAACGCTGATCGACAACAAGTACTTCATCGACAATCCGCTTTCGTATAGCCTGGACTCCGTCCAGCCGCTCTACAGCCAAGGGCAGGCGGCCATGATGCTCATGGGAACCTTTCTGTCCCCAGGGCTCCCTCCGGCTACGAAAGCCCAAACCGGCTTCTTCAGGTTCCCGACCGTGGATCCAAAAGTCACGCCCGCGGAGGATGGGTCGGCCGAATGCCTGAACATTCCGATGCGGGCAGCCAACAAGGCCGATGCACGCAAGTTCCTCGCGTTCATGGGTCAACCGGATAACGACGCGGCACTCGCCAAAGGAGTAGGTACATTGCCCGCCAATAATAAAGCGGCCATGCCCGACGATCCGATTGCCAAGATCGGGTTTCAAATCCTGTCAGGGACGACGGGTGGTGTGGCTCAGTTTTACGACCGGGACATGACCAAGGAGATGGCCGACGAAGGAATGAAGGGGATGCAGCGATTCGTCAGCGACCCCTCGAAGCTCGATGACATTCTTAGCCACCTCGAACAGACCCGCAAGCGCGTCTACAGCAAGTCCTGATCAAGCGAGGTTCAGATGGCCACAGCTGAAGCGAGGGAGTCGGTGAATCGGACCTCATCTGCGCAGCAATCCCGTCGATTGCGCTGACCTGCCCCCTTCGGTAGGGCCAGTCGGCTTCTAGCAAAGTCCCTTTAAACCAGCTCCTGGAAAGCGGCAGGAGCATCCGCTGTTGCCCGATGTTTCGCCGCGAACTCTGCTGGCGAAAGATAA
>NZ_JAAAYE010000050.1 GCF_013282575.1 Paraburkholderia sp. NMBU_R16
CGCGCCATCGTCGCAATGGGCAATGTGGCCTGGTTCGCTTTCATGAATTCGAACCCTTTTCGGGCACCGTTCCGGTCTCCCGTGCAAACCAGGCCGCGGCTTTTGAGAGGATCTCTCGTTCAAGCTCAAGTTGGCGAACCTTGCGGCGCAAGCGCGTCAGCTCTTCGCGCTCCGCCGTCGTCAAGCCGTCATGCCGTTTGCCGGTGTCGAGATCGGCTTGTGCCACCCAGTTGTAGATCGTTTGCGCTGTCGGCTCGAACTCGCGCGCAAGCTCTTCTGGCGAGCGGCCGGCTTTGACCAACTCGACCATCTGCGCCCGAAATTCCGGCGCGTAGGGGTTGTGGTGCTTTCCCATGGCAGGCACCTCCTGTTCCAAAGGATAGGTGTCCACGAAACCGGGTCAACTCCAGCCCGGGCTCGATGCCAATGGCAATTCACTCGCCGGCACGTTGTCCCTCGAATGGTTGACCACCCTGAGCAAGCGGTCCATCTTTTAAGCAGGGCGATCGCTAGGAACCTCGCTCGACTCAATCGGTAGCAACGACGTTCGTCGCCGAACTCTTTGCGCGCGGCATGGTTGCTAATCGCCTGGTGCCCCACTGCACGATCATCGCCAACAGTGACGCCTCCGAGAACGCCACAGCCGGATGCTGATAAGGCAACGAGAACGCGAGCAGCAAGCAAAAAGCCGCAAACGAGAATCTGCCGAGTACCATGCCTCGCAGCAGCGAAATCACAAAGTCTGGTCCATACGCGCGGTGCGATGAGACCGACAAGACGATTCCGAGCAGCGGAAAGACCGCGAGCAAACCGCTCCAAGCGGCGCCCAGTCGACCAGACAAGGAAGTAACCAGCAGCGACAGGACCGCGCCTGCAACCATCCGACCGATCAAGTCGGAGCGCTGAAGCGCTGCGCCTGCGGCGCTGGACGAACTGCGCGGTAAGAAGAACTGGCCGAAGCTCACAGCAGCGAGGGCTGCGGTGATGGCCCAGGCAGGCGATGCCGGCAGGATCGACAACCCGCACGCAGACATGAACCACGTAACCAGGCCGGCAGCTAACGCTATCGGCCACGAATGGGAGCGACAGCTCCACGCATAGGCGAAATTGAATGCTTCCGATGCGAGGATCGCAGAGAGGGAAAGCGTAGCAGCATGCGCGCCGAAGACAGGGCCATGCGTGAGCACAAGGATGAACAATATCGGCCCGGCGACTACGGGTAAACCGGCTAACCATCCAGCAATCGACGGCCCCCACCACCTGCCCGACATTGAAACGATAGCCAAGAAGAGCGGAACAAGCGTCAGTTTGAGCGCGAGCATGCCGGATCGAGCTGATTTAAAGCACGATCATACCCCTGTGAGCGCGAATGGCCCGCTCGAAAAAGCAAGCTCGAAAAGCAAGCTCGAAAAGCAATTTTCCTCTGACCGATATAGGCACGTCCGTTGCGGCTATCCCACCATCCGGATACGGATAGGCCGTAGCCAAGCCGGGAGGAGGCGATCATGAGACAAACCGTCGTAGGGGTTTATGACGGCTATGCCGATGCGTGCGCGGCACAGCGTGCGCTGACTGAAGCCGGTCTGTCGCAGGCCGACATTTCGATTTACGCGGCTTCGGTTGGCACGTCGTCCACCGGCGGCCCGCGCGTCTACGCTCCCGGGGGAACCGAGGTGCGCCGCGAAAAGCCGGTCTTCGATCAACTCGAACAATTGTTCTCCAGGCTTTTCAAGCCCGGCGAGTATCCGCCCGAGACGGAAGATTATCGAGAAGTCATACGGCGAGGCGGCGCGATCGTCAGCGTCGATGTACCGGAAGTGCAAACCGATCTCGCGTGCGACGTCATGCGCCGGACCGGTGCGGACGACATCGCAGAACGAGCCAAAGCGTGGCGCGATCGCCTGGACGAACAGTCGCGGCGGGCACAGGATGAAGAGCGCACGATGACGAGCCGGACGGAGTCGCCGCTGGCATCCGCGCCGCAGCAGTCGCTCGGGCAGCAACAGCACCAATCGACGAATACGACCGAAGGAACCGCGGCCTCCGTCGGCAATATTCCCGCTGCTGGCGGAACGCCGACGCCTCATGCCACACCCTCATCGATGCCGGCTCCGAGCAGCCGCATGCAGCAAGTATCGACGCGCACGGATGACCGCACGCCCCTTCGCAGCAACGAACCCGGGCAACCGGGCCTCTCCTCTGGCGTTCCAGGCGATGCTTCTGACGTCTTCGAGAGAGAGCCGCAGTCTGCTGGCACGGCTCGCGAGTCGGAAGGCAGTCCGTCTGATTCAGATCGATGGCGCGACGAGGGGGTGAAGGCGTCGGGATCACAGTACACCCCCGGTGCCGGATACGCCGGCGACCCGGGCATGGATACGCCGTTCAGCGACGATAGTGAATACGACGAAGAATTCCGCCGAGACTATGACAGCCGTTATGCGAATGCAGACGCGCCCTACGATGACTATCGCCGCGCATATATCCACGGCATGTCGGTCGCGCAGGACGAACAAAATCACGGACGCGATTGGTCTCAAGTCGAGGCCCATGCGCGCAAACATTGGGAAACACGCTATCCGGAAAGCGCCTGGGAGCGCTTCAAGGCCGCTGTTCGGCACGGATGGGAGCGGATGACCGACAAGCGGTAGGTCGGTCTTCGACCAACCGATGACCGTACCCCGGCATTCAACGCTCGCATTAAGCGGCTTCAGATGAAAGAAAGCGCCGGCAAACCGGCGCTTTCTCACTCTTCTCGCACTCCCCGCAGCCGAACTAGGCCGTAACAGCCGTGTCCTGCGCCCCCGCCTCCGTCGTGTCCGTCGACGTATCGCTCGCGAGCACCGAGAACGATGGCGCCGCCGCCGCTGCATCTCCATCGGTCACCGATACCATGTAGTTATCCCACGATTGTGGATCGGCGCTCGACGTCGACAGAACCCGATAATAGAGTTTGTCATTCGGCGATAGCGCATCCCATGCCGCACTCGATAGCGTGTAACTCGGATCCGTCATCCGCGCTTGCGCATCGGAATCGTTCCACGAAGCATAAAAGTTCGACGATTGGCGCGCGTTGCTATCGCCGAAAAGCGCGGGGTCGGCCGCCAGCTCCACGGCGTAATAGCGGTTCGAACCGGTCGTCACCTGAAACGTCGGCGGCTGCGCGCCGCGCTGGACCGAACCCGGTCCTGTGATCGCCGGTGCCGTCTGCTGGGTGGCAGGCTGTTGCGAGGTATCGCCCGTGCCCGCCGCCGTCACGGGCGTCAGCGGCCGCGCCGCGGTAAAAGCGGCATCGTCCGGCCCGACCGAGAAGTAGTTCGGTGTTTGCGTCGCCGGCATCAGCGCAACGATCGCCTTGTGAAACTGCGGAAGGTTCCCCGTAAATGCCCCGCTGTTCCAGACATTCAAGAGCTTCTCCGTGAACAAGCCGTTGCGCTCGCCGTCCTGCGACACCTGATTGTCCTGACAACCCGAGATCAGAATGACGGTGGCCGTTGGCTCGCCTCGCGCCGTTGCCCATTGCCGCGCTGCATACGCCTGCAAGTTGCTGTTGTAAAGCTGCAGCGCAAGCTCCGAGGGAATCGAGCGTCCGAACACCGGCGCCAGTTTCTCCGGACCATCGCGTACCGCCCGCTCCTGCGTAATCGCGGCGGCATACACGGTGTTGAATGCCTGCGCCGCTCGATCGTTCCCGCGCCGCGACACGCCGCGCAGCGGCATCGACGTGGGCGCACTGAGGAAAGGCAGGTTGTTCGTCACGATCAGATCGCGGATCACCGTGCCGCTATGGCAACTGTCCGAATACACTTCGATGCGCACACCGCTCTGGAACTGACTCCACATGTTGTAGAGCTCGTGCCCAAGCACCATGCGATCGTACGCGACCCATGTGTCGTCCATGCCGTCGGGGGAATCGCCGGTCGGATCCGGCACACGGCCACCGTGCCCCGAATAACTGATCAGGAACGTATCGCCCGATTTCAACGCGCGCGCAGCCTGGCCGATCGCAGTCAGAATCGCATCGGCCGTCGCGGCCTCGGTGATCAGCTGCGTTGGCGTAAATCCTTGGGCAACAGCGATCGCCTGCATCGAGTTGGCGTCGTTGACACACCCCGCGAGCGTGCCCGGCCAGCCGTTGTATTTCGACGCATCGACGCTGTTCAAGCCGATGTGCAGAGAGAGTCCTTGTCCCATGACCGCTACTCCTTAGGTTGTCAACGCATCACAGCCGATCGGCGGTGATGCCAATCACCGCGCCTCGACTCAGATCCCAGTCGCACCAACTGGTCTCGGTCGTCGCGCTTGGCGTCGTCTTCACAAGCATGAACTGCAGCACTTGCTGTGCGAGATAGTTCGTGATCGGCAGCGTGAACGTGACCGTCGCCACCGCCGCTTCACCCAGTACGGTCTCCTCGACGTGATCGCTTGCCTTCATCTTCGCGCGCACGCTCAGCGCGGTCAGCTGATGATTGCCGAAGTTCACCTGATTGATGAACGTGACCGTCACCGTGACGTTTTCGACGAACACATCGACTTCGTCGATCGTCGTCGCCGCAGCGAGCCGAGCTTCGGCCAGCAACGTTACGGTGCCCGCGGCGGCCTGTACGGGCATCGACGCACCGGGCGCCAGCACCGCATTGATCGCCGCCACGACGACGTTGCCGTTTGCGTCGATCGACGCCGCATCGAGCACGTTGACGGGCTGCTGCGTTCGGTTCGTCAACCGCCATTGACCGCTGGCGGACTTGCCGACGACCGGCCCCGTATCGGCGGGTCCGACGACATCGCCGGAGAGACTGAGCGCCGCGGTGAACACCGTGCCGTCAGCCAACGTGAATGTGACACTGCCGTCCACGCCGTTGCGCTCGATCTGCGCGGTCAAGATCGCCGCATCGGTCATCGACATAGACATCGTGACCGTAATCGCATCGACGGCATTCAAACACTCGGGCGTGGCCACCCCGGCCGGCACAGCCCACGCATAAGAGAGCGTTGCGCCGACGAACGGATCGGTCGGCAAGACGATGCTCGGCACGACATTGGCCGGCACTTGATCGCAAAGTGCGCGGCGCAACAGCGCCATCTTGCACGCGGACACATCGGCGACGAGCGTCGCGGCGATGAAGTAACGATCGTTGGCCGGATCGGGGTCGAGCACGCCATAGACCATCAGCATGGGGCGAAACGCCTTGTCGCCGTCGAGGAGGGAATACCGGCCAGCGCGATACGTGGTTGGCATCACGAGAAAACGCCCGGGCTGTTGCAGCGATCGATAGACGCGGTACGCCGGGTCATGTAACGCGTCGACTTCCGCGAATGCCTTTGTCGGCGTATCGCCGAGCCGGAACGCGTCCTGACATCCGACCGAGGCAAGCTGACCGTCAGAGCCTTGCTGCGCGTATTGCGTGCCGTACTGTGCGCAAGGAAACGCCAGGTCGATCGCGTTCTCGCGCAGCATCGAGCGCGTCATCAGGCGCCGACGGATGGGAATCTGCGGTGTCAGAATCGGCGCCGGCTGCACGACCGGAACGATGCTCGTTGCCGTATGAACGCTGCCCGCCCCACCCGACAGCGGCGCAACGGCATGAACACTGCCGATCGCATTCGACACAGGAGCGACGGCATGGACCCCGATGGCTGAAAGGACGGGCGCACGCTGCGCGCCGGCGTTCGGCTGCTCGACGTGATAGCTGACAGACGCCGTGGGTCCGACCACGGCCAATTCCTTCGCCACGACGAACGGCCTGTCGATCACCGGCGGCAACTCCGCGCGGCTTTGCACGACCGCCGTTTCGACCACTTTGCCTCCGGCAACGATCTGCACGTCGGAGCCGACGAACACGTTTTGATAGGCGGAAAACGTGTAATCGATGACGAGGCGCGCGGCGGTGCCGCCGTCACCGCCCGGGTACGCGAGCGCGCTGTAAGCCAGGCGTGCCCAATCGTCGAGCAGCGCGATCGACACCGCGAGCACGTTGCCGTTTTGCACGACCGTGCCGGGAAAACGCTGTACCGATGGCGTTTGGGCTCCGCTTTGACGGTACGTGAGTTCGAGCGCGGCACACAAACCGCCGAGCGGCACCTGTCGCCGCGACGCACTCGATAGGGACGCAAGCGCTGCCGTCGCGGCGGCCGGCATCTGCGCAGCGACGGTGACCCGCAGCGTCGCCGAGACACCAGGCTTCAATCCTCCCGCGCCCAGCGTTGCACCGGTCGCCGTATAGATGAATGCGAACGATGCACTCGCCGGGTCGTCGCGCGGCGTCGGCATGACAAGCTCGAACGTTGGCGCATACCAAAAAATGCTCGCGTCGAGCGCATCCTTCCAATAACCGCCAGACGGCTGGTCGATCAGCGGCAGATGTTGTCCCGCCGTATCGCTATCGCCGTCCGTCGGCGTAACAGGAAAATGGGCGTCGGCCAATAGCCAGAACTGCGTATGGTCGTCGATGCGGGTGCCGTGCGCTGACGCGCCGCCGGGAATCAAAGCCGCGGCAGGCGCGTGCGCAGCGGCGGGCGTCATGGCTTGCGGGATCGACATGAACTGATGCGACATCGCGATCATCGCAATGCCGGGCTTCGCGTCGCGCGAAGCTCCGCTATCGCCCGTCTTCAAGTTGGCGGCGAGCCACGGCGCGCGCTGCGTCGTCCCGTCGGCGTGCGTGATGACAAGCGATATGTAATCGCGTCTGTCGAGACCGTCGAGCACGCCGCCGAGCAGTTGATCGAGCGTCGTCGCGGGGATCGGTACCGGCTGCGGCCCCTCGATTTTCGCGCCGGCCCACAGCGATGAGGGCGTGCCGTCGAATGCGTGCAGCGCGTCCAAGGCTTCGTGCGCACCGAGGTACGCACCCAGCGCGATGCGATCGCCGCGCCCCAGCAGCGCAAACGACCGGTAGACGCGCTGCGCGTCGCGCAAGAACGCGGCGCCCGCACGGATGAATACGCCCGCGCACGGCTCGCTCAGCCGTTGCTCCGCATACGCGAACGCGTCGGCCTCGGGGGCAAGCGTGCAGATCATCGATAGCGAGCCGCCCACGACCAACGGCGCGATCGACGCATCGGCCGGCGTGGGTGCACGCGCAAGCACGAGCGTCAACGCTACACGCGGACGCCCTGCGCCGTCGCGGGCAAGACAGAGGCTCTCCCGGACACACAGGCAAGGCTCGCCATCACCCGGACGAACGAGGAGCCGCTCGCCCGATGGCCCGATCAGGCGACGCCAGCCCAGCCTCGAGACTGGCGTCGCAGGCGGTGCGGGATGCACGAACATGATCGTGCCTTCATGCGCTCTTCGACGGCAGATACGAGCCGAACGTCACATGGCCGTCGACGTCCGCGCCTGCCGCGCGCGACGAGGTCCCCGTTTTCGGCGGCGCGCTGTTCCACCCGGAGACGTCGTCATACCCGCGCCCTTGGGCACCGGCCCTCACGGGCGTGGTGGGCGGCGGTACCGCATGCAGTGGCGTCGAAGGCGGTTTGGCCGGTGTGCTTCCTGCAGCACCGGCAGCCGCTTGCGTCGGCGCAGGCGCGAATGCGGACAGCGGCACATCCTTCGTGATGACGTTCGGATCGTCCGGTGTCGGCACCGTAATCATCAAGCCGCCGCTGCCGCCGGTCGATATCGGCGTCTTGGTCGACCACTCCTGGCCGTGGCTGAACAGGGTACCTTTCACGACAACGCGCACCTGATACTCGAATTTCGGCACGAAGCCTTTTTGCCCCGTATAGACGAGCCAATAGCGGGGCTGATCCTGATCGTCGTACTTGAACGTGAACTTCACGGGATCGCGGTCCTTGCCGTCGTCACGTTTGCCGAGCGCGCGCATCGTGACTTCGACATACTGCGTGTTGTCGGTCAGCGTCGCACCGAGGCAGATCGGTCCCACCGACAACGTTCCCGCTTCCTCCACGCGCACCTCGACGGTGATGTTGTTATCGGGCGTGCCGAGATCGGTCGGATCGAGATCGACGATATTCTTTTCGACCTGGACGCGCGCGAACGGATTCTCGAATTCGCTCGGCGGCTCGGTGAAGTGGATCTGCCGCTTGAGGAAAAGCTTGTCGGGTGCCCAGCCGGCCGGCGCATTCGTTACGTCCGTCGCCTGCTTCATCGCAACCGCCATGTTCCATTGCGCGTTCGCACCGTCAGCCGCGCCGAAGACGTGCCCGTCCCATTCGAGCGCGCCTGCCGCGTTCGGGTAGCCTGTCTGCACGGAGATGAATGCCACAGGTTCCCCCACCCACTTCTGCGCCGGATCGGGCCAGTTCACGACGGGCTTCACGATTCGTGAGACCTTCCGGTCCCAGTCGGTCAGGTCGACGTTCGTGAAGTAGATCTTCTCTTTCGACGGATCGGCCTTGATCGCATCGGCGATGCCATCGAGCGTACCGTTGACCTGATAGGGCTGCAGGTACGCCATTTCCTTCGTCTCGTGATACTCGAGATGCAGATGCGTTTCTTGCTGACGGACCTTCAATGCGCCGCCGAAACCGCCGAAGATCCCACCAAGCAGGCCGCTGCTCGCTTCCGCGGGCTGCTCGTTGAATGGCGCGGGATCGAAGATCACTTGCTTGGCCGCGTCCATGAACTTGTTGAAGATCAGGTCGCTGCGCTTGTCCATGTAGTCCTGCAACTGCTGCGCACCAGGCAGCGATTGATCGACGAACGTATGCACTTCGATGTCACCGCTTTCGCGCAGGCTGTCGAACTGAACCTTGACGTCGGCACTCCAGATCAGGCCGCCCGCATGCGCGGCCGCCGAAAAGTGCCGCTGAATGCGGTCCCAGTCGCCGACGATGTCGATCGTCATCATCGGACTCACGACCCGGACTTGCATGTTCTCCGTCACGAACATCGGGGCGGTGCCCATGTGAAAGCCGTTGTAGACGACGGCGGCAGGAATGCTCCCCAAGAGCGCGCTGAACGGCTTGTCGGCGTTCGGGTCGATCGTGCCTTTGCCCTGTCCGTCCAGCCGCACGTACATCGGGTCGATGTTGGAGCCGCGGTAGCTGACGGGCACGCTGCGCGGCATGGCGCGCATGGGAGGGGCCGAGCGAAGCGCCGAAATCACGGGCGGTGCGCCCGCAACACCGCTTTTCCCCGGGGTCGCCGCGGGCACGCCACCGTCCGCGCCCGGCAGCGTATTCGAGAGCACGCAATTGTTGTCGACGATCGGCACGAAGATGAACTGCGGCGTGAGCCGGCTCGTATAAGCCCACAGCGGATTGCTGTTGTTGCGCACGAAGTCCGTCAGTTGCTGATGCGCTTCGTTCAGCACATCGGCGGGCGGCGCGGCTACCGTCGAGAACGTCAGCAGACCGCCGGCCACCTCGTTGTCATCGCTCGACTCACCCACCGTCGTGTCATGCGAACGAATACCTACGAAGTGGACCATTCCGAATTTGTAGTCGCCATTGTCCTTTTTCGCGAGCATGACCTGTTCGGGAAGCCAGTAGTAAATCGGCGCCTGTCCCGCGCGCTGAAGCATTTCGTTGTGAGCATCGGGCCAGTAGCTGATCGTATGCCCCGACTTCGTGATGACCTGATTGCCTGCGGCGAACAGCGGTCCTATGGGTGTAGCCATGATTCGCCCCCTCATGAAATTCGGTTTTGATGCGAAATCGATGACAATGCGTTATCCCCCACCGGAATCCGGGCAGGAATACCGGCGGTGGAGAAAGCGTTCGTATTCGTGGTGCCACAAAAAATCGAGGTGTCCCGAGGGCGGAAGAAGACCGGCGCAACGGTCGTTGCCCTAAAGAGGACGCTGCAAGCGTTGAGGCCGAAACGGCCATAGCCGTATTTGCCTCTTCGATTCGCAGGCGCGAAGGTGCGACAAGGTCTGATTGTCTTTTTTAGTGCCGCGCACGGTCGTTAAACATAACACCAATGCGGCTTGCCATGCGTTATAGACGTAAACCTATGGCATCGCAATATGAAAATCGATCGCGGTGCTGCTACTCATGGCACCCGCGATTCGCCAATGAAATATGCATGGAACTCAGAAGCGATACAGCGCTTTATGAACTGTCCCTTACGCTGCGTGCCGATCCATCCTAAGCTTTAGCTAGCTGCGCGGCCTTTCGCCGCCGGCGGCGGCGTCTCGGAGGGCGCCGGATGAAAAAAATGGAAACCCGCCTGTTCCCGCAGCGCCCCCGCGGCCCGTTTGCCGGGACGCCCGCGCACGTGGCACGATTCGTTTCGATACCGTTCGGCAGGGCACTCGCCTTGCTCGCGGTGTGCCTCGCTTGCGCAGTCGCCGGTACGCCAGCCAACGCGAACGAAGTCGTCGTCGCGACGGTGGCGGGTGCCATTGGGCCGGCCAGTGCGGACTTCATCATGCGAGGCCTTGCCCGAGCGGCCCATGATCGGGCCGAACTCTTCGTCCTGGAGATGGACACCCCCGGTGGGCTCGATACGTCGATGCGTCAGATCATCAAGGCGATCCTGGCATCGCCGGTGCCGGTCGCCGCGTACGTCGCCCCGAGTGGCGCACGCGCCGCGAGCGCGGGAACCTATATCGTCTATGCAAGCCACATCGCGGCAATGGCTCCCGGCACAAACCTTGGCGCTGCCACGCCGATCGAAATAGGTGTGGGCGGGAGCCCCGGATCGCCGCCCACACCCGCCGCAGCGCCGCGCGACCGTCCCAACGACGCGAACACCGAAGCTGCCTCCGCCGCGTCCACACCGTTGCCGTCAGATACGCAATCGACAGAAGCGCGCAAGCGCATGGCAGACGCTGTGGCCTATATCCGCGGCCTCGCGCAAATGCGTGGGCGCAACGCCGAATGGGCCGAACATGCGGTCCGCTATGCGGCAAGCCTGCCTGCCGGCGACGCCGCAGGACAGCACGTCGTCGATTTCATCGCGAACGACCTGCAAGACCTGCTGGCGAAGTCAAACGGTCGTACGGTGGAGACCTCGACCGGCGCTCACCGCCTCGCCACATCGCATGCCAACGTCGTCATCCTCGAGCCTGACTGGCGCAGCCGCTTGCTTGCCGTCATCACCGATCCGAACGTTGCGCTGATCTTGCTGACCATCGGGGTGTACGGGCTTTTCTTCGAATTCGCAAACCCAGGATTCGTATTGCCCGGCGTGGCCGGCGCAATTTCCCTGCTGATCGGCCTCTTTGCGCTGCAACTGCTGCCGATCAACTACACCGGCCTGGCACTCGTATTTCTCGGCATCGCCTTCCTGATCGCGGAAGCATTCCTGCCGACCTTCGGCGCGCTCGGCTTTGGCGGCATCGTCGCGTTCGCGGCCGGTGCGCTCATGCTGATCGATACCGACGTCCCCGGTTACGGCATTCCATTGCCAGTCATCGCCGCGCTGCTCACGGCAGGCATCGCGTTCGTCTTCCTCATGTCCCGGTTCGCGCTCAAGGCGAGACGCCGGCCCGTCGTAACGGGAGCCGAGGCAATGATTGGCAGCGTCGGCGAGGTGATCGACGACGGTCTGTCGCCGGCGCTAAGCGGATCGCCCGAGAGCGAAGGAATGACAGGATGGGCACGCGTACACGGCGAGCGCTGGCGCGTACGCGCACAGGCCGCCCTGCCCGCTGGCACGCGCGTGCGCGTCACTCGCCGCGATGGGCTCGTGCTGATCGTCGTCCCCACAGGAGAATCGTAATGATCGGATTTACCTTCGGCTTCAGCAGTCTGCTCATTCTGTTCGCGATCGTGCTCGTTGCGTCCTCGATCCGTATTTTTCGAGAATACGAACGCGGAGTGGTCTTCACGCTGGGCCGGTTCTGGAAAGTGAAAGGCCCCGGGCTCGTACTGATCGCCCCTGTGATCCAGCAAGCCGTACGTATGGATTTGCGCACCATCGTCTTCGACGTGCCGCCGCAAGACGTCATCACTCGCGACAACGTGTCGGTCAAAGTCAATGCGGTCGTGTACTTCCGGGTCGTCGATCCCGAAAAGGCGGTCATTCAGGTCGCGCGCTTTTTCGAAGCGACGAGTCAGCTTGCGCAGACGACGCTGCGAGCCGTTCTCGGCAAGCATGAGCTCGACGAACTGCTGGCGGAACGCGAGCAATTGAACGCCGATATTCAAAAGACGCTCGATTCCCAGACCGACGCGTGGGGAATCAAGGTCTCGACCGTGGAAATCAAGCATGTCGATATCAACGAAACGATGATTCGCGCCATCGCGCGCCAGGCCGAAGCCGAACGCGAACGCCGCGCCAAGGTGATCCATGCGGACGGCGAACTGCAAGCGTCGGAAAAACTGTTGCAAGCCGCGCAGACGCTCGCTCGGCAGCCGCAGGCCATGCAATTGCGATATCTGCAAACACTCACTACAATCGCTGCCGACAAAAACTCCACTATCGTTTTCCCGCTCCCGATCGATGTCCTGGAGAGCCTGCTCAGCCGCCGCTAGGGCGCGCGCCGCCTGATTTTCGGGGCATGTTCGATGCGAGAGCGATGGCGCGGCTCAAATAGTCGCTATTACGCCTGGCAGCTGGTATCGGTATATCGGCTGTGTACAGTGGGACCCACCGCATTCGACGTCGTACCGCACCGCATCAGGAGACACAGCGTCCATGGAACAAGTGAAAGCCTTCCCCTTGCTGGAATCGGCAAAACGGTATTTCGGCTTCGAGGAAGCCGGCACGAATCTGCGCACCGAATTGCTTGCCGGACTCACCACGTTTCTGACGATGGCTTACATCATCTTCGTCAATCCGGCCATTCTGGGCGATGCCGGCATGCCGAAGGAGTCGGTGTTCGTGGCCACTTGCCTCGTCTCGGCGCTGGCCACGCTCATCATGGGTCTTTATGCGAATTACCCGATCGCCTGCGCGCCAGGCATGGGCCTCAACGCCTATTTCGCCTATACCGTCGTGAAAGGCATGGGCTTTACGTGGCAAGCCGCGCTTGGGGCCGTTTTCATCTCGGGTTGCCTTTTTCTCGTCGTCACGCTCTTGCGCGTGCGCGAAATGATCGTGGGCGGCATTCCGCACTCGATCCGTGCCGCCATTACAGGCGGCATTGGGCTCTTCCTTGCCATCATTTCGCTGAAAACGGCCGGCATCGTGGTCGGCAATCCCGCCACACTGGTAACGCTCGGCGATCTGCACAAGCCGCCCGTCATCCTCGCCACGATCGGCTTTTTCCTGATCGTCACGCTGGACTTCCTGCGCGTGCGCGGTGCCATTCTCATCGGCATCCTCGCCGTGACGGTGCTGTCGTTCTTCTTCGCCGGCAATCAGTTCCACGGCATCGTTTCTCCGCCGCCCTCGATCGATGCAACGCTCTTTCACCTCGATATCGCCGGTGCGCTGTCGACTGGGGTCATCAATGTCATTCTGGTGTTCTTCCTCGTGGAGTTGTTCGATGCCACCGGGACGCTGATGGGCGTGGCCAATCGGGCCGGGCTGCTCGTCGAAGGCAAGATGGATCGGCTCAACAAGGCGCTGCTGGCCGACAGCACCGCCATCGTCGCCGGCTCGGTGCTCGGCACGTCGTCCACCACGGCCTATATCGAAAGTGCCTCGGGCGTCCAAGCCGGCGGCCGGACCGGCGTCACGGCCATCACGGTCGCCGTGCTCTTTCTTGCCTGCCTTTTCATTGCGCCGCTGGCCGGCGTGGTGCCGGGCTACGCAACGGCGCCCGCGCTGCTGTATGTCTCGTGCCTGATGCTGCGCGAGCTCGTCGAGTTGCCCTGGGACGATGCGACCGAGGTCGTTCCGGCCGCGTTGACCGCGCTTCTGATGCCGTTCACTTATTCCATCGCCAATGGCGTGGCGTTCGGATTCATTTCCTACGCCGGACTGAAGCTGTTTACGGGGCGCGCTCGCCAAGTGAAAGCCATCGTCTGGATCATTGCGGCAGTCTTTCTGTTCCGATTCTTCTATCTCGGCTCGGAATGACGATGCGCGCGGCACAAGGCCGCGCGCATTCGGTGAATCGTCGGTCCCCCGCGCTTCAGGCGCGGGCGTTCGCTTCGTAAAAGCGTACGTAACCGCTTCTCAGGACGGCGCATTGGGCGCGCGTCTCGGACAGTAAACGGCGGGCTGCCGCTTCGATGCGCGCGCGATGCGCGTCGAAGGCGCCGACCATGTCCTCGAGCCGCGGGGAGGCTGCGCCGAAGTGGTCTTCCAGCGCCTCTGCCGTGATCTCGCATTGCACACGCTCCCCGTCGACGAGTGCCGGGAACGCCAGCGTCAACTCGCGCGCCGAATATTCGGGAATTTCGTTCGGAAAACTGATCTGCATGGGATTCGCCTTTGCCATGACGAAAGCACCGAACCGCGCCGTGCGGGGATTGCTGCCTTCTTGAAGACAGCGCGGGCTGACACGGCGGAAAATGACAGAATTCCGACCGTTGGATGTACTTTAGGCGTTTTGCGGCGACAAGCAAGTTTCACAGCGATGCTTGTCTCAGACCGCGGTTGCATCGGCTCGTGTCGTCTTGTGTCGTTTGTCAGGTATGCTGCGCTGCAAAATCCATCAGTCGGCGCTCCGCCGCTTGCAATTAAACCACTCATGTCCGACATAGCCCGCTATCCGTCGGTGCGCATCGAACCGCTCGGCCGGGAATTCGATGCGCCCGCGCATTTGACGCTTTTGGAGGCGGCTACGGCCGCCCGGCTGAGACTGCCCAGGTCGTGCCGCAACGGGACGTGCCGCACCTGTATGTGTCGTTTGGCGAGCGGCCGCGTCAGATACCGGATCGAGTGGCCTGGACTGACGAAAGAGGAAAAGGCTGAGGGCTTTGTCTTGCCATGCGTCGCGATGGCCGAGACGGATCTCGTGTTGACGGTGCCGGATGCCGAAGCGCTTTGAGTACGGAACAACCGCCATCTTCGATGGCAAGCTTGTCGCTACCTTCTCACGAACGCCACCACACCAGTGTCATGCCGAATAAGTGAGTTCACGCTGGTGTTTGATTGCCAGCAGCGCAACGCGCTTCGATGAGTGAGCGTAGAGCACCACGTATTGCTGCAGGACGAATTCGCGCAGATCGGGCAGTGCTGCATCGGCCGCAAGACGTTGCACTCGTGCTAGGTGCAACCTGCCTTGAGCCGAGTGCGCCCCCAGGAACCGCGCGTAGCGGCCGCACCCCGGCGACCAACCGAGCATCTGAACCATCTCGACAAGCTCCGCCTGGAGCTGAGCATAGCGCGCGGGCGCCGCCTCCGCATCCTGCTCGACAAGGAAACGTCGCGCTTCGTCAAGCGTAGCAAGAAAGTTGGGGGCCGCCTCGACAACTGCCCGCGCCGTCACAGCTTCGCCGGCGTCGTCAACGCGCGCATCAAGTCATCGGGGCCAACCGATCGGCCGTCCAGCAACTCGCGCAAGCCTGCTTCCGCCTCATCAAGTAACACCAGATTCGCGTGCTCAGCCTCTAGCGCGTGATAGTAGTCGAGCTTCTTGGCATCTACGAGCGCAACGAAGGAGGCTCCGTTTTTAGTGAGGACCTTTTCCGCGCCGCCCACTACTTCGTCGGCCAACTCGGTCAGCCGCGCCCGCGCTTCGCTGATCGGCACAACATCACAGGCTCGCACGCTCATCACCGTTACCTTTAACATATTTTGTACGAATTACGTTAACGTCCAGTATAGATCGTGCGCGCACGAGAGGCAACTGCCTGAGGTACGCCAACGCCCCTGATTGGCCATTTGGCCGATCTCGAGTGATCGGGTCTCCTACTAAGCAATCATGTGTTTGACGTATTTATCGACGAGATCGACCGCAACGCACAGTGCGATGGCTGCCCCGCCATGACAGTTGCGACGCTTCGTATCGTTAGCAGGTACCGAAAGTTGGGGAGTCGGCTTTGAGTCGTTATTACTCGTCCATCAAACGGACCTTCACCTTCTTCCCCTTCACCTTGCCTGCGCCTAGCTTGTGCAACGCATCACGCGCAACGCCGCGTTCGATCGCCACGTATGTCGAAAACTCGGTCACATTGATCTTGCCGATCTGCTCGGCGCGAAAACCCGCTTCGCCCGTGAGCGCCCCCAGCACGTCGCCGGGCCGAATCTTCTCCTTGCGTCCACCGAGGATCTGGAGCGTTTCCATCGGCGGTAACAACGGCGCGGTGCTTGCGGGTGTCAACTCCGCAAGCGAGTGCCACTCCACTTCGCGCTTTTGCGCCTGTTCTATGTTCCCGACGCGCCCCATCTCATCCATGCTCGCGAGACTCAGTGCCCAGCCGTCCTTGTCCGCCCGGCCTGTCCGGCCGATCCGATGCACGTGTACTTCGGCGTCGGGTGTCACGTCCACATTGATGACCGCTTCGAGGTCCGCGATGTCGAGACCGCGCGCGGCGACATCGGTGGCGACGAGCACCGAGCAGCTACGATTCGCGAACTGGATCAGCACCTGATCGCGTTCGCGCTGCTCGAGTTCGCCATGCAACGCCAGTGCATGAAAGCCCTGCGCACGCAGCACATCGAGCAGATCCCGGCATTGTTGCTTCGTGTTGCAAAACGCAAGCGTGCTCACGGGACGGAAGTGATTCAACAGCATCCCGACCGCATGCAGCCGCTGGTCCTCCGTCACTTCGTAAAAGCGCTGGCGAATCTTGCTGTCATCGTGACGCTCTTCGAGCACCACTTTTTTCGGGTCGCGCAGGAATTGCTGGCTCAGTTTGCCGATGCCTTCCGGGTACGTCGCCGAAAACAGCAGCGTCTGGCGCTGCACCGGACATTGACGCGCCACAGTCGCGATGTCGTCGAAGAAACCCATGTCGAGCATGCGGTCTGCTTCGTCGAGTACGAGCGTATTCAGCGTATCGAGCGTCAGGCTGCCTCGCTCGAGATGATCGATGATGCGCCCCGGTGTGCCGACGACGATATGCGCGCCATGTTCGAGGCTTGCCGTTTGCGGACGCATCGGTGTGCCGCCGCTCAACGTCAGCACCTTGATGTTTTCCTCGGCTCTCGCAAGACGCCGTATTTCCCGCGTGACCTGATCGGCCAGCTCGCGAGTCGGGCACAGCACCATCGCCTGGACGACCAAGCGGCCTACATCGAGCCTCGCGAGCAACGCGAGCGCAAACGCCGCGGTCTTGCCGCTGCCCGTCTTCGCTTGCGCGATCAGGTCTTGTCCCGCGAGCGCAATCGGCAGGCTCGCGGCTTGGATCGGCGTCATGTCGACATAGCCGAGCTGAGCAAGATTGGCGAGCGTGGCGGGCGCAAGCGGAAGATCGCCGAAGTGTGAGGCTGTCGATTTATTTGTCATGTCGTGGCGCGGGAAACAGCTTGCGCAGCTAGGCTTGCGGCGATATCCAAGCTTCGAATCGAACCCCGGAAACACGCTCGAATGCGCGGGTATTGCTCGTGATCAGCGCTTCCCGCGTAGAAGGCGTCATTGTCTCCTATCGGCGCACCCAATCAAAGCCCCAATATCTCCGCGATATCGTCCTCGAGTCCATGGCCTTCGCTGCTCGTGACTTCGTGGATTCCCAGCCTTCGCAGAACCTCGCGCCCAGCTTCGTACCGCTGATGAGGTTTGGCGTCGCACGGTGCGTAGAATTCGATGAACGGATCGTAAAGCTTCTGCCCGTTCAACATGGGGGCGTTGAGCAATATGAAGGTCCTTTCGCGCATCAGCGGATCGCCGCTGATCGGTCCACCCGCCTTTTGCACGGCAGCATTCACAGCCGCCACGAATGCCAGTTCCTGAAGCGTACCGTCGCCACCTTTATCGACGAAACCGAAGTCCGCCGGGTTCACGATTTTTTTCATCCGCAACACGATGTCGGGAGAGATATGCCCGATATCGAGCCAAGTCGGCAACCGACCGTCCTCGGTTTCGAGCTTGATGACCATCGGCGTACTGACGCCCAGCAGCCGCTGGTCCGTATCCTGGGACTTGACGGTATCCACGAAGGTTTTTGCGGCGTGGAGCATCATCGCCTTGGAGCCCGCTCCGTAACTCATGTCGAAACCGTTTTGCGCCATGAAACGCCCGATGGCCCGGGAGCCGCGGAGCAGCTCGTCGTTGACAGACCTGGCCGAACTGAAAAAGGCCCCCAGCCGAGGGCGCTCCGCCCTGCCCTCCATAAGCTTGGCCTCGGGGTCGAACGGATCGAACGGATTGATCGGCGACGCGGGCACGCGCCGGTATCCTTCCCAGTGCGTCCGTACACGCGCCAAGGCATGCTCGCCATCGGTGTACACACTCGACAACAAACCCGGCTTCTCGGCCAAGCCGTTTCCATAGACGACCCGCGATTGGCGTCGGAGGATCTGGAGCCTGGGATCGCCGCCATTGAGGAGCACAAGCATGCGCTTGCGATCGGGGTGCTCGTGCTTTGCAACATGAGCCGAAAAATATGCGTACGCAGCTTTCGAAAGCTCGAGCACGTCGTCGGTGGTACTTGCAAGAATGAGCGCGTCGTTTCCGTGCATCCGCCGCTCGATATCGTGAGGATCGAAAGGCACCTGCGCAGCCGCCAAAGCCGCTGAAGACGCCAATTGCGGTGGCTCGGATGACCTGATCAACGCGGGTGCTTGCGGCAGCAACGACTTCGCGTCAGCACGGACCTTTCGTTGCAATTCCTGACCGGAGATAGTCGCCGTTTCGTCTCCAAGCGTGTAAATCCGATAGTCGGCAACGCGCGGCATGTCTCCCGCATCGACAAACTTCACGCCGGAGGCTTCCATCGCCGCCTTGACCTTCATCCAAGGAAGCTCCCCCATATATGGGCCGTCAATGCCGAGTTCGATGCGCTCCTCGACAGACCGATTGTCGATGCCGAGTTCGTCTTCGGGTACGCACCACGAGTACGAATCGTTCGGATCGACGTGCTCTGGGGGCTTCCTTAACGCGTAGGTGGTACTGCCCGAGAAATTGCGCACGACGGGCTTCGCCTCTCGAGCGCTTTGCGCGTCGCGGCCGAGGTCGACTTGTACCAGTGTTGCCGCGCACACGCTCCGAATGCGACGCTTGAGCCGCACGCCCGGATTGTCCTTTTCGTACGCGTCATAGGCCTTGTCGATGAGCTCGAGTGCCGCGGATACACCGCCGAATTTGTTGAAGAACCAGGTCGTCTCCACGCCCGGCATAGACTGAAGTGCGGGATCGTGGCCGCCCACTTGGTGCTCCACTTCCTTAAAGAAGTTGTTCAACATGTCTGTTGGGAAGGATGGCGCGATGAGATGCCAGTCCGGGCACTCGATGCCGCGATCGTCTGTGATGAACGTCAGGTTGTCGCCACGTTCGGCGTCCACACCAAGCCCTTTCAGGCGAGCCAAAAACTCCTCGCGTGATACCGTCGGATGTTCGCCAGTCAACACTTGGTATATCGTCCGATAGAAGGATTCCGCTTTACCCGATCGTCCGTCGAGCGCGGGAGACCGGCCGCCCGAATTGGCCTCGTAAGTGTGATAACGCTCAGGAGGCTCTCCCAGCGGCAGATCTGTCTGGATCAGCGAAAGCAACTGGGTGACCTCGTTGCCGAACGCTTTATCCCAATGTTCGAGCTTATGCAGCTGAGCGCTGCCAAAAAAGGGGTGAGTGACGATAATTTCTTCAGGAACGGCCCCTGCCAACCGAAGGTCTCCTGTCCGTGCCTCTTTCGCTTTCGTCGCGTCGCCTGGCACACGCGATACCGGTACCCGCTCCAGCGAATCGGCAAATACGACTCTTGCTCGGGGCAAGCCATCGGGCGTCGTGCCGATGATTTTTTCGAGCGCCTGGCGATAGTATTCGCGCACCGGTACCTTGCCGGGCGCGGCGTCGCTCGGCGGCAAGCCGAAAAGCCCCATCAACAGCGGTCGATAGAACCCGTAGTTGGTGACGACCAATTCCTTAGGCAATCTGTCGGCCGACTGCTCGTCCGCCATACCGGCCTTCAAACATCGAACGACCTCGAGGAATTGCCGCGGCGCCTGCGGACCTCCTTCCGGCAGCACGAACAGATCCGAGTCAGCGTAGCGAGCGAACCGTTGTTCGTGCTCGCTCGGTTTCTCGCTCGTGCCGAGTATCGTTACCCGAGCTACGCCGCTGAAGTGGTTGCGCGCGAGGCTAGCCGATCGCACTGCGTCGCCCGACAGCGCGATGCTGGCCGTGTGGATGTGATCCGTGCTCGGCTTGCCGGCCTGATTGACATACTCTGCGCCGCGCTGGGTCACGAAGTTGAACCGGTTCATGTTCTCCAGCTGCCAGGGCACCCACGATTCGGATGAATGGAGAAACGGCTTGCGGCTCACATTCGGATCGGTGAGTGTGTCCAAAATCGCGGCCACCCGATCGATCGCGCTTTCACCATGACTGACTGCCGCGTCCAGTTTCAATTTCGGGCGAGGCACCACGCGCGGCCCCATCGAAGGCAGCCCTATGAGTTGCCCCGACGCCACTCGCCGACGCAATGCCGCCCCTTGCAGATGACCGTGCCCTCCCTCGGCCAGCTCGTTTTTTTTATGCGCCGCTTCCGAAGGCGGGCCCGCAAGCTCCTTTCGGCCTGCTCCAATAACCCTGGCGGTCATATCGTTCACTCGTTCACCTTTTGAGAAAGCGTTGGGTCATGCGCGCGGTTCTGCGCGAGGCGCAATTGTCACGGAATGACTGTGGCTGCCGTTGTCCGCACGACGAAGTAACAAACGGCGATCCGAATCGATTGATGCAACGCACCAATCCATTCGCGCACGAAACGCCGAGGTCGAGGACATCCCCCGCGCGGAGCGGATAAACTCGGCGACGAATCGTCGATTGCCGCTTAAGTTCAGTCACACTTTCAAACTCGAGTAGGGGAAGGAGCCATGCCCGACAAACCGTCCGCAGCCCCCGACAGCACGGCCGTGCGCGTCGCGCTTTGGCGAGCCCTGCACAGCGAGGTGGATGCCCCACCGCACGTGCTGGCAGACACGATCGGTCTGCAGATCGCCGCGCCCGACGAGGACTGGCGCGCGCGACCCGATATGCATCCCAAAGGCACAAGCGGCTATCGAGCATCGATCGTCGCGCGCGCCCGCTTCGTCGAAGATGAACTCGCCGAGGCACTCGCACACGGCGTAACGCAATATGTCATCCTCGGCGCCGGCATCGATACGTTCGCGCAGCGCCGGCCCGAGCTTGCCGAGCGGATGCGCATCTACGAGGT
The DNA here is from genome assembly GCF_013282575.1 of Paraburkholderia sp. NMBU_R16. Lineage (GTDB taxonomy): Bacteria > Pseudomonadota > Gammaproteobacteria > Burkholderiales > Burkholderiaceae > Trinickia. The sequence continues at coordinate 21,067 of NZ_JAAAYE010000050.1, forward strand.
GGACCAACCGGGCCCGCAAGCATGGAAGCAGCAACGTCTGGGCGAGATGGGTCTGGCTATTCCGGACTGGCTGAAGTTCGTACCCGTCGATTTCGAAGCGGGCGATTCGTGGTGGGAAAAACTGGTCGCGGCCGGCTTCGATACGGCACACCCCGCCATGGTCGCGTCGACCGGCGTCTCCATGTATCTGACGCGCGACGCCGTGGCGGCCACGCTGCGTCAGATCGCAACGCTCGCACCAGGCTCGACGCTCACGATGACATTCCTGTTACCGCTCGAACTCATCGACGATGACGAAGAGCGCGCGCAGCATGAGGCGGTTTACGAACGCGCACGCGCAGCCGGCACGCCGTTCCTGAGCTTTTTCGCTCCGGACGAAATGATCGCGCTCGCACATGAGACCGGCTTCAAACACGCGCGGCATGTGTCGACGGGCGATCTCATCGATCGATACTTCGCGGGCCGAACCGACGGATTGCGACCGTCGAGCGGCGAATCGATTCTCGTCGCCGAAACCTGACAAACGGTTGCCTTCAGCGCCGCGAGGCCACGACGATTCCGCCGACGATCAACGCGAAGGCCTCACCGTGATAGAGCTGCGGCCACTCGCCGAGAAACGCCGCGGACATAAGCGCAGCAAAAAGCGGCGCAAGATTGGCGAAAAACCCGGCAATATTCGGTCCGACACGCTGAACGCCGAGCCCCCAGCAGCAATAGGCGAGGATGGCCGGCCCGAGGCCGACATAGAGCAGCGCCGTGGCCAAGGGCCAGCCCCAGACGATATGCGCACCGGTCAATGCCCATTCGCCGGCTGAGAAAACCCCGGACCAAAGCAAACCGAACGCAATCTGCGCCACCAGGAACGCCGACCAGTCGTTACGCCATCGAGCGGGCTCGCGTGTACGCATGAGCAGCCAGCTATATAGCGACCAGCCGAACGCCGCCACGAGCATATAGAGATCGCCCGGCACGAGATGAAACTGGGCCAGCGCGGCCCAATGCCCTCGGCACAGCACCAGTAAAACACCGGCAATCGAGAGTGCGGTGCCAATCCATTGCCGCCCGGTAATGTGCTGCCCGAAGAAAAGCCGTCCCACACAGAGCATCCAGATGGGAATGCTCGCGGCCATCAGCGTCACATTCAACGGCGTGGAAGTTTTCAGTGCGAGGTATTGCAACGCGTTATAGCAACCGACGCCAAACAGGCCGAGCAGCGCAAACCGGCGCCAGTGCGCCCACAATCCGCTCGATGGGTGCAGCACACGGCCCGCGAACGGCGCGAGAAAGACAAATGCTACGAGCCACCGCAAAAAGTTGAGCGTGAGCGGCGGTACGAGCCCACCGACCATCCGGCCGACGACGGCGTTGCCCGCCCACAGAAAAGGCGGCACGGTAAGCAGCAAGGCGGTGCCCGGTGTTAAGCGCTGTTGCATGGAATGCGCACTGGCGTGCGATCTCGAGTGGAAGGTGGCAGGACATCGGTAATTCGTGCAGATCATAGCGATATTGCCGTAGCCGACGCGGACTATCCCTCATGGATGCAAGGTCATGACTACAGCACTCCGGGTCCCCGCCTGCACGATCGTCGCCATCATGGTAGTTTCGCGTCTTTATTCGACAACGAATGGATCGGATCGATGGAATACCGCAAACTCGGCGACTCGGACGTCAAAGTCAGCACAATCGGCCTCGGCACGATGACTTGGGGCGAGCAAAACACGGAAACCGAAGCGCACGCGCAGATCGACTACGCACTCGATCAAGGCGTAAATCTGATCGATACCGCGGAGATGTATCCGGTCCCGCCCAAAGCCGATACGCAGGGTTCGACCGAACGCTATATCGGCTCTTGGCTGGCAAAGCACCCCGGCGCACGCGAGAAGATCGTGCTCGCGACGAAAATCGCGGGCCCGGCGCGTCAGCCGCACAACCCCCGTCACATTCGCGGCGCACAGAACCAGTTCGACCGGAAGAACCTGACCGAGGCGCTGAACGGCAGCCTCGAACGTCTGCGCACCGACTATATCGATCTATACCAGTTGCACTGGCCGGATCGCAACACCATGACGTTCGGAAGGCCAACCTATCCATGGATCGACGACGAATACACGGTGCCGATCGAGGAAACGCTGAGCGTACTTGCCGATTTCGTGAAAGCGGGCAAGATCCGTCACATCGGCGTATCGAACGAAACTCCGTGGGGCGTCTCGCAGTTCCTGCGCGCCGCCGAGCGCCTCGACGCACCGCGCATCGTAAGTATTCAGAATCCTTACAGTTTATTGAATCGGACATTCGAAATCGGACTGTCCGAGTTCAGCCATCGCGAACGGATCGGTTTGCTCGCTTATTCGCCCCTCGCATTCGGCTGGTTATCGGGAAAATACGAATGCGGGGCGCGGCCGGCCGGAGCGCGCATCACGCTTTACGAGCGTTTCCAGCGGTACAGTAAGCCGCAAGCAATCCAGGCGACGAGCGCTTATGTTGCGCTGGCCCGCCGCTATGGCCTGTCGCCCGCGCAATTCGCGCTGGCATTCGTGAACTCCCGTCCATTCGTGACGAGCAACCTGATAGGCGCAACCTCGCTCGACCAATTGCGCGAGAATATTGCGAGTATCGACGTGACGCTGCCCGAGGCGGCGTTCGCTGAAATCGACGCGCTTTACGAGGCGCAGCCCAACCCAGCACCCTGAGCTCGGGCGGCGCCTGCTCGCGCGTCCTTACGTATCCTCACGAACTCATGCGTCTTTCGCGACATTGGCGTCTTCCGAGCGGCGCGCTTGCCCAGGCAATCGGCGCCGCGCTCGCATGGGTCGTGACGCTCTCGCCGGGATATGCCGCGGCGCCCTCACCGGCCGCGCCGCTGCCCGTGAAGGAACTGGCGCCGGGACTCTACGCGCACCGCGGACATGACGACGTGGCCACGCCTCGAAACGGCGGCGATATTGCCAATATCGGCTTCATCATCGGCACGCGTTGCGTGGCAGTGATCGACACAGGCGGCACGCTGGCCGAAGGGCGTGCACTGCGGGCGGCCATCCGCCGCGCCACGCCGCTGCCGGTTTGCTATGTGATCAACACACATATGCATCCCGACCACATCTTCGGAAACGCAGCATTCCTCGACGATCATCCGCAGTTCGTCGGCAGCGACAAGCTCCGGGAAGCCGAGCTCTCGCATTCGCAAAGCTATCTGCGCGTGCTGACGCGCGAACTCGGCAGCGTTGCCGCGGGCAGCCGGGTGATCCCGCCGACGCTGCTCGTTCACGACACGCTCGATCTGGACCTGGGCTCCCGGGTGCTGACGCTGCAAACCTGGAAAACAGCACATACGAACAGCGATCTGACGGTCTACGATAAAAGCAGCGGCACGCTATGGCTCGCCGATCTACTCTTCGCGGGCTGCCTGCCCGTGGTTGACGGCAGCGTAACGGGTTGGCTCCACGATCTCGCGGCAATCCGCGCTTTGCCGGGAGTCCGTCGCGCGGTGCCGGGCCACGGGCCGCTCGACGCACCCTGGCCCCAGGCGCTCGACGCCGAGCGCGGCTATCTCGAGCGACTCGCCAACGACGTGCGCGCGGCCATTCGCGCAGGCCGGACGATGCGGCAGGCCGTCGATACCATCGGCCTGAGCGAACGTGCGCGATGGAAGCTGTTCGATGTCTATCAACGCCGCAACGTCACGACGGCGTATGCTGAGCTCGAGTGGGAGCCCTAGCCACGTAGCTATGGAGGCGACACATGAAAACCGAAGCCATTCGTCGGGCAATTGCGGCCGCGGCGCTCGCCGTGGGCGCCGCCGGCGCGCTCGTCGCAGCGCCCGCCGCCCGGGGCGCGACACCGTCGGCCGATGACGACCCCAACAAGGTAGCCAGTTGGGTCGATTTCCGCGACGGCACCTTCAAAGACCGCCAGATCGATCCGCACGGGGAAGCGGTCATCAAGCTCGATGCCCCCGCCCGCGCGGCGGACGCCGCGATCGTGCCCATTTCGATCACGGCGCAGTTTCCTCAGACGCCGGCACGCTACATTCGGCGGATTTACTTGTTCATCGATCAGAACCCCGAGCCCTACGCGGGCTGGTTCGAATTCACGCCCGAATCGGGGCGCGCGAGTATCGAAACGCGCGTACGGGTGGAGGACTACACGTTCATGCGCGCTATCGCCGAGACCAACGACGGCCATCTCTACAGCGCGATCCGCTTCGTCAAGGCATCGGGAGGCTGCTCGGCTCCAGTGGGCAAGGATGACGAAGCGGCGCTCGCGAACATCGGGAAGATGCGTCTGCGCACGCAGGGGAGTGCCGCCGCCGGCCAACCGCAGCTTGCGCAGTTGATGATCAGCCATCCGAACCGCACCGGCATGGCGATGAACCAGATCACTCGGCAATACGCATCGGCGTACTTCGTCCGCAAAATCGAGGTCTCCTACGCAGGCAAACCGGTGATGACCGCAAACGTCAACTTCTCGATCAGCGAGAATCCGAATTTCCGCTTTTACTTCCTGTCGCGCACGCCCGGCGAGTTGAAAGCGACGGTCCGCGATTCCCAAGAGCACGTGTTCGAAGCCGCCATTCCCGTGCCGGCCAAGAACGCGAGCGCCGAGCCGGCGCCCGCGCGGATGTGACGATGGGGCAAACGCCGCTATCGCGCACATTCGGCGCGCGGGTCGGGCTGCTCGGAAAATTCGCCGCGCGCGCGCAGCGCGTCAGCGTTGCGATGGCGTGGGTGTCGAGCCTCTGCATCACCGCGCTACCCGCCGCGGCCGCAGCGCCCGCCGCACCAATCAGCGCGGCGAGCGCAGAGCAGACGATTAGCGCAGCGTCCGGGGCGGCAGCCGCCGTCGAGCGCGAGCCAAAAGTCGCGAACGAGCGCGACATTCCCCGCGCAGTGCAAATCGCGCCGGGTGTTTATGCCATGCAGGGCAGCGGCGACGCCGTCGCGCCCAGCAATCACGGAATCGTTGCAAACAACGGCTTCGTTGTCGGCAAGCGCGGCGTGGTCGTGATCGATACAGGCGCGTCCTATCGCTACGGCCGTGCCATGATCGAAGCGATTCGCAGGGTCACACCGCTGCCGATCGAACTCGTCGTCATAACGCATCAGGCGCCGGAGTTCGTATTCGGCGCGGCGGCTTTTCGCGATGCGGGGGTACCGATCCTTGCGCATCGCCGTACTGCCGACTTGATCGCCGCCCGTTGCTCCATTTGTCTGGCGAATCTGCGCCGCACGCTGGGCGAAGAGGAAATGAGCGGTTCGCGCGTGACTGTTCCGGATCGCACAGTCGAGGCGACCACCCGCATCGACGCGGGCGACCGGCAACTGGAGCTGCTGTATTTCGGTGCGGCCGCAACGCCGGGAGACCTCGCGGTTCGCGATGCGCAGACCGGCGTCTTGTTCGCCGGCGCGCTCGTGAGCGTCGGCCGCATTCCCGAGTTGCGCAACGAATCCATTCCGGGGTGGCTGGCAGCCCTCGACCGAATTCATGCGCTGGATGTCACCGAGGTCGTGCCGGGCTTCGGTCCGGTCGTGAAGCCTGACCGCATCGATTCGGTCGGAGACTACTTGAGAGAGCTCGATCGTGGCGTACGTCAGGCCTATGGCGCAGGCGTCGGGTTGACGAATGCGCGGACGCAAGTCGTAACGCCGAACTTTCGTCATTGGAAGCTGTATTCGATCGCACACCCCCAAAACGTGCAACGCGTTTATCTGCAATTGGAACGGCACTGACCGATCTCGATGATGTCTTGCCCGCTGCGCGTTTCCTAACGCCCGCGAATGATGTCCGAACGCGAAGTCGTATAAACGACGCCCTCGGCGTTGAAATGGACGTTGAAGTAGACCTCGCCCGCCGGCGGCCCTTCGTTCCATTTCCAGCTCCAGACGGTCTCGGGCTTGAGCCGATAAACGGCGACTTCACCGGGCTTGCCGAGCAATCGACGCACCTCGTCCTCGGTCATGCCTTGCCGAACCTTGGCGAAGTTTTCCGCGCTCAGCACCTGCGTGACGGCGCGTAGCTTGCCTTGCGGATCGATGTCGACCATATACGTCGTCACGCCCTGCGGGCCGCGCGGATATTCGAGCCGCTTCGAACCGTCGGTGAAGCTGCGCTCGGTTTCGGGTTGGCCCATTTGATCGCGAATCTGCGCCTCGGTCGTCACGCCCGGCGTCAGCCCTCGCAGCAATAGCGCATCGGGCTTGATCGCGTTGAGAAAAGCCTTGAATTTTTGCATGGCATGTTCGCTATCCTGTTGATCGCAGCCGGCCAGCAGCACTGCGACGCCGACGGAAGCGACGGTCATCAGCCGGAAGACGGATTTCATTTTGTGCGCAAGTCCCGCGAAGTAGCGTAGTTCCATCGTACCCCAAAGCCTCCCATGGACCGATCGGGGAATCGCGGACGAGGGGGCGATGCCCGCGCTGCGGTTACCTCGAACAGACCGTCGCTGCGCGCAACGCTTTGCCGCTTCGCACGTGCATGAACCGGGGCCGCGAACCATCCTACCATTGGCCCATTCGAGTAACCGCCCAAAAGCCAGATGCCAATATCGATCGACGGAAGCAACTTTTCTCCGAACTATCAGGCCAGCACGACGGATGGCGAAACGCCGGCCGCCGTATCGCCGTCTACTGTCCGCGCACTGGGCCGCCACGGCGATGCGCCGAGGAGACTTTCCGATGCGCATGATGGTGGCGCCCCCCCCATTGACGGTGAAACGCCGGGTACGATGGCTACCGCGCGCTTTGCGCATGCAAAGAACGCGGACGGTGTACGCGCGCCAGACGCGTTGTCGTCAGCAGCGCCCCTCGTGATACGCGACGCCGCCGCGCTCAAGCGGCTACGCGAGCAGTACGACGGAACGGAGGCACCGCCGCTGAAACTCGAAGGCTATTTTGGTCCCGGCGAGTTGCAATACCTGCCGGAATGGGTCGGCGCGCTCGATCTCTCCGAATGCCGCGGGCTCAGGCACGCCGACCTCGAAGGTTTGTCGTCGTTGCGGCTCACTGCGCTCGATGTGAGCGGACACCCGATTGGACAATGGAAGGCCGCGCCGACGCTTGCGCAACTTGGCACTTTGACATCGCTAACAGCGTGCGGCTGCGGTCTCGACGATGCCGATATGAAATCTCTCGTCTCGCTGCCCGCGCTGACGTCGGCCATGCTGGGGAATAATCGCATTGGCTATGAAGGCATAGCGACGATCTTCGAGAGCTACACGCTTCGGCGCATCGACGTCAGTCGCAATGAGTTCGGCACCTTGGGCGCGTTGTCGATCGCCCAAGACCCCGTGTCGCGCGAGTGGGTCGACGTCTCCGGCAACCATATCGGAATCATTGGAGAACAGGCGCTTCGCGAACGCCAGGCAAATAGCGGCGTCTCGATTATCGGTATCGGCGCACAGCCAAAACGCGCCTAAGCGGCGACGCTTGCTCGCGGCCCGAACCAGGCGGGCACATGCGCGAGCGCGTCGTCGAGTTGGGCGAGCACATGCAGACTCAGCGCGGCGATTTCATCGGTTGGCGCTTTGAGATCCGGCACAGCGACGACTGCCATGCCGGCATCGACGGCCGCTCGGATGCCGTTCTCGCTATCCTCGAACGCAAGACAATGGGCGGCTGGGGCACCCAGGCGCTCGGCCGCGAGCCGATAAACCGCGGGATCGGGCTTGCCGCGGGCAACTTCGTCGCCACCCGCAATTGCACGAAAGAACGGCAGCACGCCGACGCGCCTCAGGCGCAATTCGATCTCCTCCCGCCCGGAGGAAGAAGCCACGGCACAGGGGATGCCTGCGCGGGCGAGCGAAGCGAGCAAGTCGGCGGCGCCCGATTTCAACGGAAACAACGGCCCTGCCTGCGGCTCCGTCAATTGCGCGCGCACGCGAGTGCGCGCCTCGCTGAAAACGGCCTCGCTGCCTAGCATCTCGGCCAGCATCACGTGACACTCGCGCAACGATCGCCCAATGATCCGAACATAGTCGCTCGGCAGCAGCGTGATGCCCAACTCCCGCGCGACGGCAATCCAGGTATTCATGATCGTGCGCTCGGAATCGATGAGCAATCCATCCATATCGAAAACAGCAGCTGAAAACATCTTTCCATCCGAGCGCATGCGTGAAGACGACGCACTATACCAAACCGTTGCCCTCGCCGCGCGACTCGCTTTGCCGCCAAGTCGGCGCCGGCGGCCGCGCTTCAATGCGGAATTCCGCACACGACAGAGCCTGAATTCCGACGCATCGCACAGGGCGGCCGTCGCATCTGGCAGTTCCCGCCTGCTTTTCTTTTAAAAACAATTACTTGCATCCCGACCGGCGTGTAGCCGGAATTGGCATAGCCATTGCGTTGCCAAGCGCCGTCGCTCGTTCGCGAGCGAATGTTTGACAACATTCCGGAGACACAATGAATCCTGTTCCTTCAAACGTGGCCGCGCCCGCGCGTGTCGCCAGCACCGGCGAACTACCGGTTTCCACCTCGAAAGACACGCGCTGGCGTCTGCGCTCGATCTTTTCCGGCTCGGTCGGCAACCTAATCGAATGGTACGACTGGTACGTGTATTCCGCGTTCGCGCTCTATTTCGCGAAGTCGTTTTTTCCGGCCGGCAACAGCACCGCCCAACTGCTCAATACGGCAGCCGTCTTTGCCGTCGGCTTTCTTGCCCGCCCGATCGGCGGCTGGTTGATGGGCATTTATGCCGACCGGCACGGACGCCGCTCGGCCCTGCTCATCTCCGTGGTCATGATGTGCCTCGGTTCGCTCATCATCGCGCTGTGCCCGAGCTATCAAACCATCGGTACCGCCGCTCCGGCACTGCTCGTCGTCGCGCGCCTGCTTCAGGGCCTCAGTATCGGCGGCGAATATGGCACGTCGGCCACCTATCTGAGCGAGGTCGCCACCGCAAAGCATCGCGGCTTTTACTCGAGCTTCCAGTACGTGACCTTGATCATGGGCCAACTCGTGGCGATCGTGCTTTTGATCCTCATGCAGCAATTCCTGCTGACGACGCAGCAACTCGAGTCGTGGGGCTGGCGCATCCCATTTTTTGTCGGTGCGGCGTGCGCGCTCGTCGGCATGCGTTTGCGCGCCACGATGGAAGAAACGGGCGAATTCGAAAAGGCCCGTAAGGCGCGCAAAGCCCGCGGCACGCTGGCCGAGTTGGCCAGGCATCCGCGTGCGGTGCTGACCGTCGTGGGGCTTACGATGGGCGGTACGGTCGCGTTCTACACCTACTCGATCTACATGCAGAAGTTTCTCGCGAACACCGTCGGCATGAGCAAGCTCGACGCTACGCTCGTTTCGGGTGCGTCGCTTGCGCTTTTCGCCGCGCTGCAGCCGCTCGTCGGGGCCATTTCGGACCGCATTGGCCGGCGCCCGATTCTCATTGCCTTCGGCATTTTCGGCACACTGTTTACCGTGCCGATCATGACGGCCATCAGTCATACTCACAGCGCGTGGACCGCCTTTTTCCTGATTGTGGCGGCACTCGTCATCGTCTCGGGCTACACCTCGATCAACGCTGTCGTGAAAGCCGAGCTTTTCCCGGCCGAAGTGCGTGCTTTGGGTGTGGGCCTTCCGTATGCTGTTACCGTATCGATTTTCGGCGGTACCGCCGAGTACATTGCGTTGTGGCTCAAGCAGGCAGGACATGAGGAAATGTTCTATTGGTACGTCACGGGGGCGATCTTCTGTTCCCTGCTCGTGTATATCTTCTCGCGCGATTCGAAACGGCATTCGCGTATCGAGGACTGATCCCGGCGCGGCCGGCTGCGCGGCGGGGCGCACGCGATGAAGCTGCGTTCCGCGCTGCGTGTACGGTATGTCGCGATCGGTGTCGGCGTTCTGGCGTGCTGCGCGCTGATGGCGTGGTTCGCCTACGTAGAGGCCCTGCGCCATTACGAGCGGGTCCGTGCCGGAGAGGTGGCGCAGCGCGCATCGTTTTACGCGCTATCGCTCGAAGCGCAGCTCGCGCGCTACGAGTCGCTGCCTCGTATCGCCGCGCTGGCTCCGGTGCTGACGCGGCTGCTGCGCAACCCGGGCGATCCCGCGGAGCAAGCGGCTGCGAATAGCTATCTAAAGGCCGTTCAGACGAACGCACAGCTTGCCGCTGCCTATTTGATGGATACTCGCGGCAATACGCTTGCCGCTAGCAATTGGAACGAGCCAGGCAGCTTCGTCGGACGAAATTACGCTTATCGGCCGTACTTCAGCGACGCGGTCGCGCACGGCGTCGGCCGCTTTTACGGTGTTGGCAACACCACGGGAGAAGCAGGCTACTTTCTGTCGGTGCCGATACGGGATCCCGAGCATCCCAATGCCGCGCCCATCGGCGTGGTGGCGATCAAGGCGCCGCTCGGAAGTTATGAGGACGCACTGGCCAACAGCGGCGATATCGTCGTCCTAACGGATCGCGACAACGTCGTGTTTCTCGGTTCGGTACCCCAATGGCGTTATCGCGTCCTTGCGCCGCTTTCAGCTGAAGCACGGGCGCATTTGCGCGCGACCCGACAGTACGGGGACGCGCCGCTCGACGCGCTGCCGGGCGATACGCTGCGTCGTTATCGCGTGCACTATCGGCCGACGGGCTCGCTCGGCTGGCGCATCGCCATCCTCACGGCCCCCGCCGAAGACCGCCAGACGGCAGCGCTGGCGGCCATAGGCGCCGCGGCGGCCAGCGCACTCGCCTTCGCGTTGGCCGCCGCACTATGGCTGCGGCATACTCGCGAGCGCGAACGCGTGCGAGCCCGCCTCGCATTACAGGCGGCACATCGCGATCTCGAAACGCGCATCGCGGAGCGCACGGCCGAACTGACGCAGGCCAACAGCGATCTCGCGCGGAAAGTGGAAGCGCTCGATGACGCGCGGCGGATACTGCGCGACACGCGCGATGCGGCGATCCAGGCCGGCAAGCTCGCCGCATTGGGTCAAATGGCGGCGGGCATCACGCACGAATTGAATCAGCCGCTGACCGCACTGATGACACTATCGAACAACGCGGTCCGTCTGATAGAACTTCAACGTATTCGCGAGCTGGCGCGCAATCTCGAACTCATCAACGATCTGGCCGCGCGGATGGGAAAAATCGTGGCGCACGTCAAGGCGTTCGCACGCAACGATGCTGTGGAGCGCGAACCGGTTTCGATCGACGAGACGATCAAGCAGTCGCTCGCGCTCGTGCAGGGGCACCGCAAAGCAAACGACGTGACGATCCGCGTGGCACCCATTCCCGACGAAGCCATCGCATTGGCGAGCGCGATCCGCACGGAGCAGGTGTTCGTCAACCTGCTCACCAACGCAATCGACGCGTGTGCCATGAGCGAAGACCGAAAAGAAGTCGTCGTCGAAGCCGCGATGACGGCCCGCACCGTGCGAGTGAGTTTTCGCGACAGCGGGCCCGGCATCGCGCCCGAAGCGTTGCCGAGGCTGTTCGAACCGTTTTATACGACGAAGAGCGCGGGCAAGGGGCTCGGGCTGGGTCTGGCAATTTCGCAGGCCATCGTCGACGAATTCGGCGGCAGTCTCAGCGCCGCCAACGTCGAAGCCGAGCCAGGACGACGCTCGGGTGCGGTATTCGTCGTCGAACTGCAACGCGCAACCGTTCAATCAGAGTCCACCACATGAATTCCGTCGATTTTCCTGCCGACCACCCTGTGTATGTCGTGGAGGACGATCCCGCCGTCCGGCTGGGATGCTCGCAAGCTCTCTCGCTCGCCGGCATCGCCGTACGCGAATTCGAAGACGCGGAAAGCGCCTTCGCCGCACTGTCCCACGCGGTGCCCGCTGCGATCGTCAGCGATATCCGTCTGCCCGGCATCGACGGACTCACGCTGCTGGCAAGCGTCAAAGCGCGCGCGAAGGACGCTGACATCCCGATCATCCTCGTCACGGGCCACGGCGACATCGCGATGGCGGTGACCGCCATGCGCGCCGGCGCCTACGATTTCATCGAGAAGCCGTTTCAGTCGGATCGTCTCGTCGAGTCGGTGCGCCGCGCGCTCGAGCATCGACGGCTCGTCGTGGACAACCGCCACTTGCGGGCGCAACTGCGCGGCGAGCAGCTGATGCTGGGCCGCTCGCCGGCCATGCGCAACGTCCACGCGATGATCGATGCCATCGGGCCCACACCGGCCGATGTGCTGATCCGCGGCGAAACGGGAACCGGCAAGGAGGTGCTTGCGAGAGCGCTGCACGCGTCCAGCCGCCGCAGCGGTCCGTTCGTCGCGCTCAATTGCGCCGCCCTGCCCGAAACGCTCTTCGAAAGCGAAATCTTCGGCCATGAAGCCGGGGCATTCACGAGCGCGCAGCAAAAGCGGATCGGCAAGTTCGAGCACGCACACGGCGGCACCCTGTTTCTCGACGAGCTCGAAAGCCTGTCGCTCCCATTACAGGCCAAACTGCTGCGCGTTTTGCAGGAACGCACCGTCGAGCGCCTCGGCAGCAACACGGCAATGTCCGTCGATGTGCGCGTCATCGCGGCCGTCAAGGACGACCTCAAGCAGCTGGTCGAACGCCAGACGTTTCGCGCCGATCTCTATTACCGCCTCAACGTGGCGACGATCGATCTTCCACCGCTGCGGGGACGGCGCGACGATATCCCCGAGCTCTTTGCGCACTTCGTCCGCGATGCCTGCGCACGTTATGGACGCGCCGAGCCGGCATGGACAGCCTCCGATATGGCGCGCTGGCAAGCCTACGATTGGCCCGGCAATGTCCGGGAGCTCAAGAACATCGCCGAGCGCTTCTCGCTCGGACTCGACGATGGCTTGGCGCAACCGGCGCACGATGCGGGTTCGCTCGAAGCTCGGATGGCGCGCGCCGAACGCGCATGCATCGAGGAGGCATTGCGAAGCGCCGACGGACAGGTGCTGCGAGCAGCGGAGCTGCTCGATGTCCCGCGCAAAACGCTCTATGACAAGATTGCCCGACATGGCATCGATGTGAACGCGTTTCGCTAAGCGTCTGCCGATCGCCCCGCGGACCTCGTCCGCTATCCCATAAATCCATCGATGCCCACCCGTCAACGGCGATAGGTGCCCCTCTCCGCCGACGACGCCTATGCTGAATCGACTCACTTGTCGACGGCGGCGTCGCGCATCTCATCCGCCGTCTGCTGCATCCACTGAGCGGAGAAGACGAATGATGAATCCAAGAATCTGGGTTGCCATCGCTGTCGCCGGATGCTGGGCGTGTCTCGGTCAGCCCGCGTCGGCGCAAGAATGCGAGGCCTCCGACACTTGGTTCGCGTCGACCGGCGTTCCAAAGCCGGACGATGCGCATCGAAGCACATTCCACTCGAACTGCGCGTTCCATCAATTCTCGTGGCAAGCGTTCCTATGGCTCACCGACGCCCTACAAAACGGCACACCACGGTTCCAGAGCATGTTTTCAGATGCTTCAATCGATTCCAAGGTCAAGAATCCAACCGAACATGTGCTCGACGGCGTGCAGCAGGCCGATTCGCTCGGCATTCTGGTGGACCAGAATGGTCGAGCCGTCTATACCAACATGCTCATCAACGATGTTTATCGCCAGTTCGTCATCGACCGCCGACTGAACACGCGGGAAGGCATGAAAGAGGCCGCTGCCAACCTGGTCTTCCCGACCGGCGCCATCTCGCTGAAAGCCGCCTGGAAAATCGTCGGCCCGAACGAAGACGTCAGCCGCTTCTATACCACCACTGCAAAGATTGCGTTGCTCTCGAAAGCGGGTAACACCGTGGATATCGACCCACAGCGCAAGCTCGAGACCGTAAAGGTCGCTCTGGTCGGCTTTCATATCGCATGGGTGGTAGACGGCCATCCCGAAGCCATCTGGGCCACGTTCGAACAGGTCGATAACGCGCCGGATTTCAAGGAAAACCAGCAGATGTCGCAACCTGTCGCGAACAAGTCCTACACGTTTTACCGTGCCGGCACCCCTGCTCAGGATTGCAACGTCAACAATGCATCAGTGATCGAGCTCGATAAGTCGACACAAAAGCTGACGCCTGTGACTCAGACTTGCCGGCAGTACCGGACTGGAGGGGGCGAAGAACTCAACGTCAAGAATATCGATTCGCTCAACAAGAGCGTTCGGGACCACCTCGCAACCAAGCAGTCAGTCTGGCGAAACTACGAAGAGGTGGGTGCCGTATGGATGGGAGAGGATCAGGCCTCGGCGAAACCATTTCATCCTGATTGGAGTCCGCAGATCGATAACTCGCAGATCAAGGGCTCCGATCAGCTCTCGAACTCGGTGATCGAGACGTTTACGCAGAACAAGGTTTCCAAAAATCAATGCTTCAGTTGCCACAACACGATGGCAGTCACGGATACACGCGACCTGCCGCTCGTATTGCCGGGCAAAGATATCAACACCAGTCATATCTTGCTGCGCAAATACATGAACAACCCCGTCATCAAGCGATAGCCGGCACACGACGCGGACATTCATTTCCGCGCGATACCGCCATCCCGCACGTTCGCCGTCAAGACCAGGGAGCCCACCATGTCGAAAACCAGCCTACGCATTCATCCCAGCATCGGATTCGCGCGGGTCGGCAGCAGTGAGGAGTACTACATCGGCCCGGAAACGTCCGCTGGCTTGCCCGTCGCCGGGCAAGAGGCCACGGGAGGACTTCCCATCAAGCCGGGTACGGAAGAAAACACCCCCATTACCAGTGCGGACCTCCGCGATCAGCACGGACGTCTCAAGCGCCAAGCCGCACGCTTCCGAATTTACCAGTACGACGATGCCGGCCCCACCGGCTATCCCTGCGGCGCAGGCACGGAGGTCGTCATCGGCTCGAGAGTCGATGGCAAGCTCGTGAAGGACATCGTTTGGACCGTGCATCTTGCCAACAAGAAAGCGAACTGCTGGCGGATCGAGGCAGCGCCGTGGCCCGGCGGCCTCGACGGCTATGCAGGCGATAAACAGCCACCGCTTCGCAATCCGAATTTTATGCGGGACCCTTCCGGCAAGCCGTCGGACCCCGGCGACGAGATCCGCCTGAGGCAACTCGTCATCGATGCCGGTCCTCGAGCGATTGCAGCATCGAAACAGGAGAAAGTTGCATTCGATAAGACCACGATGGCGAGCTACTGCAACGCCAAAGGCCAGCTAGTCGACTTACACCACTATCCGAAGTCGTTTCCGCCGTCCGATGGTACGGAGCAGGTTGCGTCGTCGGCCAGCCAGCCGATTACGAAGCTGGGAGAGATGACCACCGAGCCAAAGGGGCGTCTGCTTGTGCTGGGGGCTTACGGTCGCGCTTGCGGTTTCGATTCCAAGGGACATGCCAACCCGGATGCACCGTTGAACGAGGATGTCGATAACGACAATTGGTTCGACGACACCGCGGACGGCCCCGTTACCGCATGGCTCGTTTTCGACGATGGCAGCAAGCGTGAAGTGGACAGCGGTGCGTGGGTGGTGTCGACCGACCCGGCCTATGCGCCGCAGACGAGAAACGTCGTGACGCTGTGGGACGACATCCTGAACACATGGATCGAGAAGTTCCAACTCAGACCTGACATCTACAGAGATCTCACCTACCAGACCGACTTCCAGCCGTCGTTCGATGAGGACGTCTTCCCGATTCTTCGCGCGGCCTCATTGCAGATGTGGACCACGAATCTGCCGAAATCGGCGATCAGTAGCCATCGCAACCTCGACCAGCTCAAGGCGACGAAGCCTACGTTCAACATTCTGTCCTTCATTCGCGACCCAAAGTCTTCGACGCAGATAAAGACCGGCTCGCCGCTGATGCCGCTTTCCCTGGGCGATAACGGGAAAAGTTTCCTGACGCTCACCACGTCGCAGTATTTCTTCATCAAGCAGTGGACCGACGGCCGGTGCCAGCCGTCCGGGCGGCAGGCGCACCTCGGCCCGGGCGAAGCGCTCGATAAAGCCGTGCTTTCCAACTGTCTGGGTGGGCGTTTCAGCCCGGGAATCGACCTGACGTTTATCGTCCGGGATCCGAATCTGTACAAGGCGAACTGGCATGAGCCGACGATCGGACCGTTTCGGATCAACATGCGCAAGCTCGACTACGGAACCGCCACCGCGGACAAGCCATTTCTCGGCATCGGTTATATACCGCGATCAACAAACGAGAAATATCAGACGGTCGAGCCCGGAGATCTTTGCAAGTTCATGTCCATTCCATGGCATACGGACTACAACTCATGTGCGACGCATGTCCCCGACCCCAACCCGAACGGCCCGTTGACCGAGAGCAACGTATATGGAGGACGGGTGAATACGACCTTGTTCTGGTCCTGGCCAGCACAAAGACCGGTGGCGGTCTACACCTATGAGGATCTTGCGGCGAACGGCGGTGAGCTGCCCGTTCAGCGTTATTCCGTTCGCGGCGAAGGCACGGCGGCTGTGCGTCATGCCGGATCCGACAAGTTCAATACGCCGGCCATGAACGTCGGGCGTTATCAGCAGCGCCGGGATATCCTCGTCAATTGGGACAAGATCGGCTTTGTCATTCAGGGTGTCGCGATAGAGGGATATCGCCCCGGCTATCCGCGAGACTACTATCTGGAGGTCCAAAGCCGCTTCAAGGAGGATCACAGCAATCTCGTCGAACCTTGGGCCAACACAGTGACCGATCGGGTCCATCCGCCGAGGAACCGCGATAGGTGAACACCCAATGCGATGGGGCCCATGCCGCCCTCGTGGAGAATCGGCTTTCACCGGTACCCAGTCAATCGCACTATCGGGTCGCGGTGATAGGAGGCGGACCCGCCGGTAGCAGTTGCGCACTGGCGCTGGCAAACGCCGGCGTCAGCGATATCCTGGTCGTTGAAGCTTCTTCCTACAGCGGATTCAAGGTGGGCGAAAGTATTCCCCCCGAATCCCGGATGTTGATCAGAAGCCTGAATATCGACGAGGCGTTTCTCACGCGGCATCATGAGCCGTGCTACGGCAGTTGTTCCTATTGGGGCAGCGACAAACGCGGCTACAACGATTTTCTTCTTAACCCCCATGGGCACGGATGGCATCTCGACCGAAGCCGGTTCGATGCCTTTCTCGCCGCGCAAGCGCACGCCGCCGGCGTGGAATTGCTGACCGGGAGTTCGCTGTCGGGATCCGAGCCGCTCGGTTCAACGGGACACATGTTGCACATCAGATGCCCCGGCGGCGTCCTCGCGCGCGTGCACGCGGATTTCGTTGTCGATGCAAGCGGTCGACGCTCCCTGTTTGCCCGACAACGCGGTGCCAGGCAAATCAATTCAAATCCCCTCATCTGCTGTGCCGCGACCTTGCGGCGACGCAACGTCGACGTAGCGTTTTCAAGGCTTACCCACCTCGAGGCTGTCGAGCAAGGTTGGTGGTATGTCGCGTCCGTACCAGGCAACGCTGTCGTCATCGCGTTCGCAACGAACGCGCAAATCGTGCGCACGATGCAGTTGCAAAAAGCTGAGCGCTGGTACCGGATGCTCCGCGCTGCGCCTCATATGTCGCAACTGACGGATGGCATCGATCCGCGGGATGCACACGTCCGGTGTTATCCCGTGCCGTCCTACTGCCTGGACCGCCTATGCGGCGAACGATGGCTCGCGATCGGTGATGCCGCGTCAGCCTACGATCCCATTACTGCTCAGGGAATCGTCAAATCTCTCTCAAATGGGATCCATGCCGCCCAGGCGATTCAAAGCTGGATGAGCGGAACCTCCGATGCGCTCCAAGCATTTGCGCAAATGGTCCGCACACAGTACCGCCGATATGTGGACTTGCGACGCGATCTCTATTGCCTCGAGCAGCGTTGGCCGGCCTCGGAATTTTGGCAAAGGCAAATCACGTCGGCGAGCATGTAGCACGGATAAATCGTACAGTTAGCGCCGCTTAACCCAACGTCGTTTCTCGAAACGTATACTCGAACGCATCCGAAATCCATGTCGAGGTTGCGCAAGATGAACGCCCGCTCGGAGCACTATCCCAAGGCCATATTGTTCGATTTGCTGACCGCATTGCTCGATTCGTGGAGCTTGTGGAATCGCAGTGCCGGGACGATCGAAGCCGGCCGCGCATGGCGCGCCGAATATCTGCGGCTCACCTACGGATGCGGACGATACGTGGCGTACGAAACGCTCGTCAGACAAGCCGCCGAGAACGTGGGATTGCCGCCGTCCGCGCCGCACGCTCTCGAGGACAACTGGCTGACACTCGAACCTTGGCCCGAGGCCGCCCAAGTGCTGGGCCGGTTGCGCAGCCGCACGAAACTCGCGGTCGTCACGAACTGCTCCGAGCGGCTCGGCAGACAAGCCGCCGCGATCGTTCCTGTCCAATGGGACGCCGTCGTGACGGCGGAAGAAGCCGGTGCCTACAAGCCTGACAAGCGCCCCTACGAGCTCGCGTTGCAAAAGCTCGGCGTGGGCGCGGGCGATGCCGCCTTCGTTGCCGGGTCGAGCTACGACATGTTCGGCACTGCCGCGCTCGGGATGTGTACCTACTGGCACAACCGTGTCGGGCTGCCGCTCGCCGCCGGCGCCCAACGTCCCGCAATCGAATCGCCCTCGCTCGATTCGCTCGATGCCTGGGCGAGCCGCATCCACAGTCCCGCGTGATTCCGATCGCCGCATGCCGGCACAACGCGCACGCGGCTTCAATCGTCGATTAATCCGCCAAAACGTAGTTCCAGCCCAAAAACTAGCCGGAGATTACGAACAATCCGTCAAATATGAAGTAACGACACGTCATTATTGCGGTTTCGAGAATTGTGTTTCTACGGATATAGCGATGTTCGTTCCGCGCTCGGGCGAATACATTTAGGGAGCTCGATTCAAGGAGCTGCAATGAGGACTAGAAAAACTCCCGCCCCCGACCTAAGCCGCGTCCAGATCGAAATACTCGAGCAGTCCGAAAACACGCTCGTGATCCGCTGGGTCGAGCCGGGTCGTTGCCATTACGGCGAACAGCGCTGGCGTCGCCGCTCGGCCAATTCGTCGGGAACCTGCGTCGTTTCGCGCCGTGCCATCCGCCGCGGCGACGCCGTGTTTCGTCCCGCCGAGCGGCCTGCACCGGCCAATGCGTCGGCCATGATTTCGGTGGAAGCGTTCATACAAGGCGAGACGAGCTGTCCACGGGCAACCTGAGTTCGCTCTGGCCGCCCGTTGCGCTAATGCGCATCGAGCGATGCACGGACCGCCTGCAAACCGTTCGTTCCCTTTACCGTCGTGACACCATCGAGCCACTTTTCGAGCATCGTCGGATGAGCCGATAAAGCCTGTCGCGCGGCGGTCTCAAGGCTGGCCTTATCGCGCAGCACGCGCGCGATCATCTGGTTTTCTATCGTCACATCGAACGTCATCTGCTTGAATAGCCGCCCGAGATTCGCGCATTCGGCGGTGAAGCCGCTACGCGCCACCGTATTGACCGTTGCGCCCCCATAGTTGGGACCGAAATAAGTGTCGCCTCCCGATAAATACGTGAGATGAAACTCGGTATTCATCAGATGTGGCTCCCATGCAAGAAACACGATCCACTGTTTCTCGCGTACCGCACGCGAAACCTGGGTCAGCATGCCGGTTTCGCTCGATTCGACGATCTTCCAATCACCGAGGCCGAACGCTTTATCGGCAATCATTTTCTTGATGTTCTGATTGGCCGGCGCTCCGGGCTCGATGCCGTAAATGCGGCCGCCGAAGCGCGACGCATTGCGGGCGAGATCGGCAAAGCTATGAACGCCGGCCGCAGCCACGTAATCGGGCACGGCAAGCGTGAACTTCGCCCCCGTCAGGTTGGCCTGGACCACGTCCAATGCATGCGCGTCGATAAACGGTTTCACTAGCGGCGCCTGGGCGGGCATCCAGTTGCCGAGAAAAACGTCGATCTGTCCTTTGCGAAGACCTTCGTAAGTGATCGGAACGGACAGGTTCTGCACTGTCTGCCGGTAGCCCAGCGCCTTGAGCACGACACCCGCCATCGCGTTCGTCGCATCAATATCGGTCCAACCCGGGTCGGCCATGCGCACCGACGTGCAGCTCGCGCCGTCGGCTGCGGCAGCCGTCGACGCCCAACTGACGAAGAATGCGGACAAAAGCGACGACAGGCACCAAAAAGCAAGTGTGGTCTTCCTCATTGCGGCTCTCCATGAGAGGCGGTTGGATTCGGCGCGACGCGTGGCAGGCGCGCCATCGCTTCGAGCGTGTCGAGTTCGAGATGGTTACGCATGAAACGGCGGCTCGCGTCGGAAAACGGTTGCCAGTCCCATGACTCGATCTTGCCTTGCGTCGTGGCTTCATAGTGAAAGCGCCGGCGCCGCTGGCTCACCAGCACCTGTTCGCGCAAGCGCGCTAGATCCCACCGCTGCACCACGCGAGCCCGAAACGTGTCGAGGACGTGGGCCGCAGCCGGATCGGACGCCAGGTTGTGCAGCTCCCGCGGATCGTCCGCAAGGTCGAATAGTTGATCGGGATCG
Source organism: Paraburkholderia sp. NMBU_R16 (assembly GCF_013282575.1). GTDB lineage: Bacteria > Pseudomonadota > Gammaproteobacteria > Burkholderiales > Burkholderiaceae > Trinickia. Next base: position 41,467 of record NZ_JAAAYE010000050.1, read on the forward strand.
GCCGGCGAATGAATGTACTTGTAGCGACCCTGCCGAATCATCACGATGGGAGCGATCGCGCCTTCGGCGAGATATTCGCCGAAAACCTCGTCATGGCCATCCTCGCCGCGCAGATGCGGCATCAGACTCGACCCATCGACAGGGTCCGGCCAACTCCCGCTCGGCTTGCCGCTCGCCAGCTCGACGAACGTGGGTAACAGATCGATGTGCGAAACCGATGCTTTGACCCGGGCGGAGGCGAAACGCTGCGGCGCGTGCACGATCAGGGGAACACGGCAAGCGTTTTCGAAAAACGTCATCTTGTACCAAAGCCCGCGCTCGCCCAACATGTCTCCGTGGTCCGACGTCACGACGATGACAGTGTTCTCGGCGAGGCCGGTCGAACGCAGCGCATCGAGCACCGCACCGAACTGTGCGTCGACGTAGGAAACCGCACCGTAATACGCGTGCCTGGCATTGCGGACCTGCTGCGGCGTCGGTGGCGTGCGGTCGACCTCGCAAACGGCACGCACACGCTTCGAATGCGGATCGCTCTCGTCATGCGAGAGCGACACGGCGGGCATCTCGATTTCATCGTCGCGATAAAGGTCCCAGTACTCGCGTGGTATCGCATAGGGATCGTGCGGATGGGTCAACGAGACAACCATGCCGCGCGTCAAACAAGATGAGAGCAGCGCGTCAATCAGGATGAGAGTACTGGCGTGGCGGCAGCGG
>NZ_JAAAYE010000051.1 GCF_013282575.1 Paraburkholderia sp. NMBU_R16
GGCGTTCACGCAAAAAGCGAGAGTAAACGCGTTTCGCCGAAAGTTTACAAGCCCAGCCCTATGTCATTGAAAGTAAACATGTTCTTCCGAACCCGGGAAGCGGCGCGCACATGTGTATAAGCCGATGCCCTTGACCCGCTAACATCACCCACTCGGAATTCAAAAGAGGCCCATATATTTATGGCTTTTTCATGCTAATCGTGTTCTTTTATCTTCTTCCTATGCTTGTAAGGTTTTTGAGGCACTTTTGATAGATTCAACGTTATGACTATCGATATGACTCAAGGCACTTGAGCTGACGGAGGAGGTCGACACATGGACGAGCGAGTCATGAAGACATGTATCGGCAAGCCAGTACCCAAGTGGGATCTGGCTCGTCCCCTGCCGATCGATGGCTCGGTCGGCCCAGATATTCAAGATTTCGGATCGACGTTCGGCATCAATTCGACGTTCATGGACGTGATCGAACCATGGCACGATTGTCTGTAAACTCGGGCAAGGACTATTCTTTGGCTTGCGCTACCGCCCGATTCCATTTCATCGTGAAGCCCGCACGCTTTTCGCGATTCGTACACGCCGCTTTTTCGCAAAACCAGGCGAGGGCGATGTCGTCTGGGAAGCGCCATGGACAGCAGATTCGATCTTTTGTCTGCACCGCGAGGACACATCTTTCGGCACGGTCTTCCACATCCGGCACTACACGGTCGACGATCGTGGCAACGTCACCCGCGCGTTTTCGATCGGTCGCGAATGGACCGGCGAGCGGCAGGTCGAAATGGCGCTCGCACAGTGGAACTACTGGTGCGCGTACATGAATGATGGCCCCAACGGGTTGCCCAGACCGATGCTGTTTCACACGCAGCGCGAAACGCTGCGCGAGTCGTTCCTTTTTTCGATGTACAGCTTCGGAATGCGGGCTCCCGTTGTAATTCGTTTGATGATGATGCCGCTGATCCTGGTTTTCACGATCATGCGGGTACTGGCCAACACGACCTGCCGCGATCCAGTCTGGTCCGATATGATCGAACGAATGTCGGCCATTGCTCCCGGCGATCCATATGCCGAACCGCGCTCCGGCATCCCAGTCGGGTGGGGCGACACGATCTTGGCTCAGCGGCGCGGCGAGTACCCGAACGATCCGAAGGCTAGTGTCGAAAATTGGAGCGGAGAATCAGATGGCCGGCTGTATGCAGCCGCGTGGCTCAACGATCCGGGGATCGACAGGCGCCCGATAACACAACGAGCATGATGCGGGATGGACTGAACGAAATATGTCGACGCGAGCTTACGAATGAAGGATGAAAACGGACGCGGCGTAATCCGCTTGAACGACAAAACGACGCACGGCGGCCATGTGACGACCGCCAGCGATGATTTGAAGGCGTTGGGCCTTCCCGTCGCGCTGAAGGGCCATCTGACGTGGTGCCCAAAGTGCGGCGGGCACTTCGCAATACTCCCCGAGAACAGCACGCGCCAGCATTACGGCGTGCCGGTCGCGTTTCACAACGATCCGACCGAATGCGGTGCCCGGTTGATTTCGTCGATGTAGCCTGTGACGGAACATACGCAGACCCGAAGTCGGTGCGGTTGCCGTGCTGTGCGTCATCAGGTCTCCCCGATCTATCGATAGCAATCCGAGATATGAGCTCGAACTTTCGCAGCATTGTTGAGTTGACCGACGTTGGAGCAGATAACCTGATGTGGCTTTTGGCGCGCGCGGCGGAGATGGCACAGCTTTGGCGCGAGCGACGCATGCCACAGAGCCTGTCGGGTAAGCGGCTCGCACTTGTTGTCAACGACAGCGGCTGGCGAAACACCACGGCCTTCGATCTCGGTATTCAGACAATGGGTGGGATCAGCGTGCAACCGCCTCTGCGCTGGGATACGCGCGAGGATCTGCGCGATCTTGCAGCGTACGTCGGAAATTGGTTCGACGCGATCATCACTCGGGCGTCCGAATTGTCGGTCTTGCGGACTCTCGCCGAGGCGTTTGATGGTCCGGTCATCAACGCCAGGACGAGACAGAATCATCCATGCGAGGTCTTGGGCGACTTGGCTTTCTTCTTTCGTAAAAACCGAGCCATTGATGGCATCAAGGTCACAGTCATATCGCCAAAGTCGAACATTTTGGGATCGTGGATTGAAGCAGCGGCAGTATTGCCGATCGAAGTCGTGCAGATTTTCCCAGTGAAGTGGCACGACCACCGAAGTGTGGAAGCAATCCCTCGTTTCTCCCGTAGCTCGGACATCAAGGCAATCGAGGGTTCGAATATCGTCATCACCGATTGCTGGCCCGAGAATGGGGATGAGGCCGAACTGATCGAATATCAGATCACCAACAGGATTCTCGACACGTTGCCGGACGACGTCGAGTTCATACCGTGCCCTCCCGTGCACCGAGGCAAGGAAGTATCGTTTGAAGCGATGGAGCACTCAGCGTGTCGAGTGATTCAAGCAAAGGAATTTCTCATGCACGCGCAGAATGCCGCGCTGGAATGGGTATTCCGCGTCGGTTGAGCTGCTCAGCCGCAAAACCGCCCCACATCACCCCCCCGCCACCCCCTGCGTATTGACATACAACGCATACACCGACTGACACGCCGCCATAAAAAGGCGATTGCGCTGCAATCCACCGAAGCACAGATTCGCGCATCGCTCGGGCAGCGCAATCCGCCCGATCAGCTTGCCGCGCGGCGAAATCACCATGACACCGTCGAGCTCTTCGCTGCCCATGCCCCACCCGCACCACAGATTGCCATGGACATCGCAGCGCATGCCGTCGATGGTCCCTACGCCGGCATCGAAGAACACGCGGCCGTTTTCAATCGTTCTGCCGTCGTCGGCCACGTCGTAGACCCAGATTCTGCGATTCGGTACCCCACGCGATTCGATCAGATAGAACGACCGCTCGTCAGGCGAAAAGCACAACCCGTTCGGCCCGGCCACATCGGCAGCCACGACCGACGCCTCCCCCGTTTCAGCATCCACACGATAGACATGCTGCGGCAGCTGTGGCTCCGCCGGATAACCTTCGTAATACCCGAGGATGCCGAAGATCGGATCGGTGAACCAGATCGAGCCGTCGGACTTCACGACGACATCGTTCGGCGAATTCAACGGCTTGCCGTCATGACTGTCGAGTACGACCGTCAGCGAGCCATCGTACTCCGTTCGGGTGACACGCCTGCCGCCATGCTCGCAGCTGATGAGCCGTCCCTGGCGATCGCGCGTATGGCCGTTGGCAAAATTCGACGGCTTCCTGAAAACGCTCACCGTTCCCGTCTCTTCTTCCCATTTCATGATCCGATTGTTCGGGATGTCGCTCCAGAGCAGATAGCGTCCATCGCCAAACCACACGGGGCCTTCGCACCAGCGAAACCCGGTAGCGATGCGCTCGACGGCCGCAAGCGGCAGACAAAATGCTTCGAACTCCGAATCGATTATTTGAATGCGGGGATCGGGATATCGCTCGCTCTGCTGCCACATGGAAAGACGCTCCTCCGTTCGAACCCTTCAATCCAGGAATAATTGACGAATGCAGGCCTTCTGCCTCAATTCGCACGCAAAGCCGTTGCGATCGGCAAGCGCGCCGCGCGAATGGCCGGCAACAGGCCCCCAAGCATGCCCACGGTGCAGGCAACGACAACGCCCGAGACCAGAAGCGATGCGGTGACAGTCAAATGGAACACCACCTGGGTAAAGCTGGCGCCGAGCGTATTGACCGTGTTGCCATCGAAGAAAATCCATGCAGCAACGGAGCCGATCGCGCTACCGATCAACGCGAGCAGCAACGACTCTACCAGAACGGAGATCACGATCGGCAGCCCTCCGAAACCGATTGCGCGAAGCGTTGCAATCTCCCGGGTGCGCGTGGACACAGCCGTATACATGGTATTGAGCGCACCGAAGCACGCGCCCAGCGCCATGATGCCGCCAACGAAATACGCCAGCAGATTCAACAGCTTCGATAGACGGCTCGATTGCGCCGCATAGTAGTCCGTTTCGCGCTCGACGCTGACCTTCAGTGTCGGATCGGTCGTCAATGCGGCCTTGAAGCGATCGAATGCACCGGCCGAGTCGAGCATCACCGAGACCGACTGAAAAAGATTGCGACGATAGGCCGACAAAACGGTCTCGACATCGCCCTGCAATTCGGATTCGTGCGCATCCCCACCGGTTTCGAACACGCCCACCACAGTCCACTCTGAATCGCGAAATGCAATCCGGCTACCTAGCTCGAGGCCTTTGAATTGAGCCAGGGCCGACTTCCCGACGATGATCTCGCGCACAGCCGGCTTGAACATGCGCCCGGCAATCAGATGCATTTCAGGCCGCAACGCCGACGCATTCGCGCCGATTCCACGCAACGTCACGTTGGCGTCGACGCCGTCCTTCTTCTGCGGCAACGCGACGATCACGACGGCTTCAGCCGATGCGATGGGCCGCCCCGCCGCGTCCTTGCGAACGCCCGGCGCGTCCATGATCGTCTGGGTGTTCTCCCGCGAAATCGTACTCGCGAGTTCGCCCTCCGAACCGGAGCGCAATACGATGACGCGGTCCGTTCGGGCGGTGCCTTTGAGCGTCTTGGTGAAGCCCTCGGCCATGGCGAGCACCGACACCATGACAGCAACGGTCACCGCGATCCCGATCACGATGACCCACGCTGTGCCGACACGTTGCGGCAGACTGCGCAGATTCATCGCCGTCACGGAAATGATTTGCTTCATCATGAGCGTAGCGCCTCCACGATCACGAGCCGCTTGGCGCGCCACGCAGGCACGAAGCCCGTGGCGGCGGCCAAAATGGCGGCCATCAATACGCCTTCGACAATGACGCGCACCGGCATCTTCACGACGCCGAACGTGTCGCGCAACATCGGGAACAGCAAACTTGCGATACCAAGCCCGACAAGCGCCGCCACGATGCACAACGTCAGCGCCTGCACGAGGACGAGCACGAGCACCCGCGTATCGCTGAAGCCAAGTGTCTTCAGCACGGCAAGCTCCGGCACCTGCTCGCGCACCGCTTGCATTGCCGTGCTGCCTACCGCGAACAGCAACGCAAAGAACACGGCAAAAAGAATGTAAGTGACGATCAGACTGATATCCGCAATCTGTTTCATGAAGGACTGCTGAAATTCTTTTTCGGTCTGAGTCTTGGTTTCGTTGGGCGAATTGGAAAAGCGCTTGTCGATGGCGGCTGCGACCTGAGCCGATTGCCGCGGATCGCTCAGTTGAACGACATACCAGCCGACCGTACCCTTGCCGAAACTGCGCGCTTCGTCGAAATACTTGTAATCGAAGAACATGGCGTCTTCACGCGCGCGGTTGGAAGGCTCTTCATAGATGCCGACGATATCGAAATCCCAATCCGAAGTGCCGTCGGACGCCTTCACCCATATCGTCGAATGCAGCGGAATGCGGTCGCCGATCTTCCATCCGTACTTCGCAGCGAGCCCCTTTCCGATGATTGCGCCGGTGCGCGTGTGTTTCAACGCTTCGATCTGCTGCTTCGGCACGATGACTTCCGGATGCGCGGCGAACTCGCGATCGGGCTCCACCGGAAACGCTGCGAGGAAATTCTTCGGATCCTGATAGTACGGACCGAACCACGATTCGTGCGAGACCTTGGCCACTCCGGGAATCGATTCGAGCTGCGACAGATAAGCGTAAGGAAGACTCTCTGTCAGCGAAATCCGGTTGGTCACGATCAGGCGGTCGACGTTGGATCGTTCGATGGTCTCCTGAAACGCCGCATTGATGCCTTGCAGCATGCCGAACAGCAAAAACGCGATGACGATCGACAAGAGCGTCAGCGACGTACGCATCTTTTTGCGCCATAGCATGGCCCATATCAATGGAACGAATTTCATTTCGGCGCTCCCGGCTTACGCTTCGGTTCTGACACGCTCGTCGACGAGCATGCCCTTGTCGAGGTGCAGCGTATGCGTCGCGTAATCGGCCGCCTTCTGGTCGTGCGTCACCATGATGATCGTCTTGCCGTATTCGCGGTTGAGCACCTGGAGCAAATGCAGGATTTCATCGGCCGTGGCGCGGTCGAGGTCGCCCGTGGGTTCGTCGCATACGAGCAGCTTCGGATCCGAGACGAGCGCGCGCGCAATGGCTACACGCTGCGCCTGCCCCCCGGAGAGCTCGGACGGCTTGTGCTTCATCCGATCCTCCAACCCCACGACCGAAAGCGCCGTCAACACGTTGCGCCGCCGCTCTTCCTTGCTGAGAGACGTCAGCAAAAGCGGCAGCTCGACGTTGCGCTCGGCGCTCAACATCGGCATCAGGTTATAGAACTGGAACACGAAGCCGACGTTATCCGCTCTCCAGCGCGCAAGGCGGCCGCCCTTGAGCCGGTCGATATGCTCGCCCGCCACGACGATCTCGCCGCTCGTCGGATGGTCGATACCTCCGATGAGGTTGAGCACTGTCGTCTTGCCGGAGCCCGACGGGCCCATCAGCGCCACGAAGTCGCCCTCGGCCACCGAGAGATTCAAGCGGTGCAGCACTTCGACAGTCTGCTTGCCGCGCGTATAAGTTTTAACGACGTCGCGCAGAGAAACGATTGCACTCATTGCGTTGCTCCTCGTTGAAGTATCGACCGCCATTCATTCGGCGCCGCTCAGCGCTCGGCGACCTTGACGCGCGCACCATCGGTCAGCTTCGAAAGATCGCCCAGCGCCACGCGCTCGCCCGCCGAAAGGCCTGAAATCACGACCTGTCCATCGGCGGAACGCGCACCGAGCCGCACGACGCGCCGCTCGACCGTATCGCCATGGATCACAAATACTGCGCCCGTGTCCGCGCCCGACTGAGCGCCCGGCGCGACGGCTTCGGCCGGAATCACGATGCCGCCTGCGGCGGCCGCCGCGCCGGTCTTGTCCTCGCTGCTCAGAAACGAGACCCGCGCGCCCATTTCGGGCAGGATGCGCGGATCGCGCGACTTGAAGCCCACGCGCACCTTGACCGTCGCCTTGCTGCGATCTGCCGTCGGAATGACGGCGATGACATAGGCCGGAATCTGCCAGTCCGGATAGGCGTTGAGCTTGAGGATCGCGGGTTCGTTGGCGCGCACGCGGCTGATGAAATTCTCGCTCACGTCGACCTCGCCTTCGAGAGAATCCATATCGACGAGTGTGCAAATCCCACTGCGCGTGAAACCGCCTCCCGCCGAAAGCGGCGAGACGATTTCGCCCGGCTGCGCGTTCTTCGTCGTCACGACGCCGGTAAACGGGGCGCGCACGATCGTGTCGTCCTCCTCGCGCTGCGCCACCAGCAACGCCGCGCGGCGCACGGCCAAATTGCCTTGGGCCACGGCGAGATCCGTCTGCTTCGCGTCGAAATTCGCCTTGCTCGTATCGAGCACTTCGGCGCTGATGACGCCGGCGGCAGCCAGCTTGCGATCGCGGCGGTAGATCGGCGCGATGTCGTCCGCGGCCGCCTTTGCCTGCGCAAGCGTAGCCTCGGCCTGTATGACGCCGGCTTTTGCCTGCGTGAGCGCCGCGGCGGCATTCGTGTCGTCGAGCTTCGCGACGATCTCGTTTTCCTTGATGTGCTGCCCCTCCTCGATGAAGAGCTCGGAGAGCTTGCCTGTGATCTTGGCGGAGACGGTTGCTTGCCGACGCGCCACGACATAGCCTGAGGCATCCAGAATCGATGCCCCGGATGGCCCCGACGCGCCGGAGCCCGTCGCAACCGCACGTGCGGCCGCGGCTTTGACTTCCGGCACGTCCGATCGGGACCAGATCAGCGCGCCCGCTCCCAATACAAGCAACAGGGCGACGATCGCGACGGCAACCCATCGCCAGCGTGGACCGCCTTCGTCGCCGCCTCGTTTGTCGCGATCGATGCGCAATTGGCGCAGGAGCTCGGATTTGTCCGTCTTGTCCGTCATATCGGGTTTTCTAGAGGTATCGAACGACTGGTCTCATGAGTCGAGTTCATTGCTGCAGCGCCGGCGCGCGCTGCGCATCGTCCATGGCTTGCCAGTCGCGCCAATCGCCGCCGAGCGACAAAAACAGGGCCGCAGTGTCCTGATAACGCGAGGCCAGCGCTTGAACGTAAGCAATACGCGAGCGCTCGTATTGCTGCTGAGCGACGAGCAGCTCGACGTGATTCGCGCCACCGAGGCCGAAGCGTTGCTCGATCAGGCTCAGACTGTCCGCGGCCGCCTGCTGCGCACGATATTGCGCGTTGAGCGTCTGCGCATCGGCATCGAGCGCGCGCAGTGAATCTGACACGTTCTTGAATGCAAGCAGAACCGTCTGTCGATATTGCGCAAGCGATTGATCGTAAAGCGCGATCGCCGCGCGCCGCCTCGCATTGAGTGTGCCTCCTTGAAAAAGGGGCTGCGTGACATTGCCGGCCAGTGAAAAAACGCCACTCGAAAAAAGCGAGCCCAGCTTTTGAGCCGAATCGCCCGTACTCGCACTGAGGCCGAACTGCGGCAGCATGTTGGCCGTGGCGACGCCGATGTTCGCGCTCGCCTGATGCAGTTGCGCCTCGGCGCGGCGGATATCGGGCCGCTGGCGCACGATATCGGACGGCAGCATGACCGGAATCTCACGCGGCAAACGCAGCGACGCGAGATCGAAGCCCGCCTCGGTGTAGTCGGCGGGAGGACGGCCCAGATACACAGCCAGTTGAGAGCGCGCCGCGGCAAGCTGCTGTTGGAGCGGCGGCAGCAGGGCTTGCATGGACGCGAGATTCGATTCGGCCGACAGCACATCCGATCGCGATGCGCCGCCGAGCTCGAACTGCTGGCGGCTCAAGTCTGCCTGATGCTGGGCCGACGCGATGAGACTCTGTGTCGCGTCGATTTGCGCGCGCAGCGACGCTTCGAGCAGCGCCGTCGTGACGACGTTGGCCGCCAACGTCTGATAAGTCGCCTGTAGTTCTTCCTGCTGTGCGTCGCGCGCTGCCTCCTGCGCTTCGATGCCGCGCCGCACGCCGCCGAATACGTCGAAGTTGTATGAAAGGCTGACGGACGCGTTATACAGCGTGAACAGGAAACTGCCCGCTTGAGGAAAGCCTTGCGCCGCGCCGTTGATCTTCTGCCGCGAAGCGGTGAAGCTGCCATTCACCGAAGGAAACAGTCCGCCGCGCTGCGCGGCGACTTGCTGCTGTGCAGCGCGCAGCGCAGCCTGCGCCGACGCCACGGTCGGACTCGCGCGCAGCGCCTCGTCGACGAGCCGCTCCAGCGTTGGGGAGCCATAGGCGCGCCACCAGTGCGACTCGAGTGCCGCGGCAGCGGTGAACGTCTGCGATTCGCCGCCCGCAACGGGCGTGGCCTGTGTTTGCGGCGGCAGCGGCGTTTCCGTCAGGGACAACGCGAGAGGCGGCGGCGGCGCTTTGAAGTCGGGGCCGACTGCACACGCGCCAAGCAGCGTTGTCGCAATCAATACCGAAACGACCCGGTATGACTTCGCCGGAGATGGGCACGCAATCGGATACCGTCGCGATTCGCGACGCTGTTTGTTATCCATGCTTGAAATTGAGGGGCTATACGGCTTTATTCCTCCGTTATTTCCCGGAGGCGCCCAAATCCCGTGACGGGCGTATGCGGTTTGCAAAGCGGCAACGAGTATAGCGCTGCGCTTCATTTATCGATAGTGACGGCGTACGTCACCCAATGCGAATAGCGATTGCTAAACCACGGATTTTCGCAGTCCGCGATGCGGAAAATCCCGCCTTCGCATCGTCGGCGCCGATCGCTCGGAAATAGCGACGAAAGGCCGCGCCCGCTCGCGCGCGCACCAGCGTTTTCAGCGAATGCCCCATTCAATCGGTTGAAGCGCTTGCCCGAACCGTGCGATGGTGCGAAATGCTCGCGAGGTGCTTCTGGCCGCGCTCGCTTCAACCCGAACTCCGCTCACGATGAAAACGCTGACCGATCAGCTCGCGCAATATGCGGCCTATCACCGCGACCGACGCAATATCGCCACCCATTTCGTCGGCATTCCAATGATCGTCGTCGCGCTCGCCGTGTTGCTGAGCCGGCCCGCCTCGACGTTCGGCATTCTCCCGCTCGCCGTCTCGCCGGCATGGCTCGTCTTCGGCGCGGCGTCGCTCTATTACCTCGCACTCGATCTGCCGCTCGGCGTGGCGATGGCCTTGGTCAGCGCCGGGTGTCTGGCGCTTGGCCGATGGGTCGCGTCATCGTCGACGGCAACATGGGCCGGCACAGGCGTCGCCCTCTTCGTCGTCGGCTGGGTCTTTCAATTCGTTGGGCATGCGGCCTACGAGCACAGAAAACCCGCTTTTGCCGACGATCTGATCGGCCTCGTCATCGGACCGCTGTTCGTGCTGGCCGAGGCGCTGTTCGAGCTGGGCTGGCGGCCAAGCTTGCGCGAGGCTATCGAGAACGCAGCAACAGCACGGCATGCGCGGCCGTGAGCGCCACCGCGAACCAGATCGGCACGTAAGTGGCGAGTTGTCCCGCGCGCAGCGTCTCGCCGAGCAGCAGCACCGATACCAGAACGATCAACACCGGTTCCACATAGCCGAGAATGCCGAACAGGGCCAACGGCATCAGGTGGCTCGCTTTCAGATAGCAGGCAAGCGCGATCGTGCTGAGTGCGCCAAGCCCCGGCAGCAACAGCGCGCCGAGCACCGGAAGATGAAATGCGGCATGCGCTCCGGCGCTCGTGGCAATGAGCCAGATGGCGGCCGGCAGCAAAAGCAGTACCTCGGTCGCGAATGTGACAAGCGAATCGGACGGAATCGTGCGTCGTATGACGAAATACGGGGGATAGCCGAGCACGACGACGAGCGTGGGCCACGAAAACGCGTGCGTGGCATAAAGTTCGTGGGCGACGCCGAGCGCGGCGCAGGCGACGGCGAGCCATTGCAACGGCGCGAGTTCTTCGCGATAGTAGAACCGCCCGACGAGGACCATGGAAAGCGGCAACAGAAAATAGCCGAGCGACACTTCGAGCATATGGCCATGAAGCGGCGCCCACATGAAGAGCAGAAGCTGCGAGCCCATCAACGCTGCGCAGGTCACGAGCTTGAACGCCAATCGCGGCGCGCGGCTGGCCTGCACGAGAAGATCGCGCAATTGCGGCAGGCGCGAGCGCCATGCGACGAGCAGCAACGCCCCGGGCACGGTCCACACGATACGCCATGCAAAGATATCCACGCCGCCGAGCGGCGAAAGTAACCGCGTATAGGCGGCAAACAGTGCAAACAACGCTGACGCCGCGACTGACAGCGCAATTCCGCGACCCACTACAGAAGAATTCATTTAAAAGGGGAAATTGTTGGTATTGTGCTGGCCATCGGTTCGGCGGATCGGATCAGGAGCTGTCTTTCGATGACAATGCAACGAACAGGCGATATCGGTTGAACTCAATGCTGCTCGAAACGTGCGAACCGCTTCTCGAGTGCGCGCTCTTCGCTGACGAAATCGGTGACGCGGGCCGATGGCGGGCCGCGCCGCATCCATTCGAGCATTCTGTCGATCTGCTCTGCCGGCCCCTGCACCAACGCCTCCACGGAGCCGTCCGCCAGATTGGCGACCCAGCCGGTGATGCGGAGTTCATGCGCGCGCCGCACCGTCGCATGACGGAATCCGACGCCTTGCACGACACCGCGCACATGCACGTAATACGTTTCGATCCTCGTGTTCAAATCGGGCCCAGTCATACCCGCGTCCCCCAATGCTCGGATGCTCCAAGCCGGCATTGTAGTCGTCTTGCATGCACCGCATCGGGGCACGGCCTACTAGTCTAAAGAATGTCATGGAAACAGCCGTTAAATCGCACTATTGAGTTTGCGCGCTTGCTCATTGGCGTGACAGGAGACTTTACGGTGGGTCAACGACACCACGCGGCACGAGTCGATCGCCACGGAAAAGCCACGATTCGGTCCGCCGAACAGGTACGGACCGTCGCGGCCCTCGCGCTCGGCACGGCGGCGGCGTACGCCGCCTGGCTTGCAGCCGATCGCCTCGCTCTGGGCCATCGGTTGGATGCCGCGGCCGTTGCGGCCGCTTGTGTCGTTTTCGCTTACGGCGTGCATGCGCATTGGCGCATCGGAATCGAACGCGCTCGCGCACAAAAAGACGCGATCGAAAAGGAACTGGCGCAAGCGGCCCTGCAGGAGTCCAAGCAGATGCTCGAGGCGGTCATCGACAGCGTGCCGCAGCGAATCTTTTGGAAGGACGTCAATTCCCGCTATTTGGGCGGCAATCGCGCGTTCGCGCAGGATGCGGCCATCGAGCACCGCGCCGCGATCGCAGGACTCACCGACGAGGATATGCCTTGGCGTAGCACGGCGGCCGAGGCGCGCCGTCGCGATCGGGAACTCGTCGAAAGCGGCAAACCCCTGCACTACGAGGAAATGGTGCCGACCGCCCGCGGCGAGCTGCGCTGGCTGCATACCTCGAAGGCACCGATCAGAAGCGCCGACGGCACGGTGATCGGCGTGCTCGGCAGCTACGAGGACGTGACCGAACTCGTGCAATCGCGCGAGCTGCTGAATCGGCAAGCCAACGTCGATTCGCTGACGATGCTGCCGAACCGCAACCGTTTCACCGAAAGGCTCGAACAGGCGATTCGCGACGCGCAGACGGCCGGTACGCGCGTCGCACTCGTCTTCATGGATATCGATCACTTCAAGGATGTCAATGACAGCCTTGGCCACGGTGTAGGCGACCGCCTGTTGCAGGAGATCGGTGCACGGCTGTCCGCATCCACGGAGCAAACGGATACGGTCGCGCGCTACGGCGGCGACGAGTTTGTGATCATCGTGCTCGAAGGTGGCGTCGACGATCGGCTGAGCGAAGTGCTCGCGCGTGTCTCGCAGGCTTTCGCACAGCCCGTGCTTGTCGACGATACCGAGTTCCATTTGGAAGCGAGTATCGGCATTGCATGTTTCCCGAGCGACGGCGCCGATGCGGAAACCTTGCTGCGGCGCGCCGATCTGGCGATGAACCGCGCGAAATCGAACGGCCGCAACGGTGTACAGCGCTTTACGGCGGAGCTCGGCCGGCAGGCCGATCAGCGGCTCGCGCTGTCGCGGCGCATGCGTGTGGCACTCGCGAACGGCGAATTCCGTCTTGCCTACCAGCCGCAAGTCGACGTGCAGATGAATCGCGTGACGGGTGTCGAAGCGCTGTTGCGCTGGGACGATTCCGAGCTCGGCCCAGTGAGTCCAGCGACCTTCATCCCGATCGCCGAAGAAAACGGCCTCATCGTCGCGATCGGCGAATGGGTCATGCAGCAGGCCTGTTTTCAGGCGCAGACGTGGCAAGCGACGCTGCCGGGCCTGCGCATGTCGGTCAACCTTTCGCCCCGTCAATTCGCGCGCGGCGATATCGTGCGCGTCGTTCAGCGGGCGCTTTCGCGCGCCCAGCTCTCGCCGCAACTGCTCGAGGTCGAAATCACCGAAAGCGCGTTGCTCAATCTCGGCTCGCTGGAAGTGTTGCGCGCCTTGCGCGCGATGGATATCGACATCGCCATCGACGATTTCGGCACCGGCTACTCGAGCCTGTCGTATCTGCGGCGTTTTCGCGCCGAGCGCCTCAAGCTCGATATGTCGTTCGTGCGCGGCATCGGCGTGCATCGGGAGGACGAAGTCATTACGCGCGCCATCTTGTCGCTCGGGCGCGCGCTCGGTTTCAGCGTCGTCGCGGAGGGCGTCGAAACCGACATGCAGCTCGCCTTCTTGCGCCGCCACGGTTGCAACGTCGTGCAAGGATATCGATTCGCCCGTCCGATGCCGGCCGCGCAAGCGCACGCGTTCATTCAGCGCTTCAATCAAGGTGTTCTCGCTCTGGAATGAGCGAATCCATGCGCTGTCATTGAATTCACGAAAACCGTTCGATTGCGGCTCTCGCCTGCGTGAGCGATTACAATCCCACGTTTCGGCGCGGCGGACCGCCCGCGCCGCGGGTCATGAATCGAGGAATCCAGTCAGATGAGGGCCACTTCGGGCGATCTCGTGCTCGTCACCGGGGCATCGGGCTTTGTCGGCTCGGCTGTCGCGCGCGCGGCAATCGAGCGCGGCTTCAAAGTACGTGTACTCGTGCGTGCAACCAGTCCGCGCAAAAACCTTGAAACGCTCGATGCCGAAGTCGTCATAGGCGATATGCGCGACGAGGCATCGATGCGCGCGGCACTTAGCGGCGTGCGGTATCTGTTTCACGTAGCGGCCGATTATCGCCTTTGGGCACCGGACCCCGACGAGATCGAACGCGCGAACCTCGAGGGCACCGAGGCGACGATGCGTGCCGCGCTTGCCTCGGGTGTCGAGCGTATCGTCTATACGAGCAGCGTTGCCACGTTGAAAGTGACGCGCGAAGGATGCATCGCCGATGAAACGGCGCCGCTGCGCGCTAACGAAGCCATCGGCGTCTACAAGCGCAGCAAGGTCCTCGCCGAACGCGCCGTCGAACGCATGATCGCAGCCGAACGTTTGCCGGCCGTCATCGTCAATCCGTCCACGCCGATCGGTCCGCGCGATGTACGGCCGACTCCGACGGGACGCATCATCGTTGAGGCGGCGCTCGGCAAGATTCCCGCATTCGTCGACACGGGGCTGAACCTCGTGCATGTCGACGATGTAGCCACGGGACATCTGCTCGCGCTCGAACACGGGCGCGTTGGGGAGCGTTATATTCTCGGCGGCGAGAATCTGCCGCTTCAGCAAATGCTCGCAGATATCGCCGCACGCACAGGGCGAAAGCCGCCCACGATCAGTCTGCCGCGTTGGCCGCTCTACCCGCTCGCGTTCGGCGCCGAATGTGTCGCGAAACTCACGCGCCGCGAACCGTTCGTGACCATCGACGGCCTGAAAATGGCTAAAAACAAGATGTATTTCACGTCCGCGAAGGCCGAACGGGAGCTTGGCTACCGCGCGCGCCCATATCGCGAGGGCCTCTACGACGCGCTGGACTGGTTCCGCGCGGCGGGCTATCTCCGCACGTAGGGCAGCGGTGGCACGCCGCGCGTTGCGTGCATTTTGTTACAACGTCGATATCGGGCGATGCGGAGATACGCGTAGCGAGCCGGTAAAATCGCGAGTTCTTTCCGGACTATGCCGCGCATGAACCTTCAAGAACAGATCGGCGCACTCGAAGTGCGCGTCGATCAGATCAACGAGCTCAACCGGCTCGCACAAGCCGCGCTCGCCGCCGCAACGCCCGAGCCCGCGACCGCCCCCGCTTCGGAGCCCGATTCAGACGAAAAGCCCGCACTGCACGTGAGCCGGCCGTCGCAAAACGCGCTGACGCTCGCTATCGGCGCTCACTCGGTGACATTGCAGCCCGAGCAAATCGGGCAGCTCATCGAAGAGCTCGCGAACGCTCGCGCCTCGATGTCGCCGGAGCCCCCGATGGCAATCCCGCCGGGGTGGCGTTTCGCATCGACAAAGAATCCCGTCATGGCCGTGCAAAAACAGCCGAACGGCGACCGCCTGCTCGTGGCGCGCCACACCGGCCATGGGTGGGTGCCGTTCACGTTTTCGCCGGACGTCGTCGTTCAGCTCTATATGATGTTGTCGCAGTAAGCGGCCGCGCGTTGCGCCGGCTGGGGTGAACGGTCCCTCAGCGGTCTTGCGCTGGCGCCTGCACGCGCGCCTTCCACTGACCGCCCTGACCGCGCCAATAGCGCACGGCCGAGGCAAGCGTTGCACCTACATAAAAAAGTGCGACGAGCGGCAACGCCGGCGCCCAATAAGGCGAGCGGCCGTAGTAACGCAGCATCGGCGCATAGGCGCAGCACATCGCGGCCCACGCGAGCCATGCCGGCCAGTCGGGCGCACCGCGCACGAGCGCGATGACGGGCGGAGCGAGATAGATCAGAGCCATCCCCACCAATGTGCCGGCCAGCAGCCACGGCGAATAACGTAGTTGCGTGAATGCCGTGCGCGCGATCATGTTCCAGATTTCGCGCGGGCTATCGTAAGGCCGAAGCGACACGCTTCGCGCCGCCACGTCGAGCCGGACCGGATGCCTGCCGCTGCCACGATGCTTGATCCGGGCGGCCAGACTGCAATCGTCGATGAGCTCCGCGCGAATCGACTCGATGCCCCCCGCCTCTTCCAGCGCATCGCGCCTGACGAGCATGCAGCCTCCGGCCGCCGCCGCGGTCTTGTTGCGCGGATCGTTGACCCAGGCGAACGGGTAGAGCTTTGCGAAGAAAAAGACGAATGCCGGAATCAGCGCCTTCTCCCAGAACGAATCGCACCGCAGGCGAACCATCAACGAGACGAGATCGCGCCCTTCGATCGTTGCACGCGCAACCAGCTGGGCCACGGCATCGGGAGGGTGGCCGATGTCCGCATCGGTCAGCAGCAAATACTGCGCGGCAAGGCCCAGCGATTTGACGGCCGCAATGCCTTGCGACTGTGCCCACACCTTGCCCGACCATCCGGGCGGCAGGGCGGCCGCCTCGATGACCGTGAGCCGCTCGGGCCGCCCGAGCGCGAGCGCGGCGGCGCGTGCGGCGTCGGCCGTACCATCGGTACTGTGATCGTCGACGACGATGACATGAAAGTCCCCTGCGTACTCCTGCACCAGCAGTGTGCCGATAGCCTGTCCGATCACATCGGCCTCGTTGCGGGCCGGGACGATGGCCACCACAGCCGGCCATCCGGTCACGCCTTCGAGTTGGCCGACCGCCACGGGTGCCGCGGGGCGCGTGCGCCAGAAGCCGCCGCGTGCGAAAAGCAGGACACCCCAAATGACGAGAGAAACGACGGATACCGCGAAAAGCACTGCGTTCATGCTCTGCGCTCCAGCTTGCGAGCAACTATATTGATGGTGCGGGCCGGGGAATAGGTCATAGCGATCGAGTCAGCGAATTGTAAGTTTCTCGGCGAGGCTGCCTAGTTTACTGTGGTCGGCGCCTCGCTGCCGCGCGGCAGGCGGGGCGGGCTCCAATGGCGCGTCCGTACAACGCGGCCAAGCCAGCTTGGGAGCGTGCATTGGCCGAAACGCGTTAGAATGCGCGTTTTGATTCCTTTGCCGGCTATCACGCCCGCTTTCTAATAATTGGTTGGGTCCGGGCGATTGCGAGCCATGTCGTTGGCTTGGTTCGATACCCCGATTCAGTCGGAGTTCGCCAGAATATGCGAGTCATCCTTGCTCAACCGCGCGGCTTTTGCGCGGGAGTCGTCCGCGCAATCGAGATCGTCGATCGCGCGCTCCAGCGGCACGGTGCGCCCGTTTATGTGCGCCACGAGATCGTCCATAACCGGCACGTGGTGGAAAACCTGCGCAGCAAGGGTGCGCGTTTCGTCGAAGAACTCGATGAGGTGCCCCATGGCGCGGTGACCGTTTTCAGCGCGCACGGGGTGGCGCAGAAAGTGGAACACGATGCCGAAAGCCGCGGGCTCGACGTGCTCGATGCCACGTGCCCGCTCGTCACGAAGGTGCATGTCCAGGGGCGCCAGTATGTAGCCGCCGGGCGCACGCTGATCCTGATCGGCCATGCCGGACATCCCGAAGTCGAAGGCACGATCGGCCAGATTCCGGGCAAGGTGCTGCTCGTGCAGAGCGAAGCGGAAGTCGCCAAGCTCGAGCTGGCCAACGATACGCCGCTCGCGTATGTGACGCAGACGACGCTTTCGGTCGACGATACCCGCGGCATCATCGATGCCTTGATGCGCCGATTCACCGATATCGTCGGGCCCGACACGCGCGATATTTGCTATGCGACCCAAAACCGCCAGGCCGCGGTGCGGGAGCTCAGCGCGCATGTCGATGTTCTGTTGGTCGTGGGTGCGACCAACAGTTCGAACTCGAACCGCCTGCGCGAAATCGGCGCGGAGAGCGGCGTACCGAGCTATCTCGTGGCGGACGGCTCGGAAGTGAAGCCGGAATGGTTTGCCAATGCGCAAGCCGTCGGTATCACGGCGGGCGCTTCGGCGCCCGAGGAAATGGTCGAACATGTGATCGGCGCCTTGCGCGCGCTTGGCCCAGTCGAAGTATCGACGATGGCCGGCCGCGAGGAAAAAGTCGAATTCAAGCTGCCGTCGAAGCTCGCCGAGCCCGTCGCCGCACGTTAAGTTTAAGGAGGACGCCTTGTCGATCCCGCTTCTTCAGAAGGTCCGCGTGGGCGCTTATATCGCGCGCCAGCATTTCACGGGCAACAAACGCTACCCGCTCGCGCTGATGCTCGAGCCGCTGTTTCGCTGCAATCTCGCATGCAATGGCTGCGGCAAGATCGATTATCCCGATCCGATCCTGAATCAACGGCTGTCGGTCGAGGAATGCCTCGGCGCCGTCGACGAATGCGGCGCGCCGGTGGTCTCGATCGCAGGCGGAGAGCCGCTCCTGCATAAGGACATGCCCGAGATCGTCCGCGGCATCATCAAGCGCAAGAAGTTCGTCTATCTCTGTACCAACGCGCTGCTGATGGAAAAGAAGATGGACGATTACCAGCCGAGTCCGTACTTCGTCTGGTCCGTGCACCTCGACGGCGACAAGGCGATGCACGACCACTCGGTCTCGCAAGAAGGCGTGTACGACAAGGCCGTGGCTGCCATCCGCGAGGCCAAGCGCCGCGGCTTTCGCGTCAACATCAACTGCACGCTGTTCAACGACGCGCAACCTGAACGCGTGGCCGCGTTCTTCGATACGGTCGGCCCGATCGGTGTGGACGGCATCACGGTGTCGCCCGGTTACGCTTATGAGCGTGCGCCCGACCAGCAGCACTTTTTGAACCGCGACAAGACGAAGCAACTTTTCCGCGAGATCTTCAAGCGCGGCAGTCGCGGCAAGAACTGGTCGTTCAGCCAATCGGCGCTGTTCCTCGATTTCCTGGCCGGCAACCAGACCTATCACTGCACGCCCTGGGGCAACCCCGCGCGTACGGTATTCGGTTGGCAACGTCCGTGCTACCTCGTTGGCGAGGGGTATGCCAAGACGTTCAAGGAACTGATGGAAGAAACGGACTGGGACGCCTACGGCACCGGCAACTACGAGAAGTGCGCCGACTGCATGGTGCATAGCGGCTTCGAAGCGACAGCCGTCATGGACACAGTGGCACATCCGTTGAAGGCGTTGGGCGTCAGCTTGCGCGGGCCGAAGATCGAAGGTGCCTACGCGAAGGACATCCCGCTCGACAAGCAGCGTCCCGCCGAGTACGTGTTCTCGCGGCACGTCGAGATCAAGCTCGAGGAAATCGGTCGCACGGCGAGCGCGAAGAAGACACAGCGGACCGCTCCCGCGCATTGATCGTTTTCATGGCGCGGCGGTACGCGCGCCTTGAAAACGGCGTAGCGGTTCTATCATCGATAAAAACATAAGCCCCGCGCTCTTGTTGCTGAGCGCGGGGCTTATTGCATTTCACGGCCGAGACCTCGGCACACGGTGACGCTCGCGGCGGTGCCTTACCTAGCAGGAAACCGGCCGCCCGCCCCGCCGATCAACGACCGCGATACAGGTCGTCGATGCTCGATTGGCCCCGAGCAATCGAGCTGTGTACCCCGCCCGATTGTACGGTTACAGCCGTACCGCCAACGTCGCTCGAGCCTGCTGCTCGTTGTTCGACCGCCGCCGCTTGAACAGGCACGTCGGCGCGTGACGACGAATCGGCGATAACAGGCCGATAAAACGGTGCCGGGCCGAGGCCGCTTGCGAATGCGGGCGCTGCGAGTGCAGCCGACGTTGCGATCAAAAGACCTGCGATGAGTTTCGATTTCATGATGACCTCCGGTGCTTATCTGGTAACTGGAACGCGTCTCGGTTAGTTCGTTCGACGCGCTGGTTTCGATGTCGACAGGAGGCAGTGTAGGTTTGTGAGCGGCCCGGAAAAAGAGCCGAAAGTTGACAAGACTTTTTTCAAATCTCGAACAATCGTTGCCTATGCAGGTATCGATGCCGCCGCGCTGGCCGGCTCACAGAGCCGTGTATAGGCTTGGAACCGCGTTCTCAGCAACACTTCCCGGCCCCGGCCCCATATCGCGCGTTTTGCCGCTCCCGGAAAAACGCTTCGTAACTCATGACAGGCGCATCGGGATGCGTCGCGCGCATGTGATTCACATACGCGTCGTAATCGGGCAACCCGACCATCAGGCGCAGCGCCTGACCGAGATAACGGCCGGCGCTGCGCAGTTCGCTGAGATTGGAGAACATCGTTGTGCCCGAATCATTGCACGGCGGCGACGGTCTGCCCGACCTGGGGCGCCTGTTCGAACGGCGTCTCCGACGTGCTCGGCCGATCGTTGCGACGAGCGCGCATGATCGCGAGCACGCCGTACACCACCATGCTCAACACGACGACAACGAAAAGGGCAGACAACGTCGCGTCGATGTAGTCGTTGAAGATGACACGACGCATCTGCTCGATCGACTTTGCGGGTGCAAGCACCTTCCCCGCATCCGCCGATGCACCGAGCTTCGCCGCGTGAGCGAGGAAGCCGACCTTCGGATCGGCCGAGAAGATCTTCTGCCAGCCCGCCGTCAGGGTACAGACGAGCAGCCATGCCGTCGGCACGATCGTGACCCACGCATAACGCTCGCGCTTCATCTTGAACAGCACCACCGTCCCGAGCACCAGCGCGATCGCCGCGAGCATCTGATTCGACACACCGAAGAGCGGCCAAAGCGTATTGATTCCGCCGAGCGGATCGACCACGCCCTGATGGAGAAAGTAGCCCCACGCGGCCACGCATAGCGCCGTCGCCATCAAGTTGGCCGGCAGCGATTCCGTGCGCTTGAGCTCCGGATGGAACGAGCCCAGCAGATCCTGCAACATGAAGCGGCCCGCGCGCGTGCCCGCATCGACGGCCGTCAGAATGAAGAGCGCCTCGAAGAGAATCGCAAAGTGATACCAGAAGGCCATCATCGCGGGGCCACCGATCACGCGATGAAGAATCTGCGCCATGCCGACTGCGAGCGTCGGAGCACCACCCGCACGACCGACGATCGTGGTTTCGCCTACCGCGCGTGCCGTCTCCGTCAGCATATCGGGCGTCAGCATGAAGCCCCAATGCGTCACGGTCTGTGCGACCGCTTCAGGCGTCGTGCCGAGCAACGCTGCCGGCGCATTCATCGCAAAGTAGACGCCCGGCTCGATCACGCAGGCCGCTACGAGCGCCATGATCGCGACGAGCGATTCCATCAGCATCGCGCCGTAACCGATGAAGCGTGCATCCATTTCGTTTTCGAGCAGCTTCGGCGTAGTCCCCGACGCGATCAGCGCATGGAAGCCCGAAACGGCACCGCATGCAATCGTGATGAAGAGGAACGGGAACAGGTTGCCCGACCAGACGGGACCGGTGCCATCGACGAACTTGGTGATCGCCGGCATCTTCATTTCAGGTGCGACGATGAGAATCCCAATGGCGAGACCGAGAATGGTGCCGATCTTCAGAAACGTCGACAAATAATCGCGCGGCGCAAGCAGCAGCCACACGGGCAGGACCGACGAGACGAACCCATAGCCAATCAAGATCCACGTGAGCTGCGTACCGCTGAACGTGAACCACGCGGCGAGCGCCGGCGCGTCATGCACGTGCTGACCGAACGCGATCGATGCCATCAACAGCACGAAGCCGATGATCGAGACTTCGCCGATGCGGCCGGGCCGAATGAAGCGTGTGTAGACGCCCATGAACAACGCGATCGGAATGGTCGCGGCAACCGTGAACGTCCCCCACGGCGAGTTCGTGAGCGCCTTGACGACGATCAGTGCGAGCACGGCAAGGATGATGATCATGATCAGAAACGCGCCGAACAGCGCGATCACGCCTGGCACCGTTCCCAGTTCCATCTTCACGAGATCGCCGAGCGAGCGACCGTCCCGGCGCGTCGAGATGAAAAGCACGACGAAGTCCTGCACCGCGCCCGCAAAGACGACGCCCGCAAGCAGCCACAGCATCCCCGGCGTGTAGCCCATCTGTGCGGCGAGTACCGGTCCCACGAGCGGTCCGGCGCCGGCAATGGCGGCGAAGTGATGGCCGAACAGCACGAAGCGATGCGTAGGGACGTAATCGAGGCCGTCGTTGTGCTTGACGGCCGGCGTCATCCGGCGCCCGTCGAGCTGCAATACGCGGCTCGCAATGAAATGGCTGTAGAAGCGGTAAGCGATCAGATAAACGCAGACCGCCGCGATGACGACCCAGAGCGCGCTGACGCGTTCGCCATGCGCGAGTGCAATGGTGCCGAATGCGTACGCGCCCGCCAGGGCCAGCAGTGCCCAGAGCGCAACGCGCCCTAGCCGATTCGTAGGATTCAAGATTGTCTCCTTCTCCGTCGATTCTTATGAAGTTCCGATCCTGCGACCGGCCCGCAGCGGTCAAGCGAGCAAGAGGCATGACGCACCGATGCGCGTGTAGTATTCAGATTCGCCCCGCCCCTCACAAGCGCACAACTACGTAACCGGGCTAAGTAGTAGTACGTAGCAACTTGCATGAGCGCCGCATGCGCGCGTGCCATCAACGTTTCAGCGATGAAGGTCAAAACCAAAATCTTTCTGCTGGCGATCGTGCCGTTTCTCGTTGCGATAGCGGGTATCGGCATCGGCGTCCGGTTGCAAGCGACAGCACTCGCGAAAGCGCAACACGCGACGGTCGAAGCGGCCTATATGTCGAGCAAGCAGACCGAGTTGCGGCACTACGTGGAACTCGCGACGAGCGCGATCGCGCCGCTCGACGAAGCCGTCGCTCAGGATCCGCGCGATGACGAGGCGCTGCGGCATCGCGCGCTGGCGGTACTGCAAAACATGGACTTCGGACCCGACGGCTATTTCTTCGTCTACGACATGGACGGCAATTCGCTGATGCATCCGCGCGAGCCCGATCTCGTCGGCCGCAATTTATGGGCGATGCGCGATCCGCAAGGCGCGTTGACCATCCAGGAACTCATCGCGGCCGCGAAGCACGGCGGCGGCTACGTGCGGTACGTCTGGCATCGGCCATCGACGAATCAGCTCGAACCGAAACTCGGCTATGTCGTCTTACTGCCGCGGTGGGGCTGGATGATCGGCACAGGCATCTATCTCGACGGCGTGACTGCCGCCCTCGCACGGATCGACGAAAGCGCATCGGCCAACATCCGGCGCACGATGATGTGGATCGGGGCCATCGCGTTGGCGGGTTTCATCGTCATTGCCGCATGCGCCGTGTTCGTCAACGTCACCGAATATCGCAGCGCCGACGCGAAGCTCAAGCGCCTCGCGCAGCAAGTCGTCGAATCGCAGGAACAAGAGCGCGCCCGGCTCTCGCGAGAATTGCACGACGGCATCAGTCAGAAGCTGGTCTCGGTGAAGCTGCTCGTCGAGTCGGCGCTCGCACGCCTCGAATCGGCTGGCCCGCAGCGCGTCGGCGCGCCCGATCCCCAGGCCCCGCTTGCCACGGGCCTCACGCGTCTCGCCGATGCGCTGCGCGAGGTACGCCACATCTCGCACGCGCTTCGGCCTGCCATGCTCGACGATCTCGGACTCGCGGCGGCGCTCGAGCAACTGACTCGCGAGCTCGGTGAAGAAGCGGGCATCGATATCGCTTTCGTTCGGACTACCGATGACGACGCGGCCCACGCTCGCCTGCTAGGGCTGTCGGAAGGAGTCAATACGGCATTGTTCAGAATCGCTCAGGAAGCGCTCGCCAATATCGTGCGGCACGCGCACGCCGCGCATGCGACACTCGCGCTCGATGTCTCCGAGCACGCCGTCGCCCTCTCGATCTCGGACGACGGCCGTGGCTTCGATATCGACCGCGTGCAGGCCGACGCACGCGGCGGCATCGGCCTGCGCAACATGCGCGAGCGGCTCGAGCCGCTCGGCGGCACGTTGACGCTCGCATCCGAGCCGGGCCGCACAGTCGTCACGGCACGCGTGCCGCTGCCGTCGAAAAAACGTGAATCCTCTTCCCTCGCCTCCCAGAGCCGCACTTCATGACCGCACCGCATCAGCCCATCGCCAATATCATTCTCGTCGACGATCATCCGCTCGTTCGCGACGGCCTGCGCCTGCGGCTCGAAGCAGTACCCGGCCTGCATGTCGTCGGCGAAGCCGGCAATGCGCAAGAAGCGCTCGCGCTGGCGGAAACGTTGAACCCGGATCTCGCATTGATGGATGTCGGCATGAATGGCATGAACGGCATCGTGCTCGCCGGCATCTTCCACGAGCGGTTTCCGGCGGTGCGCGTGCTGATGCTGTCGATGCACGACAACGTCGAGTACGTGACGCAGGCGGTGCGCGCCGGCGCAAGCGGCTATGTACTCAAGGATTCGCCCGCCACCGAGATCGTGCATGCGATCGAGGCCGTGCTGGGCAATCGCACGTTTTTCAGCGCGGGAGTTGCTGCTCGCATGATTCAAGCAAGCGCGCTGCAAACGCCGGTGGAGCGGCTCACTCCTCGCGAGCTGGAGATTCTCGACGCACTGGCAGAAGGTCTCGCGAGCAAGCAGATCGCGGAACGCTACGGTTTATCGGTCCGTACCGTGGAGACGCACCGCCTCAATCTCAAGCGCAAGCTCGAGATCGAGGGGCAAGCGGAATTGATCAAATTCGCGGTCGAGCGGCGTCGCCGCTGACGCTGCTCATTCGGTGCGCGCGTTATGCTTTTTGAGGAAGTCGATGAGCGCGGGCACGCCGCCTTTTTGCAGTTGCGCCTTGAACTGCCCTTGATAGACCTGGATCAACCACGCCCCGGACATGTCGATGTCGTAAATTTTCCAGCCGCCGCCGACCTTGCCGAGCCGATAGGCGACCGTCTGGGAGTCGCCCGGCGTAGTCACCGTCGATGTGACGAGCGCATCGTTGCCCGTTGTGGTGCCCTCCTTGAAGCTGAACTTGGCGTCCTGCGTGCCCAGTTGCGCGAGCGAGGCGGCATAGGTGGCCGTCATCAACTTACTGAACTGGTCGACCAACTCCTTTTGCTGCTCGGGCGTGGCCTGCTTGAACGCCTCACCGACGGCAATGCGCGTCGTGCGGCCGAAATCGGTCGCCGGAATGAAGTCGTCATTGACGATTTGCTTGATCTTCGTCATGTCTCCGCCGCTGGCGGCGGGGTCTTTCTTCATCGCGTCGACCGTGCCGCGCACCGCATGCTGGACCACGTCGACGGGCGCTGTCTGCGCCTGAGCGGCCAGACTGACGAACGCAGCCGTGAAAAAAGCGAACAGATGACGTTTCATGGGAATCGGGTTCGAGTGGAGAAGAAGCCAGAGCGCCAGCGCAGGCGCATTGCCTGCTCGGGTGTCCGGTGTAGCGGCAGTATACCGAGCGGCGCGGGTCGAGCATCCGTTTGATACAGCTGCTTGCAAACGTATAACTGACGATACAAGCGATACAAGCATCGCGCGTACCCGGGCAGCTTTCGCCGTGCCTCGCACGCTCGACGCAGCGCGATACCCGTTGGCCGGTATACTTGCTTATTTTGTCGTTTACTCTTTCCGAGCTGGCCGATTCATGCTGATGTCCCTCATCGTTCGCCTCGTTGCCTCGTCGGTGCGCCGCCCGGTCTGGGTCGTCGCACTTTCGTTGGTGTTGGCGGCCGCAAGCAGCGTCTACATCGCCGGCCATTTCCGGATCAATACCGATATCAGCACGCTGATCGAAAACGAGCCCCAATGGTCTGCGCTCGGAGACGCCATCGATCGGGCCTTTCCCCAGCGCGGCCAGACGATCCTCGCGGTAGTCGAGGCCCCGGCGCCCGAACTCGCCGACGCCGCGGCCGACGCGCTCGCGACCGGGCTCAAAGCGCCAGCGTATGCGAGCAAGGTGGGCGATGTTGCCCAACCGGGCGGCGGCCCATTCTTCGAACACAACGGACTGCTGTTCGTCTCCCCCCGCACGCTGAGCGGCACGACATCGCAGCTCGCCAGCGCCCGCCCGCTCGTCAACACGCTCGCGCACGACCCGAGTCTGACGGGCCTCGCCACGACGCTGTCGACCATGCTGGGTCTGCCGCTCGAATCGGGTCAAGTTACGCTGCCCGGACTGACGACCCTTTTTTCGCGCAGCGCGGACACGGTCGATGCAGTCCTCGCCGGCAAACCCGCCGCCTTCTCGTGGCGCGCGCTCGTCGATGCAGACTCCGCTCGCCAGCCGGCACGCGCCTTCGTCACCGTCGCGCCGGTCGTGAACTATGCGGTGCTGCGGCCCGGCGCCGAGGCCACGGCGGCCGTCCGCGCCGCGGCCCGGCAACTCGAGCTGCAAAAGCGCTTCGGCGCGGTGGTTCGGCTGACCGGCGAACAGCCGCTCGCCGACGAAGAATTCGCTTCGGTCGAAGACGGCGCGCTCGTGAACGGCATCGCGACGCTCGCGGTGGTGCTCGGCATTCTGTGGCTCGCGCTGCGCTCCAAACGGATGATCGTCGCCGTGTTCGTGACGCTTGCCGTCGGGCTGCCCATTACTGCCGCGCTGGGGCTGTTGATGGTCGGTTCGTTCAACATGATTTCGGTCGCGTTCATGGTGCTGTTCGTCGGTCTCGGTGCCGACTTCGCGATCCAGTACGGCGTCAAATATCGAGAGGAACGCTACCGCGACGAGCGCCTCGATCATGCGCTCGTCGGCACGGCGCATTCGATGGGCGCGCCGTTGACACTGGCTGCGACGGCCGTTGCCACGAGTTTCTTCGCGTTTCTGCCGACGGCTTATCGCGGCGTGTCCGAACTCGGGCTCATCGCCGGCGTCGGCATGATCGTCGCCTATCTGAGCACGATGACGCTATTGCCCGCCCTGATCAAGCTGATGGCACCGCCCGGGGAGCCCGCGCGGCCGGGCTTCACGGCGCTCGCACCCATCGACGAATACCTGCAGGACCATCGCAAGCCGATACTCATCGGCACGCTCGTCGTGGTAATCGGTGCGTTGCCGCTGCTCCTGCATCTTCGCTTCGATTTCAATCCGCTGCATCTGAAGGATCCCCACACCGAATCGATGGCGACGCTGCTTTCGCTCAAGGACTCGCCCGAAGCAGCGGTCAACGACGTATCGGTGCTTGCGCCATCGTTGAGCGCGGCGGATGCCACTGCGGCGCGGCTGGCGAATCTGCCCGAGGTCGGGCGCGTAACGACGCTCTCGTCGCTGATTCCCGCCGATCAACCGCAAAAGCTCGCATCGATCGGGCAAGCCGCCCAGTCGCTGCTGCCCGCGCTGACGCAGCAGCCGGCTGCGCCGGCGACCGACGCTCAGCGCGTCGCCGCACTCAAGCGCGCCGCCAATCAGCTCTCCTATGCGGCCGAGGATCACCCCGGGCCCGGTGCGGCCGAAGCGAAGCACCTGTCGGCATCGCTCGTGCGGCTCGCTGCCGCCGATCCGGCCACGCGCGATCGCGCCGAAGCAGCATTCTCCGTTCCACTTCGTCTTGCGCTGCGCCAATTGACGATGCTATTGCAGCCTTCGGCAATTACACGACAGACGCTGCCGCCCGAGATGGTCCGCCAGTGGGTTGCCCCGGACGGTCGTGCGCTGGTGCAAATCTCCCCGCGCGTGCCGCCGGGCGTGGATCCCGGCGACGATACGATGCTGCGCCGCTTCGCCAATGCCGTGAAGAAAGCGGAGCCGGGTGCCACGGGCGGCCCGATTTCGATCCTGCATTCGGCCAATACGATCATCAAGGCGTTTCTGCAGGCGGCCGCACTGGCCGTTATCGCGATCACGGTGCTGCTCTGGATCGCCCTGGGCCGTTTCGCCGATGTGTTGCGAACGATGATCCCGCTGCTCGTTTCGGCCATCGTCACGCTGGAGCTCTGCGTGGCTTTCGACATGCCGCTCAATTTCGCCAACATCATTGCGTTGCCGCTGATGCTGGGCGTCGGCGTGGCGTTCAAGGTCTACTTCGTGATGGCATGGCGCAATGGCCAGACGAGCCTGCTGGCATCGAGCCTCACGCATGCGGTGCTGTTCAGCGCCGCCACGACGGCTGCAGCGTTCGGCAGCCTCTGGCTCTCGCACCATCCCGGCACCGCGAGTATGGGCAGACTGCTCGCGCTCGCGCTTTCGTGTACGCTCATCGGCGCGGTCGTCTTTCAGCCCATATTGATGGGCAAACCGCGCGACGCTCACCCGCCCACAAAAGAACTAGAAGGAATCGATGGATAAGTTGCGGACCCTCCCTGTGGCGCTGGGCGCCGCGATCGTCCTGGCCGGGTGTGCGAGCGCACCGAATCGAACGGCGGGCGATCCGCTCGAGCCGATGAACCGGGCGATCTTTCGCTTCAACGACGCCGTCGATAAAAGCGTGGCCGTGCCGATCGCGAAGGGCTATCAGAAGATCACGCCGCACCCGTTGCGCACGGCTATCAGCAATTTCTTCTCGAATCTGGGCGATTTGACCAATGTGGCCAATGAGTTGCTGCAACTCAGAATTACGGATGCCACTTCGGATCTGATGCGCTTCACGATGAACACGACGTTC
Source organism: Paraburkholderia sp. NMBU_R16 (assembly GCF_013282575.1). Lineage (GTDB taxonomy): Bacteria > Pseudomonadota > Gammaproteobacteria > Burkholderiales > Burkholderiaceae > Trinickia. The sequence continues at coordinate 28,323 of NZ_JAAAYE010000051.1, forward strand.
GGGGTCGGCGGCCTGATCGACTTCGCGACGCTCGCCCGGCTGCCCAAGCATCATCAGGACTTCGGGCTGACCCTCGGACGTTGGGGCATCCCGTCCGGACCCTATCTGGTCCTGCCGATCTTCGGTCCCAGCACGTTTCGCGACAGCGTCGGACTTGCCGTCGATGTTCGCTTCAATCCGCTGAACTATATCGAGCCGGCGGCACGCACCCCGCTTTATATCCTGCAGTTCGTGAGCGTGCGCTCCGACATGCTCGGCGCGACGAACATCCTCGAGCAAGCGGCCCTCGATAAGTACTCGTTCGTCCGCGACGCCTATCTGCAACAACGGCGCTCACGGCTGAATACGGGCGGCGCCGCGGCCGCGCCTGCGCTGCCGAACTATGGCGACGAGGGCGAAAGCGATTCGACCGGCACGACCGCAGCACCCGCTGCCGCGAGCGACGCCGCGCCTTCGGCGCCCGCGCCGGCAAGCGGCGTCACCCCCGCGCAGGCTACTCCGGCGGTCACGCCCGAGCCTGCGGCGCCAGCCAGCGCGCCGCAATCCAAATAGCGGAAAAAAGTGATGTCAGGGCCGCGCGAATGCCGGCCCAAGCGTGCGGCGCGCTTCGGTGAGCGCCGCGCGCGCGGCGTGCGCATCAGCGGCCAGCCGGATCATCGCGCCGAGTTGCGAAGGCGCACGTAAGAGCGACGCGAGAATCGGGACGAGAGCCGTCGTGCCGTCGTCACGCAGGCCCGCTGTGGCCGCCTCGGGCAGCGCTCGCCAAGCCGGGTCGACGATCGCCCGGCAGGCCATGAACGGCAGGCCATGCGCGCGCGCCATTCCGGCCGCGATGTGAGACTCCATATCGACAGCCAACGCACCGCGAGCCCGGTTGAGCGCGGCCTTTTGTTCGGTGCTCGTCAGCGGTGCCGGGACGGCCGCGAGCACGCCGCACTGCCAAGGCGCGTCGAGCGGCGCGGCAGCAAGCCTCGCGACGATGCGCTCGCGCCAGGCCGGGTCCGTCGGCATGCAACCGTCCGGGCCATCGATGGCATCGGCGACGATCAGCGTACCGGCCCGGAGGTCGGCGGCGAGACCGCCCGCCGTACCGAAGCTGATGACGCCCGATGCGCCGCGTGCCAGCGCCGCGGCCAGTGCGCGTTCGAGCAAGTCGCTGCGGGCCGCATATACCGCTTGCACACCGTCGCCGCGCGCGATGCGGGCTTCGAAGGCCATGCCCGTCACGGCGATCACGGGCAGTGGCGCGTGCCGTTCCATCGTCACATGCCGACAGATACGCGCGCCTGCCGGCCGCGCACGAGATTCCGGTAGCGGGCAAGCGCCCACAGCGGAAAGAACTTGCGGTAGCCGTGATAGCGAAGGTAAAAGACGCGCGGAAAGCCGGTCGCGGTAAAACGCGTCTCGTCCCACAAACCGTGCTCGCGCTGCGTGCGCAGCAGGTAGGCCACGCCGCGTTCGACCGCGGGATGCGCAACCGCACCGGCCGCCATGAGGCCAAGGAGCGCCCAAGCCGTTTGCGAGGCCGTACTGAGCGCGCGCTCATAGCCGCGATAGTCGAGCTTGTAGCTCGTGCCGTCCTCGCCCCAACCGCCATCGTCGTTCTGGATTGCCGCGAGCCATTCCACGGCGCGGCGGATCCGCGGGTCCTCGTGAGACATGCCGGCCGCGTTCAGCGCACAGAGCGCCGTCCAGGTGCCGTAGATGTAATTCATGCCCCAGCGGCCATACCAGCTGCCGTCGTCCTCCTGCTCGTCGAGCAAGTAGTCGTAGGCGCGCCGGGCAGGCTCGCTCGCGGCCGGCAACTCGCCCAGCTGCGCGAGCATCGACAGACAACGCCCTGAGACGTCGGCCGTCGGCGGATCGAGCAACGCACCGTGATCGGAGAACGGAATGTTGTTGAGGTGGTAATGCGTATTCTCGGGCTCGAAGGCACCCCATCCGCCGTTGCCGCTCTGCATGCCGACCACCCACTCGCGTGCGCGTGCGATCGCCTCGCGGTCCACGTTGGAGCCCGTGAGCTTGGCTGCGCGCTCCATCGCCATGGCAACGACAGCCGTATCGTCGACATCGGGGTAGTGCGGATTCGCATATTGGAACGCCCATCCCCCCGGCCGCACGTTCGGACGACGCGAGATCCAATCGCCCCGTACATCGAGAATCTGCAGGGGGCGCAGCCACTGGATGCCGCGCAACGCGGCCTGCTCGGCGCGCGGCAGCTCCGTCTCCAAGAGCGCATGCGCCGCGAGCGAGGTGTCCCAGACCGGTGACAGGCACGGCTGACAGTACGCCTCGTCGTCGCCGATCACGAGCAGCTTCTCGATCGAAGCCCGCGCGATGGCACGGTTCGGATGATCGGGTGGATAACCGAGCGTGTCGTACATCATGACCGCATTCGCCATCGCCGGGAAAATCGCGCCGAGCCCGTCGTCGCCATTCAGGCGCTCATCGACGAATGCGACGGCTGCGTCGACCGCACGCTGCCGGGTGGCCTTCGGAAACAACCCGTCGGTCACGCGCAGCACGCTGTCCACGGCACGAAAGAACGCGAACCAGCCCTTGCTTTGATGCGGTGCGCGCGGCAGCAGCCCGGCATCGCCCGGCGCACCGCGAAACAGCTCGTCGATGCGAACGCCACGTGGGTTGCGCGCCACCGGACGCCGGGCGTTGAGTACGAGCAACGGCACGATTACCGTGCGAGCCCAATACGAGACCTTGGACAGATGAAACGGAAACCACTGCGGCAATAGCGCGATTTCCACGGGCATCATCGGGACGGCACGCCAGGGCATCACGCCATACAGCGCAAGCAGGATGCGCGTGAAGACGTTGACCGATTCGGCCCCGCCCGCAGCGAGAATCGCGCGACGCGCGCGCTGCATGTGATCCGCGCTCTCGGGTTCACCCGCCATTTTCAGCGCGAAATAAGCTTTCACGCTGGCGCTGACATCGAGCGCGCCATCCGTGAAAAGCGGCCAGCCGCCGTCGTCGAGCTGAATCCGGCGCAAGTAGCGCACGATCTTGCGTTCGAGCTCTGCGTTCGGCGTCTCGCCGAGGAAATGGACCAGCAAGATGTATTCGGCGGGAATCGTCGCATCGGCTTCGAGCTCGTAGACCCAATGGCCGTCAGGGCGCTGATCGGCCAGGATCGCATCGGTCGCGCGCGAGATCGCGCTCTCCAGCGCATCGTCCCCGGATGCCGCGCGCGTGGCATCGAGCGCGGCAACGGCGATATGTGCTGAGGAAAAATCGTTCATCGGTATGTATACGTTTGATTGAGAGCCGCTCATGTCGCACCGTTGCGCTTTGTGCGGTGTGCTTCCGTTCGCCCGGATTCAAAAGAGCGCGTACCGGGCAACGATCCACATGAGCCGCAGGCGTGGCTTGGACACCGGCGTGCGCGGCACGTCGAACCCGCGTTCGAGCGTGCGCTCGAGCAAGAACCGATAGACGCCCGACATGATCCGTGGCGCCCGCACGACTTTCTTCGGGGCGGCGTCCATGATCGCATCGGCTCGACGGAAGTGGTCAAGGGCACGCTCGGCCAACGTCGCGCAGACGCGCGGCAGCGATGGATCGTCCGCGATCGCGAGCGGATTCGCGGCCGCGATCCCTTCCCGCGCCAATAGCTCGCGCGGCAGATAACAGCGATTGATCGCGGCGTCTTCGTCGATATCGCGCAGGATGTTCGTCAACTGCAATGCTCGGCCGAGATGGTACGACAGAGCCCTTCCCGGCTCTTCCTGCATGCCGAAAATCCGCACCGAGAGCCGCCCCGCGGCACTCGCGACGCGGTCGCAGTAAAGATCGAGCGTGGCTTCGTCGGGCGCACAGATATCGGCGGCCGCATCCATCGCCATGCCGTCGATCATCGCGTGAAAATCCTCGCGTTGCAGATCGAACGTGCGGATGTGACGTGTCAGCGCGGCGAGCGAGGGCCGCGGCGTGCCCGCGTAACAGGCGTCGATATCGTTGCGCCATCGCGCAAGAGCGGCACTGCGTTCCGCGCGCGGCGCGTCGCTGTCCGCGATGTCGTCGACCGCCCGGCAAAATGCGTAGACCTGATACATCGCATCGCGTTGCGGCGCAGGCAGTATGCGCATCGCGAGATAAAACGAGCTGCTCGAGGTGACGGCGGCGGCGTCGGTTTCGGATTCGTCCACGACGAGATTGGAAACAGCCAAGGCGAACTCCGCTGTGGCGCCCTCCCGGGCGATTGAAAGTCGATATCCCAAGCGGCGTGCCGTTAAGGCACCACGCGGCGTCATCGGCCCGCGCGAGTCAGCCGCAATGCGCCGGCGGGAGTGCCGGAAACGCGCCAAAGTATATCAACCTTTTTTGGGGCCCGTCAGGCCAGCGCGACCGAGCGGTTGCGCCCTTGCCGTTTGGCGCTGTAAAGCGCGGCATCGGCCTCGTTGATGAGGACTTCGTAGCCCGGCAGGCCGGGGCGCGCAGCGGCACCGCCGACACTGGCGGTCACGGGCACGCGCATGCCTTCGGCTTCCACGGGCGTATCGCAGATCGTGGTCCGGATCTTCTCGGCGACGATCATCGCATCGGCAAGCGGCGTGCAGGGCAACAGCAGCGCGAATTCCTCGCCGCCGAAACGCCCGAAGATGTCCTGCGCGCGCAACGCATCGGCCACCCGCTGCGCCATCACGCGCAGCACGGTATCGCCCACGGCGTGCCCGAATCGGTCGTTGATGTCCTTGAAATGATCGAGATCGAAGAGCAGCACCGACAGCTCGCCGCCGTAGCGCTGCCAGCGCGCGAATTCGTCGCGCAGCCGCGCTTCGAAAAAGCGCCGGTTCGCGATGCCCGTCAGGCCGTCGCGGTTCGCATACTCGCGCAGCTTGACGACGGCCTCCTCGCGCTCGCGTTGCATCACGCTCACGTTCGTGACGTCGGAAATCGTCACGCACACCGCGACGACTTCACGCCCGCGCGTAAGCGGCATGAACGTGCAATCCTGCTGCATGAAATCGACCCCGCCGGTGATGGGCCGGTCGTGATCGAACTTGAACAGATAGGGTCGCTGCTCCCAGGAGCTGAAGGCGAAGCTGCCGAGCTGAAAGACGCTCTCTACCTTGCGCGTAAGCCAGACGCGCGGCAGTTCGGGAAAACTATCGAAGACCGACCTGCCGACGACTTGTTCGGTCGACAATCCGCTGTGGTCCTGCATGAAGCGATTCCACATCAACACCTTCATCGTGCGATCGAGCACGAAGATGCCGAAGTCCACCCGCTCGATGACGAGGTCGCTGAGAGACTGCTCCATCGCTTGATTCATAGGCTGGACAGGATCGCATTGAGCGCCTCGTTCATGCGGCGAATGGACTCTTCGGCCATCAGCATGACGAGATGGGCGCGGAACGTCTTATCTTCGAGCGAGAAATTGACTTCGAGCAGCAGTGCCGTGCGCCAGGCGAGCACGTCGGCATGGAAGACGTCTTCGAGCGCGAGTTTTTCGCCGAGCAGCCCGGGCGCCGAGAAGATCGGCGTGCGATCGAGCTGATTCATGATGCACGACACGCACGCACCGGTCAGCACGTTGGCCACATCGAACATCAACTCGGTCTGGCTGACCGATTCATATGCGGAGTGAACATAAGGATCATTGACGAGTGCGCACAGATTGCCGACGCCGCTGCTTCGGCAAATAACGAGCGCCTCGCCTTTGATGTCCGACCGAAAACCCTGACGCACGGCGATGACATGCTCGTCGATGCCGGTCATATCGCGCAGCGTGCGCGCCGCATCCTCGACTCGCACCACCCTCACCCGCGGCACCGACAGCTCGATGAATGTATCGAGCAGCGTCGCGAGGCGCGTGGCGGCCTGGCCCATCGCCAAGTTGGCGATTTCCTGCAATGCGTCGCGCTGGTCTTCGGTCAGAACGGTCTCACGCATACAAGCCGTACTCCTTGAGGATTGGCAGCAAGGCCTCGGGGGTCACGGGCTTGGCGACGAACGCGGCGGCGCCGAGCGCGCGAACGCGCTCCTGCGCAAGAGGTTGCACGTCTGCCGACACGACGATCACGAAGGTATTGAGGTCCTCGTGCCGCAAGGCCTCGAGTACCTGATAACCGTTCATGTCGGGCATCGTGAGGTCGAGGAACATGACCGACGCTTTGCCCGCCCGATAAAGCGCGAGCGCCTCGCGGCCGTTCGATGCATAGGTGATGTCGACGTCCCAGTCGTCCGGCAAGGCTTTCGTCAGAACCTTGCGAGCAAGCAGGGAGTCATCGGCGATCACAATCGGCAAGGGCATGGCAGGCGTGACGAAAAAGCGGATCAATCTACACCGAGTTAACGGCGGCTCGGAAACCTTCTTTAGCGAGAGGGCGAGCTCAGGTCGGCAGGCTGCGAGCACGCGGCGAGCAGTGCGCTTTCCGGACGGACCGAAAAGAGGCGCCGCGGCGGCTTCGCGCGCACGCATAGGGCGGCGAAGCAGGCATGCCTCACAGGTGCGTCCTCCCCGCAGGACGCGTGTTTTCTCGTAAAAGTGAGCCAAATTCTCTTGGCAAACAGACGGAAAATCAACTCCTGCAGTTTCGGCAGAACGATGAAACGTCGCAGCATTTATCGATGTGAAGAAACGGAACGGACATATTTCGCTAATATTGCGTGGATTATTCTTTTGTGTACGTTTGCGCTTCCGATTTCGTCGCTGTTTTCGTCGGTCGAAAGGTCAACGAGGCTCACAAATGTAACGGAGCACACGTTAAGCAGCGATTCAAGTCGCTTATGATTGGAATCAGGCAACCTATCCCTCCTTGGACCCCTCGACCATGACGCGTCACCGGCGCGACGCACCGGCAGCGAACCCGACGCCTTCGAGTTGGCAGGAAGAGCCGTCGTATCCGAGCGTCCCGGAGCCCGACTTCGCGGGCCGGCGCACCACGCTGATCGTCATGCTCGGAGCGGCGATCGTCCTGCCGTGCATCTATGCGGCGGCCGTGGCCTATTCGGATTTCCGCACCGGTGTCGCTCGTGCGACCGATGCGACGGTGCGTACCGTGCGCATCGCCGAGGAGCACGCGCTCAAGGTCTTCGATCTGAACGAAACGCTCGATGCACGCGTGGACGACCTCGTGCACGGGCTCGACGACAGCCAGGTGCGCGCCCGCGAAGCCTACATCCACGACAGTCTCATCAAAATCGGCGGCGGCTATCCGCAGGTGGGCTCGATTTCGATCTTCGGGCCCGACGGGTTACTCCTCGCGAACAGCCGCTATTACCCCGCGCCGCTCGCATCGATCGCCGGGCGCGACGATTTCGTCGGCATTCGGGGCGGGCAGATTCTCGAGCATGTCTCGAAGGTCATGGTCTGGCATGCCGGCAGCGGCGAGGCGGTATTCAATACGGGCATTGCCCGACGCCAGCCCGACGGCAAGTTCGGCGGCCTCGTTTCTGTCGCGCTGCGACGTTCGTACTTCGAATCGTTTTACCGGGAACTGCTCGGCTCGGAGAGCCGCGCGCTCACGATCTCGCTGATGCGCTCCGATGGCGCGCTGCTGGCGTCGTACCCGCCGAAGTCGAGCGAGGCCGCCCCGCCGCCGGCGTTTGCTTCCGCGCTCCAACGCGGCACCAAGGCGGGCGTGATTCGAGTCGGTCATTCGCCGGAGACCGGTAACGGGGAGATTCTCGCGTTCCGGCGCGTCGGCGCCTACCCGGTATATGTCTCGTGCGCGTATAGCGGTGCGGCGATTTGGGCGGACTGGTCACACCGCGTTGCCGTGCTTGCTGTGTCGATTTTCGTTCCGTCCATCGTCCTTTGGTTCGTTCTCGGATTATCGTTACGACGTCTTTCGGCCGAAGAAGAAGCATGGACGCGCTGGCAAGCCGAAGCTTCGATGCGGCGCTCCATCGAAACGGCGTACCGGCAATCGCGCAAGATGGAGGCGTTGGGCAACCTCGTCGGCACGGTCGCGCACGACTTCAACAACCTGCTGATGATCGTTGCCACCAACGTCCAGATCGCGCGGCGCCGCGGGTCCGCCCAGATCGAAAGCGAACTCGGTGCGATCGAGCGCGCGCTCAAAAGCGGCCAATCGCTCACGCGCCAGTTGCTTGGCGTCGCGCGCAAGCAACCGCTGCGCAGCGAGACGATCGACCTGGCGCGTTGGATCGCAGCCAGCCGCGAATTCCTGCATGCGTCGCTGGGCGCGAAGGTCAGTCTCGTCATCGATATCGCCAACCCGATTTGGCCCATCGAGGTCGATATCGCCGAACTCGAGCTTGCGCTGATCAACATTGCCGTCAATGCGCGCGACGCGATGCCGAACGGCGGCCAGTTCACGATTCGCGCCCATAACATTCGCCTCGAGCGCGAAAGCGGGTTCGCGCTCACCGGCGAATTCGTGGTCGTGACACTCGAAGACACCGGAACGGGAATGTCGCCGGAAGTGCTTTCTCACGCATTCGAGCCGCTTTATACGACGAAACCGCAGGGAATGGGTACGGGGCTCGGACTGCCGCAAGTCTTCGCATTTTGCGAGCGCTCAGGCGGGCTCGCGACGATCGATAGCACGTTGGGCGTCGGGACGTCCGTACGACTGTATTTGCCGCGCTCCACCGCCACGCCGGCCGAGCCCCCCCTCGACTCGCTGCGCTCAGCTAGCGCGGTGGCCAGCCGCGGTCTGCGCATTTTGCTCGTCGAAGACAACGACGAGGTCGCCGCTGGCACCGAAGCCTTGCTGCGCATGATGGGGCATGACGTCACCTGCCTATTCAATGCCGATGCCGCACTGCAACTCATCGGGCACCCTACGACGCCGGCATTCGATGTCGTCATTTCGGACATCCATATGCCGGGTACCCGCAATGGCATCGATCTGGCGGAGTTGGCGCAGTCGCTGGTGCCCCCGCTGCCCGTCATTCTTGTGACGGGTTATGCGCAAGAACTCGAACGCGCGCGGAATGTCCGCGTACGCGTGCTGTCAAAACCTTTCGATATCGCCCTGCTCGACGCGATGCTGCAGACGATCCGACGAGAACGGGAAGAACACGCCCCAGCGGCGGGCAAGGCGAATTGAGGGGGGCCGGCCCATTATTTGCATCAGTTAATGAGCCGTGACTAAAAGTCGATAGGGGGAGCGCATCATGCAGCACACGGTCATTGCATTTTTCGATACGTACGCCGGAGCGGAGGAAGCTCGCGACGCATTGGTCGTCCTGGGAATCGCCAGGACATCGATTACGCTGCAAGCGCGTTGTGAGCCAACGTACGCCACTGACGCCACAACGGTTGTCGAGCCGCCGCATGTCGACGAAGGGCTGCTGGCGAGCATCGAGCGATTCTTCGAATCGCTTTTCGCGAGCGAGCCGCCACGGCGCGAAACGACTCAATACGCCGAAGCCGTGCGCCGGGGCGCGGTCATGCTGAGCGTGGACGTTGTCGATGACGCGCAATGCGAGGCGGTTCGCGCCGCGCTCGCTGCGCGCAACCCGATGGACATCGAAGAACGGGCCGCCACGTGGTGCGCTCCGGCCGATGAGGTGGCACGGGAACGTTCACCGCTCGAGGAGCTCGGTTTTCGTCGAAGCCCCAGCGTAACCACGCGCGGCAGGGTTCACAGTTTCGCGCGAAAAGAGCAAGCCGCGGAGCCGCCCGGCCCGACCCCAGCCAAGGATGTGGCCGCGAGCGAGGCAGACGCCATGGCGGTTGCCGCCGGCGCGGCCCCCGGTATGGGCGCGGTGTTCGCTGGGCGGCGCGACGAGGCGCGGGCACAAGATGCCGGCACCCCTTCCGATGCGGCCATCACGCCAGCGGCTCCGAGCGCTTCCCCGTCGCCTGTGCCCGATGAATACCTGCAGGAAGAAGAGCATTTTCACGGCAGCGAGCGCGACGATCGATAGCGGTCGTTAGGCCCTGTTCAGGCATGCGACGCACGATCAATGCTTCGCCGTCTGGCGTTGCACCCAGGCGGCGAAGCGATCGACGAACCCTTGCAAGAACTTGCGCGTGCTCTCGTTCGCGATATTCCCCGATGCGTCGAAAAAGTCTTCGGTGTGCTTGAGGAATATTTCGGGCTGGCCCATCGTGGGCACGTCGAGATACGCGAGCACGTTGCGTAGATGCTGCTGTGCGAGCGCCGTACCGGTCGCACCGACAGAGATACCGCAAACGGCCGCGGGTTTGTCCTTCCACGAGTTGTGTCCCCATGGACGCGAGCCCCAATCGAGCGCGTTTTTGAGTACGCCAGGCATCGAACGGTTGTACTCGGGCGTCACGAACAAGAGCCCATCGGCTGCTTCTATCCGCTGCTTGAACTCGCGCGCGACTGGCGGGAAGTCCGGATCGTAGTCCTGCGAATAAAGCGGCAACACGCCGAGATCCAGGTAGGAGAACGTCATCTGCGAGCCTGCGAGCCCGGCGAGCGCCTGCGCCAGTTGCTTGTTGAACGAATCCCGGCGCAGACTGCCAACCACCACTTCGATTCGATAAGCCATCAAGTCGCTCCTTGCACATTGAGAGGCGCCGCCCCAGGTACGTCAGGGACGACGAGCTTTCCATGATAGTCGCCGATGTGTCGAACCAGCGGCCAATTTATGCGCAGCCCAGTCAGATGGCAGCGGGCTCTGGGTTTCAGGCCGCCTTTCCACAACCTTTTCCACAGAATCTGTGGATAACTTCGGTTTCCGGTTCCCTGCTTACCGATCGTCACAATCATGACGTTCGGATGACAACGGCGTCCGGCGTCCGTCCGACACTGCCGACCGTAAGGCAGATCAAGCGAACAATGCACGGACCGCCTCGGGCGGTCGCCCGATGACGGCTTTGCCGTTGCGCGTCACGATCGGCCGCTGGAGCAGAATGGGATGGCCCGCAATCGCAGCGAAAAGCGCATCGTCATCGAGCGAAGCGTCGGCGAGTCCGAGTTCGTCGTACATGGGCTCCGTATCGCGAATCATGTCGCGAACCCGCCCGCCGAGCATGCGATGAAGCGCTTTCAATTCGTCCACGCTGAGCGGTTCCTTCAGGTATTCGACGATACGCACCGGCTCGCCCGCGGTATTCAACGTACTTTCGATCAGTTCGCAGGTGGAACGGGACTTCGAACAGCGCGTGTTGTGATAGATGGTGATCATGGACAAAACAGCTCCTGCCAGGAGGTTCGGAATATTCGGTCGCGATTCTACGAACCGCGGAACCGCCACGGTAGCGCAGCTTAGCAGCTTGCTGAAATACCCCTCGTCAGCGAGCGCGTACCTTTCGTCGGCTCGTCGAGCCAGTCGATTTTTCGGGATATGGAAATCTGGGCCTCATTTCAGGGATTTCTGATGGTCTGAGGCTCGT
>NZ_JAAAYE010000052.1 GCF_013282575.1 Paraburkholderia sp. NMBU_R16
ATCCGGCTTCGCGCGTGCACGAACTCACGCCGCGAATCTGGAAATCGCTCTTCGCCGACAACCCGCTGCGCTCGCCACTGCATCAGATCGCCTGAGATCGCAACGACGTCGGTCAATTACCGATTACACACACACAGCGGGTGCGACCCTCAGGGAATGTGCGCGGCAACACATTCATCGCGCTTTTCAAATCGGGAAAAGGGCAAACGTTTGCGAATGATTGTTATTGCTCAAATAAAGGAGGATTTGGACCGAATGCGGTTGAATCAGTGACGAGGTTAAAGAGAGGGTTTGATTCAGGCTGCAGAATTGTGCGGGAATGTCAATACGGTTTGCGTATATCCGTATGGAATCTGTATTGAAGCAACACTCGAAAAAAGGACCGAATCGATAACGGCGATCGAAGAGAGGAAAAGCTCGTGATGCAAACGCACAGCGTCGACACCAGGGCGGGGAGGGCGATTTCGCCGGCCCCTTCGGAATCGCTTCGTGAAGGTCCGTGCCGAGGCACAGATGTCGCTCGATGCTGCAATGCCGCATCGAGCGATGGCCACCGAACTGCACCGCGAGGGCACTCGGTGGCAGAATCGGTGACCAGCACGCACGCCCTCGCGCCGTGAGTCGAGGGTTTCGAAGTTCCCGACGTATCTCTTCAGGAGGAGTTGGAATGAGCGCCCATATCATCGCCACGATCACGCCGAAGCCGGAACATGCCACCGATGTGGAAAAGCAGGTGCGCCATATGGTGGAAGTGACGCGCAAGGAGCCGGGCAACCACCGCTACGATCTTTTTCGAGAAACATCGCCAAGCGGGCCGGTGCTGCATCTGTACGAGATCTATGAAGACCGGAACGCGTTCGATAGCCATCTCGCGAGCAACCACTTCCAGACGTTTCGTTCGACGGTCGCGGATTGGCTCGCCGAGCCGCCGCAAGTGAGAGTGCTCGAAGCGCTAGATGTGGCCCCCGAGCGCTGAGGCGAGCGCCTGAGACTGGATTGCGCGGCTCGGCAACGACGAAGGTTCATCCATCGCCCATGGCACGAAGCGTGCTGAGCGGGGTGTGAACCTACCGAATTGCCGAGCCCGCATGCCGCGTCGCCGCCACACGAATGAACCATCGCACCGCGCCGCGGCCGGCTCGCTCGATCGCAACCATGAGGTCGAGGTGCCGCCCGGCCTGCATTACGTCGACGATACGAAGCCGGGTATCCGGCGCAGGCTCATTCGCGGACATTTCGCCTATTTCGACCCGCAAGGGCGCCGCATTCGCGATGCGGAGGAAGTCGCTCGCATCAACGCGCTCGCCGTTCCGCCCGCTTACACCGATGTATGGATCTGTCCTGACCCGCTCGGACACTTGCAGGCGACCGGCCGCGACTCGCGTGCGCGCAAGCAGTACCGCTATCACCCGCGCTGGCGCGAGACGCGCGACGCCACCAAGTTCGAGCGCATGGCTGCGTTCGCGGACGTCTTGCCGAAAATCCGCGCACGCATCGCGCGCGATTTGCGGCTGCCCGGCATGCCGTGGCACAAGGTCGTGGCAACGGTCGTCCGTCTGCTCGACATCACGCTCGCGCGCGTCGGCAGCCGCGAATACGTGCGAGAAAACAATTCCTATGGTTTGACCACGTTGCGCAAGCGCCATGCGGCGGTCCGTGCCGGGCACCTGCGCTTTCGCTTTCGCGGCAAGAGCGGGATCGAGCACGACATCGATGTCGAAGACCCGCGCCTCGCGCGCATCGTGCGCAAGTGCCTCGATTTGCCGGGGCATGAGCTCTTTCAGTACGTCGACGATGCCGGCATGAGGCATCCCGTCGGCTCATCGGACATCAACGACTATCTGCGCGAAGCAAGTGGCGCGGAGTTCACCGCGAAGGACTATCGCACCTGGGCGGGCAGCGTGCTGGCGCTCGGTGCGCTGCGGCGCATCGAGCCGCAGCCGGGCGAGCGGCACCTGCGCACGCATGTCGTCGAAACCGTGAAGGAAGTCGCCGCGACGTTGCGCAATACGCCGGCCGTTTGCCGTCGCTGCTACATCCATCCGGCCGTGCTCGAAGCGTTCGAGGCCGGCGAGCTGCATACGTTGCCGAAGGTGCGCACGCGTCACGGCCTGAAGGCCGACGAGGCCGCATTTGCGGCATTGCTGCGACGCGAGGCAAGACGCGCGCGCCGCGGCGAGCGGCGTGCCGCAACGCTCGAGGAACAGCTCGCGGCGAGCGTCAGAGCGGCGGCACGCTCGCGTCGCTGAGGTCGGCCTCGAATTCCAGCCCCTCGAGCGTCGCCGCTTGCGCGAGCCGATCGAGGTAGCGGCGCAGCTCCGTTGCAAAGCTCTGCTGCCGCAGCGTTTGCGCGACGGCGGCGCGTACGCTCTCGAACGGCGGCTCGTTGCCGGGCTCGCGCTCGAGCACTTCGACGACGTGAAAGCCGAATCGGCTCAGCACGAGCCGCGGGAGCACGCCGACTTCCTTGTTTTCGAAAAGCTCCTGCGCAAATTCGGGCGCGCATGCCTCGACGCTCAGCCATCCGAGGTTCCCGCCCTCGGCGCCGCTCGGGCAATTCGACCATTGCCCGGCGGCGCGCGCGAATCGGCCATCGTCCGCGTCGGGCTGACAGCGCATATCGAGCAGGCATGCTTCGGCGCGCGTACGCAATTGCGCTACATCGACGCCCGGCGTCACCGCGAACAGGACATGCCTTGCTCGCACGCGCGCGCCCACGGCGTAGCGACGCGCATGCGCCGCGTGATAGCGGCGGCACGCCTCGTCGGAAGGCTCTTGTGCCGGCAAGGCATCGTCGAGCAATGCTTCGATCGCCGCGGTAGCTTCCACGCTGATGGCACCGTCCACCGGCGTGGGATCGTCATCGCCGAGCAGCCCGGCTTCGATCGCGGCTTGGCGCAAGAGCTCGGTGCAGGCGCGCTGTCTGAGCACCTCCGCGCTCAGCGTTTCGCCGGACAAATGAAGCGCGACACCGTTGACTGTGGCCACCTTGCCGTTTTGTGGGATCGTCATCTCTTGCCTCTCAAATTCGGTGTTGCGAGCGCGTGTGGCCGGGCGGCAGGTTGAGCCGACGCGCGCGCACGAGCTGATAGGGACGGAATGCGTAGCTCACGGTGCCGAAGCCGCTCCAGACATGCACGAGCCGCGTGAACGGGAACAGCAGAAAGATCGTCATGCCGAGCACGAGATGAATCTTGAACGGCCATTCGACTGCGCTCAGCATGCTCGCATCGGGCCGCAATGTGACGATATGCTGCGCCCAGTTGGCGAGAATCAGCATGGTGCCCGCCGTTTCGCGGTCCGCATAAGAGAAAGGCAACGTAACGAGGCCAAGCACGAGCTGGACCCAGAGAATCGCCAGGATCGCGATGTCGGTCCGGCGGCTCGTCAGCCGGATGCGTGGATCGAAAAGCCTTCGATGCAAAAGCAGCGTGAGACCGACGAAGCAGAGCGAGCCCGCGATCCCACCCGAGAGGATCGCCAGCATCTGCTTTTGTTGGGCGGAAATCATCGACTCATAGAGCGCATGCGGTGTCAGGAGCCCGACCGTGTGGCCGAACAGCAGAAACAGAATGCCGATATGAAAAAGATTGCTTCCCCAGCGCAACTGCCCCGCGCGCAACAACTGTGACGAATCGCTTTTCCAGGTGTATTGATCGCGGTCGAAACGAAACAGCGAGCCGAGCAGAAAAATAGCGAGGCAGATGTACGGATAGATGCTGAAAAAGAAGGTATAGGCGGCTTGACTCATCTCAGGCTCCTTGCGCACGGGGCGTGTTTCCACCCGCTTTCGGCGTCTTAACGATATGGATCGGCTGCGAGCGATCCGGGTTGGCGGATTGGCCTTCGACCGAGCAGCCGCCAAACGCAACGGGCTCGCTCCACGTGTCGTCGAGCGCCGGCTCGCTTGCGAGGACGACAGGCTCCGCCGATTCGCCGGCGAGTTCGATGAGTGCGGCCAGCACGCTCGCATAGTCGCTGTCCCGCTCGACGAGTGCGCTATGAATGTTGCGCAGCAAGTGCGCGATCTCGCGCAGAAAATCGGCAGCTTGCATAGGCGGTTGCGTCGATGCGAATTCGAGTACGACGCAAAGGTGATCGGGCAATTCGTCCGATGCGAGCGCGAGCCCCGCGTCCTCGTAGGTTTTGATGAGGTCGATCATCGCCGGGCCACGATCGCGCGAATCGCCGTGCACGTGCTCGAACAGGTGCAAAGCGGTGCGGCGGCCGCGATCGAAGAGATCGACGTATGCCGCTTCCGCCTCGAGCCCGGTACTACTGGCCAGGCGATCGATCAGCGCATCGATCGAGGCGAGCCGGCCCGCAATCAGTGCGCCTTCGTCGCGCAACGCCGTGCGCATCTCGGGCAGGTGGGCGCGCAGCGCCGCGTCGGGATAGCTCAGCAAGCGTGCGAGGGCGCGCAACGTCGTTGCGCAGCTCGGGGTGGTCTCGAGAGTCGTCATCGCTCAGATCTCCGCCTTGATCGGAATCGTGCGGCGCTTTGCGCCGCCGAACAGGCTCGTCTCGCCGACACCTTCCGAGCAGCCGTTGCCGAAGCTGAATCCGCATCCTCCGCGGACATCGAACGCGTTCTCGGCATATTCGCGGTGCGAGGTGGGGATGACGAAGCGGTCTTCGTAGTTGGCGATCGCCATGACACGGTACATCTCGTCGACTTGCTCGACGCTAAGACCCGCCTGTGCAAGGGCAGCATGGTTCTCGATGCCGTCGACATGCTTGCCACGTTGCCAGGCCCGCATCGCCAGCATCCGTTCAAGCGCGCGCACGACCGGCACGGTGTCGCCCGCGGTCAGCAGGTTCGCGAGGTATTGCACCGGAATGCGCAACTGGTTGACGTCGGGAATCTCGCCGTTCACACCGATGTGTCCGGCGTTGGCCGCCGATGTGATCGGCGAGAGCGGCGGCACGTACCAGACCATCGGCAGCGTCCGGTATTCGGGGTGCAGCGGCAACGCGACCTTCCAGTCGACCGCCATCTTGTAGACGGGGCTCATGCGCGCGGCCTGGATCCAGTTCTCGGGCACGCCGTCCTTACGCGCTTGCTCGATCACTTTCGGATCGCTGGGATCGAGAAAGACATCGAGCTGCGCCTCGTAGAGATCGCGGTCGTTCTCGACGGAGGCCGCCGCTTCGATACGGTCGGCGTCGTAGAGCAGCACACCCAGATAGCGGATGCGCCCGACACAGGTCTCCGAGCACACGGTGGGCTGTCCGGCCTCGATGCGCGGATAGCAGAAGATGCACTTCTCGGCCTTACCGCTCTTCCAGTTGTAGTAGATCTTCTTGTAGGGGCAGCCCGATACGCACATGCGCCAGCCGCGGCACTTGTCTTGATCGATCAGGACGATGCCGTCTTCCTCGCGTTTGTAGATGGAGCCGGAAGGGCACGAAGCCACGCACGCCGGGTTCAGGCAGTGTTCGCACAGCCGCGGCAAGTACATCATGAACGTGTTTTCGAACTGTCCGTAGATGTCTTTCTGAATGTCGTCGAAATTCCGATCCTTGCTGCGCTTGGCGAACTCGCCGCCGAGAATCTCTTCCCAGTTGGGACCCCAAACGATTTTCTCCATCCGCTGGCCCGTGATCAGGCTGCGTGGACGGGCCGTCGGAGCGGCCTTCATCTCGGGCGCGCTTTGCAAGTGGTCGTAGTCGAAGGTGAACGGCTCGTAATAGTCGTCGATCTGCGGCAGGTTCGGATTCGCGAAGATGCGCATGAGCAGCTTCCACTTGCCTCCCTGGCGCGGCGCAATGGAGCCGTCGGCGCGGCGCACCCAGCCGCCATTCCATTTGTCCTGGTTCTCCCATTCCTTGGGATAACCGATGCCAGGTTTCGTTTCGACGTTGTTGAACCAGGCGTATTCCATGCCCGGGCGGCTCGTCCAGACGTTCTTGCACGTCACGCTGCAGGTATGGCAGCCGATGCACTTGTCGAGATTCAGCACCATGCCGATTTGTGCGCGTACCTTCATTGTTTGTCTCCGTGAAGCAGGCTCGCACCTCTCGTGCTTTCGTTAGCCGGTGCATCGAGCCAGTCGACCTGACTCATCTTTCGCACGACCACGAACTCGTCGCGATTCGTGCCGATCGTGCCGTAGTAGTTGAAGCCGTAGCTCAATTGCGCATAGCCGCCGATCATATGCGTGGGCTTGAGCACGATGCGCGTCACCGAGTTGTGGATCCCGCCGCGTATGCCCGTGATTTCCGAGCCCGGCGTGTTGATGATCTTCTCTTGCGCGTGATACATGAGCACCATGCCGGGTTTGACACGTTGACTGACCACGGCGCGTGCGGCGATCGCGCCGTTAACATTGAAGAGCTCGATCCAATCGTTGTCCTCGATGCCGGCCTGGCTGGCGTCGTCCTCGCTGATCCAGACGACGGGGCCGCCGCGATTGAGCGTCAACATCAGCAGGTTGTCGCTGTAGGTGCTGTGAATCCCCCATTTCTGGTGCGGCGTAATGAAGTTCAGCACGAGCTCGGGATGGCCGTTCGGCTTTACGCCGTTGATGCCGGCCGTGGCCTTGAGATCGACGGGCGGACGGTAGGTCGAAAACCCCTCCCCGAACGCGATCATCCACGGGTGATCCTGATAGAACTGCTGGCGGCCCGTGAGCGTGCGCCAGGGGATCAATTCGTGCACGTTCGTATAGCCCGCGTTGTAGCTGACGGTTTCGCTTTCGATTCCGCTCCAGGTCGGCGAGCTGATGATCTTGCGCGGCTGAGCCTGAATGTCGCGATAACGAATCTTCTCGTCTTCGCGGTAAAGCGCGAGGTGCTTGTGTTCGCGGCCCGTCGCTTTCGTAAGCGCCTCCCACGCCTTGACGGCGACATGTCCATTTGTCTCGGGCGCGAGGTGCAGAATGACTTCGCATGCATCGATATCCGAGACGATGCGCGGCATGCCCTTCGTCACGCCATCTTCGAGCGTCACGCCGTTCAGTTCGCCGAGCTGCTCGACTTCGGTGGCGGTTTTCCAGGCGATCCCCTTGCCGCCGTTGCCCACGCGGTTCATGAGCGGGCCGAGCGCGGTGAAGCGCTTGTAGACATTCGGGTAATCGCGTTCGACCACGGTGACCTGCGGCGCCGTCTTACCCGGTATCAACTCGCATTCGCCCTTTTTCCAGTCGCGTACTTCGAATGGCTGGGCAAGCTCGCCGGGCGTATCGTGCATGAGCGGCGTGAGCACGACTTCCTTTTCCACGCCGAGATGGCCGACGCAGACCTCGCTGAAGGCCTTGGCAAAGCCCTTGTAGATCTCCCAGTCTGAACGGGCTTGCCAAACCGGATCCACGGCCGCCGAGAGCGGATGGATGAACGGGTGCATGTCGCTCGTATTGAGGTCGTTCTTCTCGTACCAGCTCGCGGTGGGCAATACGATGTCCGAATAGAGACAGGTGGTGCTCATGCGGAAATCGAGCGTGACCAGCAGATCGAGCTTGCCTTGCGGTGCCTCGTCGTGCCAGCGCACTTCGGCAGGTTTCGCATCGCCGGCGCCGAGGTCTTTGCCTTGCACGCCGTTATCGGTGCCCAGCAGGTGCTTGCAGAAATATTCGTGACCCTTGCCCGACGAGCCGAGCAGGTTCGAGCGCCAGACGAACATGTTGCGCGGCCAGTTCTGCGGCGCGTCAGGGTCCTCGCAGCTCATTCGAAGGGATCCGGATTTCAGCGATTTCGCGACGTAGTCGCCGGGCGCCATGCCCGAAGCGGCGGCATCCTTGGCAACCTGCAACGGATTGGTATCGAGCTGTGGTGCGCTCGGCA
Source organism: Paraburkholderia sp. NMBU_R16 (assembly GCF_013282575.1). GTDB lineage: Bacteria > Pseudomonadota > Gammaproteobacteria > Burkholderiales > Burkholderiaceae > Trinickia. The sequence goes on from NZ_JAAAYE010000052.1 coordinate 7,783, forward strand.
GCCAGCCCATACGCTCGGCGCGTACGTTGTAATCGATCATGCTCCCGCTGAATTGCGCTTTGTCGGCGAGCGGGGACACGATCTCGTCGACGCCGAGCTTCTCGTAGCGCCATTGGTCCGTGTGAGCGTAGAAGAAGCTCGTGCTGTTCATCTGACGCGGCGGACGAATCCAATCGAGCGCGAAGGCGAGCGCGGTCCAGCCCGTTTGCGGACGCAGCTTTTCCTGGCCGACATAGTGCGACCAGCCGCCGCCGCTCTTGCCGATGCACCCGCACATCATCAGCAGGTTGATCACGCCGCGATAGTTCATATCGGCGTGATACCAGTGATTCATGCCGGCTCCGATGATGATCATCGAGCGGCCTTGCGTCTTGTCGGCGTTGGCGGCGAACTCGCGCGCCACCGTGACAATCTGCTCCCGCGGCACGCCCGTAATCGCTTCGGCCCATGCCGGCGTGTAGGGCGCGTTGTCGTCGTAGCTCGCCGCGCCGCTGCCGAGGCCGCGATCGATGCCGTATTGCGCGGCTTGCAGGTCGAACACGGTGGCGACCAGCGCGTCGACGGCCTTGCCGTCCTGCGTGAGGCGCATGCGCGCGACGGGTACATGCGCCAGATTGATGTCCCCCTGCTGCGCGTTCGCGGTAAAGTGCGGCGAATTCACGCCGCCGAAGTACGGAAACGCGACGTCGGCGATTTCCGGCGCCTGGTCCGCGTTCTCGAGCAACGAGAGCTTCAGCTTGACTTCGTGTCCATCGCGCGCGTCCTTGTTCTCGAGATTCCACTTGCCCGCATCGTCCCGGCCCTCGTCGCCCCAGCGAAAACCGATGGCGCCGTTCGGCACCACGGGCTGGCCGGCGGTGTCGCAGGCAATCGTCTTCCATTCCGGGTGGTTGGCTTGATCGAGCGAACCGTCGAAGTCGCTCGCACGAACATAGCGGTCGGGCACGAGCGCCGTACGGCCGTCTTCGAGCGTGCGCGAGCGAAGCAGCACGAGCATCGGCAAGTCGGTGTAGCGGCGTGCGTAGTCGTCGAAATAGGCGCTGCGGGTCTTGAAATAGAATTCGTTGAGCGCGACGTGGCCGAACGCCATGGCCAGCGCCGCATCGGTACCTTGCTTCGGATGGAGCCAGAGATCCGAAAGCTTCGCGACTTCGCTGTAGTCCGGCGTGATCGCGACGGTTTTCGTGCCCTTATAGCGGACTTCCGTGAAAAAATGCGCGTCCGGCGTGCGCGTTTGCGGCACGTTGCTGCCCCACGCGACGATGTAGCTCGAGTTGTACCAGTCGGCCGATTCGGGCACGTCCGTCTGCTCGCCCCAGACCTGCGGGCTCGACGGCGGCAGATCGCAGTACCAATCGTAAAAGCTCATGGATACGCCGCCGATGAGGCTCAGATAGCGGCTGCCGGCCGCGTAGCTGACCATGCTCATGGCCGGGATCGGCGAAAAGCCGATCACGCGGTCGGGCCCATGCCGCTTGATCGTATAGACATTGGCGGCGGCAACGAGTCGATTGACTTCCTCCCAGCTGCTGCGCGCAAAGCCCCCCATGCCGCGCACTTTTTGATAGTCGCGACGGGCCGCATCGTCTTCCACGATCGAGGCCCATGCGTCGACGGGGTCGCGGCATACCGTCAGCGCGGCGCGCCAGCGCTCGAGCAGCCGGGCGCGGACCATCGGGTACTTCACGCGGTTGGCGCTATAGAGGTACCACGAGTACGATGCGCCGCGCGCGCAGCCGCGCGGTTCGTGGTTGGGCATGTCCCAGCGGGTACGCGGATAATCGGTCTGCTGCGTTTCCCATGTGACGATCCCGCCTTTGACATAGATCTTCCATGAACACGAACCCGTGCAGTTGACGCCGTGCGTGCTGCGCACGATCTTGTCGTGCGACCAGCGGTTGCGATAGGCGTCCTCCCACGTGCGGTCCTCGCCGGTGGTGACCCCGTGTCCGTCGGAAAAGGATTCCTTCGGCAGTGCGAAATGATTGAGGCGATCGAGAAAGTGGCTCATTTGTAAGCAATCCGTCGTTTCAGCAAGGCATCGGCGCGTTACGGCGCGCATAGCGCCACCAAGTCACGGCGATGCAGATGGCGTAAAAGCCGATGAACACATAGAGCGCCGCTTCGGGGCCACCCGTCAGCGCGAGCGATGTGCCATAGCTTTTCGGGATGAAAAAGCCGCCGTATGCGGCGATAGCCGCCGAAAATCCGAGCGTTGCGGCAGCCTCGGTGTTGCCTTCCTTCGTTGCGTGCTGCACGGCTTCGCGATCGGATGCATTCACCTCGCGCAGCTTGAGCGTCTGGAAGATGACCGGAATCATGCGGAACGTCGACCCGTTGCCAATGCCCGAGGTCATGAAGAGCACCAGGAAGCTGACGAAGAACCCGGCGAAGCTGCCACCCGACGGCCCCGACGGCAGGAAGTAAAGGACCCCGCCTACCGCGCATGCCATGACGACGAAGTTCCATAAAGTGACCGGCGCACCGCCGAGCTTGTCGGCCAGCCAGCCGCCGAACGGGCGGATCGAGGCACCGATCAGCGGGCCGAGCCATGCGTAGGCAAGTGCGTTGATGCCCGGGAACTGGCTTTTGATGAGCAGCGGAAAGCCGGCGGCATAGCCGATGAACGAGCCGAAGGTGCCGAGGTAAAGCACGCACATCAGCCAGTTGTCCTTTCGGCGGAAGATTGCGGCTTGCGCGGCGAACGATGCTTTTGCGTCGGCCAGATCGTTCATGCCGAACCAGGCTGCGATAGCCGCGATCGCGATCCAGGGCACCCAGACGAATGCCGCGTTCTGAATCCAGACTTGAGCGATCAAACCGTTCTTCACGATGGTTTGAGATGCGCCGCCGAACACGCCGAAGATGCCGGCCGTCACGACGAGCGGGCTCAAGAACTGCACCACCGATACGCCCAGATTGCCGAGGCCGGCATTGACACCGAGCGCGGAACCCTTGCGCTCGCGTGGAAAGAAGAAGCTGATGTTGGCCATGCTCGAGCTGAAGTTGCCGCCTCCGAAACCGCACAAGAGCGCGAGGATCAGCATGGTGGGATAGCTCGTCGTGTTGTCCTGCACGGCAAAGCCGATGCCGATCGCGGGAATCAGCAGCGACGCGGTGGAGACCGCGGTCCAGCGCCGGCCGCCGAAGATGGGCACCATGAACGAGTAGAAGATCCGTAGCGTCGCGCCGGAGAGCGCGGGTGCCGCGGCGAGCCAAAAGAGCTGGTTCGTCGAATATGTGAAGCCGAGCAGCGGCAATTGCACGGCCACGGCGCTCCAGACCTGCCAGATCGCGAACGCCAGGAAGAGCGCGGGAACCGAGATCCAGAGGTTGAGCTTCGCGATGGCTTCGCCTTCCCGTTCCCAAAACGCCTTGTCCTCAGGCGTCCAGATTTCGAGCGTGTGCCCTCGTCGCGAGCCGAGGGGGGGCGATTGAGTACCCATGAAGTCTCTCCGGGTTGCGGCGCGCGCGGGAGGCGAGGGCGGGCCGCTCGCCCATTGCCCGCGTTGCAGTCCCTTGCGCGCTCGATCGGGATTGAAAATGTCACAGCGTGATAGTCGCCCTCGTGGCGTTGGGGTTATTGAGCGAGATCAAAGGGCGCTGAATTTGGCGGCGAAGCGCGGCGTATCGCGACATCGCGCCGCAGGAAGTACGACTGTCGACAAAAGCGGAGCGCCTCGAGACCGGGCTTCCTCGAACGGCGCACGGCTTGCCAGGGCACCCGGCCCTCCTTAAACTCGCGCGTGATTTCACCAACAGGCGGCGCTGTTTGCGCGGCGCATCCACGCCGATATAAAAAGGAGCCCCACGAGCATGGCCGATTCCTATTTCCCGCGCTGGCGCCTCGCGCCGCGTGCCGTCGAAGGCCGTGTCGTCGGGCCCGACGAACGGCTCGCATGGCCACAGACGATCGCAATGGGCGTACAGCACGTCGTCGCCATGTTCGGCTCCACGGTGCTTGCCCCATTGCTGATGGGCTTCGATCCCAATCTCTGCATTTTCATGTCGGGCGTCGGCACGCTGCTCTTTTTCGTGCTGGTGGGCGGACGTGTGCCGAGCTATCTCGGCTCCAGCTTTTCGTTCATCGGGCTCGTCATCGCGGTCACAGCCTATGGCGGCCACGGCCCGAATCCGAACATCCCTGTGGCGCTCGGCGGCATCGTTGCCTCTGGCGCGGCTTATGTCGTCATCGGCCTGATCGTCGCGGCCATCGGCACGCGCTGGATCGAAACGCTGATGCCCCCGGTCGTCACCGGAGCCGTCGTGGCGGTCATTGGCCTGAACCTCGCTCCGATCGCCGTGAGAGGTGTCAGCACGTCTGCCTTCGATTCATGGATGGCGCTCGTCACGGTGCTCTGCGTCGGCATCGTCGCCGTGTTCGCGCGCGGCATGGTGCAGCGGCTGCTGATTCTCGTCGGCCTCATCCTTGCATACGCGCTCTACGCGGTGCTCGCCAATGGCATGGGCATCGGCCGGCCGATCGACTTCGCGAGCGTGGCCAATGCGGCCTGGTTCGGCATGCCGCATTTCCGCTCGCCGGTCTTCGATCCGCACGCCATGATGCTGATCGCGCCAGTAGCGGTGATCCTCGTTGCCGAGAATCTTGGGCACATCAAGGCCGTGAGTGCGATGACCGGGCAGAACCTCGACCGTTACATTGGCCGCGCGTTCGTGGGCGATGGGCTCGCGACGATCGTGTTCGTCGTCGCCGCGATCATTGCGATCGGGCTCGGCTTCTCGCCGAAGTTCGGGGCGTTGATCGAAACGATACCCGGGCCCGTGCTCGGCGGCGTCTCGATCGTGGTCTTCGGGCTCATCGCCGTCACGGGTGCGCGGATCTGGGTCGCGAACCGGGTCGACTTCTCGGACAACCGCAATCTCATCGTCGCAGCCGTCACGCTGGTACTCGGCGCGGGCGACTTCTCACTGAAGTTCGGCGGTTTCGCGCTGGGCGGGATCGGAACCGCGACATTCGGGGCCATCATCCTCTATGCACTGTTGCGGCGCGAAGCCGCGCCCGGCCCGGTGCTTTGATCGCGCGCGAGGCACGCGCATTGCGCAGGATGCGCACCTTCGCGGTGCGTCTCGCGTGAAGTGCCCCGTCGTGATGCGCGAGCGGCGCGGTTTGCAGGATGCCGCGTGGATGCGCACGGAGCTTGCTTGGTGGCGATAGCCGTCAATAAGATCATTCCGAGGAACTCCGCCAATGAACCCGTTCGCTTCGATTCAAAACGCCGGCCGGAGGCGCGCATGATGAGCGCGTTGCAAGACGCGCCGGTGACGCCGCCGGCCGGTTTCGAGCTCGATATGGTCTCCGGATTGCAGCGTTATGCGCTGCGGCACCGCGAGCTGACCTTCACGAGCGTATTTCAACCTATCTTCAGCCTGGCTCACCTGCGCGCGGTGGGTTACGAGGGCTTGCTGCGTGCGCACGACGCCTTCGATTGTCCAGTGCCGCCGCTCGATGTGTTCGGCGAGGCGTCGCGGCAAGGCGAACTGCACCATGTGGACCGGCTCGCGATGACGCTGCACCTCGAGAACTTCAAGATGCTCGGCGCCGAGCGCGAGTGGCTGTTCCTGAACGTGCATGCGGGTGCGCTGACCGAGTCCTACCATGCGGCGGCGTTTGCCGCGAGTTTGTCGAGGCTTGCTTTGCCGCCGCGGCGCATCGTGCTGGAGATCCACGAGGACCGGATACACGATTTCGAGCGAATCGCCGAGGAGGCGCGCCGTTTTCGCGAACTCGGGTTCCTGATCGCACTCGATGACTTTGGCGCCGGCGATTCGAATCTCGAGCGCGTGTGGCAGCTCGATCCCGACATCGTCAAAATCGATCGGATGATGCTTTCGCATGCCGCGCATCGCACGCCGGCGGCAGCGATTCTGCCGGGCTTCGTCGCGTTGTTGCATGAAGCCGGCAAGCTCGTGCTGATCGAGGGTGTCGAGACCGAACACGAGGCGCAACTCGCCTTCGCCAGCGACGCCGATTTCGTTCAGGGCTTTTACTTCGGCAGGCCGGCTGCGGGCCCTGCCGATAGCGGCTACGCCGCCGCGCGCATCGGGGAACTCGCCGCGCATCACCGTTCGGAGACGGAATCGCGCGAGCGACGCCGTGCCGCGCGGCTCGCGCCTTATTTGCGCGCGTTCGCGCGAGCCGGCGAACGGATTGCGGCCGGCGAGCCATTGGAGGAGGTTTGCTGGAACTTTCTGGCGCTCGACCATGCCGCGCGCTGCTTTCTGCTCGATTCCGAAGGGCGTCAGGCGGGCCGCAACATCGTGCTGCGCGCGGATCGGCCGGGCCAAGAGGCGCGTTTCATGCCCGTTGCCGATGCCGAGGGCGCGAACTGGATGCGCCGGCCGTATTTTCGGGCAGCGATGGAAATGCCCGATCGCGTCCACGCGACGAAGCCCTATCTTTCGATCAACGAGGCGTTGCCCTGCGTCACGATCTCGCTCGCCATCCGTGTCGGCGAGCGACTCTGCGTGCTATGCGGCGATATCGACTGGATAGAGGATGAAGCCTCGATGGAATGAAAGCGGCGGTTGAGGCGCAGCGATGCGCTCAATGGAGGCGCGATAGAGCGGTGCGATATACGATTTCGCGCTCGCGTTTGCCGACGGCAACCACCACGACGGTGATGGCGTGCTCGTCGACGCGATACACGAGCCGGTAGCCGGGCGCTTTCGGCTTGATCTTGAAGCATCCCGGCATTCCATAAAGCCTGGCGGATTCGATGTGCGGATCGATCAAACGCGCGCTCAAGCGCTGCTTGAACTGTTCGCGGACGGTAGAGTCGAGGCGCCGCCACTCTTTGAGCGCGGATGGCAGGAACTGGAGTTCATAGATCTTCAATCTTGACGTTCACCGGGGTCTCGCCGCTGCGCTGCCTGACGATTTCGGCGAGTTGAAGGTCTCCAAGTCGCTCGCAGACTGCTTCCCATGCCCGTGCCGGGACCAGGTACGCGATCGGCTTGTTGCGGTTCAACACCGCGACAGGGCCGTTCGCGCGTTCGATGACGGCGGTGGGATTGATCTTCAATTCGCTGATGCCGATAGAGGCGCGTGCAAGGATGTTTTCCATGGTCGATTGCTTTGGCGTGCGAACCGTGTCGCGTTCGCACGCTTGCTCCGGGAAATGAGTCTAGGAGAACGGCGTCGAGCTGCCTATAGGCCGGATGGCCAAGGCGAGTCGCCGCCGCTGGAGACCAGATAATAGGTCTCTTAAATGGTCATGTCAACGTCCTCTACTTCCCGGCGACGACGACCGGTATCCCCCGCAGCCCTTGAACGCCGCGCGCTTCGTCGAGCGCGCGCTGCACATCGGGACTCGTTGCCGCCTCGATCCCAAGCCGGGCCGCGATCTCACGCTCGCTGCGTTTCATTGCCGCAAGACTCGCGAGCTTCACGTGGCCATAGCCGCGCACGCGCGCGCAAAGGCCCGCTAGCGTCGCAACGTCGGCAGCCGTCGCGGTGCTGACGATCGCAAATGCGCGTTTCATCGTTTGCTCGTAGTCGTATGCAAGTGCACGCTCCATGCGCCGTTCGAGCGTCTTGCCGAACGGATCGAGCGCGGTGCCGCGCAGCCCGCGGCAACGAGCCAATGCTCCGAGCACCGGCCACAGCCATTGTCCGAATGCCATCTTGCGCGGCACACCGCCCGCCTTGGCCTTCGAGAGTGCGGGCGGCGCAAGGTTGAAGCGAATCTTGAAGTCCTTGCCTGCGCTGCCTTCGAATTGCGCTTCGAGCGCGCCGCGAAACTCGGCATCGCGATAAAGCCGCGCGACTTCGTATTCGTCCTTGACTGCGAGCAGGCGATAGAACGCCGCGGCCACCGCCTGCGCGATGCCTGCGTCCGGGGCGCGGGCGTCGGCTTCGCGCGCGAGCCGGACGAGCGCGCGGTAGCGTTCGACATAGCGGGCGCCGCCGTACGCCGCGAGCCGCGCTTCGCGATCGGCAACGAGCGCTTCGAGGCCGGCGGCAGAGGCGGCAGCCCCAACAGCAGCCCCACCGGCGACAAAATCACGCGACTGAGCACCGCGTGGGGCGTGCCGCTCGGCCCATAACGCGTCGAGTCCGGCCGGGTCGCCAGCCGCGAGGCGCCCGATCGAAAACGCGAGCCGGTTCATCGGCACTGCAACGTTGTTGAGTTCGATCGCGCGCATCAGTGCCGCGAGCGAGACCGGCACGAGTCCGAGCTGCCAGGCAAAGCCGAGCATCAGGATATTCGCGCCGATGGTGTCGCCCAGAAACTTGGCTGCGACGCTTTGTGCATCGCACGTGGACATGAATTCGCTGCCTGCGGCGTGTCGCATCTTGGCCAGCAGTGCCTCGCTCTCGAGGCTCGCATCGGGGTTGCGCACGAACGCGGCATTCGGAATGGCGTGCGTGTTGACGACGATGCGGGTGCGCGAGTGCCGCACCGTTTGTAGCGCATCCGGGCTCGCGCCCACCACCATGTCGCAGGCCAGCAGCACGTCGGCTTGCTGCGTATCGATGCGCACCTGATTGAGCAACGCATCGCGCGCGGCAAAGCGCACATACGAGAGCACGGCGCCGCCTTTTTGCGCGAAGCCCATGAAATCGAGCACGGACGCGCTCTTGCCTTCGAGATGCGCGGCCATGCTGATGAGGGCGCCCACCGTCACGACGCCGGTCCCGCCCACGCCCGTGACGAGAATATCGAAAGGCGCGTCGCCGAGCGCCGCGCCCGGCTGCGGCAACGCATCGACGCGCCGGGCCAGCGACGCTTCGTCGAACGCGATGCCCGCGGCCTTTTTGAGTGTGCCGCCCAGCACGGTGACGAAGCTCGGACAAAAGCCGTTGACGCAGGAGAAGTCCTTGTTGCAAGAGGACTGGTCGATACGGCGCTTGCGGCCGAGCGGCGTTTCGACGGGTTCGACGGACAGGCAGTTCGATTGCACGCCGCAGTCGCCGCAGCCTTCGCAGACGGCCTCGTTGATGAAAAGGCGCCGGTCGGGATCGGGATACTCGCCCTTCTTGCGGCGCCGCCGCTTCTCGGCCGCACAGGTCTGATCGTAGATGAGGACCGTCACGCCTTCGATCTCGCGCAACATCCGCTGCACGTCATCGAGCTCGCTGCGATCGTGAAACGTCGTACCCTTGGGAAAGAGCGCATGGTGCCCGTCGTACTTGTGCGGCTCGTCCGAGACGACGACGAAACGCGACACGCCTTCGGCTTCGACCTGCCGCGCAATCTGCGGTACCGAGATACTGCCGTCCACGGGCTGGCCGCCCGTCATCGCGACCGCATCGTTGTAGAGAATCTTGTAGGTGATGTTCGTATTCGCGGCAACCGCCTGGCGGATGGCGAGGATGCCGGAGTGGAAATAGGTGCCGTCGCCGAGATTCTGGAAGACGTGGCGCGTCTTCGTGAACATCGAATGCGAGGCCCAGTCCACCCCTTCGCCGCCCATTTGAATGAGCCCCGTCGTATCCCGCTCCATCCAGGAAGCCATGAAGTGGCAGCCGATGCCGGCTTGCGCGACGGAGCCTTCGGGCACGCGCGTCGACGTATTGTGTGGGCAACCCGAGCAAAAGTAGGGCGTGCGCTTCACGGCATCGGCGGCATTCGAGAGAATCTGCGGCGCGACGAGATCGACCACGCGCTCGCGCCTGTCGAGCGCGGGCTTGACGCGCGCGAGCCATTGAGCGAAATGCGGCAGCACGCGCGAGGGCCGCAATTCGCCGGTCGCCGGTAGCAGCGGGGCACCGCTCGCATCGCGTTTGCCGATCACGATAGGGCGCGTGTCCGCCGCTCGGTTGAAGAGGTGGTCCTTGATCTGCTGTTCGACGACGGGGCCTTTCTCCTCGATGACGAAGACTTCGTTCAGGCCTTGGACGAACGTATCGAGCCGCGTCGTTTCGAGCGGAAACGAGAGACCGACTTGATAGATCCGCACGCCGGCCGCCTCGAGCTCCTCAACGGTGAGGTCGAGCCTTCTCAGTGCCTCCATGAGATCGAGATGCGCTTTGCCGCACGTGACGATGCCGACGGTGGCATGCGGGCTCGGCGCAATCCATCGGTCGATGCTGTTGACGCGCGCGAAGGCTCGCACCGCGTCGAGCTTCGCCGCGAGGCGTGCCTCGATGGCGAGACTGGGCAGATCCGGCCACCGGTTGTGCAGGCCATCAACGGGCGGCGTGAAGTCGGCCGGCGCATTCCACTGTGTCGTCAGTGCATCGAGATCGACGGTGGAGCCCGATTCGACGGTCTCGGAAATCGCCTTGAAACCGACCCAGGCGCCCGAGAAGCGCGACAGCGCGAAGCCGTAGAGGCCGAATTCGAGCATGTCCGAGACGTTCGCCGGATTCACGATCGGCATTTGCCACGACATCATCGTGAAGTCGCTTTGATGGGGCATCGACGACGACACACAGCCATGATCGTCACCGGCCACGACCAGCACGCCGCCATGCGGCGACGAGCCGTACGCGTTGCCGTGCTTCAGGGCGTCGCCTGCGCGGTCGACGCCGGGCCCCTTGCCGTACCACATCGCGAAGACGCCATCGACGGTGCGCGCTTCGTCGGCTTCGACACGCTGCGTGCCGAGCACCGCCGTGCCGCCGAGTTCCTCGTTGATCGCGGGCAGGAAGCGGATATCGTCCGCGTCGAGCAGCTTCTTCGCTTTCCACATCTGCTGATCGACCATGCCGAGCGGCGAGCCGCGATAGCCGCTCACGAAGCCAGCCGTATTGAGCGAGCGTGTGCGGTCGAGGCGCCGCTGCATCAGCATCAGCCGCACGAGGGCCTGCGTGCCGGTCAGAAAGATGCGGCCCCGCGTGGCGCTCAGGTTATCGGTGAGCCGATATTCGGATAGGGCGGGGGTGCCCTCGAGGGCCAGGCACGCGGTCATGACGGGTGTCTCCAGTTATTGCGCCGCGCGGTACGTGCGCAGGCGGCAGGCCCGCGACGCGGCGTCGCGCCGCGGGCCAAGCCTCCATTCTTTCGCGGCAATAGTGGAGAGTTTTTGCTTTATCGCGCGCGAGTGGCGCTTGTCGTGCAAATTTCTGCCCGAATCGATGGTAATGGGAGTGAATTCACCCTCTGACTCGTGTCGGCTCCGCGCCGCGCCGACGCTCGCGGCGTGTTCGTGCTGCGTTCAGGCGCGCGGCGCGTCGTCGCCGTCTTCGATGGGGACGACCTCATGGAAATGCGTGTAATCGATGTGGCGCACGCCGTTTTCGTCGTCATGGAGAAGATCGACGAATCGATGGTGCCAGAGAATCTGTTCGTTCGGCCACGTATACCGTGCTTCCATCGATTGCGTAGTCGTTTCGTCCGACCCTTCGATGTGAATCAGCAGCGACGCGCGGGACGCGGCGAGGTTCTCGGCCGTTGCGCCGTACAGCGGGCTCGTCTCGTCGATCACATGCATCAACACCCAGCCGAGCAGGAAGATCGGATGGCGATCGCGCACGAGCGCGAGATCCGAAATGCGCCAGAGCGAGTAGCCCTCCGGGGTGGACTCGTAGCGCATGAGCCGCAGTTTGGCACCCGCTTCGACGATGACGTTTTGCCTCGCATTGGCGGCGCGGACCATCAGCGTGAGACGGCCGTCGAGCTGGCGCACGACGGCGTAGCGCGCGAACATGATGCGCGCGCGGGGGCGCGAGAAGCGCACGAAGATCAGGCCCGTCGCCAACGCGATGCTCGACATGCCGGTGAATATTTCGAGCGTCGCGATCAGGTGGGCATAGCTCGTCTGCGGGTGCATATCGCCATAGCCGACCGTCGCGAGCGTCTCCACGCTGAAAAAGAACGCGCCGAGAAAGCCGGGCGGAGACTGGTTGGCAATGGGCGCGTGACCGAGCAGATAGAGGCTTGCGAAGACCGTATTCAGGAGTACGAAGAAAGCGGCGAGGGACACGAAAAACATGGGCCAGCTCGCCGTCAATGCGCGGTGATAGATATCGTGCAGATCGTGATCGGGCAGACCGTGCGATACCACCGTGTTTCCGGTTTGCATGCGCAAGACGCGGCCACGGCGCGCGCGCAGGCCGGCGCTTTCCGGTGTGCCTTCTGACGATTGGCGCGCGCGGCCTGCCGGCGCCTCTTGCGAAGCGGTTGTTCCGTTGCGTGCTGACGTATTGGCTGGCATTCGCGCGGGCCTCGGAATGGATGCGGCCCGAGCGTAACACGGTGCCGCGCGATTGCCGATCAGGGGAACGCTTTGGGCTTCGGCACACCGGCGCCATGCTCGATGTCGGTCACGGCGTGCTTGTGCGCGGCGTCGATCGCTTCATCTTCGGTCGCGTAGCCGCCGTCGCCGCCGACCGTCGTCCACTTCTGCACCGGTTTGTCCTGGTGGCGGATTTCGTACTCCGCGTCCCAGCGGGCGCCCTCGAGCTCGATCGCACGGACGTGAATCGAATAGACGCCGTAAAGATAGAGTTGTTCGACCATATTCGCCTCCTGCAGCGCTGCCCAGGCGCGAGTTCGGGAAAAGGGGGCTGCGAACGGGAAAGGGTGTTCGCGAAGCGGTCCATGAAGCAGGTCGATGGAGCGGGGCGATCTGCCAAACCCGCCTAAGGGACTCGCTAGAGCTCGAGCTCGCCGAGGATGCGATGCGCGAGCGCCTTGGCCTCCTCGAGGGCTTCGGCAGCACTCGGACTGGGCGCTTCCACCTCGTAAGCCGTTGTCTCGGGAGCCGTAGCGTCGTCGCGGGCCAGTGATACGACGCCTTGGAATTGCCCATTGTCGAGCTGTCGTACGGCAGCCGTCGCCGTGTAGATGCCCTTGGTGTAGGTCACGTCGTCCATGATGCCGCTCCTTTCATTTGGAGTGGATGCTTTTGCATCCTAGCACGCGTTGAACGACCCGTTTCGGTGGCCAGCGGGCCTTTCCGGCCGCTACTACGCGGGCATGAGGGCGACCACCTCGTCGAGCGTCGGGGAATGCGCTCCCGCATGCCCGCACGCCGCCGCGCCGGCGGCCAGCGCGAACGACAGGTGCTCGCGCCAACTGCGCTGCGGCCAGCGCATCGTGCTGAACAGAAAACCGCCGATCGAAGCGTCGCCGGCGCCGACCGTATCCACGACTTCGACGCGCGGCGGCGCTGCCTCGATCGTTTCGTCCCCGGCGAGGAATGTGGCGGTATGCGGCCCGCGCGTGACGAGGATTGCGGCCTGCGGGTTCATTGCGCGCAGGCTCGCGAGCGCCGTGTCTTCATCGGTGCCGAACAGGCACCGCAGATCCTCGTCCGACACTTTGACGAGATCGGCCAGTCCGACCATCGTTTCGAGCGTGGGACGATAGCCGTGCTCCATGAGGTTGCGATAGTTCGGATCGAAGCTGATTTTCACGCCGTGTGCGCGCAAATCCGCGGCGAGCGCGACAAGCGTGGCCGCGAGCGGCTGGCGTGCGAGGCTGATTCCGCCGAAGTGCGCCCATTGCGCGGCCGCGGCCCAGCCCTCGGGCAGTCGTGCGGGATCGAATGCCAGATCGGCGCTGCCCTCGCCGATGAAAAAATACGCGGGCGGGTGCGCCTGATGGACGATGGCCAACAGAGGCGGGCGTTGGCTGCGCTGGATGAAGCGCATGTCGAGTCCGGCGTCGAGGCTCGCCTGCCAGAGTTCGTCCGAAAAACAATCAGAGCCGATCGCACCGGCGAACGCGCTGGGCACGCCGAGCCGTGCCACAGCGCGTGCTACGTTCCAGCCCGCCCCGCCCGGATGCGAGAGCCAATGCGAATCCCGTTCGCGTACGAGATCGGTGAGGATATCGCCCGCGCTGACGAAAAGCGGAAGGCCGGTGGCGTGGGGCGTGCTCATGAACGGTCTTCCGGTTGAGGGCGCGCTTGCCCGTCATCGAGCGCGTTCAGCACTTCGTAGCAGGCACCCATCGTGTGATAGTCGGTCTTCCCGGCCGGACTCTTCTCGTCGCCGTACTTACGGTTGTCGCACGTCAGAATGCGGTACCACGCGCCGTGGCGATGATCGACGAAATGCGTCCAGCTGTAGCGCCAGATCTCGTCGTACCAGTCCCAGAAGCGCTCACTGCCCGTACGCTGGCCCAGGAGCGCTGCCGCGGCGAGCGTCTCTGCCTGCACCCAGAAGTACTTGTCGTGATCGCAAACGGTACCGTCGGGCGCGAAGCCGTAGCATAGGCCGCCATGCTCGTCGTCCCAGGCGTGCGTCAGCGCCGCGTCGAAAAGCTCCACCGCGCGCGGCAGCAGCCACGGCAACGGGCGGTGCCGCTCGAGGATCAGCAGCAGCTTCGCCCATTCGGTCTGATGCCCCGGTTGGAAGCCCCACGGACGGAAAATGTTCGAGCTGTCGTCTTCGTTGTAGTGCCAGTCGACGGACCAGTCGGCGTGGAAATGCTCCCAGACGAGGCTATGCGAAAGCTTCGCCTGGCGCTGGGTGATATTCGTCGCAATGCGCTCGGCCCGATCGAGATAGACGAGATGGCCCGTCGCCTCGTAAGCCGCGAGCAGTGCCTCGGTTGCGTGCATGTTCGCGTTCTGGCCGCGATAGGTGGAGACATGCCAGTCGGGCGTGGCTTCGTCGGCATAGAGTCCGGCGGCCGGATCCCAGAAGCGCCGCTCCATCAGTTCGAACGTTTCCGCGATCTGACGGCGAGCCTCCTCGATGCCGGCCGCGGCGGCGTGCGACTGCGCGAGCAGCACGAACGCCAACCCGTAGCAGTGCCGCGTGCCGTCGAGCGTGCGCTTTTCACGGTGGCGCCATTCGATTTCCCAGTCGTACCCCGCATGCTCGGCGTCCCAGTGCGCGTCGCGCAGGAAAGCGAGTGCATGACGCGCATAGTCGAGGTATTGCGGATCGCCGAAGTGACGATAGGCCATTGCATAGTTGTAGACGAAGCGGCAACTGCTGACGAGGTGGCGCGTCGTGCGGTCGTAGACGGTGCCGTCGTCCTTGAAGTAGTGATAAAAGCCGCCGGAAGGATCGTGTGCCGAAGGCGCGTAGAACGCGAGCGTATCGGCAACATGTCCGAGCAGGAACTCGCGGTCGCGAAAATCATCGACGGGCGGGACCGTCGAGTTCGTATGGACGGGGCCGAACAGCATGTTCGCGGGCTTTGTCGTTTTACCGGCGTTGGGTAGCTTCGTCATGGTGTCGTTTCCGTTGGAGCCACGGCGGTTCGCGCCACGTGCGGGTCATGGGAGGCTGCCGCGCCTGCGCTGCTTGCGCGCACGACGAGTTCGACCGGGAGGCGGACGTCGGTTTCCCCAGGGGCATCGTCGAGCAGCAGTTCGACGCCGCGCACGCCGAGCGCCTCCTTGTCGGCGGCGATCGTCGTGAGCGGAGGGGCGGCGTGGGCCGACGCGGGGATATCGTCGAACCCGACGATCGCGATATCGTCCGGCACGCGCAAGCCGCGAGCCAGGCACACGCGCATCGCGGCCAGGGCCGCCACGTCGTTGTAGGCGAAAACCGCGTTCGGCCGCCTGGCGCCGGTGTGGGTGTCGAGCAGACGCTGCATCGCCTGGGCCGCCGCCGCGTCCGGCGCGAGGCTTGCGTCGATCGTCGCTTCGAGCGATGGATCGAAGAGCAGCCCCGCCTCGAAGAAGGCCCGGCGATAGCCGAGCGCGCGCTGGGCAATGCTGTAATGGGCGAGGGAGCCGCCGATGAACGCTACGCGCGTGCGGTTCATGGCGAACAGATGCCGCATGGCCAGCGCGGCACCTGCGCCGTTATCGAGATTGACTGAGCGCAGATTCGGCGCCCACAGGTCGATCAACACGAGCGGCCGGTCCATCGCGACGAGCGCCGCAAGCGTTTCCGGTTCCACGAAGCCGGCTACCGCGATGGCATCCGGTGCGTGCAGGCGCAACTGCTCGCCGATGTCTTCCGTCGGTCCCGCCGTCAGCAGGGAAGGCACGATACCGCGCGCACGACAGGCGTTCTCCACGCCGTGCAAGACATGCGAGAAAAACGGGCTTGCGGCGAAATTGTTGTGCTGCCGATGCAGCAAGAAGGTCAGGCGCCGGATTTTCGGGCGCAACTGCGCAGCGTCATAGCCGAGGCGCTGTGCCGTTTCGACGACGCGAGCCCGCGTGGCTTCCGACAAACCGGGCTGGTTCTTGAGGGCCCGCGAGACGGTGCCGATCGACACGTTTGCTGCGCGGGCGATATCGCGAATGGTCGTACTCATCGTGCTGCGCTTTCGATTCCTGCGATCCCGAGTTTCGGCGATTGTATAGTAAAAATCGCAAAAAATGCGGCCTCACGTATCGTGGAGATCCCTCGAAAGCCATTTGGATAAGGGCAACCAGAACATTCTGTAGTTTAGTAAAAACAACTAAACAGAACGATTCGGTGGGTAAGCGAGCGGCGGCGCCGCGCGGCGCTCAGTTCATCGCTGCGTCCGTGCGCGCCGTGCCTAGGGCCTGGTCATGCAAGTGCAACGTCGCCGCGCCTTCGTCGACATCGATGAGGAAAAAGCCGCTCGCCTCCTGTTTCGCCCGGTGTTTTGCGAGAGCGGCCACGGAGGCGATTTCTTCGCTGCCATAACGTGCGAGATCGGGCGCCGCCGGCCATACGCGCACGCAGCCGATCGCCATCGTCACGAAGCCGAAAAACGTTGGATTGCCGTGCCGGTCCTCACCGTGAATGCCGCCGGCCGCGCGGTCCTCGTCCGCATAAAAACCGAGTGCGCCCTCGTTGAACGCGGCGATCGCCGCGTGGGCACGCTCGCGCCAATCCTCGCTCTGAAACAGAATCAGGAAATCGTCTCCGCCAACGTGTCCGAGAAAGTCGCGGGTCGGGTCGCAGGCTTTGGCGAGCATGGCCGCGGCGAACTTCAGCACTTCGTCTCCATGCCAATAGCCATACTGGTCGTTGAACGGTTTGAAGTGGTTCAGATCGACGTAGCACGCGTGGAATTCGACCCGATGCTCGACGAGGCGTGCAATGTGCGAGCTGATCGGAATATTGCCCGGCAAGAAGGTAAGCGGATTCGCGTAGCGCGCCGCTTCGATGCGGACTTCCGTCACGGCACGCACGAGGCTTTCGCCGGTGCCGAGGCCCAGGTATTTGCCTTGGTCCGTAATGACGAAGCCATCGGCCAGGTAACGCTGATCGTCGCTCGCCAGCAGCTTGGCCATCTGCTCGACGGTCATCGATTTTTCGATGACGACGGGCGCGGCGTTGGCGAACAGCAGGCACGGCCGTTTGCCGAAGAGCTCGCGGTGGTAGGGCAGCGCATAGCGGTCCATGAAGCTGCGGCGGTTGACGAGCGCGATCGGCTCGTCGTTTTCGACGATGGCGAGTGCATGCAGCGCGGGCAGCCGGTTGAACAGTTCGAGTACATCGTTGTTGGTCGCAGTGCGCGGCAACGCGGGCGCCGGTACCAGCATCTTCGCTGCCGCGACGCCGCCCGAGGGCGAACCGGGCAACTGAGTGCGCGTCGCGCGGGGAAAGACCGCGATATGTCCGGCCGCGAGCGCTTCGCGCGCCGGCTCGGCGAGGCGCCTTTGCGCCCGCGCCGCGGGCCGGCCGAAGAAGTAGCCCTGTCCGAACGCGATACCCATATCGCGTACCACGATGAGATCGGCCTCGTTTTCGATTCCTTCGGCCACGAGGCGCGCGCCGCTCGCGCCGGCGAAATGCTGCATGGCGCGGACCGCTTCGAACTTGAGCGGATCGTTGGCGATGTCGTCGATGAAAAAGCGATCGATCTTGACGACATCGGGCTGCAGCCGCACCCAGAGATTCATGCTGGCATTGGCCGTGCCGTAGTCGTCGAGCGCGAATTGCGCACCGGTCTCGCGCAAGGCTGCCACGATGGGCTCGAATCCAGCGACGTTTTCGATCGCGCATTGCTCGGTCAACTCGAGCACGAGCCGCTCGATCGGCATCCCGTATCGGCCGAGCAGTTCCGCCGTGCGCTCGCGCGTCTGACCGAGCGAGACGATGGCTTCCGCGCTGAAATTCAAGAAGAGCTTGCCTTCGCAGCCGAGCGCGGCGAACGCGGCCACGCAGGTCTCGGCTGCCGCATGCTCGAGTCTGACCGAGAGTCCCTCGCGCGCGGCTTGCGCGAACAGCGCGCCGGGCGACTCGAGCGGCGTGCCGGCAGGGCCGCGGATGAGGCCTTCGTAGCCGAGGATAGTGCCGCCATCGAAATCGACGATGGGCTGAAATACGGCGGCAAGGGCGCACGCCTCGATGAGTTCAGCGACTTTCGGGGCGCTCGATGATGACGGAAGACGGGATGACATGGCAGGGCGACGGCCGTAGTAGAGGGACCATCGACTTAACGACGCAGCCACTTGATAGTTGAGTGAATTTTTTATGAAGCGATGCACTGCCCTGGTGCGACGCTTTTGGGGGGGCCGTGATATCGCCTGTCTGCTGCGTGTTTGCCTCGCTCGGCATGCATTCGCGCCCGGATGCGCCCTTGGCCGAATTCGGCTCACTCAGCGGCGAGCTCCTGCCGCTGTATCGCCGTCTGAGCTTCGCGTGGCGCGCCCGGCACGCGGCTGGTGTCTTTGGCGATGCCGGCAGTCGGATCTGCGTCGGACGGGTGCGGCGCGATCACCACACGATTGCGTCCACTGCCCTTCGCATCGAGTAGCGCCGCATCCGCGCGCCGAATCACGCGGTCGATCTGCTCGCCTTGCAGGTGTTGCGCCACGCCAACGCTGATCGTCAGCGCAACCTCGAACTGCCGCATCTCCTCGACGCGTTTGCGCAGCCGTTCGGCGACGCGCGCCGCATCGTCGCAGTCGGTGTTGGGCAAAAGCGCGACGAATTCCTCGCCGCCGAAGCGGCCGCAGACGTCGTTCGGCCGCAGACCGTCCTGGATCGCGCGCGAGACCAGGCGCAGCGCCCGATCGCCCGCTTCGTGGCCGAACCGGTCGTTGACCGACTTGAAGCGATCGGCGTCGATATAAAGTACCGAGAGCGGTTGATGATGGCGTTCCGCGCGTTGCAGTATGCGCCGACCCAATTCGAAGACACGGCGCCTGCGTGGCAGTTGAGTCAGTTCGTCCATGTCGGCGAACGCTCGCAACTGCTGTTCGAGCCGGAAGCTCTTTTTTTGCGAGCGCAGCGCAAACAGATTCGCGACGAGGCTCGTGCAAATGGCGACGAACATCGAAAGGATCAGCCCGAACCGCTCGCCCGCTGACGGCGCGCCCCACTGCACGAGCACCAGCGGGCCGGCCATGGAGAGCACGGTGGCGGCCGCGAAATCCCAACCGCGCAGCAACACCGGGCTGAACGTCAGCGGAATCAGTACGAAGGCGGGGAGGAGCAACTGCGCGTGCGGGCCCCATTGCAGGACATGCCAGGCGAGCCCGGCTTCGAGTGCGGCAATGGCGACGAGCGCGGCGATGCTCGCGCGCAACGCGCCGCGACGGCTCCACGCAACCACGAGCGCGGCGGCAATCGGCATCGCGGGCAGCGCGCCCAGCTCGCTCAGAACGCCGGGCGACCCTGCCGCGGCGTGGCCGCTGTAATGGCGCAGCCAGATGTCGCCGGCAACGAACGCCACATAACCGAACAGCGCCGTTCCCAACTGCGCGCACAGGAACGACCATAGTCGTTCCGCGGCGTAATCGTCGAACGACGGGGTGTCGTCGGGCGTGTCGATCGTCGTGGCGCGCCATCCCCGCCAGCGCCTCTTGCGACGAGGCCAATGAGCCGTGCCCTGACGGTCCTCGTCAGTCTGGTCCTCGCTGCTCATTTATTTTCTCTCTTGAAAGTGCAACTGCGGCTTTTTGGAAAACGGCCCCCCGCTTGGAGACGCCATTCTAATATCGTCCAATATACCGCGCGATGATTTTTACGATATTCCGTAACCCCGTGGAAAATGCTGCGCCGCGTCGTTTGCAGTAAGACAGGGGTGCCTGAGCGGTATCTGCGGGGAGACGTCCATGCTGTAAAAGAGTTTGCCGGAATCAGCCGTTTTCAGGCCGCAATAATCGCCGCCGAATTGCAAACAATTGCAAACGTTTGCCGTTTGAATTCGGCGTAGGTTACGCCGCGCGACAGCATCGATCCATCGCGTTCGATTATCTTTTTATTTGATATGACGAATGGCGCCGCTATCGCGCCGGCGCGTTCAAGGCGCGTCGGCCGGCCGCTCCCCGCTTTGCGCATGGCGGCGGCCCCAGCGCTGAGCCAACGCGGCACACACCATGAGCTGCATCTGATGGAAGAGCATCAGCGGAAGCACGATCGCGCCGACCGCCTGAGCCGAAAAGATGACCTTCGCCATCGGAATGCCCGAGGCCAGGCTTTTTTTCGAGCCGCAAAAGATGAGGGTGATGCGATCGGCGCGGTCGAATCGTAAGGCCTTGCCGGTCCAGGCCGTAATGACGAGTGCCGCGCCAAGCAGTGCGCCGTTGGCGACCAATAGCGCTGCCAGCGTGCCCGCGGACAGGTGATGCCAGAGTCCCTCGATTACCGCCTCGCTGAACGCCATGTAGACGACCAGTAGAATCGATCCCTGATCGACGAATCGCAGTACGCGCCGATTGCGATCGAGCCACCGTCCGATAACCGGGCGCAACAGCTGCCCCGCAACGAATGGCACGAGCAGTTGCAGCACGATATCGCCGACGGTATGCCAGGCCGAACGGGAGGCGCTCGTCTGATGCGTGAGCACGAGGCTCACGAGTGCCGGTGTGACGAAAATTCCGATCAGACTCGAGGCCGATGCCGCGCAAACGGCAGCCGGCACATTGCCCTTCGCGATCGACGTGAAGGCAATCGACGATTGGACGGTGGAGGGCAACGTGCAGAGGAACAACACGCCCATATAGAGTGTCGGCGTGACGAAGCTCGCCATGAGCGGCTTCAGGGCGAGGCCGAGCAGCGGGAAGAGCACGAAGGTGCTCGTCAGCACGAGCAGATGCAATTGCCAATGCGTGGCGCCCGCGATCACGGCTTCGCGCGAGAGCTTGGCGCCGTGCAGAAAGAAGAGCAACGCGACCGCCACATTCGTGACGATGTTCACGGCGGCGGCTATTTCGCCGCGGCAGGGCAAGACGCTCGCCAGCGCGACCGTGCCGATGAGCGCGAGGGTGAAGTTATCGGGAATCACGAAGGGCAGGCGGGGCATGACGATCTTTCGAATGGGGCAGCCACGAGACGTACGGCAGGCGACGAACGCATGCTGCGCTCATCGAGGCAGCCCGCCGCGCCACGTTTGAGGAAAAAGACGCCACAGTACCACCACCGGTAACAACGCGTTACAACGGCGTCGCCCACCTAACACTTTTTGCCTCGACACGTTTCCGGGCGGCCCATAAATTACAGCAGGACGCGGCCCCCGAAAGCCACTCTTCCGACGACCTTCAGGTAAAGATGGCGTGCGGCACCGCCCGGTGCCGGGCTGGGGGGCGATTGAATCGATCATGGCGGATTGGAGTTTCACCACCCTCTTACGTTGGACGGCAGTTGCGCTTTGCGCGGCCGCGATTCCGCTCGCGTCCGCGCAGCCGCACGCGGCCAACATCAGTTTCAGGCCGCATGCGAGTCCGTTCGCGCTCGATCAGGCGCCCCGTTTAGCCGGGCGATCCGAGCCCGGGCCCGGCTTCTATCAAACTGCCCATACCGACGACGGTCAGCGGCGCGGTCCAAAGGGTCCCTTCGCTCGCGGCGCTCGCCGCGGCGGGCGTCTCGTCGCGGCGCCGAGTGCGCCCCCCTCCGGCTTCCCCTACCGGCCCGTCAGCCAGGACGCACGCAACGTGCCGCGGGCGCAAGGCAACGCCACCTATTTGCGCGCCGGTTCGATCCGCGACGCGGTGACGCGCTACAACGAAGAGCGCGATACCTCGCGCCCGGTTGCCCGCCCCCCCGCGCCCAGCTCGCGGCAGCCAGACCCCTCCATCTACCGCAACTAGGCCGGTGAGACGGATTGCCCGCGTACGCCCGCACCGCGTTCGCGGGTGATGCAAACACACCACACTTTTTGCGTGCGAGCAGCGCTGCGCGCCGCCGTACCGTACTGGTAAGACAAAACAATTTTGACCTCGGATCGGCCTGCGTCAACATAATCTCCGAGCCCGAAATCGGCGCGCCGAACCGCGCGGTTATGCGAACCGCTATACCCGCAATAAGCAAACCTATTTTTGTCCGGAAAAATGGTCCGCAACGATGACCTCGCCCCCCCACCCGGGAGCGAACCGGGCACAGCGGTTCGCGCGGGCGTATGCCAATCAACCACAGCACCGAACGGGACACAGTGCGCGAGCGCCGAGTCCGTCGATAGGAGAATTCATGAAAAGCACCGTCAGCCGTGCGCTGAAAATCAGTTTGCGACTGGCCGCCGCCGCGAGCGTGGCCGCGGCAGGCTCGGCCGCCTACGCGCAATCGAGTGTGCAGCTCTACGGCCAGGTCGATACCTGGGTTGGCATGCAGCAATTTCCCGGCATCCAGAGGGCATGGACGGTCGGCGGCGGCGGAATGTCGACGTCCTACTGGGGTTTGAAGGGTGCCGAGGATCTCGGCGGCGGTTACAAGGCGGTCTTCACGCTCGAAGATTTCTTCCGGCCTCAAAACGGCAACTACGGCCGCTTCACGGGCGATTCGTTTTTCTCGCGCAATGCTTACGTCGGCATTCAGTCGCCTTACGGTACCGTCACGGCCGGCCGCCTGACGACGCATCTGTTCGTCTCGACGATCCTGTTCAACCCGTTCATCGATTCGTATACGTTCTCGCCGATGGTCTACCACGTGTTCCTCGGCAACACCGCCGTGCCGACCGGTGCGACGTACGCGACCGATATCGGCGTGGTCGGCG
This sequence comes from Paraburkholderia sp. NMBU_R16, assembly GCF_013282575.1. Lineage (GTDB taxonomy): Bacteria > Pseudomonadota > Gammaproteobacteria > Burkholderiales > Burkholderiaceae > Trinickia. Next base: position 30,522 of record NZ_JAAAYE010000052.1, read on the forward strand.
ACTCGGGATGGAACAATGCGGTGCAGTACTCGACGCCCGATTTCAACGGGTTATCGGGTAGCGTGATGTACGGACTCGGTAATCAGGCCGGCCAGAACGGCGCGAAAAAGTGGAGCGCGCAGTTTCTCTACTTCCATGGCCCATTTGCCGCGACGGGCGTATTCCAGTACGTCAATTTCAACAACAGCCCCGGCGATCTCGCAGTGCCGCCAGCGTTCGGCAGCGTCGTGCCGTTCAGGAGCCAGAGCGTCGGCCAGCTCGGCGCCAGCTACGATCTGAAGTTCGCCAAGTTCTATGCGCAATACATGTATACGAAGAACGACCAGCTCGGCGGCGGCAGCTGGCATGTCAATACGGGTCAAGGCGGCGTGACGGTGCCGGCCGGGCCGGGTTCCATCATGGCTTCGTTCGCCTATTCGCGCGATGGCGGCGGCCTCGATCAAACGCGCCGCTCATGGGCTGTCGGGTACGATTACCCGCTCTCGAAGCGAACCGACGTCTACGCGGCATACCTCTACGACAAGTTGAGCGGATTGTCGACGGGGCAAACCGTGGGCGCCGGCATCCGCGCGAAGTTCTGATGCCCCCGCTACCGCGCTCCCAGGCGCTCCGTTTCGCATAACGGCGCGGGGAGCGCCGAGCCCCCTCGCGGCAGTTGCCTATACTGCGAAAAGCACCCGCGAGAATGGGGGAGACATGACCGATTTATCGACGCCGCAGCCCGTCGGCGATTTGGCGCCGAAAGCGCCTGCCCGCCTGCGTTTCGTGACCGCGGCCGCGCTTTTCGACGGCCACGACGCCGCGATCAATATCGTGCGCCGCGTCCTGCAGACGAGCGGCGTGGAGGTGATCCACCTGGGCCATAACCGCGGTGTCGACGAAGTGGCGCGTGCGGCACTCGACGAGGACGCCGACGCCATCGCGGTATCGAGCTATCAGGGTGGACACATCGAGTATTTCCGCTATCTGATCGATTGCCTGCGCGCGCGCGGAGGCGAGCGTATCCGGGTATTCGGGGGCGGTGGGGGCGTGATCGTCGCCGACGAAATCGATGCGCTCGAACGCTACGGAGTCGCGCGCATCTATTCACCACAGGCAGGTCAGCGGCTCGGCTTGCAAGGGATGATCGACGATATGGTCGCCCGCTGCCGCGAACACTCGCCCGCGCCGGCGCTTGAGCATGGCGTCGCGGTCAATCTCGACGATCTCCGATGTGCCGAGGGTGAGCGCGCCTGGAGGACGCTTGCCCGCTTCATTACGGCGCTGGAAAGCGGCTATGTCGATGCGGCAGCGCGTGCCGCGCTCGCCGCGCGCGCCGCCGCGGTACAGGTGCCGGTGCTCGGTGTCACGGGCACGGGCGGCGCCGGCAAATCATCGCTGACCGACGAACTCGTGCGGCGGTTTCGCCTCGATTACGGCGATGCGCTGCCGATCGCCGTGCTCGCCGTCGACCCGTCGCGCCGCAAATCGGGGGGGGCGCTGCTCGGCGACCGCATAAGAATGAATGCGATCGGCGACTGGGGTCACGGGCCGCGCGTCTTCATGCGCTCGCTCGCTACGCGCGAGGCCGCGACTGAAGTCCCGGACGTGCTGCCCGATGCGATCGCCGCATGCAAGGTTGCGGGCTTTCAGTTGATCGTCGTCGAGACGTCGGGAATCGGACAGGGCGATGCGGCCATCGTGCGGCACGCAGCTCGCTCGCTTTATGTGATGACGCCCGAGTTCGGCGCGGCGAGTCAGCTCGAAAAAATCGACATGCTCGATTTTGCCGACTTCGTTGCCATCAACAAATTCGACCGCAGCGGCGGGGCCGACGCATTGCGCGACGTTGCCAAGCAGGTTCAGCGCAACCGAGAGGCGTGGAGCGAGCCGCCCGAGGCGATGCCCGTGTTCGGCACGATAGCGGCTCACTTCAACGACGACGGCGTGACGGCGCTCTATCAGCGCATCGCGGCATCGCTGCACGAACTTGGGCTTTCACAGCCGGAGAGCGGCGGGCGGCTGCCGCGCGTGAGCGTTCGCCATTCGAGCGCGCGCGGCGCGATCGTGCCGACTGCGCGCGTGCGCTATTTGTCCGACGTCGCCGAGGCCGTCCGCCGCTATCGCGGCCGGGTCGAGGCGCAGGCGACGCTCGCACGCGAGCGTTGGCAGTTGCTCGAAGCGCGGCGCATGGTCGCTGAGGCGGAGCTCGCGGCCGGCGGCACGCAGCCGCGCGCGTCGGCTCCGATGGCCGCCGATCTTTCACGGCTCGACGCGCTGATCGAGGCGCGTGAAACGCAGTTGGGCGCGCGCGAGAAAGCGTTGCTCGAAGCATGGCCGCGCACGCAGGCGGCCTACTCGGGCGACGAGCATACCGTGACCGTGCGCGGTCGCGAAATGCGTAATGCACTGACGGTGACGACGCTTTCGGGTACGACGATGCGCAAGGTGTCGCTGCCGAAGTTCGTTGATCCTGGACAGACGTTGCGCTGGCTCTCGCTCGAAAATTTGCCCGGCCATTTTCCGTTCACGGCCGGGGTTTTTCCGTTCAAGCGCGAGAACGAGGATCCGACGCGGATGTTCGCGGGCGAGGGCGATCCGATGCGCACGAACCGCCGCTTCAAGCTCCTTTCGAAGGGCATGCCGGCGGTGCGGCTCTCGACTGCGTTCGATTCCGTGACGCTATACGGCGAGGACCCCGACGAACGTCCCGACATTTTCGGCAAGGTCGGTAATTCCGGCGTATCGGTGGCGACGCTCGACGACATGAAGGCGCTCTACAATGGCTTCGATCTATGCGCGCCGAACACATCGGTATCGATGACGATCAACGGTCCGGCGCCGACGATTCTCGCGATGTTCTTCAATGTCGCGATCGATCAGGCGCTCGAACGCCTTGCCGCGCGCGCGGCCGAGGCGGGCACCGAACCGAGCGCCGACGAACGTGCTGCTGCGCGTGCCGAGGCGCTGCGCAACGTGCGAGGTACCGTGCAGGCGGACATTCTGAAAGAAGACCAGGGACAAAACACCTGCATCTTTTCGACCGAGTTCAGCCTCAAGGTGATGGGCGACATTCAGGCGTATTTCATCGAGCACGAGGTGCGCAACTTCTACTCGGTATCGATCTCCGGCTATCACATCGCCGAGGCCGGCGCGAATCCGATCACGCAGCTCGCTTACACACTGGCAAACGGTTTCACCTACGTGGAGGCTTACTTGGCGCGCGGCATGCCGATCGACGCATTCGCGCCGAACCTCTCGTTTTTCTTTTCGAACGGCATGGAGCCCGAATACACGGTCCTCGGCCGTGTGGCGCGGCGCATCTGGGCCGTTGCGCTGCGCGAGCGGTACGGCGCCGGCGAGCGAAGCCAGAAACTGAAGTACCACGTGCAGACTTCCGGACGCAGCCTGCATGCGCAGGAGATCGACTTCAACGATATCCGTACGACGTTGCAGGCGCTGATCGCGGTCTACGACAACTGCAACTCGCTGCACACCAACGCATACGACGAAGCCATCACCACGCCCACCGATGAGTCGGTGCGGCGCGCGCTTGCGATCCAGCTCATCATCAATCGCGAGTGGGGGTTGGCGAAGAGTCAGAATCCGAATCAGGGCAGCTTCATCATCGAGGAACTGACCGATCTCGTCGAAGCCGCGGTGCTGGCGGAATTCGATCGCCTGACCGAGCGCGGCGGCGTCCTTGGTGCGATGGAGACGGGCTACCAGCGTGGCCGGATTCAAGACGAATCGATGCAGTACGAACATCGCAAGCACGACGGCTCTTATCCGATCGTGGGCGTCAATACGTTTATCGGTGCGCACGGGCATGAAGCGCCGCCGCCGCTCGAACTCGCGCGCTCGACGCAATCCGAGAAGGAAAGCCAGCTTGCGCGCCTGGCGGCGTTCCAGGCGCGTCACCGCGACGAGGCGCCGGCCATGCTCGCCCGCTTGCAGCAGGCCGTGATCGACGACGACAACGTGTTCGCCGTGCTGATGGATGCGGTGCGCGTATGCTCGCTAGGGCAGATTACGCATGCGCTTTTCGAGGTGGGCGGGCAGTATCGGCGGACGATGTGAGCGCGACGGGGAGGAGGCTCAAGCACGCCCCGCGAGGCGTGCGCGCGTTTCGTCGTATTCGCGCGCCAGCCGCGCCACGAGTTCAGCCACGGTCGGGATATCGTCCATCAGCCCGACGCCTTGCCCCGCGCCCCAGATGTCCTTCCATGCCTTCGCCTTATCGCCCGCGAAGTTCATCTTCGTCTTGTCCGACGCGGGCAGTGCATCGGGGTCCAGCCCGGCGTTGACGATGCTTTCGCGGATGTAGTTGCCGTGCACGCCGGTGAACAGGTTCGTATAGACGATGTCGGCCGCCGTAGCATTGACGATCGCATGCTTGTAGCTATCCACCGCATGCGCTTCCCGTGTCGCGATGAAACGCGTGCCGATATAGGCGAGATCCGCACCCATCGCCTGCGCGGCGAGGATCGAGCCGCCATTCGCGATCGCGCCCGATAGCACGATCGGCCCGTCGAACATCCGCCGCACCTCGCCCACCAGCGCGAACGGCGACAGGGTGCCCGCATGGCCGCCCGCACCCGCCGCGACGAGGATGAGCCCGTCGACGCCCGCTTCCAGCGCCTTTTGCGCATGACGTAGATTGATGACGTCATGCAGCACGATGCCGCCGTAGCTATGCACGGCATCGATCATTTCCTTGACCGGCGCGCGCAGACTCGTAATGAAAACAGGCACCTTGTGCTCGACGCACACCCGGACATCCTGTTCGAGCCGCGCGTTCGACTGGTGAACGATCTGATTGACGGCAATCGGTCCGACGATTGCGTCGGGATGGGCCGCCTTGTGCTCGGCAAGTCCTTCGCCGATTTGCGTGAGCCACTCGTCGAGCAGCTCGGCCGGCCGCGCATTGAGCGCCGGAAACGATCCGACGATGCCCGCCTTGCATTGCGCAAGTACCAATTCGGGGTAGCTGACGATAAACATCGGCGATGCGATGACAGGCAGCGCCAGATTCTCGAGGACGGCGGGCAAGGCCATGTGCAGCCTCCTTCGGCAACAATCAGTAAGAGAACGATCGTTCGATTATACGAGCGCCGGTTCGCGATACGGCTTAGAGGTTTGGAGGGAGTGTTCAGGTTCTAGGATTCGTGTGCCGCGGAACGAACCGGGGGCGGCCGCATCCGTAGAATGGGAAGCCACGCCAACAATGACAAGAGGCAGGAGCGAACCGATGACATTCGCCGACTTTACCCCGTTTCGCATCGCGACCGACGGAGCCGAGATCCATGGTCTCAAGGGCGGCTCGGGCGCGCCGCTGTTGCTGATGCACGGGCATCCGCAGACGCATATGATCTGGCATCGGTGCGTGGAACGGCTCGCCGAGCACTTCACCGTGATCGCGACCGATTTGCGCGGTTATGGCGCATCGGGCAAGCCGGCGAGCGACGAAACACATATGCCTTATTCGAAGCGGGCGATGGCGGCCGATCAGGTGGCCGTCATGCGGCACTTCGGCTTCGAGCGTTTCCTCGTATGCGCGCATGATCGCGGGGCGCGCGTCGCGCATCGCATGGCGCTCGATCATCCCGATGCCGTGGAGCGGCTCATGCTGCTCGATATCGCGCCCACGCTGGCGATGTACGAGGGCACGACACGGGCTTTCGCGACCGCGTATTTTCATTGGTTCTTCCTGATTCAGCCGCAGCCGCTGCCCGAAACATTGATCGGCGCGGACCCGAAGGTCTATGTCGAACGTGTGATGGGGTCTCGCCATGCCGGGCTGGCGCCGTTTGCGCCGCAGGCATTGAGCGCCTATATCGACGCACTGCGTCAGCCGGGTGCCGTCCATGCCATGTGCGAAGACTACCGGGCGTCGGCCACGATCGATCTCGAACACGACCGCGCCGATATCGAGCGCGGTCATCGTATCGGGTGTCCGTTGCGTGTGCTTTGGGGCGCCGACGGCACCGTCGCGAAATGCTTCGACCCGCTGGCCGAGTGGCGGCGTGTTGCACGAGATGTGAGCGGGCGCGCGCTCGAATGCGGCCACTACTTGCCGGAGGAGGCGCCCGATGCGCTGGTCGCCGAGATGCTCGGGTTTTTCGAGGCGTTCGAGCCGGAAGCGAGCCCGCCTATGCAGTGAGCCCGGCGCGGGGGAATGAACGCGGGCGGGCCAAGGGTCTGTGCGGATCTTATTCGACGGCTTCCTTTGCGCTTGTCCCTCACCGCGGACGTTTGGCGACGCGTGATGCCGGCTCCGGGGCTCTGTCGAGCGGTGGAAGCCGGCGGGGGATGGGCGTCGACTTGACGATCGCCGAGTTCGTTTCCGCGCGATCCGCAACCTTCGACAGAATGCCGTCCAAATCTTCTATCGAACGCAGATAGAGCCGGCAGACGAAACAGTCTTCGCCGGTGACCTTGTCGCATTCCACGAACTCCGGGATGCGCCGGATCGCTTCTTCCACGAGATGAAGCTGTCCGGGCAGCGGCCGCACGCGCACGATTGCCTGCATTGTGTACCCGAGCGCGCGCGGATCGATTTCGATCGTGAAGCGGCCGATGACCCCTTGCGCTTCGAGCCGCCTTATCCGTTCGGCCGTGCTCGGTGCCGACAGGCCAACCTCGCGCGCCAGATCGGCAATGGCCGCGCGCCCGTCTTCGGCCAGCAGGCGCAGCAAGGTGCGATCGATCGCGTCGAGCGCGCTGCCAGCCGTCTCTGGCGGGTCTAAAAGGCGTTTACCCATTTTTTCCTTCGATTCGAAGTCAACTTTGCAAAACCGCCTTAGTTTAGCGCTGTGTTCGAGCGCATGTCATCGCTAGACTGGATTGCATTGAACCTGCACCGAAACCGACGCCGAAGGGAGTCAAGCGATGACGAATCAAAACCAGGGAATCCGGCGCGGCGCGCTTGAAATGAGTGCGGCGATGCTGATGTCCGGCACGATCGGCTGGCTCGTCGTGACATCCGGGCAATCGCCGCTGAATATCGTATTCGTGCGCTGCGTCCTCGGTGCGGCGACGCTCGCGATCGTCTGTGCGCGGCTCGGACTGATCCGGCGAGACGCGCTGTCGTGGCGCGTCGTCGGCTGGGCCTCGGCCGGCGGCGCGGCGATCGTGGCGAATTGGGTCCTGCTCTTCGCCGCCTATTCGCGGGCCTCGATCTCGATGGCGACCGCTGCCTATAACACGCAGCCGTTCATGCTCGTGGCGCTCGGAGTGATCGTTTTCCGCGAACGCATCACCGTGTCCACCGTGCTTTGGCTCGTCGTCGCTTTCGTTGGGCTCGTCTTCGTCGTGAAAGTGGAGCCGAGTGTGCTGGCGTTGCCGGGCGAATACCTCGAAGGCATCGGTCTCGCACTGGGCGCCGCGCTGTGCTACGCGGTTTCGTCGATCATCACCAAGCGGCTGGCCGGCACGCCACCGCATTTGATCGCGTTGATTCAGGTCACGCTCGGTGCGTTGATGCTAATGCCGTTCGTCGATTTTCATGCGCTGCCTCGGACGGCGGGTCCTTGGGCGAATCTCGCGACGCTGGGCATCGTCAACACTGGGTTGATGTATGTCCTGCTTTACGGGGCGATCCAGAAATTGCCGACGGCCATGACGGGGGCGCTGTCGTTCATTTACCCCGTCGTTGCGATCGTCGTCGATCGAATTGCGTTTGGGCAGACGCTGCAATGGATCCAATGGATCGGCGCGGCGATGATTCTGATGGCGGCGGCCGGTGTCAACTTGGGGCCGGCTTTGACGAGATCCAAGTTGGGTCAGGCGATGAAGCAGGGCAAGCTGCGGCGGCGCCTGGCTAGGGGGATGGAGTAATTCGCGACTGGCCTGCTTATCGGCGGACGTGGACTCGCTTGGTCAGTGCGCCCTATTGCGGCACATCCGCCGTGACGGACTCAAGGAAATGAAGGAGGCAGCCTAGGCGAGCGGCCACGTTCGGACGGATGGCTGCTGGATCGGACGCAAAGCTTGCCGGGTCGCGCGTGGTTGCAACGGATACTTCGATGCCGTTGCGAGCGAACGCCCTCGCAAGTGCGTGGCCGATCTTGCCGAAGCCAATGATTGCGTAACTCCTATGGTTCTCCTTCGTTTGCCAGCGCGCTCAGAGCTTGTAACCGCCGCTCGCTTCCTCAGAGCTTGTAACCGCCGCTCGCTTCGATCGTTTGGCCGGTCACCCAATGGCCTTCTTCGGAGGCCAGGAACGCCACGACGGCGGCGATTTCCGAAGGTTCGCCAAAGCGGCCCAGCGCGATTTGCGCCTCGGCCGCCTTGACGAGTTCGGGATTCTTCCGAAAATCGGCGTTTGCATCCGTTCGCGTGAAGCCCGGCGCTACGGCGTTCGCGGTGATGCCACGCGGCCCCAGCTCGATTGCCAGCGTATGGGTCAGGGTGTTGATGGCCGCCTTCGCCATCGAGTAGACGGGCGCTGCCGTCACGGGCTTCGTGGCGGCTGCGGAAGAAATATTGATGATGCGTCCGCCATCGGCGAGACGATCGAGAGCGGCCTGAATGATGAAGAAGGGCGCCCGGGCGTAGACCGCGGTTGTGTCGCGATAACGGAGCCATGACGAGCAAGCGGCGATTCGCTTAGGAGTCCTTACATAAGCAGCGAATAGAACTGCGCGGCGACCGTTCGAGTGGCGTGGTCACCCTTCATTTGGCCTTTGC
>NZ_JAAAYE010000053.1 GCF_013282575.1 Paraburkholderia sp. NMBU_R16
ACTCAAGCCGAGCGCTTTCGGCGCGGCGCAGCGGCGCCGGTTCCGGGCTACGCCCGTCACCGCCGCTGCTGCGTCTGCATTCTCATCCTGATTGACGCGCTGTTCTCATCTTGATTGACGCGCGGCATCCCGCTCTGCATCGATGGTTCGATGCCCAGATATCCGATCATGGCCACGATGCGATGGCAGGGCATCATCCCGGCATGATGCGCCATCATCAGTGGGAATCATCGGCAATGGAATAAGCAGCGCGCGCACACCCAAGATGCCAACTGCCAATCAATCTGGGCCCTGCTCCGCTAAGTCGGTGGCAAGGCTGCTGTCGTCGTGGCCGAAAGTGCTACGCGAATCGGTTTGGTTCCGCTGGTACGATTCGAACAGGCATCTCTTCCGTCGCGGACGGCGGGTCAAAGCTTGATAGGGTAAGGCTGACCCTCACTTCAACCGGTCAATCCGAATACCCACTTTACTTCGCCGCGCCGCAGTGCTGAGCGGTTTGAACGCATTCTGGCGGGGTTTTGACGCTTCAACGCGTCACTCAGAAGTGTCCCCGTCGCCCTGCTCGGCCAGCATGCGCAATGCGGCCTTTTCCGCATTCAACACGTGCTGGCGGGCGTGTTCCTGCGCCTCGTCCGCGTCGCGCGCCTTCAGCGCCTTGTGGAGCTTGTCGATTTCGCGCAGGCTGCTCGGCAGCCGGTCGGGATGCATCAACGATGTCGCGCGCAGCAGGTTCACGCGCGAGTAAAGGCTGTTGAGGATTTCCTTCACGAGACGGTTGCCGCAGTTGTCGAGCAGCACGTCGTAGAGCGCCGCCTTGGCCTTGAGCACGCCATCCTGGTCCTGCGCCGTTGCTCGGGCGCGTAGCATCTTCGCGGCCTCGCCGAATCGCGCGATGGCCTCGTCGCTGGCAAGCCGTGCGAATTCGTGCGCGGCAAAGCCCTCCAGCAAGGCCCGCAGCGCATAGAGTTCGACCGCCTCATCGCGCGACATCACTGCGACCACGGGCCCCTTGTGCGGCACGTTCCGCACCAGCTTTTCGGCCTCCAGCTTGCGCAACGCCTCGCGCACGGAGGTCCGGCTCACGCCCAGCGTTTCGCACAGTTCACGCTCGATCAGCCGCGCGCCCGGCGCGAAGCGGCCGCTCATGATCGCCTGCCGCAGCACGTTTTCGACCTGGTGACGCAGTGTCTCGGGCCGAATCAACCCCATATCAGTCGACATTATTGTCTTCCCACCCGACAAAAATCCAATCCATATAATACTTCACGAGCGCCCGCTTCAAGCGTCGGGCGCGCATAAATCCGGATCGGCGAACGCACTCCAGGCTCGCGTCATTGCGGCAGGGAGCCGAGCCCTGTGCGCGATACGATTTGCAGGCTTTCGTTGAACCGGAGCACGAGCGGTTCGGCATGCGCGACTTCGAGCGACGCGATCTTCATATCGTCGATTCCGTCCAGATGCTTGAACAGGGCGCGCAACGCGTTGCCGTGCGCGACCATCAGCACCGACTCGCCGTTGCGCAACGCGGGCGTCACAGTGCTTTCCCAGAACGGCAACACGCGGTCCAGCGTATCGCGCAGGCTCTCGGTGCGCGGCAACGCGTCGGGGTGCGGCAGCCTTGTCCCGTCGAATTGCATGAAGATGGCCCGCTGGCGTTCCGCGTCGAGCGGCGGCGGCGCCGCGACGAAGCTCCGCCGCCATGCGCGCACTTGTCCCGCGCCATATAAATCTGCGGCAGCGTCCTTGTTCATGCCCGTCAGCGCGCCGTAGTGACGGTCGTTCAGCCGCCACGAACGCACGACGGGTCGCCTGGGCGCGCCGCACCGGCCGATGATGAGATCGAGCGAGCGCCCCGCGCGGCTCAGCACCGACGTCACCGCAAGATCGAACCGTAACGACCGCGCGCGCATCTGCTCGCCGATGCATGTCGCCTGCGCGATGCCCCGCTCCGAGAGCGGCACGTCCATCCAGCCCGTGAAGCGGTTCGTGCGATTCCATTCCGACTGGGCGTGGCGCAGGACCACGAGCGTCGCGCAATCCGCCATGCGGACCTCGTCTAGTTGTAGGCCGAGATCGCGGACGTGCGGGTTCGGGCTGTCGTCTTCGAGCGGCATGTCAGGACGTCGCCGTCGCGCACCGTTTCGCCAGCGCCGCCTCGAGCAGCGGCGCGCCGAGTTCCGCGCCATGAATGCCGGTAGTGCTGACGATCTCGAGCAACTCCATCAGTTCTTGCGGTGTCGCGCCGTAACGCAGCGCGTTGCGCATGTGCAGCTTGAGCCCCGGCAAGTACAGATGCGTCGACGACGCGTCGAACGCACAATACATGAACTCCTTGATCTTCGGGGGCAATACGCCGGTGCGCCAAGGCACCGAAGAAAATGCGACATACGCCTCGAAGAAGTCGGGGTCGAACTCGAGCAGGCCTTCCCATGTCGGATGCCAATAGCCGCGATTCTTTTCGAACGCTTTCTTCAGCGCGCGGCGCCGTTCGTCGAGCGGCGCAGATCCCGCGCGCAGCCCCTCTTCTTCGAGCACTTCAAGCAGCACGGGCACACCGACATTGCTCGTATGGATGCCGATCGTGCTGATCAGTTCCAACACTTCCATCAGTTCTTCGCGCGTCGCGCCGAATGCGAGCGCACGCTCCAGATGATGTGCGACACCCGGCCCGTATAGCTGCGTTGCGCACGCGTCGGCGGCAAGCGCGATGAAAGCGCGCACTTTGTCGTTGAGATGATTTCTTCGCTGCGGCACCGCCGACAACTGAACATAGGCATCTACAAAGCTCGGGGCGAGACGAAGCATGCTGTCCCATGCGGCGCTCCAGCCGCCGTGCACGCGCACGAAATCGTCCTTGATCTGCTGCGGCTTGCGTGGCTCGCGCGCCGGCTGGTCTCCCTGATTCATCCAGTCGCTCCTCGTGGTGGCGATGGTCAAATGTCTGCGCACTCGGAACGCGGCCTGCGCCGCGTTCCGCAATTGGCATCAGCGTGCGTCAAGCCCCTTCGGGTAATCGGCCTCCGAAACTTCCTCCTGCCACATCGACTTGCCGATCGACGTGGCAATATGGACCATGTAGCTGCCGTCGCTCGCCCCGTGCCAGTGGCGCTCACGGGGTCCGATGAACACGATGTCGCCCTGGCGGATTTCCTGCGGTGCCTCGCCGTCCTTGCAGATCCAGCCCTTGCCGGCCGTCACCTGCAGCACCTGGCCCTGCTCATGCGTGTGCCAGTAGGTGCGGCCGCGCGGCGCGAAGAACACCGTGTTGATCGTGACGCCGTCGGTAGACGGCATCACGGGGTCGGCCCACACCGTGCCCGTGAAAGTCTCGCCGCGCTGCTCCGACATCTTGTCTTCTGCCCTGCCGTGAAAAACCTTCATGACTGCTTCTCCTCTTCTCGTCAAACTTTCCGCTTTCCATCGAATAGCCGCACACCGCCGGAGACATCGCCGATCGCATCGACGACGCGATTGCTGATCACGTCGCCATAGCCTAGCGCCGTGCCGAGGCCAAAGCTCGCGAGCGGCCCCGATGCATTCAGCGACACCAGGCCTAACTCGCGCACGCGATCGACGTAAAGCACAACATCCTTCGTCATCAGCTTGCCCGTCAGGCCGCCTTCCAGATAATCGCCGTCGACGATCTTCGGAAAGCGGTTGAGCGTCGCGAAGTTCACGCCGCTGCTGCTGTTGAGCACATCGAGCAGCAGATGCAGGTCGAGCCCCGCCTTCTTGCCTGCCACCATCACTTCCGCGCTCGCCGCAAGGCTGACCGCGTTGAGGAAGTTGTTCAGTAGCTTGGTCGTGTGACCCGCGCCGCTTTCGCCCATGTGCGCGACCTTCTTGGCGATCGGCGCGAATGCCCATTTGAGCGCTTCGACGGCGCTCTGTTCACCGCCGACCATCAATGTCAGCGTGCCCTTCTCCGCCGCGGCGGCGCCGCCCGAGATACCCGCGTCGACATACTGGACGCCGCCTTGCGCGAAGCGCTGGGCGAGCCGTATCGTCGAGCTCGCGGCAGCCGTGCTCAGGTCGACGACGATTTGTCCGGCGCGGCAATTCGCCAGCACGCCGCCCTCGCCTTCGACGACGGCCTCGACCACCTTGCTGTCCGGCAGGGACAGCATCACGACGTCGGCAAACTTCATCACGTCCGCTATTGCGGACGCGGCCTGCGCACCCGCTGCCTCTATGCGCTCAGGCACGGTGTCGTAGCCAAGCACTGCGACGCCAGCATCGACGAGCCGCCGCGTCATGCGGCCGCCCATGTTGCCGAGACCGATGAATCCGATCCGTTCCTTGTTCATTTGCGCTATTCCCTTTCAATCAGCTCATTCGTCAAAAGTCGACATCCTTTGTTTCCGGTCCCATCAGCGCGCCGATCGCGCCGATCAGCCCGCCGATGCATAGCAGCACCACCGAAGTCAGCCGCAACGGCATGAACGTGCTCAGCCAGTCCATGTAGAACGCGTAGAACGACGGGATGATCACCGATAGGCTGAAGCCCACGCCGAAGCCCGTTGCACGCACATCGGTGACGAAGCGTTCGTTGATGTACGTGACGATCACGCCCCACGGCGATGTGACGAGCACGGCGAGCACGCAGACCAGCGCGATGATCGCCGGCAGCGACAGCCCGTCGACGTTCGCGAGGACATACAGCAGCGCCGCGCCGACTGTCGCGATCAGCGGGCCGACGATGGCGAAAAGGCGCCGCCGGCCGATTACCTGCGCGAGCATGCCCGAACCGATATAGCTGAAGAACAGCACGAAGTAGGTGATCATTAGCGTTGACGTCATCTGGAAGCCGGTCAGATGCAGCGTCTTCACGAGCAGCCCGGTCGGCAGGAAAATCGTGATGATGTTCTGCGTGAGCCAGAAGCCCGTCATCATGACCAGCACCTGAAGCAGATTGCGTCCGCTCTTGCCGCGCAGCAAGTCCGTCAACGGCAGCTTTTCGGGCTGAACCGCCTTCTCTGCCGTTTCGCTCTTCCAGATCTCCGATTCGGCGACCTTGTGCACGTAGTACATCGCCAGCGCGCCCGCGAGCACGGCGCCCAGCACGAACGGAATGCGCCAGCCCCATTGCGCATACGGCGAGTGCATCCCGCTGAGCGGAAACAACCAGAACATCAGCATCGCGATCAGATTGATCGACACATACGCGGCGGGAAAGCCCGCGATGATGAAGCCGCCCACGAAGCCGCGCTGCGCCTTCTTCGAATACTCGATGGCAAGCGGCATCGCGCCCGTATAGCCACCGCCGAGAAAGATGCCGTCGACGAAGCGCAATAGCACGAGCGCCCAATACGACACAATGCCGATGCTTTCATAGCCCGGCAGTAGCGCGATCAGCAGCGTGACGACGCCGAAGCCCGATACCGACCAGATCGAGGCCTTGCGGCGGCCGATGCGGTCCGCGACCATCCCGAACAGCAGCGCGCCGATCGGCCGCCCCAGCAGCGTCGTGATGAACACCAGAGACGCGAGAATCGTCTCCATGCCGCTCGACAGATGCGGCGGCTGGAAGAACGCCAGCACCGGCGACAGTACGACGACGGGCAGGTAAATGTCGAACATGTCGATGTACTCGGAGAAGAACGCGCCTTTGATCGCGTTGCGTCTTTTCGTTTCGATCGTCTGCTCCCGGTCGGACTGTACGACGTCAGTCGCGGTGAGTGTCTTCATCGTTGTCTCCTTTGTAGACCGGAGCCGGTGCTTTCGCGCCTGCTCCGGTCGCATGCAATCTCGTTGCATTGATTGCGCGCATCGTGCGGTGCGCGGTCTGCGTATGATGTTGCGCCGTGTCGCCGTTTTGCTCGCGCACGCGGGCAAGACGTGCGCTGCTACGTAACCGTCGAAGTCTCGGCTTCGTACGTTTTGATCGCCTCCGTGGCAATGCGGAACGCCGCCAGGGCGAGCGGCACGCCGCAGTAGATGGCCGCCTGCATCAACACAGCGCGGATCTCGTCCTTCGTCACGCCGTTGCGCAGCGCCCCCTTCACGTGCACGGACAGTTCGTGATGCTGGCTCATCGCCGTCAGCATCCCGAGGTTCAGCAGGCTGCGCGTCTTGAACGGCAGCGTCTTGTCGCCCCAGATATCGCCCCAGCAGCATTCCGTGACGTACTTCTGCATCGGCCGGTTGAAGTCGTCGGCGTTAGCCCACGACTTCTCGACGTGCGCTGCGCCAAGCACTTCCTTGCGGTTTTCAAAGCCTTTGTCGAAACGTTCATTGCTGTCCATCTTCAAGGTTCTCCCAGTTGCTCAACCCGTTCAGTTGCTCCGCGCGATCATATTGCCGGGCGCAATGATTGTCCGACAATGCAAACGCGCAAAATTTTTTGGCACATGTCCGGCTTACATCCGGTCGCGTGCCGCTCAATCCGCGCCGTAACCGACCAATGCCTTCGTTTCCAGGTATTCGCGCAGGCCCGCTTCTCCCCACTCGCGGCCGTTGCCCGAGCGCTTGTAGCCGCCGAACGGCGCATTGAAATCGACGGGCGGATAGTTCAGATGCACGCCTCCCGCACGCAACGCACGGGCCACCTTGCGGGCGCGCACGATGTCGCCCGATTGCACGTAAGCGGCAAGACCGTAGTCGGTGCCGTTGGCAATTGCGATGGCTTCATCTTCGCGGTCGTATGGCATCATCGACAGCACCGGCCCGAATATTTCCTCGCGCGCGATTGTCATGTCGGGCGTGACGTCGGCGAAGACGGTCGGCTTCGCGTAGTAGCCTTTCTCGATGCCGGCAGGCAACCCCGTGCCGCCCGTGACAAGTCGCGCGCCTTCATCGATGCCCTTCTGGATCAACGCCTGCACGCGCTCGAACTGATTGCGGTTGACGAGCGGCCCGAGCTGCGTGGACGGTTCGTCGGTCGGCCCGACGCGGTAAGACTGCGCCGCGCGCTTCGCGATCTGCGCGGCGTCGTTCATCAGTTGACGCGGCACCAGCATGCGCGTCGGGATCGAGCATGATTGGCCCGAGTTCGTGAAGCATGCCGCGACGCCGCGCTTCACGGCTTCTTCGAGGTCGACGTCATCGAGCAAGATGTTCGCGGACTTGCCGCCCAACTCCTGCGCAACGCGCTTGACCGTCGGCGCGGCCGATTGCGCGACGAGCACGCCCGCGCGCGTCGAACCCGTGAACGACACCATATCGATATCCGGGTGCGCCGCAATCGCTTCGCCGACGCCCGGACCATCGCCGTTCACGAGATTGAACACGCCCGCGGGCAATTTCGCTTCGTCCAGCACTTCGGCGAACAGCAACGCGCTCAGCGGCGAATATTCGCTGGGCTTGAGCACCATCGTGCAACCGGCCGCGAGCGCGGGCGCAATCTTCACGACGATCTGATTGACAGGCCAGTTCCAGGGTGTGATCAGTCCGCACACGCCGATCGCTTCGAACACGACACGCGTGTTGTCGCGCTGCTCTTCAAATTGGAAGCGCTCGAGCACGTCGATCAGCGCGTTCAGATGCGCCGGGCCGCGTGCCGCCTGACCGCTGTGGGCAAACGTAATGGGCGCGCCCATCTCGCGGCGCATCGCCTCCGCGAATTCGTCGTAGCGGCGCTCATAGATCCCCAGCACGCGCCGCAGCATCGCGACACGCTCGGCCACGCTCGTCGCGGACCATGCGGGAAACGCGCGGCGCGCAGCGGCGACGGCGCGGTCGACGTCTTGCGCATTGCCGAGTGCGATGCGCTCGAACGGCGCTTCGGTGGACGGATCGACGATGTCGAACCGTTGGTCGGAGGTTGGCTCGACCCAGTGTCCGTCGATATAAAACTGTGCTGCATGTGACATGGCAGAATCCAGAACAGAAAGATCAATGCGCATCGCCATCGAGCAGGCGGTACATTTCGGTGTGGTCGGTCGCGTGCGTCGAACGTTGTGCGGCTTCGTCCCACAATGCCGTGCAGGTCATGCCGAGCGTCATGGGATAGCCGACCGACTGCCCGAGCGAACGTGCGATCTTCAGATCCTTGTTCATCAATTGCAGCGCGAATCCGGAGGCGAACGTGCCGCTCAGCATGAACTGCTTCACCTTGTTTTCAGAGGTGTTGCTGCGGCCCGACGATGCGTTCAGTACGTCCGTCATCAGCCCGGGCTCGATGCCGAAGCGTTGCGCGACGTGCAGTGCCTCGACCGTCGCTGTCAGTCCCGCCGCCGACACGTAGTTGTTCAGCGCCTTCGCCGCATGCCCTGCGCCCGCGCTGCCAATGTGCAGAATGCTCTTGCCCATCGCTTCGAGCACGGGCTTGCACCGCGCGAGTTCCTCTGTCCTACCGCCGACGAGAATCGAAAGCGTGCCCTCCTTCGCTTTCTTCACGCCGCCTGACACGGGCGCGTCAAGATACGCGAGGCAGTGCTCTTCGAGCACGGAGCCAAGCTTGCGCGAGCGTTCCGGTTCAGACGAGCTCATGTCGATCACGACGGCGCCCTTCGCGAGCAGGCTCGCCCAGCCATCTGCGCCGCCGCCGAGCAGCACGCTTTCGACGATGGCCGAATTCGGCAGCATCGTGATCAATGCGTCGAGCGACGCGGCGTTGTCCTTGCTCAGCCGTTGCGCGCCCGCTTCCGTAGCGAGCGTGTCGGCGCGTGCGGTATCGGCGTCGTCGATGAACAGGTCGAAGCCGCCGTTGACGAGGCATTGCACCATCGGCGCGCCCATCATGCCGAGCCCGATGAAACCGATTCGCTTGGGTTGTGTCATGACATCCCTCTCCTAGCGCAGCGCGGAAAACGCAGTCGGTGTCAGGAAGTGATTCTCGATGCGCTCGACGATCGGCCTCTCTGCTTCCGTCGCGGTGCGCCTCGTGATCCATTCGGCGTCGGCCTGAAACGCGTTCCACTTCTGCTCGCGCTCTGCGAGGCTTTCCCATTTCAGCAAATACGTGAGCGCATGGTTGCTGGGGCCGATCAACGTGGTCCAGAAGCCGATCTGCTCGATGCCGTACTTTTCGAAAAAACCCAGCGTGGTGGACGTGAAACGGTCGAGCAACGCCGGCAGGCGTGTCGGCGCGCAGTGATAGATGCGCATTTCAACGATCATGTCATTCTCCGTGGTTGTATTTCTGGCTAGCAGTGTCAGGAAAAAAGGCGGTTCAGTCCGCGAGCCCTTCGATGGACGACCACCGCTCGACGTACTTGACGAGCTCCGTCATGTCACGCGCCGTGCCGTCCTGCATCGCGGCGTAGTTCCACACCTGGCGCGCGACGCTGCCAACCCACATGGGCACGCCGAGCGCCTGGCATTCGTCGACCGCAAGGCCGATGTCCTTGCAGACGCTGCCGACGGGAAAGCCGAAATCGAACGTGCGCGGCAGCACGTGCTTCGGAAACTTGTCGAGCGTCGCGCCGTTCTTGCCGCTGCCCGCATTGATCACCGACATCATGACCTCCGGGTCCAGACCACCGCGCATGCCCGCGACGAACGCCTCGGACGTGATCGCGAACGCCGTCGATGACAGCATGTTGTTCAGGAGCTTCAGCAATTGCCCTTGCCCGGCCTTCTCGCCCACGACGAAGACCTTGCCCAGCACGCCGAACAGGCCGCGCACCTCTTCGAGCGAGATGGGGTTGCCGGCCGCCATGATCGCGAGCGTGCCCTTCGATGCGCCCGCCGCGCCGCCGCTCACAGGCGCATCGACGGTTTCGATTCCTTTTGCCAGCAGCGCTTCGGCGACTTCCTTTTCGATGCGCGAGCCGACCGTGGACAGATCGACCAGAATCTTGATCGCGCTGCCAACGACGAGGCCGCCGTCGCCGAGCGCGACCTGCTTGAAGATCGCGGGCGTGGGCAAGCTCGTGAACACGGTGTGCGCGCTGTCGGCCACTTCCCGCACCGATGCAGCCGCCTGCGCGCCAATCGCCTCCAGCTCCGCGACGGCCGCTTGGTCGCGGTCGTACACGATGAGGTTGTGGCCTGCTTCGATCAGCCGACGCGCCATCGGCCGGCCCATCGTGCCGACGCCGACGAAACCGAGTAAGCGACCGCTGTGTTGATTTGATGCCTGACTACTCGACATGACAATCCTCGTAAATTAAAGGGGCGCTGCGTTAATCCGAGCCCCGGGCGCGCGAGAGACGCACCACAGCGGCCGCATCGGGCTCGGCATCGAACTTCCATAGGGTGTCGACAAGCGGTTGTGCATCGATACCCGAGCGACCATAGATCGCGAGCCGGTGCAGCTTGTCCGCCAGTTCGACGTTGGCGAGCGGCGCGGCGAGACTGCCGCGCGCAGCCTGCACGCGATGCGACAGGCGTTCGCCCGAGCGCAGCACGATCGTCACATGCGCCGATTCCACCGGCCACGCAGCATCATCGACGAACCGTAGCCGGCTCGCTATCGCGCGCAGCGACGGATCGGCCACGGCCTCATCGGTGAACTCTTCGAGTCCCGCCTTGCCGCGCGACAGCGCCACTGCCACGGCATGCTGCGCGCTGACCTGCGATTCGCGGCCCGTGCGTACGCCTGGCCGGTCGGTGCGCTCGCGCAGCAGCGGATGCCCTGTCAGCTCGATCTCTTCGATATCGTCGATGGACCAGCGCGCGTCGCGGCGCAGATCGAGGCACGCATCGATAACCGGATTGAGCACCACACCGCACGGATACGGCTTGTAGGTGTTCTTCAGCAGCGCCCACTCGCGCCCAAGGTCTTGCGTGAGTTCTTGCCAGTGCGGCGTCGACGCCGTCACGCGCAGGAAGCCACGTTCACCTTCGAGCGGAGCAACAGGGCCCGAGAAACCCTCTTCGGCGAGCAGCGCCGACAGCAGCCCATTGCGCGCCGCGTTGCCGACGCTGATGCTCTTGGACATCGTGCCGAGCGTTTCGACCAGTCCGCCTGTCTGAGCGGACGCATTGCCGAGCGCCCACACGATGGCCTGCTCACCGAGTCCGCGCGCTTTCGCTGCAGCCGCAGCCGCGCCGAACACCCCGCATGTCGACGTGATGTGCCAGCCGCGCTGATAGTGCTCGGGCGACACCGCATTGGCGATGCGGCACTCGACTTCCACGCCGATCACGAACGCGAGGAGCAGCGCCTCGCCGCTCATCGCATGCGACTCGGCGAGCGCAAACAGCGCGGCGGCGACGGGCGCCGTCGGATGGAGGATGGTCGGGATATGCGTGTCGTCGAAGTCGTATACGTTCGCGCTCATCGCGTTGAGCGCGGCCGCGCTCAGCATGTCCGTGCGTTCGCTGCGGCCGATGAGGGTCGCGTCGTTGCCGGCGCAAAAGCGGCCATTGACGGACACGGCCTTCTCGAGCGTCGGATCGTTCGAACCCGCCAATGCGACGGCGAAGTAATTGACGAGCGAACGTTTCGCTTCGCGGCTCACGGCAACGGGCACGTCGCGCCACTGCGTATCGGCCACGAAGCGCGCGAGCGCGCGGGTCAGTTCACCGTTTTGCAGAGCGCGTACATCGGTGGGATCAGCCTGCAAGCCAGCCTCCATCGATCGGCATCATCGCGCCCGTGATCTGGCTGGCCGATGGCCCGCACAGAAACACGACCATATCGCCGACATGCGCAGCGTCGACGAGTTCGCCCGTCGGCTGCTTGCCTTTGAGGAACTCGCGCACGGCATCGCCACGATCCAGACCGCGCTCGTCCATCAGTGCATGGATGCGGCCGTCGATGTTCGGCGTGAGCACCGAGCCCGGGCAGATCGCATTGCACGTGATGCCCTGACTCAAAGTTTCGATCGCCACCGAGCGCGTGAGCCCGAGAAGCGCCGTCTTGGTCGTCACATAGTCGGCGCGATTGGCGACGGCGCGCGCGCCGTATACCGACGTCATGTTGAAAATACGTCCCCAGCCGCGCTCGCGCATGCCGGGCAACACCAACTGGATCGCGCGGAACGCGGCCGTGAGATTCACGGCGAGCGCACTGTTCCAGCGATCGAGGGGAAACGCCTCGATGGCCGCAAAATGCCGGACCACGGCATTGTTGATCAGGATGTCGAGCGAACGCACACTCTCTGTGGCCGTGGCGATCAGCGTATCGACACCCGCCGGCGTCGCGAGATCGGCTTGCACATAGGTGACGTTCACATCGAACACGTGCTCCAGCTCGTCCATCGTGCGCATCATCTGCCCCGGCGTTTCGAGCCCGTGCAGTACGATGTCGCATCCGGCGCCCGCCAGCGCCCGCGCCATGGCGAGACCCAGGCCGTTCGACGAGCCCGTGACGAGCGCGCTCTTGCCTTTCAAGATCATCTGCCGCCTCGCTTAGCGCATTTCCGCGTCGAGCCGCACGATCCAGCCGTCCGTCTCGCGGTCATGCGACGGATAGCGCGTCAGCACCGCCGGATCGTGGCCGGGAATCACATGATTCGGCGAGCTCGCCAGACGATGCGCGGCTTCGTAGCCTTCGAGCATGTCGCCGACGTTGTAGACGACGGGAAATGGGCGATGCGTCTGCATGTTCGCGTAGAAGTGCGAAGCGTCCGATGCCAGCACCACCCAGCCTCGTTGCGTATGGACGCGCACGATCTGCAGGCCGTTCGTATGTCCGCCGACCCAATGCACGCTCAATCCAGGCGTGATCTCCGACGCGCCGTCATGGAACTGCACACGCCCTTCGAACAGGCGGCCGACCATCGACTTCACATCCTCCGGTTCGAACGGATGACTCAGCGCGTGATGACACATGCAGCGGCCCGTGCAATACGCCATCTCCCGATCCTGAAGGTGATAACGCGCGCGCGGGAACAGCGAGTGATTGCCCGCGTGGTCGTAGTGCATGTGCGTGATGATCACGTCTTCGACGTCACCGGCGCGAATGCCGATCTGCTTGAGCCCACGCTCGACCGTGTTCGTGATCG
This sequence comes from Paraburkholderia sp. NMBU_R16, assembly GCF_013282575.1. Classification (GTDB taxonomy): domain Bacteria; phylum Pseudomonadota; class Gammaproteobacteria; order Burkholderiales; family Burkholderiaceae; genus Trinickia. The sequence continues at coordinate 12,837 of NZ_JAAAYE010000053.1, forward strand.
TGCGGCCACGCTTGTCGGCCATCGCCTGGTCGAAACCTGTGTCGACGATGAACGAGCGCGTCTGGCCCACCACGGCCCATACGAAGTAATCAAGCGGCATCGGCACATCGTGAGAGTCGCCGCCAATAAAGTTGTCGCCTGAGCGGCGCTCGAAATGCGCGTACTTGACTGCGTAGATCCTGTAGTTCTCAGCGGGCGATGACATGTCTGAAGTGTCCTTTTGTGTGCTAATCCGTGCGGAAATCCTTGCGTAGCCCTTCACTGCGCCGCGGCCCGTGCGCTTCCTTCCAGCGCTTGCGTGCTCGTGGCGTCGGCGGCGATCGCTTCGAGCGAGCGGTGCTTCGTTTCCGCCCCGAGCACGCCGACGATCAGCGCCTGTATCAGCAGCGTGCCGACAATCAGCGCCAGCACGCCGGATATACCGAAGCGCATGAAGGCGCCCGCCACCGCATACGGCACGACGATGCTGACCGCGCGGCCTACCGTGTTCGCCAGCCCCGAGCCGCGTAACCGCAGTTCGGTCGGGAACAGTTCGGGCACATACGTGGCGACGCTGAACGACGACAGCACGTAGATGCCGGCCGTGATCGCAAAGCCCAGCGCCGTGATCGCCACCGCCGACTGTGCGAAGGGATAGGCAATGCCAAAGCCCGCGCATACGAGCGAAAACAAAACGATGCCCCACTTTCGGCCAACGCGCTCGGCGAGCATAAATGCGATCAGCGAGCCCACCGGGCCGCCCGCGAACATCAGCGCCGTGATGCCGAGCGAGTTCGACACGCTGTGTCCCTGCTTGACGAGGAACGTGGGTATCCAACTGACGAATGCGTAATTGACGGTGAAGAGCGCAACGAGAACCGTGATGGCCGTGATCGTGCGCGTCAGTAGCCGGCGCGAGAACAGATCGCGGAGCCGGCCGGCCTCGCTCGAATCGCTCGCATAGGAGGAGTCGCGAGCAAGAGATTCCGTGGCGCCTACGGTGCTGTCCGCGGGGCCGCCGCACGCCGCCTCGATGCGCTCGACGATCTGCCGCGCTTCGGCGTTGCGTCCGCGCGCAGCGAGCCAGCGGGGCGACTCCGGCATCGACTTGCGCAGGAACCAGACGAACAGCGCGCCGCATCCCGCTATCGCAAACATCCAGCGCCAGCCGTAGTGCGGGACGATCAGCCAGCCAAGGAAGGTCGACAGAAACAGCGACGTGTTGATGATCAAATTGAGGATCGTGCCAAAGCGGCCGCGCCAGTTCGCGGGAATGAACTCGCTGAGCGTGCCGTATCCGACTACGATTTCCGCCCCCATGCCGACACCCATCACGAGACGGAAGAAGATCAGCCAGTACATCGACGGCGCTAACGCCGCGGCAATCGAAGCGAAGCCGTAGATGCCGAGGTTGAACTGATAGCAGAAGCGGCGCCCGAACCGGTCACCGAGCAGCCCGGAGAGCCACGCACCCGTCATCATGCCGATGAAGGTGACGGAGACGAAGGTCGCGTTCAGACCCAGTGTGGATTTGCCGCTGTGGATCATCGCCGCAAGCACCGTGCCGGCGATGTAGATGTCGAACGAATCGAAATACATTCCGGCTGCGATCAGCCCCAAAAGGCGCCAATGGAAGCTGGACAAGGGAAGTTTGTCCAGGCGGGCTCCGATGTTGGCTTCCATCTGCATGGTGCTGTCTCCGAGATATTGGCTTTCTTTGGCGGGCTCGCTGCCGTCTTCTCCAGACGGCAGGCTATCCGCTCGCCGACTGATTATATTCCTGTCATACAATCCGTCAAGGCGTCAATTCCTGAGGCTCGCCCACTGGAGAGCGTCGGGGCGAGAACATCACAGTCCGCCTAGCGCTAGGAAAGCATGTCGGTAGCCGGCGATCTCGATGTTTTGTCGTCGTTGGACAAGATCGGCTCCCCCAGCTGTAGGGAATTTGGGGCAACTAACGATTGGAGAGGCAGATCCGCCAGTTACAGACCTTGACCTGATGAACCCCTACAGCCGAGGCATCAGAAAAGCTCGTGATGCGCGATCAACTCACGAATCAGGTCGACCAATCTCTTGATCCCCGGCCCAAACTCGCTCGCCTGGTAGCAGATGGAGACGCTGTGCGCCGGAACCTCCGGCGCAACCGCAAGCTGTCGTACCCGGTGCGCGTCGACTTCCGACTGAATGATGCGCACCGGCACCAAGGCCACACCCAGTCCTTTGACCACCGCCTGCACCGTCACTGGCAAGCTATTGCAAGTGCTCACGCGCTCCGGCTTCACGCGCGCATCAGCGAACCACTTGAGAACGGTCTCATGCAGCCGCGCCGTCGGCGGGCTGATGAGCAGATGCAGAGAACCGAGGTCGGAGGGCGACAGTACCTCGCGTGTTACAGGAAAGTCCGCACGCGCGAACCATCCGAAGCGGTTTCTGCCGATCACCTCTTGTTTAACATGCCCAGGCACATGCGCTTCGGACACAATGGCCACGTCTAACTGCTCGCCGGCAAGCATCTGGCTGACCGCACCGGTATCGCCGACGAAGATGGATGTCCGTAGCGCAGGATAATGACGCTCGATACGCTCGATCAAATCGGTCGCTGAAACAAGCGCAAAGCTTTCATTCATTCCGAGCCGCAGCAAGCCTCTCAGCGGATCGCGCGTGCGAAAACGCTCGACCAGTTCGCTCGCGCTGCCCAGCGTTCTATCCGCCAATTCAATCAGGGCGTGCCCCTCCGCGGTCAGTCGGATCCGCGGCCCCTGCCGCACGAACAACTGCACGTTCAGCGCCGATTCGAGCTCCTTCACGCGTGCCGAAATGCTGGGCTGCGCAAGGTGCAGATCCTCTGCGGCGGCGTGAAAACTGCCGAGGCGAACGACCCGCTCAAACGCGCGCAACTGATCCAGCGTTACATTCATTTCAAGGTACCCGCGTTCGGCGTCGATAGAAAATTTGGATCGCCAGGCCACAAAACAATCAGTTTTTCCTTGTGAAGGATAGCGCTTAACATCGCCTTAACGAAAGCAGGAAAACCCGGCACCGCGGTTGTCAAAGGCTCAACGCCTGCGTGCGTGCCGCGCAGCTTCAGACAAATAGATGGAGACGATCGCATGGCCAACATTAACGCACCGGACCCTGCATGCACGGTCCGCAACCGCGCGCCGCGAGCCGGCGACCGTGGCGAGATGTGGTCCGGAGGTGCGCGATGCAGTCGGTGAACGCACCCGCGCACGGCGCGCTTACCGGCTCCGCGCGCCCTGATCTGCCAACGTGGATCCGCTCGACCGATCGCATTGTCATCACGGTGCTGAATTTGATGATGCTCGCGCAGGTCCTCCTGATCTTCGTCGCGACGCTCTCGCGATCCGTGTTTCATTCGTCGGCGCTCATGGGCGTCGACGAGCTGTCACCCCTTTTTCTCGTGACCGCCGCATTTCTCGGCGGCGCCGTTGCCTACAGCCGCGGCCAGTTCCTGTCTATCCGCCTCGTCGTTGATCGTTTGCCGAAGCGCTGGCAGGACACCTGCGACGGCGCATCGGAATGGATCGTGATTATCGTCTCCCTGTTGATCGGCGGCTTTTCGATTCCTCTCCTGATCTCGAACGCAGACGAATCGACCGTGCTGCTCGGCATTCCGTACGCGTGGAGCACTCTGCCGATCACCTTCGGCTCGGCACTCTTCGTAATCCACGCAGCGCTTGCGAGCTCCAAGCGGCCAACCTTTGCGAAGCTGGCGTCGTTTGTACTGGTGTGGCTACCGGTACTCCTGTTCATGTTGTGCAAAACATGGCTCGGCCTGCATGTGTCGGTGCTGTACGTGCTGTTGATCGCGCTCTTCCTCGGTCTGATCGTGGTCGGGGTACCGGTAGGTTTCGTGCTCGCGGTGATCGGCATTGTCTGCGTGCAGGCGATTGGCTCGGCCGACATGATGTCTGCTGTCGCCAACGCACAGCGCGGCTCGGGCGGCTTCATTTATCTCGCGCTGCCGTTCTTCATCCTGGCTGGATTCATCATGGACCGGGCGGACGTAGGATTGCGCATCGTCGAATTTGTCGGCAGCCTGATCGGCCACAAGAAGGGCGGCCTCTTCCAGGTGATGATCATCGGCGTGTACATCTCATCGTGCATATCAGGCTCGAAGGCCGCCGACATGGCGATGGTCGGCCTGCCGATGAACCGCAAGCTGCAACAGCACGGTTATGCCGCCGAAGAACGCGCGGCGCTGCTCGCCTCGTCGGCGGCGATGTCGGAGTCCGTGCCCCCTTCGATCGCGTTGATTCTCATGGGTTCGGCCACGTCGATCTCGACCGGCGCTCTGTTCGTCGCCGGTCTGATACCGGCCGCGACGCTCGCGATCTGCCTGATGATTCTGGTGCGCGTTCGCGCGACGTTCGCCGGCTGGGTGCCGACCCCGCGCGCGAGCCGCGCCGAAGTACGGGCCTCGGCAACGCGCGCCGCGCTGCCGCTGCTGATGCCCGTGATCCTGATCGGTGGCATCGCGGGTGGGCTCGGCACGCCGACCGAGGTGTCGACTTTCGCCGTGCTGTATGCGCTTGCGCTCGGCCTTCTGAACCGCAAGATCGGCGCGCGCAGCTTCTGGCAAACACTCACCCAGGCGACGCTGCTCAACGGCATGATCTTTTTCACCGTAAGCGCGGCCACCATCTTTTCGTGGGCGCTCACCCTCGAAGGCGTCACCACCGCGATCGCCAATACGGTCGCGAACTTCGGCGCAGCGACCTTCCTGCCGGCCGTGGTCATCATCACAGTATTGCTTGGCTCGCTGCTCGAAAGCTTCGTAACCATCATCATCATCGCGCCGCTGTTGCTGCCGGTGGCTGTTCAGTTGGGTATCGATTCGCTCCATTACGGCATCGTGATGGCAGAGGCGTTTGGCATTGGCGTGATCCTGCCGCCAATCGGCATTGCGCTATATGTCGCTTGCGCGATCTGCGGCGCGCAGGTGGAACGTGCAATCCGGCCGATGCTCTGGTACCTGCTGGTGCTCTTCGTCGGGCTCGTGATCGTCGTATATGTCCCGGGCCTCACCGAATATCTGCCGCACGCGCTCGGCTTCAAGACGTAATCCGTCGTGAGCCCACCACGCGATCCCACGAAACGGGGTACGCGTCACTCGCATAACAGTGCGCCGCCAAACGGAGCGGCCCGACCAACCTGGAGGAGACACACCCTATGAAACCGATCGACATCGTCACATGTGACACAGCGGATGGTTCGGAGGCGGCCAGCGCCGCGCTGGACAATCACGGTCGCGCCCGCCGCGCGATGATGCGGGCGGCGGCCGGCACGGCACTCGGCGCCGCCCTCGGGCCGTTCGCGACTCCGCACTCGCACGCGCAGGGCGCGCCGAAGCGCCTGCGCGTTGCGCATACTGCACCGACCGAGCACGGTTGGCACGTATGGTCCGTCGCGTTCAAGGAATCGCTCGAAAAGCGCAGCAACGGTGCGATGCTCGTGCAGATATATCCGAATGCGCAGATGGGCACTGAGCGCGACATTGGCCAGGCGGTGCGTAATGGCACTCTCGAAGTCGGTGTGATTGGCGTCGGGCTCACGAACTGGGTGCCGGAAGTGTCAATCACCGATGCGCCCTATCTGTGGAAAAGCCGCGATCAGGCGTACCGCGCATTCGCCGGCGCGTTCGGCGACGACTTGCGAGCCAGCTGCCGGGAAAAGGGTTTCGGGCTAATCGGCTGGACCGATCTCGGCTTTCGCTGTATCACGAACTCCAAGCGGCAGATCCGGTCGGTGAACGACATGCAGGGCTTGAAGATGCGCGTGCCGATCTCGAAGGCCTACATCGCGATGGTGCAGGCGATGGGCGCAACCACTGCCGCCGTCGATCTTAGCGAACTCTATCTGGCGTTGCGCCAGGGGGTTGCCGACGGTCAGGAGACGCCGCCCACGGTGGTCAAGTCGAACAAGTACTACGAAGTGCAGAAATATGTCGCGAAGACCGATCATGTACTGACCACTGGCTATTCCGTGACCAGCACGAAGTATTTCGATGGCCTTTCCGCCACCGAAAAGCAGACCTTCATGGCTGCAGCGAGCGACGCCGATAACGTGCTGCGCACCCACACGCAGAAGGAAGAAGTCGACGCATACCAGTTCCTCGCCAAGCATGGCATGCAGGTGAACCTGAACGTCGACGTCGAATCGTTTCGCAAGGTCTGTGTGCCGCTCATCGACAAGATGCCCGATCAGTTTCCGCCGAACCTCGTGAAGCTCGGGCGCGCGACGCCGATCTGAGTTCTCATTCTCCTAACAACGGATTTCCGAACAATGAACCATGTAAAGCACGCGGCGGCAACCGGGCAGCCGATCCGCGGCATCCACCTGACTTTTGCGGCGCCCGCTGTCATCGAAGTGGTGAGCGCGGCCGACCTGCAGTTCATCTACATCGATGGCGAGCATGGCGCGTTTGACTGGCGTGATGTGGAGGCGGCGTGCATCGCCGCCGAACGTCACGGCTTGACGCCAATCGCGCGGATACCTGACATTTCCATCGCGACCATCACGCGATTTCTCGATCGCGGCGTGCGTGGCATCATCGCACCGCACATCGAGACGATCGAGCAAGCGCAGCGCGTAATCAGCGCGACCTATTTCGCGCCGCTCGGCGCACGCTCTTTTGGCGCGGGGCGGCCCGAATACGGCCAGCGCATCTCCGATCGCACCGCCTATATGCAGCAGTGCAACGAAAGCGCGTCGGTGTGCCTGATGATCGAAAGCGCGAAGGGCATCGAGAATGCGGGCGAGCTCGCGGCGCTCGAGGGCGTCGATTATCTTAGCTTCGGGCTGCTCGATCTCGCCCAGGACCTCGGCTATCCAGGGCAATCGGATCACCCTCAGGTAAAGGCGGCCGTCGCCGACGCGGATCGACGCATCGCGGCGGTCGGCAAGCGCACGCGTGAGAGCTTCATGAAATACGCATGGATCAACGAGGTGCTGATGGCCGGCACGCATCAGTTGCTCGGCCGCGCAGCACCGGCGTTATAGAAAGGGGGTAGAGATGATGGAGAAAGAAGTTTCAATTTCGACGAAGTACGGGACGCAGCCCGGATTCGCCGTCTGCCCGTCGGCGCCCGGCATGTATGCGCCAGTGATCCTCTTCATGGATGCGCCGGGCATGCGCGAGGAGCTGCGCAACATGGCGAGGCGCATTGCGCGCGCCGGCTACTACTGTCTGCTGCCCGATCTGTATTACCGGCTCGGCACGCTTCGCTTCGACGTACCGCGCCGCAACGAGGCCATGTCTGTACTGATACGGGGGGCAATGGCAAGCCTCTCGAACGCCGAAGTGCTTGACGACACGTACGGGATGCTCGGTTTTCTCGATGCGCAGGAGCAGGCGGCGCCCGGTCCTGTCGGCGCAATAGGTCACTGCATGAGCGGGCCGTTTGTCGTCAATGCCGCCGCGCATCTTCCCCGCGTGGCAGCGGTTGCGGCGCTTTATGGGGTGAACATGGTCACCGACAAACCAGATTCGCCCCATCTTGTCGCGGACAAAATCCAGGGCGAGGTTTACGCCGCCTTCGCAGAAATCGATCCGGCCGTACCCTCTGATGTCGTACCCACATTTCGCAACGCGATGGAAAGAGCCAATGTCGCGGCACACGTCGATGTGGTGCCGGGCACGCATCACGGTTTTTGCTTTGCCGCGCGCAACGACTACCACCCGCGCGCCGCCGAAGCCGTTTGGGAGGACATCATGGCGATGTTCATGCGCCGGCTTCATGGCCAATGAGTGCATCGTTCTATCAGGAACCATCCAATGAACGCAGTACATATCAACAACATACGCTGCCGCGTCGCGATTCTCGACGACTGGCAGGATGCCGCGCGCACGTGCGCGGACTGGTCCGAACTTGAAGCGCGCGCGTCGCTGGATTTTTTCGGCACACCGTTCGCAAGCGAGGACGAAGCGGCCGAGCGGCTCGCACCGTTCGACGTGATCCTTGCGATGCGCGAGCGCACCGCGTTTCCTGCATCGCTGATCGAACGCCTACCGAACCTGCGCATGTTCAACCTGTCCGGCATGCGCGCGGCGCTGGTGGACATGGCATTCATGCAGTCGCGCGGCATCACCGTGTGCCTGACCGAAGGCGGGCCAGGCGTCGAATCGACCGCCGACCTCGCGCTCGCGCTGATGCTGTCGGCCGTGCGCGATTTGCAGGCGGCTTCCGTTGCCGTGCGCGAGGGCAGTTTCCAGCGCGGCACGCGGCCCGGGGTGGCGCTCGCGGGGAAGACCCTCGGACTCGTGGGCCTCGGAAAGATCGGTGCACGCGTGGCGGGCTACGGCCGGGCGCTCGGCATGCGTGTGCTCGCGTGGAGTCCGAACCTGACGGCCGAGCGCGCTGCCGACGCGGGCGTCGAATACGCAACCAAGGAGACCCTTTTCTCTACCGCCGATGTTGTCAGCGTGCACCTTGTGCTCTCGGAGCGCACCGCATGCATCGTCGGTCGCAACGACATTGCGCGGATGAAGCGCGGCGCGACGCTCGTCAACACGTCGCGCGCGGGGCTCGTCGACGAAGCTGCCCTGATCGATGCAGTGCGCGAGGGTCGCATCGTCGCGGCGCTCGACGTATTCGATCAGGAACCGCTGCCTCGCACGCATCCGCTCGTCACCGCGCATCACGCGGTGCTCACGCCGCACCTGGGCTACAGCACGCGCGACGTGTACGAAGTGTTCTATCGGCAGCAGGTGGAAAACACGCTCGCCTTTCTCGATGGCAAGCCGATCCGCACGCTCGCGTGACGCAGGGAGCCCCAACGATGACCCCTGAAGCCATTGCGCATGCGGCACGGCAGCTCGCCGATGCGCGCGTCACGCGCTTGCCGCTCGCCGAGCTCGACGCGCATGCGGCGCCTCGAAACGCCGTCGATGTCCACGCGATTCAGGACGCCACTGCTGCGCTGCTCGGCGAACGCGTCGCCGGATGGAAAGTGACGGCTTCGCCCGCTGGAGAATTCGTGCGCGGTGCGATTCTTGGTTCACGCGTGTTCACGAGCCCTGCAGCAATCGAAGGCGCGCTCGTGCCAATGCGCGCGGTGGAACTGGAAATCGCGTTCCGCTTCGAGCGCGCCCTGCCACCGCGCGCGCACGACTATAGCTACGACGAGGTCGCCGATGCGGTGAGCGCGTTCGTCGCGTTCGAGATCGTCGATTCGCGCTTCACCAAGTATGCCGATGCACCGTGGCTACATCGCGCAGCCGACTTCGTATCGAATGGAGCGTTCGTCGTCGGGGACGCATGCGCGCACTGGCGCGAGTGCGATTTGGCGACGCTCGAAGCCCGCTTATTCGTCGGCGATGACGTGCTGGTCGAGCGCATCGGCGGTCATCCGAGCGGCGACCCGCTTCTGCCGGCGATTGCCCTCGCCAACGCCTTTCGGCGCGATGCGGGCGTTCCGGCCGGGCGCTTCGTAACGACCGGCACGTACACCGGCCTTCATCGCGTCGACAGAGGCGCACGTGTCACCGGATCGTTCACCGGCTTCGGGGCGGTGTCGTTGACGTTCTTGTGAGCGCGCTCGTTCGTGCGCAGCCCGCTTCGCACCGATAACTCCTTTCCTTGCGGATCCGCGTCGACTGACGGCGCGCGTGCCGATATTCCGTCGTTCTCTTACCCGATGCAGAGGCTTTCATGACCGTTGCCAACGCTTTTCCGCTGCTACCAGAAGTTGCCGAATTTCTCTCCAGTGCGCCGATCGCTTCCGTGATCGGCGGGCGCGATGCACTCGCGCGCGACGGCTCCACTTTTGACACGTTCGATCCAGGCAGCGCACGCCACCTTGCACAGGTGAGCGCGCTCGGCGCCCCGGATATCGACGACGCAGTGCGTGTCGCCGCAGCCGCGTTCCCGAAGTGGTCTGCGCTCGCTGCGAGCGAGCGCGCAGTTCATCTGCATCGGCTTGCGGATGCGCTGGAAGCGCGCAAACCAATCCTTGCGCAGATAGAGGCGCTCGATGCGGGCAAACTCGTGCCCGCTGCCGAGCAGGACGTGCAGGTGTGCATCGACACACTGCGCTATTTCACCGACATGGCGCTGCACGTCACGCGCCGTACGACGCTCGCGATCTCGGGGTACGACGCATGGACCACGCGTGAGCCGTGGGGGCCATGCGGCTTCATCTTCCCGTGGAACTTCCCGATCCTGCTGATTGGCTGGGGTGTGCCGCCCGCGCTCGCAGCGGGCAATACCGTCGTTATCAAACCCGCCGAGGACACGCCACTGTCGGCTATTTATCTGGCCCGGCTCGCGCGCGAAATCGGCTTCCCTGACGGAGTCATCAACGTGGTCACCGGCCACGGCCAGACGGCAGGCGCCGCGCTCGCCGCGCATCCGCGCCTGAAGCGCTTTTCGTTCACCGGCTCGCCGGAGGTCGGCCGGCTGGTTGGCGCTGCATGCGGCGCCAACCTCACCCCGTGCAAGCTCGAACTCGGCGGCAAGGGCGCGGCGGTGGTATTCGACGACGTGGACATCGACGCAACCGCTGAGAAGCTCGCCATCGCGATTACCACGCACACAGGCCAAGTCTGCTGCGATGCGACGCGCTGGCTCGTGCATGAGCGCATCCACGACCGCTTCGCCGACGCCTGCGTAAAGCGTCTCGCCGAAGTGCGCGTCGGGTACCAGATGGATAAGGCGTCACAGATGGGCCCAGTCGTCAACGCGCGTCAACGCGCACGCGTGCTCGGCTATCTCGCGCGCGGCGAGGCAGAAGGTGCGCATGCGTTACTCGCAGGCGGAGCAGTGGACGTACCGGGCTTCGACGGTTTTTACGTAAAGCCAGCGCTCCTGGCGGGCGATCCTGCGAATGTCGCATCGCGCGAGGAAATCTTTGGACCGGTGGCGTTCCTCACACCGTTTCGCGATGAAGCGCATGCGGTCGAACTGGCTAACGCCACGGACTACGGCCTTGCCAACAGTGTCTGGAGCACGGACCTGCAACGTGCGTCGCGGGTTGCGGAAGCAATGGTAGCGGGCAATAGCTGGATCAACGCTCATAACGTGTTCCCGCACGGGGTGCCTTACGGTGGCATCAATCGGAGCGGCATGGGCGGCGGCGTGAACAGTCCCGAAACGCTGTTCGACTACTGGCGCAGCCAGTCAATGGTGCGACCACGCGCGAGTTGAGATCGAAGCGTCAGTTCTGGCTCAATAGAAAGGCACGCGTTGCGGCCACAAACCGCCCCCGGGAGACTCGATGCGTCTGGATTTGCAATCGCTGAAACTGTTCGTCGCTGTCTGCGAGCACGGCAGCATCGCTCGCGCGGCAGAGGCAGAAAACATCGCGCCCTCGGCTCTCAGCAAGCGCATGTCACATCTCGAGGACGCACTCAAAACCACCCTCTTCGTGCGCAGCAACAAAGGGCTTGAGTTGACGGCCGCGGCCGCGGCCTTGTTGCAGCACGCGCGCGTGGTACTGCGCGACATCTGCCAGATGGAGACCGAGCTGCTCGATCATGCGGAAGGCGTGCGTGGTCAGATCAGACTGAACGCCAGCCTCTCGACCATCGTCCAGTACATTGCCAACGACATCCGCGACTTCCTTGCGCTGCATCCGGGCCTGCGCATCGACCTGCAAGAGAGTCTGAGCCCCGCCGTAGTGCGGGCCGTGGCCGAAAACGCCGCGGATATCGGCGTCTTCGGCGGCACGACGGTGACCACGGGCTTGCAGGTCTTTCCCTACCGCAGCGACCGGCTGGTCGTCATCATGCCGCGCGATCATCCACTTAGCCGCGCCGACCAGGTCGCATTCCGCGACGTGGCCAGGTATCCCCTGGTGGGCCCGCAATCGGGCAGCTATCTGAACTCGCTGGTACTACGCGCGGCAGCCGACCTGGACCACCCGCTCAAGCTGTCGATCCGCGTCAACGGCTTCGAACCGGTGCGCAGCATGGTGGAATCGCGCCTCGGCATCGGGTTGGTGCCTGAGCATCATGCCGAGCGTTACGTCAGTTCGGGACCGCTCGTGGCCGTGCGACTGGACGAACCGTGGGCCGAGCGGCATTGGAAGATCTGCGTACGCGCAGCCGAGACGCTTCCCGCGCCGGTCCAGCTTTTTCTGAAACACCTGCTCGCGAGCCAGAACGCACAGCCGGCGCCCGACCGTCACGAATAGGCGAGCTTCAGGCCGGCCTGCGGCCAGGGCAGCGAGCCGAGACGCCCTGTGCCCGACAGTGTCACGTATGCCGTCTTCATGTCGGCGCCGCCGAAACAGATATTGGTCACCATGCCGTCCGGCACCATGACCTGCCGCAGCACCTCGCCTGTCGGCGCGACGACGGTGATGCAACCGGTCACCAGCGTGGCCACACAGATATTGCCTTGCGCATCCACCGCCAGGCTGTCGAAGCGTTGATACCCCGGCAAGCCGCATACAAGACGCCCGCCATGCGGAGACGGATAAGGGTGCTTGCGCGCCCGGCCCGGTGCGTCGAGATCGAACGCCCACAGGCGCGCGGTCTCGGTTTCGGCCACATAGACCACGCTGTCGTCCGGCGACAGGCCGACACCGTTGGCCGTGGTGAGCGGATAGGCCACTTCCACGATCATCGATCCATCTGCCCGGCCGTAGTAGAGGCCCGCGTGATCGCGGTCGCGCAGCCGGTTCTTGCCGAAGTCGGTGAAATAAAAACCGCCGTCATGATCGAACACGATGTCGTTGGGGCCGCTCAGCGCAAAGTCCCCGCAACGGTCGTACAGTGTTGCGAGCGTGCCGGTCTTCGGGTCGAAGCGCTCGATCCGGCCGCTGGTATAGGCCGGGTGTATGCCCGGCCTCGTGCGGTTCAGCCCGGCGATCGTACGGAACAGAAAGCCGCCGTTGTTGCAGACATAGAATGCACCGTCCGGCCCCAACGCCAGCCCGTTGGGCCCCCCGCCCACCCGCGCGAGCACATCCACCGTGCCGTCGGCCGCCACGCGGCTGATGGTCTCGCGCTCGATTTCCACGAGCACGATCGAGCCATCGGGCATCGCCACCGGCCCTTCCGGGAATTTCAGGCCTTCGGCCAGCACGCGAATGCCGCTCTCCATCGCTGGTCTCCTTTCTGCACTCAGTGCTTGTCGGCATTCTCGACGAAGCGATTGTCGTAAGTGGCCTTGAGGTCGATCGATGCTTTGGCGATGCCGGGATCGAACGCTGCCAGCACGTCGCGCACCGTGTGCGCGGCCGCGTCCGCCATCAGGCCGTCACGCGAGATGCAGCGCTGCATGTTCGCGTAGGCTCGCGCAAAGACTTCCTTGTCGGCCAGCGCGTATTGCGGCGGCACAGCGGCGGCGACCTGCGCGGGCGTGGCATGAGCCATCCAGCGTTCGGCCGCGAGAATTGCGTTCGTCACCGCTTGCACGGTATTGGGGTAGCGGGTGGCGAAGTCCCTGGTCGTATAGATAGAGGCTTCTGGGTAGTCGCCGCCGAGTGTGGCGCGGGTACCGGCCGGATCGCGCATGACGGCCAGCGGGAACAGATCGCCACTGTCTTGTAGCACGGTTGCAACCGGGTCATTGCTCATCAACGCATCGATCTGCCCGCTGCGCGCGGCGGCAATCGCGCCGGCGGACGAGCCCACGCCAATGATCGAGACATCGACCGGCTTCAGGCCAGACCTGCTCAACAGGTAGTTCACGCCCATGTGAAAGCTCGAACCGGGTGAGCTTACGCCGATGCGCATGCCCTTGAAGTCGGCATACGTTTTGACCTTGCCGTGGCTCGCGCGCGTCGTGCCAAACACCCAGCCGGGGCACGATGCCAGGGTCACGAACGATACCAGGTGCTGCCCCTTCGCCGCCATCGTGATGGTGTTGGAATAAGCACCCGCCACGATGTCGGCGCTGCCGCCCAACATCGCCTGCAACGCTTTCGCTCCACCGCTGAACACACCGATCTCGACATTGAGCCCGGCCTGTTTGAAATATCCGCGGCTTTGCGCAATCACAAACGGCAGATATGGGAAACCCACGCCCGCCGCCGCCAAGTCAATACTGCTTTTCTCAGGAACCGGCCCGGCAACGGCGGCCAACGGCTGCGCAAGCGCGAAGGCCGCGCACGTGGCCAGCAGCGGCAAGGTCAGACACTTGAGCGTTCTCACGATGATATGTCTCCTTTCGGTGTGTGGGACTGCGGCCCACGGCAATTGAGGACAAGTGAGGACATCAGCCCTGCACGACGTCCTGACGCTGCTGACCGAGGCCTTCGATGCCGAGCGTGACCACATCGCCTGGCTTCAGATAGATAGGCGGCTTCTGTCCCAGTCCGACGCCCGGCGGCGTGCCCGTGGAAATAATGTCACCCGGTTGCAGCGACATGAAGCGCGACAGATAGGCCACCAGATAGCGCACGCCATATACCATCGTGGCGGTGCTCCCGTTTTGGTAGCGATGCCCGTTCACCTCGAGCCAAAGCGGCAACGCCTGAGGGTCGCGCAACTCGTCCGCGCTCACGAGCCAAGGGCCGATCGGACCAAACGTATCGGCCGATTTGCCCTTGGTCCACTGTCCCTGGCGTTCGGCCTGGAACGCCCGCTCGGACACGTCGTTGATCACGCAGTAACCAGCAACGTGGTCCATTGCATCGCGCTCGCTCACATATTTCGCGGTCTTGCCGATGACGACGCCCAACTCGACCTCCCAATCCGTCTTGAGCGCATCGCGCGGAATCTCAATCGCGTCATTGGGGCCGACAATGGCGCTCGTCGCTTTCATGAAAACGACAGGCTCCGGCGGCACGGTCACGCCGGTCTCGGCGGCATGGTCCGAGTAATTGAGGCCAATGCAGATGAATTTGCCCGTGCCGCCGACGCATGGACCGAGGCGGACGTTGCCTTCCACCCGCGGCAACGACGCAAAATCGAGCGCTTTCAGACGAGCGAAGCTATCGGGCAGCAGAACGTCGCCGGCAATGTCGGGCACATGGCCTGAGAGGTCCCGCAGATTTCCGTCGGCATCGAGCACGCCGGGCTTTTCCTTGCCGGGTGCGCCGTAACGTAACAGCTTCATAGGTGTGCTCGCTTCAGTAGGTGGCGCGTCCGCCGGACAGGTCGAACACCGCGCCGGTAGTAAACGAATTCTCTTCGCTTGCGAGCCAGGCGATCATCGCGGCCGCTTCGTCGAGTTCGAGGAAACGCCCACGTGGAATCTTGCCGAGCATGTAGCGGATATGTTCAGGCGACTGCTCCATCGCGCCGGGCGTGCGCGCCACGGCCGGCGTGACGCAGTTGACCGCAATGTCGTGGCTCGCCAGTTCCTTACCGAGCGACTTGGTCATGGCGATGACGGCAGCCTTGGCCGAACTGTAGGCCGCGGCATTCGGATTACCCTCCTTGCCCGCCACCGATGCAAGATTGACGATGCGGCCGTAGTTCTGGCCGATCATGGTCGGCGCAACCGCACGGCAGCAATGAAAGGTCCCGTTCACGTCGATATCGATCACCTGCTTCCAGGCGTCCAGTGGATAGTCGACCAGCGCAGCATTGGGACCGACGACGGCCGCGTTATTGATCAGGATGTCGATGCGTGCAACCGATCTCAGCGTTCCCGCCACGGCGGTCTGCACGCTCGCGTAGTCGGCGATATCGGCCTGCTCGAAGTGAACGTCGTGCTCGCCGAGACCGGCACGTGCCAGCTCCATGCCGGCAGGGTTGATGTCCCAGATCACGAGCCGCGCGCCGGAGGCGAGCAGCCGGCGGCCGACTTCGAGGCCGATACCTTGGGCGCCGCCCGTCACCACGGCGACGCGGTCTTTCAGATTGATCGCATTAGTCTGCAAGATGATTTCCTCGGAAAACTATTCGATTGGGGAAAGCGCCTAGGCGCCCGCCGGGACCGTCTGCCCTGCTACCGGGCGCCAGCGCAGAAGATGGTCCTCGATCATCGACACTGCGGTATCGAGAGCGAGGGCGAACACGGTTAGCACCAGAATGCCGGCGATGACCGAGTCGATGTCGAACACGCCTTCAGCCAGCAGGATCAGGTAGCCCACCCCCTTTTCCGAGCCCAGATACTCTCCCACTACGCTGCCCACGAAGGCGATACCGATTGCGTTATGCAGGCTCGAAAATACCCAACTGGTCGCGGAAGGCAGGTAGACGTGCCGCATCAACTGACGCGGATTCGCACCCAGCATGCGGCTGTTGGACAACACCGCCGGGCTCACCTCGCGGACGCCCTGGAAGACGTTGAAGAATACGACGAAGAAAACCAGCGTCACGCCGAGCGCCACCTTGGACCAGATACCAAGGCCGAACCAAAGCGCGAAGATCGGCGCAAAGATGAGCCGCGGCATCGAATTCATGGCCTTGATGAACGGGTCGAACACGACTGCAAGGAACGGATTGAGCGCGAGCCACAGGCCGCATGCGAGTCCGGACGCCGTGCCGATCGCGAACGCCAGCATCGTTTCGAGCAGCGTGGTGTACAAATGGCGAAACACCGAACCCGTCACGAACCATTCGACGATGCGGCGAGCGACACCTAACGGGTCGCCGAAGAAGAAAGGCGACAGCCATTTCTGACTGGTGCCCAGCCACCACAGAAACAGAACGCCGAACAGAATCGCGAGCCGGGTCATCAACACCGTGAACCGGTTGGTCGGTTTAAATTCGATTATGCGCATAGCTTTTCAGAACCTCCCCCTTAAGCACGTCCCAGATCTGGGTGTGAAGTTGCAGGAAACGCTGCGTCATGCGGATTTCCGACATCTCGCGCGGGCGTTCGAGGTCGATGTCGAACTCGGCGATAGGCCGCGTGGCGGGCCCAGCCGACAGGACGATCACGCGGTCCGACAGCGAAATGGCCTCTTCAAGATCGTGAGTCACGAACATCACGGATTTACGGTCGAACGACCACAACCGAAGCAGCTCGTTCTCCATCAGGTGCCGGGTCTGGATGTCCAGCGCGCTGAACGGCTCGTCCATCAGGATGATGCGGGGATTGAGCGCCAGCGCTTGCGCGAGACCCGCACGCTTGCGCATGCCGCCCGACATCTGGTGCGGATACTTCTTGCCATGGCCGTGCAGACCCACTCGCTCCAGCCAGTCGCGCGCGACGGCCAAGGCCTCTTCTCGCGGCGTGCCGTGGAAGATCAGGCCCATCGCGATGTTCTCCTCGGCCGTCTTCCATGGCATCAGTGCGTCGACCTGGAACAGATAGGCGGCCTGCCGGTTCAGCCCATTGACGAGCTTCTCGCCGAACACACTAAGCGCCCCCGACGACGGGCGGGTCAGTCCCGCGGCCACGTTAAGCAGCGTCGACTTGCCGCAGCCGGTGGGTCCGACGATCGAGACGAACTCTCCGTCGCGAATCGTCAGGTTGCCGCCCGAGATGGCGGTGTAGGGCTGTGCGCTCTTGCCGTTGCCGGCGAAGGTGCATGTCACGTTGTCGAAGCAAAGCGCTTCGCGCGCTCTGGCCTCGCCACTCGCGAACGGAACACTGCAGGCTGCGGTGCTCATGGCTGGATCTCCGCGGCCTTCCTGACGAACCGGTTGTCGTAGGTCGAGGAGAGGTCGATGTGGGCCGAAGCAACTGTCGGGTCGAAGGCTGCCAGCACATCACGCACGGTTTGGGCGCCCTTGGGAGTGATCTCTCCGTTCTGCGAGATACAGCGCCGGCTGTTCGTGAAAGCCTCCGCGTAGAGCGCCTTGTTGGCCGACAGATATTCGGGCGGCACATTGTCCGCGACTTGTTGCGGAGTCGCTTTCGCAATCCACTTCTCCGCACGCACAATCGCATTGGCCACGGCCTGCACGGTCTTGGGGTTCGCGTTGACGAAATCCTGCGTCGTGAACAGGCTCGATTCAGGATAATCCGAGCCGAACACCTTGACGTTGCCCTCGGCCGTGCGCATGTTCTCCAGCGGCTTGAGGCTGCCTTCTTGGGTCAGGACCGTGGCGCTCGGGTCATTGACGATCAGCGCATCGATCTGGCCGGCCCGCACAGCCGCGACCGCCCCGGCCGCTTGCCCCACGCCGATGATCGACACGTCCGAAGGCTGCAGCCCTGCCTTGTGGAGAATGTAGTTGACCGCCATGTGCGTGCTCGAACCCGGCGCACTCACCCCGATCCGCATGCCTTTGAGTTCTTTGGCCGATTTCACCTCGCCCTCTCGCTTTTTCGACACGCCGAAAATCCAGCCCGGACAGATGACCTGCGCCGCCACCACGACTAGATGCTGGCCCTTGGCTGCCATCGTGATCGTGTTCGAATAGGCGCCCGCGACCATGTCGGAGCTGCCGCCCAGCAGGGCCTCCAGCGTCTTGGAGCCGCCGGAGAAGGCAGCGATGGTGACGTCTAGTCCTTCGTCCTTGAAGTAGCCACGCTGCTTGGCGATGAGCATGGGTAGATAGGTGATGCCGACCGAGGCTGCTGCGATGTGCAATTGGGGCTTTTCGGGCACATCCCTGGCCACGGCCGCGACCGAACCGCAGGCGAGCCCGAACGCTGCGCACAGCGAAATAACGAGTTTCAGCTTCATGATTGTCTCCTCCCTTTCTGGGATTTTCTCGTGCCACGAACCGCGGGACGGAACAGGGTCCTCGTGCCCGTCATTGCTGCGATACGGGGTGGTGTCCGAGTGAAGCGATACGCGCTACCCCGGCTGCTTACGCAGCATCTCGACCACAGCATCGCCCATGTCACGTGTGCCGACGCTGCGCGTGCCTTCCTGGTGGATGTCGGCGGTCCGGTAGCCCGCAGCCAGCACCGCACGCACGGCTCGCTCGACGCGGCTCGCAGCATCTTCCATTTCGAAGCTTTCGCGCAGCATCATCGCAAGGGACAGGATGGCGGCGAGTGGGTTGGCCATGTCCTTGCCGGCGATGTCCGGAGCCGAACCGTGCACCGGCTCGTACAGACCCTTGCGGCCGGAGCCGAGCGAGGCGGAAGGCAGCATGCCGATCGACCCGGTCAGCATGGCCGCCGCATCCGAGAGAATGTCCCCGAACAGGTTGCCGGTGACGATCACGTCGAACTGTTTCGGCCGGCGCATCAGCATCATCGCGGCAGCGTCCACGAACAGATGGCTCAGTTCGACGTCCGGATAATCGCGCCCGACGCGCGTGACTACCTCGCGCCACACCTGGCTCGCCTCCAGCACGTTGGCCTTGTCCACGGAACACAGTTTGCGGTGACGGCGGCGCGCGGCCCGGAACGCAGCGTGCGCGACACGCTCGACCTCGGACTCCGCATAACGCATCGTGTTGAAGCCCACCCGCTCGCCCGCCTGGTTAGTCTCGAACCCGCGCGGCTCGCCAAAATAGGCGTCGCCGTTCAACTCACGCACGATGACCAGGTCCAGCCCGTCCACCACTTCTGCACGCAGGGTCGACGCGCCGATCAGTTCGGGGAACATGTAGGCCGGACGGAAGTTGGCATAAAGCGTGAGCGCCTGACGCAACTGCAGCAGCCCGGTTCCCGGCCGGCGGGCCCGCGGGATCCCGGCTTCGTCGGCCACGCCGACCGCGCCGAACAGGATTGCGTCGGCCTTGCGCGCGAGCTCGAGCGTCGGCTCCGGCAACGGTACTCCGTGCGCCTCGATGCCGGCCTCGCCGATGGCCGCCTCCTGCGTCTCGGCATGGGGTGCCACGACCCGCAGGACCTTGAGAGCCTGGGCCAGTACTTCCGGACCGATACCATCGCCTGGCATGACTGCAATCTTCATCTGAACATCTCCTTTTGTTCTCGGGAAAAGCGCTTTAAGAGGTCTCTGCGCGGCTGCGCTCGAATGCGTCGATGCGGTCCTGTTGCGACAGCGTGTAGTCGATTTCGTCCATGCCGCGCAGCAGGCACGCTTTGGCGAAGGGCTCCATGTCGAAAGCATGGATAGAGCCGTCCGGCAAAGTCACGATTTGTGCGGGCAGGTCGACGGCAATGCGACCGCCGGGGCTGGCCGACAAGGTGTCCAGCAGAGGCAACACCACGGCCTCCGGCAACACGATGGGCAGCAGCCCGTTCTTCAGACAGTTGATGAAGAAGATGTCACCGAAGCTCGGCGCAATCGCCGCGCGAATGCCGTAGTCGTATAGCGCCCATACCGCGTGCTCCCGCGAGGATCCACATCCGAAGTTGTGGTTCGCCACGACGATGCGCGAGTCGCGGTAAGCCGCCCGGTTGAGGACGAAGTCGGGCTGTTCCGCGCCATCCGGGCCAAAGCGCAACGACCGGAACAGGAAATTGCCGAAATTGTCGGACCGCGGTTTTTGCAAGAAGCGAGCTGGCAGGATCTGATCGGTATCGCAGTTGATTGCGACGATCGGGACGGCCGCCGCGTCGAGGTAGGTCAGGCTTTCCATGTTCACGCTCCCAGCAGACGGCGCACGTCGGTCAGACGCCCCGTCACGGCGGCGGCCGCTGCCATGGCCGGACTCATCAGATGCGTGCGCACGCCGGGGCCCTGGCGGTCTATGAAATTGCGATTCGACGTGGACGCGCAGCGCTGCCCTGGCGCGGCCGTGTCGCCGTTGGTCGCGAGGCACATGGAGCAGCCGGGAAAGCGCCATTCGAACCCGGCCTGTATGAACACACGATCGAGCCCTTCCGCTTCGGCCTGCGCGCGGACCTCATGAGAGCCTGGGACGACCCACGCCTCGACGCCCGGCGCGATGCGTCGGCCGCGCGCGACTTCTGCCGCGCTGCGCATGTCCTCGATGCGGCCGTTCGTGCATGAGCCGATGAATACCCTGTCGATTGCCACGCCCTCGAGCGCTTCGTGCGCACGCAATCCCATGTAGTCGAGCGCGTGCGCCATCGCGGCGCGAACATCGGGGTCGACCTGCCGGGCGGGATCGGGCACACGGTCGTCGATGCCGCAGGCATACCCGGGCGTGGTCCCCCACGTCACCATGGGCGCGATCGCGGCCACGTCTATATGCACTTCTCGGTCGAACGTCGCGCCGGCATCGGTCGATAGCGTGCGCCAGTACACCATCGCGCGGTCCCGCTCGTCGTCCACGGGCGCGTAAGGTCG
The DNA here is from genome assembly GCF_013282575.1 of Paraburkholderia sp. NMBU_R16. GTDB lineage: Bacteria > Pseudomonadota > Gammaproteobacteria > Burkholderiales > Burkholderiaceae > Trinickia. The sequence goes on from NZ_JAAAYE010000053.1 coordinate 33,807, forward strand.
CCCCGCCAGATACGCGACGGTGATTCCGTCGGGGGCGATCATGCCGGCGCGTCCGCCTGCCTCGATGGTCATATTGCACAGCGTCAGCCGGCCTTCCATCGACATGCCCTTGATCGCGGAGCCGGCGTATTCGATAACGTGGCCTGCCGCGCCGGCGACGCCGATCCGTGCAATTACCGCGAGAATCAGATCTTTTGCGCTAACGCCCGCGCCCGGGATGCCGTCGAGCGTGACGCGCATGTTTTTCGATTTGCGCTGCCACAGACATTGCGTTGCGAGCACGTGGGCCACTTCGGTTGCTCCGATACCGAACGCGAGCGCCCCTACTGCGCCGTGCGTCGACGTGTGGCTGTCCGCGCAGACAATGGCCATGCCTGGCAGGCTCAGGCCCTGCTCCGGTCCGACTACATGGACGATGCCGCGCCGCCGGTCTTCCATGCCGAAGAGCGTGATGCGCGATTCCGCCGAGTCTCTTTGCAGCGCCTCGATCATCGCGCGCCGTTCGGGATCGCGCACCGCTGCGAGATCATTTGCAGCGCTGGATACGTAATGATCGGCCGTGCCGAAAATGCGCTCGGGCGAACGCGGCTTGAGCCCTCGCTCGCGCAACAGATCGAACGACTGCGCGGTGACGTCGTGAATGAAATGCCGGTCGATGAACAACAGATCCTGTCCGTCGTCGCGCGACATGACCCGGTGACTGTCCCAGATCTTGTCATAGAGAGTACGCGGGCCGGCCGCTCCCTGGTCGAGTTGCATCGCTTCGTCTCGCTCCATCAGTGTGTCGACTGCGGCAACCGCAGCCATGCGGTTTGCAGTCGATCGGTGTGCAACCATGATGCACGAGGCGAGCGGGCTTGTTCGTGGTGTTTTGGAAAGGCACCATCGCCGATCGCGATGACGAACTCACTTCGCGATCGAGGCAGCCCGGTAAGCGATAGCGTTGCGCGCATGTCGGCTCGCGCGCGGCGGCTTGTCCTGAATGAGCATGCCGCCGTCATGCACTGCCCGGGCGGCGCGACGCACTCAGCCCTGCGAGAACTGCTTGCCGACGAATGCGATATGCGCATGCATGGCCCGGAACGCTGCATCGGGACGGTGTGCTCGGATAGCGCGAAAGATCGCAGTGTGCTGCTCGAGCCGCATCAATGCGAGATCGTTCGCATCGAGCGGAATGTTCGACGCTTCGTACGTGTTGTTGGTGATGTGTTCGCGCAGCAGCGTGATAACGCTGCTGTAGAAATGACTGAGCATCAGGTTGTGCGATGCGATCGCCAGCACTGCATGAAACTCGGTATCCGCTTGTGCCTCCGCATCGACATCGTGGTTATGCACCGCGTCATGCATGCGCTCGAGAATCGAGCCCATGTCGTTCAGTTCATCCGGCGTTGCGCGTTGCGCGGCGAAGCGCGCGGCGGCGCACTCGAACACGAGACGAAACTCGAGTGTGTCCTCACGCGCCGGCGGACTTTCCGCGATAAGCGGCAGCCATGGCGCGCCCAGCCGTGCCGGTTGCTGATCGCTGACGAACAGCCCGCTGCCGCGCCGGGTTTCCAGCAAACCGCGCGCGGCGAGACGCTGGATCGCCTCCCGCACGGTCGCGCGCGAGGTGACGAACTCCGCCGCAAGTTCGCGCTCCGAGGGCAGGCGCGTTTCGCCTCGCCACTTGGCCCGGAGGATGCGGGCTTCCAGTTCCTTGACGACGCGCGAGAGCGCGTTTCGCGCAGTGCCCGACAGTGCCATGACATCTCTCCAAATCGCTCGCTGGTCAGACCAATTTCCAGATCGTCCGCGATTATTTCATCATCGCGACTCCCGACACCTGTGCCGACCGGCGCCCCATAAAAGCTATTCGTTCGAACATGGAGGACGATTATGACCCCGCTTTCACGCGCGCTCAAACTGCACGCCACCGACGACGTCGCAATCGCGCGCAATGCAATCACCCAGGGCACGACGCTCGATGAATTCGATGGACTCGTCGCGCTCGGCAACATTCCCGCCGCACACAAGATCGCGTTGCGCCCGATCGCGCAAGGCGAAGCACTGCGCCGCTATGGGCAGATCATCGGCTTCGCCACGCAGGCCATTGCACCGGGAGAGCACGTCCATACGCACAACGTGTCGATCGGCGCGTTCGATCGCGACTACGCGTTCAGCAGCGACGTAAAGCCGGTCGGCGAGGCCTCACAGCCGTTGACGTTCCAGGGCTTTCTGCGCGCCGACGGCCGCGTTGCCACGCGCAACTACATTGGCGTGGTCAGCACGGTCAACTGCTCCGCCACCGTCAGCAAACGCGTCGCGCAACATTTCGCCGCGCACGGCGCGCTCGATGCCTATCCGAACGTCGACGGCATCGTGCCGATCACACACAGCTTCGGGTGCTGCATCGATCACAACGGCGAAGGCATCCAGCAGTTGCGCCGTACGATTGGCGGCTACGTGAAGCATGCGAATTTCGCAGGCGTGCTGGTGATCGGACTGGGGTGCGAAGCGAACCAGATGGGCGCGCTGTTCGTCGCGGAGAACGTGCGAAGCGGTCCGATGATCGTGCCGCTCGTCATGCAGGAACTCGGCGGCACGCAGAAGACCATCGATGCTGCGATTGCCGCGATCAACGCGATGCTGCCGCAGGCTAACCGCGTCGAACGCGAACCGCTGCCGGTCTCGCACCTGAACGTGGCGTTGCAATGCGGCGGCTCCGACGGCTATTCGGGCATTACCGCGAACCCCGCGCTCGGCGCGGCCGTCGACCTGCTGGTGCAGCATGGCGGCACCGCCATCCTCAGCGAAACGCCTGAAATCTACGGCGCTGAACATCTGTTGACGCGGCGGGCGATTTCGCGCGAAGTCGGCGAGAAGATCGTCGAGCGGATTCACTGGTGGGAAGATTACGCAGAGCGTGAGAAAGGCAGCATCGACAACAATCCGACTCCGGGCAATAAAACGGGCGGCCTCACGACGATTCTCGAAAAATCGCTCGGCGCGGTGGCAAAGAGCGGCTCCACGCCGTTGATGGGCGTGTATCGGTATGCCGAACCGGTCGATACACATGGCCTCGTTTTCATGGATGCGCCCGGCTACGATCCGATGGGCGCAACCGGTCAGATCGCGGGCGGCGCGAATCTCGTGGTGTTCACCACTGGCCGCGGTTCGTGTTTCGGCGCGAAACCCGCCCCGTCGATCAAGCTCGCCACCAATACCGGCATGTTCAATCGCATGCGCGACGACATGGACATCAATTGCGGCGACATCATGGAAGGCAGCGTGACCGTGCAGCAGAAAGGCGAGGAAATTTTCCACGCAATCCTGCGGGTGGCCTCGGGTGAAAAGAGCCGCAGCGAAGCCCTGGGTGTCGGCGACGATGAGTTCGTGCCATGGATGATCGGCGCGCAGATGTGAGCGGCGCTGCCGGCGGCGACCGCGCAACAAGCGCGCCGTTTGATCCGGCGCCCGTCTGCGAGCAGGCAGCGCGGCGTGGTCTCATTCGACGCGCGCGGCCGCCGTCATCGGATCAGCAACTGGAACGGCGCGGAGTCGTGTAAGGTCGAGGACGCAATACGCGGCAAACCACCAGATGAGCGTCGCGCGTATCGGCAAGAACATGCGCTTTCACCGCGTCGAGGATCACTTCGATTCGTCCTCGCACGCCGCTCGCCGTTTCGGGCTTCTTGAGCCAAATGGGTTGGAGAACGCGCACGACCATCGGCGTGTCAAAGTCGCGCACATCGACCTTGCCGATAATCGGATAGGCGTAGGTAGCGAGCGTGTTCTCCCACTTCTGGGCGTGCTTCTTGTTTTTCCATTCCACCGGGAGCGCCGTTCGCCGATTTCTGCAAAGACAGCCCACCACCGTCGGTGGTAATAGCCCGGCGCGATCTCCCGCGAGATGCGCAAAGCATTGAGGCGATGAAGTTGTTTGGAGCCCATGGCCTACCCACAAATCTACCCACAAACCATGCTGCGATTATGTGGGTAGCCCTGGGAGGCGGCAAGAACATCAAGACCAAGAAAACGCCCGCCAAATAAGGCTGAGCGAGGTTTCCTGAGAATCGGCGAGACCGCCTGAGAAGCTTGACTGGCGGAGAGAGGGGGATTCGAAAAATGTTAATGAAATCAAGGCAGCATTGCCTTGTCCCGTGCTCCTGTTTCGCCCCGGTGGACAAGTTCCGTTGTCCACCCGGGGGACACGTGCAGGGAAGTCTAGCACCGTTAGCTCGCCTCAGTTGTTATCCCACTCCTCGGTGCTGTCGTAGCGATTCTCCGGCTTCGCGGCTTCCTCGTCACTTTCAACCTGCGCGCGGTCCTCCGCTTCCATCTCCGCCTTCGTCAATAACCGGTTCGCCTCGTTACGCGTCTTTGCGACTGCATCAAGCAATGCGCTATGAGACAGCACATAGCGCTCCAATAACTCCCGCACTACTTCTGACGTGTTTTTCTTCGTCACGAACTGGAGCACTTCAAGCTGATCCAGCAGCGTGACGGGAACCCTCACGTGCATCATTCGCGTGTCGCCCCCCTTTGGCCGCCCCCTCGTCGCCATTTCTGATACTCCTATCTCAACAATTTTGGACAGTGTATCAGGCCACCGGGACGCCGTCCAGGCCGCACACGAGGGTTTACACCTACGTCAACTTTGTTTTCTTGCGATACAAATCTCATGTATAGTTCGCTCTGCGATGTTTAGGAGAACCTCCCGGCACGGCGACCGGACCAGAGGGACGGGGCAACGGCTCCTGACAGGTCCGGCGGCACGGAGAGGCTACCTAGAGCCAGCCACGATAACAGCGAAGCTAGGGTGTCGCGGAGGGAAACCAATGCGAAGCCGGAATACAGCTAGTCGTAGCATACCCGGCACGAATCGACGGTAGCGCAGTGCATGAGGAGCGCAAGCTGCGTATTCCAGGCCAAAGCGAACGCGGATTCCAGAGCAAACCGAACGCGGTTTCCACGGCAAAGCGAACGCTGATTCCACGGCAAACCGAACGCATATTCCACGCGTAAGCGAACGATAGGAAGGA
>NZ_JAAAYE010000054.1 GCF_013282575.1 Paraburkholderia sp. NMBU_R16
CCAAGCGCAAGGCGCGCGGCTACACGCGCTTCGAAACAATGCGAACCGTGCTGTTCCTCATCGCCGGCAAGCTAGATTTCTCCAGCTTCAACCCGCATGCCTCGTGAGCCGCGTTACCCACTGCATTCTCAAAAGAGCCAGTATTTTAATGGCGCGCGTAGTTGCTGCACGATTTCGCGGCCGCAGTAGTCCAGCGCCACTGATCCGTCGGAGGAATCGGTCGGATTGACTGTGCCGCGTGCTTGGGCCACAGTCCTTGACTCGGCCATGGATGACAACCCTGCCAACCGCTCGTCCAAAACAGGCCTACGGCTTTGCCCGGGCGTCGCTTGTGATGCTCCAGGCGATGCCCCATCCTGTGCACCATGTGCGGAGGTCCCGGGCAACTCCGTATCGCCCGCGACCGCGCGATTGATTCGCGAAAAAGATTCCGTCATTGTCATGCCCCCGAAATTCCCTAACGATCAGAGAATCTCGAGTCATTGAGCGGCGATTTCGCGAATTCAGATAAGCAAAGACGAAGTAACGGATCGCTCGTGTAGCCGTACGGCCCGTGCGGCTTCCCGTTGCACGCAGCCGCGTCCAGAGATCCAGTGAGAGCGCGCGCTCGAGCTCGCGCTTGTAGGCGCGCCGCGTCTCCGGTCGCGACCAGCAGATTTGCTAATTACTTCAAAGTACTGTATATATGTACTTGTTCATTTATACAGTATAGGCTCTGTATGGAACGGCTGATCCGCATTGCGAATGACGACGACCGGCAGGCGCTGGCTTGGCTAATGACGCATGCGGGCAACGTGCGCGTGGCTGAAGCGGCGCGGCACTTGGCGCACTCCGGTCGGCCCGTGTTTGTCTCGGCACTATGTCGTTATCTGGGGATTTGGCCGCCTGCACCACGTCGGCCGATTCGCGCCGCGCAAGACTGCGTGCTCGCGGAGCAGCATTTGGCGCAGATCCGACGGATTCTGGCCGGCGCGAAGCCAGCGGCCGCGGCGGTCCATCGCCGCTAGCCGCGACGCAGGTTGAGTTCACGCCGAGCGAGGCATCCGCTACCCAACAATACGCGCAACCAGCACTCCGTTCATCAGCAACACCGCCGCGGCAAACACGATGGCGAGCAACATTGCGAGCGGCCCGAGTCGATAGCCACCCATGATACGTCGCCGGCAGGCAACCGCCAGCAACGCAATCATGGGCACAGGCACAGCGATGCTCAGTACGACCTGGCTCAGCACGAGCGCACGCGTGGCATCCACGCCCATTCCGACGACGATGAATCCCGGGAGCATCGTGACCAGTCGGCGCAACCAAAGGGGCACGGTAAAGCCGACAAAATCCCGCATGATCATCTGCCCTGCCATCGTGCCGACGACCGAACTCGATATGCCCGATGCCATCAATGCGGTCAGAAACAGCCCCCCTGCCATCGAACCGAAGAGCGGGATCAATGTCCGATAGGCGACGTCGATCTGTGCCATCTGCGGGAATCCATGGTGAAACGCACCGGCAGCCATGGCCACCATCGTCATGTTGACGAGCCCCGCCACGCCGAGTGCGATGACGACTTCCGCGTTGGAATAGCGCAGCAGCGTGCGCCGTTCGTCGTCGGTGAGGGGCGCGACGCGCTCGCCCGTCAGTCCCGAATGAAGAAACAGTGCATGCGGCATGACCGTGGCGCCCACGATGCCCACCGCCACGAAGAGCGCCTCGCGATCGGCGACCGTCGGCACGAACGTTCCGTGCGCCACCGCACGCCAGTCGAGCGGCACGAACAGCAATTGCGCGAGATAGGCGATCACAATGACGCCCACCAGCGCGCCGATCGCGAGCTCGAGCGGACGAAAACCACGCCCCTGCATCAACAGCAGTCCCCAGGTCAGCGCAGCCGTGACGCCCATCCCGATGATGAGCGGCAGATGCGCAACCAGCGAAAAACCGATAGCTGCCCCGAGGAACTCCGCCAAGTCGGTAGCCATCGCTGCGATCTCGGCGACGACCCACATCGCCAACGTCACCGGCTTGGGCGCAGCGCGTGCGCAAACGCGGGCCAGGCTCTCTCCCGTCACCACCCCGACGCGCGCCGAAATCGACTGGAACAGCATCGCGACGACATTCGCAAACAGCACGACCCACAGCAACGCATATCCGTATCCCGCGCCTGCCTGCAGGTTCGTTGCAATGTTCCCGGGGTCCATGTAAGCGACCGAAACGACCACGGCCGGCCCGGCGAACGGCAGCAGCATTCGCGCGCCGCGGCGCCGGCCTTCGAGCACTTCGCGAAGCTGCCTGGCCGTACGAGCGCTCGAGCCTCGCCGACGATCTGACATGCGCACCTCGTTCATCGCGCCGTCTCGTGAGTGTTCATGCGTCCGATCGAATTCCTACGGGAACAAAACGTGCTCTTCGGCTGACGTCCCGCCATCGTCGCCGCCGAATGAAACGACCCCGCACTTCGCATGCCAACCGCTGCGGTCCGACACCGCGCGCCGGCCGCCATACGTACGCCGGACGGTCTGTCATATTCGGAAGGTCTGTCATGTTCGCCGCCGGTGGGTTCCCCGCCCTCGCGCACGCCACTCCACAGCACGATGCGCTCGCACCTGCAGGAGTGCAAGCGGCACATATCGCGCGCCTTTGGCACTTCACGCTCATCGTGACAGGCGCGGCCTTCGCCGCAGTGCTTCTGGCCGTCCTCGTGGCGCTAGCGCGCCGCCGTGCCGATACGCCCGCCGCACCGGATCTGTCCGCCAATACCCGCCCGGAGCGCGGCCCGCGACGGGCCGTCATCGCGGCAACCACCGTTTCCGTCCTGCTGCTCGTCGGGCTGACAGTGGCCGACGCACTGACGGATCGGGCGCTTTCTAAACTGCCGGCCGCCCATGCGCTGCATATCCAGCTTACCGGCTGGCAGTGGTGGTGGCAGGCCAACTACGCACCGGAAGACGGCGCACCCGGTTTCGCCGTCGCCAATGAACTGCACATACCCGTAGGCCGGCCCGTGATCGTCTCGCTCGCGGCCGGCGATGTCATTCATAGTTTCTGGGTGCCGAATCTCCATGGCAAGAAGGACTTGTTGCCGGGCATCGGTTCGACGATCGAATTCCGCGCGGACCGGCCCGGCGCTTACCGCGGCCAATGCGCGGAGTTCTGCGGCACCGAACATGCGCTGATGGCCATGACTGTCATGGCCGACCCGCCCGAGCGCTATGCCGCCTGGGCAGCCGCGCAACGCCTGCCGGCCGCGCCGCCGGACAACGCATTGGCCGCGCGCGGCCGGGCGCTCTTCGAGGCGTCGTCGTGCGCGAACTGCCATACGGTCCGCGGCACGCATGCGCTCGGCATGCTCGCGCCCGACCTCCTTTCCGCGCATGAACGCCTATGCCTACTGGGTGTTCCTGTTCGGCGGACTCACGCTGTACGTCGCCTTCGTGCTAGGCGCCGGCCCGCGCGCGGGCTGGTTCAGCTATGTCCCGCTTGCGGGCCCGGATTACGCTGCCGGCAAGGGCACCGACATCTGGGCGCAGATGATCACGTTCACCGAGCTTTCCTCGCTGCTCGAAGCCATCGTGCTGATCACGACGATCCTCAAGATGCGGGCACCGGGCATGTCGCTCCCGCATACCGCTTTTCGCATGGGCCACGCTCGTCACGCAGTTCATGGTCATCTTCGCCATGCCGGCCGTGATGCTCGCCAGTACCGCACTGATTCTCGACCGGCTCGTCGGTACGCAGTTCTTCAATCCGTCGCTCGGCGGCGACGTCCTGCTCTGGCAACACCTGTTCTGGTTCTTCGGCCATCCGGAGGTCTATCTGATCTTCATCCCGGCACTCGGCTTCATCTCGTCGATCCTGCCGACCTTCGCGCGGCGACCGATATTCGGCTATACGGCGATCGTCCTCGCGTTGATCGCAACCGCTTTCCTTGCCTTCGGGCTATGGGTTCACCACATGTTCGCCACCAGTGTGCCGCAACTCGGCAAAAGCTTTTTCACCGCCGCGAGCGTGATGATCGCCCTGCCCTCCGGGCTGCAAATCTATTGCTGGATCGCCACGCTCGTCACGGGCCGCCTGAACCTCAAAACGCCGCTGCTGTTCGTCCTCGCGTTTTTCTTCATTCTCGTGCTGGGCGGGATGACCGGCGTGATGCTCGGCTCGGTGTCGCTCGATCTGCAGTTGCACGACACCTATTTCGTCGTCGCACATCTTCACTACGTGCTGATCGGCGGAGCCGTCTTCCCGCTCTTCGCCGCCGTTTACTACTGGTTTCCGAAGGTCACGGGACGCATGCTCGACGAGCGGCTCGGACGCTGGCAGTTCTGGCTCTTCTTCATCGGCTTCAACGTCGCGTTCTTCCCGATGCACTGGCTGGGGCTGCACGGCATGCCGCGGCGCGTCTGGACCTATCCGGCCGGTATGGGCTGGTCCACGATGAACCTGATTTCGACCGTCGGCGCGTTGACCATCGCGGCAAGCGTGCTGCTGTTCGTCTTCAACGTCTGGCGCAGCCTGCGGCACGGGCTCAGTGCGGGCCCGAATCCCTGGGGCGCCGGCACGCTCGAATGGGCCGCGCCGAGCCCGCCGCCGCCTCACAACTTCGACGCGCTGCCGGTCGTGCACGGCCGAGATCCGCTCTGGGATCCGCCGACGCATCCCGCCCATGTCAGCGGACTTGCGGCCGATGCCCGCGAGGTACTGCTCACGACGGTGCTCGACGCGCGCCCGGATCTGCGCTCGCTCTTCCCGACGCCATCGATCTGGCCGTTCGTCAGTGCCGTTGCCACGACGGTGCTCTTCATCGGTTCGATCTTCACTCCGTGGGCTGTCGTGTGGGGTTCCCTGCCGGTCGTTATCGCACTGACCGCATGGTTCTGGCCGACGCGACGTCATCACGCGCAAGCCGTGGCGCTGGAACGCAAGCCATGAGCAGCGGCGATGCCTCCTCGCGCGACGGACGCGATTCGGTCGATGTCCGCGATCTGCCGAGCTTCGGCTTCGGACATCGCAGCGCGATGTGGTGGGCGACGGCTGGACTGATGCTGATCGAGGGCACAGTCTTCGCGATCGCCGTCGCGATGTACTTCTACCTGCGCGATATCAACGCGGTGTGGCCACTCGGTGCCCCGCCGCCCGAGATGCGCTGGGGCACGGCCAACCTCGCGATTCTGCTCGTGAGCCTTGTGCCGAACGAATTGGCGAAGCGGGCCGCGCAGCGCCTCGATTTACCGCGCTGCAGGCTCTGGCTGACGATATGCCTCGCGTTTTCCCTGGCCTTTCTCGCCGTTCGCGGTCTTGAATTCGCGGCGCTCAATGTGAAGTGGTACGCGAACGCCTACGGATCGATCGTGTGGTTTCTGCTGGGCCTGCATACGACGCACCTCGTCACCGATACGATCGATACAGCCGTGCTCGATGTCCTGCTTTTCACGGGACCGATCGAAGGTCGACGATTCGTCGATGTCAGCGAAAACGCGGTCTATTGGTACTTCGTCGTGCTCAGTTGGATACCGATCTACGCCGTCGTCTATCTGGCGCCGCGGGCACTGTTTTGATGGCCGGCCGAGCCGGTCGACCCGGTCGAAGGAGAGGACGCACGCATGAACGCAATGAAAACCTGGTTCGCACTGCTGGCGGTACCCGCACTGGTCCTCGCAACACAAAGCGCCGACTATGCTCTCGTTCATTACGCCTGCGCGTGGCACACCCGAGCGCCGCTGAATGCCGTGAGCGGCATCGCGTTCGCTGTCTCGATTGCGGCGACTGCGCTGGCCTATCGTCGATGGCGCCAAACGTCGGTACCGTTTTCGGCCAGTTATGAATCGCGCGACGCGCGCGAGGCCTTTCTTGCGTTTGCCGCGACGATCGTTGGCGCGCTGGGCACCCTCGTGCAACTGATGATGTGGTTCCCGCAATGGCTGCTCTCCGCCTGCCGATGAGCGTGCTCGCCTGTGCGAGGTCGCCGGTACGGTGGACGTCGGCGCTCGTCGCTGCCGCCTTCGCCGCGCCTGCCTCGGCGCATGCGCCCGCCACAGCGGCCTCCGGTACACCCGTGTTCGGCTGGGCGTTCGACTCGTGGGCGATCGCCTTGCTCGCGGTGAGCCTGGCCGCGTACCTCGCGGGATTCGTCCGACTGACGCGACGTTCCCGTCTCGGACGTGGCGCGCGACAGACGCATCTGATGGCGTTCGTCGCGGGGTGGACCGTAATCGCCGCTGTACTCGTCTCTCCGCTCGACGCGTTGAGCGCGGCACTTTTTTCGGCGCACATGGTGCAGCATGAAGCGATGATGATCGTCGCCGCGCCGCTTCTCGTCGCAGGCCGGCCGCTCGGCATCTGGATATGGGCGCTGCCGCAACGCGCCCGTGTGGCGATCGGCCGTGTATTGCGCACACGCGCATGGTCCGCGGCATGGCGCGCGCTCGTCGCTCCACTGCCGGCCTGGCTTCTTCATGCCGTGGCGCTTTGGGCCTGGCACGCACCGCCACTCTTCGAGAGCGCACTCGCCCATTCCGGCGTTCATACGCTGCAACATGCGAGCTTCCTGGGGACCGCCCTGATCTTCTGGTGGTCGATTCTCGGCGAGGGAGCAGCATCGCGCGGTTCGGGCCACGCGATGCTTTCACTCTTCACGACGATGGTCCATACCGGCGCCCTCGGCGCGCTCATCACGCTTTCGCCGGGCGTCTGGTATCCGTCCTATGTCGAGCCGACGAGCGCACTCGGCATGGAGCCGCTCGGCGATCAGCAACTGGGTGGGCTCGTCATGTGGGTGCCCGCCTCGCTCGCCTATTTGATCGGCGCGCTGATTGTCGCTGGACGATGGTTGACGCGCGCTCGCTCGCCGCTCATATCGCACACGCCATCGGCAGAGCCGATTCCGGAGTCCAATGCCGCGTCGCTCCGGGAGCCCACCCGATGAAGGCCTCGCTCGCCCTGCGATTGCTGCTGCTGACGCTGCCTGCCATCGTCGCCATCGCGATGGGCAAGGGCGGGCGCGAAACAGCGCATGCCTCCACCGACGACGCCAAGCAGGCCGCAGCACCGCATCGGGCCGATGCCGTCTCGGGTGCCGACACCACCCTGCTCGAACGCGGCGCATACATCGCAAAAGCCGCTGACTGCGCCGGCTGCCATACGGCACCCGGAGGCGGTGCGCCTTACGCGGGTGGACTCGGCATGGGTTCGCCGTTCGGCACCATCGTGACCAGCAACATCACGCCCGATGTACGCTACGGCATCGGCCGCTACAGCTACGATGATTTCGCAAAAGCACTGCGCGAAGGCGTCGCGCGCGGCGGTAAGCGGCTCTACCCGGCGATGCCGTATACGGCCTTTTCCAAAATGAGCGATGACGACTTGCACGCGCTTTACGCGTTCATGATGCGGCGCGTGCCGCCGGTGTCGAAGCCGACGCCTCCCTCCGACGTCGCATTTCCGTTCAACCAGCGCTGGGCGCTGCGTTTCTGGCAATGGGCGTTCATGCCGCATAAGGGCGTTCGACAGCCGTCGGGACGCGATGCGCAATGGGATCGCGGCGCCTATCTCGTTCAATCGCTGGGCCACTGCGGTGCATGCCATACGCCGCGAGGCTTCGCCTACGAAGAGCGCGGCTATGACGAATCGGCGCCGCGTTTCCTGACCGGTGGCATCAACGATCATTGGTTCGCGCCGAATCTGACTGGCGATGCGGGCTCCGGCTTAGGCCGCCTCAGCGAGACCGATATCGCGCGCTTTCTGAAGACGGGCCATGCCGCCGGCATCGTGGCCTACGGCAGCATGGTCGAACAGATCGAGGACAGTACCCAATATCTCAGCGATGGCGACCTGCTCGCCATCGCCCACTACTTGAAGTCGCTGCCGACGCGCGAGCCTTCCGGCACGTTTGCACCGCAAGACGCATCGACGCAGCCCACCGCGAACGGCAATCGCGTGGCCGACGATCAGTCGCTCGGAAACCTCGTCTATCGATCGTTTTGTGCGCGTTGCCACGGGCTCGACGGCAAGGGCGTGCCCGGTGTGTTCCCCGCGCTCGCCGGCAATCCGTCGGTGCTGGCGAAAGATACGACGTCGCTGATCCGCCTGCTCGTGGAGGGTGGAAACAGCCCCGCCACGGAGTCAGGGCCGCCTCGCCAACGGATGCCCGCGTTTGCCGGCACACTCGTCGATGCACAGATGGGACAAGTGCTGACCTACATCCGCAGCGCATGGGGTAACAACGCTCAGCCGATCAGCGGCAACGACGTCAATGCGCTGCGGCAACTGCTGCATAAATGACATGACTCGAACGAGGCGCGCCGGTCGGCCCGATGCGTTGCTTGACTATGGCTGACGCTGGCCGCCCTGGTGACGCGGCATCTTTTGCTGATTCTGTTGCTGCTGAGCCTGCCGGTGATCGCCGCGATCATGCCCGCGCGGGTTGGTCGGCGCGGCTTGGCTGGGTTTTCGCGATGTCATCTGGTCCTCCTGTTGGCTGAAGAAAATCTCCTGGACTCGCCTGTATTGCGTCGCAACGGCTGTTCCCGGCCCGTGCGCGCGGCTCACACGAGCATGTCCTTTCAGTTCGATCGCGCCCCCTCGCGAGGGCGGCGTGTGGCGGCACGCGTGGTATCGTTGAGCCCCGCCCGGCGTTCGGCGCTCCCCATCATCGATTGGCGCGAGCCGCGCCAGCACGTATCAATAGACTTCGCGAGCCTCAAAGGCCAATTTTTCGATGGCAATGCAATTCGACGACGGGGAGCGCGCGGCCGTATATCGCGCCATCCATGAACGGCGGGACATGCGTCATTTCGTGCGCAAGCCGGTCGATCCGCACGTGCTCGCCCGCCTGCTCGATGCGGCGCATCACGCACCGAGCGTCGGATATATGCAGCCATGGAGAATCGTCAGGGTGACCGACGACGCACGGCGCAAAGCGCTGCACGATGCCGTCGAGCGCGAGCGCGCACGCACAGCGGCTGCACTCGGCGAGCGCAGCGACGAATTCATGAAGCTCAAGGTGGAAGGCATGCTCGAGTGCGCCGAGCTGCTCGTCATGGCGCTGATGGATGGCCGCGAAAAGCACGTATTCGGTCGCCGCACGATGCCCGATATGGATCTGGCGTCGGTTGCCTGCGCGATTCAGAACATGTGGCTCGCTGCACGCGCGGAAGGGCTCGGCATGGGATGGGTGTCGCTCTTCGAGATGGACGACGTTCGCCGCTTGTTGCGGATGCCGATGGGCGCCCGGCCCGTCGCCATACTGTGCCTCGGACACGTCGAGCGCTTCTATCCTCGGCCGATGCTCGAAATCGAACACTGGGCCCAACGAATGCCGCTAGCCGAGTGCGTTTTCGAAAACGAATGGCCGCCGACGGACTCCGAGCGCTGAAAGCCCCAGGCCTCGCGCCCGGTTATCCCTCGCAGCGATAGAAATCCATGTTCTGTCCGGCGGCGACGGCACGACGCAGCCAATCAGGCGGATCTCCGTAGCCATCCCACGTATTGCCCATCGCATCGCGGTAAAGGATGGGCCGTTCAGCCTGCTTGTCGGCGGAAATCGATTCCGCCACAGCTTCGACCGTAATGCCGTATTCGTCCATGCGACGCCGGAGCCAGCGAATCAATCGTTCGCGAGCCTCGCCTTCAAGCTGTTCCATCGATGATTCCGGTTGTAGTTGATGCGGGGGTGTGGAGCCCCTTATTTGACCCGAGCCGAATCATACTCGACTCGCGGCAGCAGGCGGTTACAACCGCCCAACGGCGGGTCCGGATGGACGCGCGCCAGATTGTGTTTCAGGCCGTCGACGTCAATTATCGATACAAAACTTCCAAAAAGCAAAACGTCAAAACGAATAACGAGGTCTACTCCGCATATTGCGTCGGAGTATCCCAAAACATGAAAGCCCATCCCGTAAAAGCTCACCATTGGCGCCGCAGCGCGACAAGGTGAGCCTTTACGGGAGAAAACGCCGGACTTCGCGAGGCACGGCGGGTGCCGATGGGCCGAAAAGCGTCCCGCGAAGCAGAAAATCGGACGCAAAGCCCCCTGCAACGCACCGCAACGGAGGCAAACAAGTACCCCTTATCCCGAAAAAGCTCACCTCACGCCCAGGGGCTCCTGAAAAACCTCACCACGCGGGAGCCCGTGGGCACGAGGCGCGGACGTCGGATAGGGCTCCACCTTCGGACCGTGCCATCGGCCTTGTCGAACGGCGCGGCCTAGCCGCGGTATCCGGTCACCGGTGCGGTGGCTGAACCCGTCGACATGCGTACCATCATGGCCGCGTCCAGCAACGCTTCCATCTGCTCGCGATCGTACGGCTTACGCAGCATCGCGGCCCCGGCGAGCGCTTCCGGCTTGCGGCCGTCGGGCAGCTCGTCGTACCCCGATGCGAAGATCACGCGCAACCCCGGCTGCAATGCGACCGCCCGCATCGCCAGTTCGTCGCCGGACAGATCGGGCAGTGCGATGTCCGTCACGATCACATCGAACGTGTGCTTGCCGAGTAGTGCCAGCGCTTGCGTCGCATCGGCGGCTTCAGTCACGGCATAGCCGAGATAGGACAGCATGTCCGCCGTGGTGAAGCGAACCATCGGGTCGTCATCGACCAGCAGTACGCGCCCGCGCAAGCGCCCAGGCATGCGGACGGCGTTGACAGGCTGCGGAGCGTCGGTCTCAAGCAACGACGGCGAAGGCAATGCCGGCTTGCCACGCACCTGATGCCGCAAGACGTGGCGAATCTTGCGTGCCAGCGCTTCGCGGCTATAGGGTTTGCTGAGCAGATCGACGCCATCGTCGAGCCGGCCGCCATGCACGATCGCGTTATCGGTGTAGCCCGACGTGAACAGAACCGCGATGTTGGGTAGTCGTTCCCGCGCGCGGCGGGCCAGCTCGGGACTATCGAGCGGCCCCGGCATGACCACGTCGGTGAATACGAGGTCAATCGGCACCCCGCTCTCGACGATCGCGAGCGCGCTTTGCGCATCCTTCGCCCGCAGCACGCGATAACCGAGCTCGGAGAGCAGATCGACGACCGTTCCGCGCACGTCTTCGTCATCCTCGACGACGAGAATGGTTTCCGTACCGCCCGTGATCGGCCCGGCCTCGACTTCGGTCTCGACATCCTCGGGCTGGCGCGCGCGCGGCAAGTAGAGCCGCACGGTCGTACCTTGCCCGAGCTCGCTGTAGATCTTGATGTGTCCGCCCGATTGCTTGACGAAACCGTAGACCATGCTCAGCCCGAGGCCCGTACCACGGCCTTCGGGTTTCGTCGTGAAGAACGGCTCGAAGACACGTTCGAGCAACTCGGCCGGTATACCGCAACCGGTGTCGGTCACGGCGACCATGACGTATTGGCCGGGCGCCACGTCGGGATGACGCGCGACATAGACATCGTCGAGAAAAGCATTGCCCGCTTCGATCGTGAGCTTGCCGTGACCCTGCATCGCGTCGCGCGCATTGATGGCCAGATTGAGCAGGGCGTTTTCGACCTGCACCGTATCGACGAACGTATTCCACAGCCCGCCCGTGATCACCGTTTCGATTTCGACGCTTTCTCCAAGCGAGCGGCGCAGCATGTCGTCGATGCCCCGGATCAGTCTGCCGAGATTGACCGTCTTCGGCGACAACGGTTGCCGGCGTCCGAATGCCAGCAGTTGCGAAGCGAGCCTCGAACCGCGTGCCGTCGCGGCAACGGCGGTCTGCAGCCGCTGCTCGGCGCGCAGATTCCCCGATACGTCGCGGCTCAGCAGTTGAAGATTGCCGGCAATGACCTGCAAGACGTTGTTGAAATCGTGAGCGACACCGCCAGTGAGCTTGCCGATCGCTTCCATTTTTTGCGCTTGGCGCAATTGCGCCTCGGTATGCAGGCGTTCCGCAATCGCCGCGGCGACGCGTCTTTCCAGTACGACGTTCGCCTCGCGCAAGATCTGTTCGGCCTCCTTACGATCCGAGATATCGATGATCGAGCCGATGTAGCCGAGAAACTTCCCGTCGTCACCGAAGCGCGGTACGGCCGCGCCCAACACCCAGCGATAATCGCCGGCAGCGGTCCGTACACGGTATTCGGCGCGAAACGGGCGGCGTTCGGCATGGGCATCGAGAAAGTCTTGGCGGGCGCTCTCGCGATCCTCGTCGTGCAGTGCTGCCCAGGCGCCTGCGCCTATTGCCTCATCGAGCGTCTGTCCGGTGAACTCGCACCAAGGCTGGTTCAGATAATCGAATTCGGCCTCCGGCGTGCTGATCCACATCATCACCGGTGCGTGATTGGCCATATTCCGGAAGCGCGCCTCGCTTTCGCGTAGATCGCGTGTAGCCTCGCGTCGCAGTCTCGCCATCTCGAGGTTCGCATTGACGCGCGCGAGAAGCTCGCGAGCCGAAAACGGCTTCGTCAGATAGTCGTCGGCGCCCGCGCCCAATCCCTCGACACTCGCCTCCTCCCCGGCACGCGCGGAAACGAGTACGACCGGCAGATCGCGTAGTTCGGAGTCCGAACGAATTGCACGCAGCAAGTCGAAGCCGTCGAGATTCGGCATCATGACGTCGCTCAAGACGACGTCGGGCCTGCGCTCGCGGATCGCCGCGAGCGCTTCGTGCCCATCGGCGGCAGTGTCGACCTCCCATTGCCCCCGCAACAACCGGCTCACATAGCGGCGCATGTCCTCGTTATCGTCGACGACAAGCACGCGCGCCCCCCTCGTCCGGCTGCCGAACGGCAGCGTCGGCAGGTCGTCGGCGCGCTCGGACGGGGCTTCGTCGCCGTCCTCCGCGCCCGACTGCGGCAGCCAGCGCAGAGCCTCTTCGACGTATGCGCCCGCACGGTGGGGCGTCCATGCAAGCAGGCGTTCGGGACCGATGCGATCGGGCGCCAGATGAGCGGTGCCGAATGGAAGGCTCAGGGTGAATGCGGTACCGCGTCCGACCTCGCTCTCGACAGAGATTGCCCCGCCGTGCAGCTTGACGAGTTCGTGCACGAGCGCGAGCCCGATGCCGGACCCTTCGAAGGAGCGGCTACGCTGTCCCTCGACACGGTGAAAACGCTCGAATAAGCGCACCAGCTCGTTCGAGGGAATACCGACACCCGTATCGCGGACCACGATCTGCGCGGCTTCCCCGTCGGCCGACACCTGCGTGCGCACCTCGATGCGCCCTTCGAATGTGAACTTGAACGCATTCGACAGGAGATTGAGGACGATCTTCTCCCACATATCGCGGTCGACGTAGACCGGCTGTGGCAGGCTCTCGCACTCGATAGACAATTCGAGGCCAGCCCGCTGGGTGGCCGACTCGAAACTCGATGCGAGTTCCGCGGTGAACTTGGCCACATCGGTCGGCTCGAACATCGCTGTCGCACGCCCCGCCTCGATACGCGAGAAATCGAGCAGCGAATTGACGAGCCTGAGCAACCGCACGCTGCTGCGGTGTGCGGTCAGCAGGCGGCGACGTTGAGGCGGCGCGAGCGCATTTGCCGACGGATCGTTGAGGGCGTCCTCGAGCGGTCCGAGCATCAACGTGAGCGGCGTACGAAACTCGTGACTCACGTTCGAAAAGAACGCGGTCTTGGCACGATCGATTTCGGCCAGGACTTCGGCGCGCCGCCGCTCTTCCTCGTAGGCCTGGGCATGGCCGATGGCCGCAGAAATCTGCCCGGCAACGAGCCCGAGAAAGCTTCGATAGTTGCCGTCGTACAGGCGATACGGATTGAGCCCGACCACGAGCACGCCAGCCCGGCCGGTCTCCGCGCCCGGCACGATGGGCAGCAACGCCGCCTGCGCAGGGGACTCGTCCCAAGGACCGCTCGGCAACGGTACGCCAATGCGCCTGCCAAGCTCCGAGACCAGCGTGGGTGTGCGCGTACGCAATACCTCGCCGACCGGCCAGATCGACGAATCGTCCACGGCGATCGAATGCGGCGCGGCACGGTGGGCGCGATCGATCCCGGACGCACACGCGAGCGCGAGCGTCGGTGCGCCGATATCGTCAGCCATATACATCATCGCGAACGGCAGATCGCGTGCGTTCGTGCCAAGCGCCTGCACGCTGCGTGCGCACACTTCCTGCCAGGTTCGGGCACGCGTTGCATCGGCGGCCAGATCGCGCAACAGCGCCAGTTGCCGTTCGCCGATGACGCGCGGCGTATCGTCCGTATTGGCGCAAATGATCCCGCCGGCGCTGCCGTCGTCGTTTGGAATGGGGCTGAACGAGAACGTGTAATACGTTTCCTCGCGGTAGCCGTTACGCTCCATGACGAGCAGTTGCTCCTCGACATAAGTGCCGCGGCCCCCGCTCATCGCCATATCGAGCATCGGCTCGATATCGCTCCATATTTCGCTCCACACATCCTTTATCGGCCGGCCCAGCGCCCATTCATGCTTGCCGCCGATAATCGACTTGTATGGATCGTTGTAAAAATAGATCAATTGCTTGCCCCAGCCGATCCAGATCGGCTGGCTCGAATTGAGCATGATGCGCAGCGCGACTTTGAGGCTTTGCGGCCACGTGTCAGGCGCACCGAGCGGCGTCCCACTCCAATCGAATGCGCGGATGAGTCCGCCCAGTTCGCCGCCGCCCGAAAGAAAGTCCCAACCCTGCGCCTGGCGCAACGAATGCGATGCTTCGTTCATGTGGCAGTTCCTTGCTCGTCGATTCAGCAAAGATATCGCCGCCACCCGCAAAAACCAATATGCCGTATGGCCAAATCGCCGTAAATGCGCGAATAAAAATCGGGCACAAATCGTGCGCGACGCGACGACTGCAAGAATTACTGCACGGGCGATCCGCCATCCGACGAATCGGAAACAAAGTTGCGCGACCAACGGCTCAAAGCGTATCGTCCGTCGTCAATGCCTCGCTGAGCGCCCGATCGAGACGTTCCCACGCGCGTTCGTCGGCGGGCAAGCCGAACCGTAGCCCACGCACGACATCGAATCGGCGGACCCAGATGGCGCGACGTGCGAGTCCGTCCTGCAGGCGAGCGGCATCGGCACAGCGTGTCCAGGCGAAGAGCGGCGTATGCGTCGCCTTCAATCCGTGCCGCTCGAGCAAGGCCACGAGACGCGCCGACGCGTCGCACAGCTGCGTACGCATCGTGCGCTGCCACGGTTCGTCAAGCAATGCGGCCCGCACCACGCTACGCGTCGGGCCCGATACGGTCCACGGCCCACGCAGTCCGCGCATTGCGTCATCGAGTGCGGCCGGAGCGAGCGCGAATCCAGCCCGAGCGCCAGCGAGGCCATAGAATTTGCCGACCGAGCGCAATACGACAAGGCCGTCTGTCTCGACATGCGAGGCCACGCTCAGATGCGGCGTCGCCTCGACGAATGCCTCGTCGACGATAAGGCCCCCGCCGCGCGAAACGAGCTGACGATGCCAGTCGAGCAGCGTGGCCGCGTCGAACGATTCGGTGCCGGGGTTGTTGGGGTTCACGACGACCAGATGCGTCAACGTCGCCGGTAGCGGTACACCCGGAGCAAGAAGGAAATCGGCGGCGTCGCGCCGATCGGCAAACGGCTCCGTGACGAAGCGCTCCACCGTAAAACCCGCGGCTGCGAACGCCGGCGCATATTCGCCGTAAGTCAGCAAGCCGATACCGATGCGCCCCACGGGCAGGACCTGCGGCAGCATGCGGATGGCCGCTTGCGTGCCCGCAACGGCCAGTGCGCGCGACGCGCCATAATGGGCGGCCGCGATCGCTTCGAGATCGTCGTCGTCATCGGGCAAGCGCAGCCACGCCTGCGCGTCGATATCGGGCACCGGATAACCGCATGGATTGATGCCTGTCGAAAGGTCGATCCAGTGTTCGAGAGCAATGCCGTAACGGCGCACGGCTTCGGAAAGGTTGCCGCCATGAGGCACGGCAACTG
Source organism: Paraburkholderia sp. NMBU_R16 (assembly GCF_013282575.1). Lineage (GTDB taxonomy): Bacteria > Pseudomonadota > Gammaproteobacteria > Burkholderiales > Burkholderiaceae > Trinickia. The sequence goes on from NZ_JAAAYE010000054.1 coordinate 15,835, forward strand.
AGACGATGGGAAGCTCGGATGTGGACATGATCTGCTCAAAACACCATTGACGCAGCGGCTAGCAGGCTCAAGCCGGCCAGCCATGCCAAGAGCGCCCGCCGCACGAGCGACAGCGCCCGCCCGATATCGCTGGCATGCGGCGCGGCGCCGCTGCCGAGCGGTGGACGCGCTTCATCGACGCCATGATAGCGGGCGCTTCCGCCGCACGATACGTCGAGGCTGCCGGCGCCGCTTGCCATGACAGGCCCCGCATTGGGGCTGTCCCACGCCGCTGCCTGTGTCCGCCAACACCGCAATGCATTGCGCGGATTGCCGCACAGCGCGTAAGTCAGCGCGGTCAGGCGTGCGGGCAGATAGTTGGCCGCATCGTCGAGGCGCGCCGCGGCCCAACCGAACCAGATGAACCGGGGCGTGCGATAGCCCCACATCGCATCGAGCGTGTTGACGAGCCGATAGCCCAGCGCGCCCGGCCCTCCCGCGATGGCGAACCAGAACAACGCCCCGAAGATCGCATCGTTGCCGTTTTCCAGGGCCGATTCGACGGCTGCGCGTGCGACGGCCGATGCTTCCGCGTCCGAAAGATCGCGCGTGACGATGCGCGATGCCAGCGCGCGCGCGCGCGGCAAATCGCCGTTCATGAGTGCGCCTTCGATGGGAGTAATGTGATCGGCAAGGCTGCGCGCGCCCAGCGCGAACCACAGCAACAACGCGTGAAGCACCCATGCAAACGCGAGCGGTAGTACGCGCGTCAGCACGATCGATAGCGCGACCGGCGGCACGACAGCCACTGCCCAACCGACGATGCCAAGCGCGCGAACGCGCAGCGCGGCCAGCCGCGTGCGCGAATCGCATCGTTCGGTTCGCGTATCGACCGTATCGCGGTCGGGGTTGAGCGATCGTTCGAGCCGCTTTGCGAATCGTCCAAATGCGACGAGCGGATGAGCGCGCTGCGGCTCGCCCAGCCACCAGTCGAGTACCACGCCCATGATGGCGAGCATGGCGATTGCCGCGAAGGACGGCAGTGCCATCATTGCAATGCTCCCGCCGCAGCGGCCGTTGTTCGGCCCAGCTGTCGCACGCATGCATATGCGCCGACGCGAGCGGCGGTGACATAATGCAGCCCTGCTTCACGGCACGCGCCCGCCGCGCGATGCTTGCGCCAAAGGCGCGCTTCATATTCGACCTGCTCAGGACACCATCCATGCCACGCGCGCTGATGATTCAAGGAACGAGCTCCGATTCGGGCAAAAGCACGCTTGTCGGCGCGCTGTGCCGAATCGCCGTGCGAGCCGGCATCCGCGTCGCGCCGTTCAAGCCGCAAAACATGTCGCTCAACAGCGCCGTCACCGTCGATGGCGGTGAAATCGGCCGCGCCCAGGCCTGGCAAGCATTGGCGGCCGGCGTCGACGCTCACACGGATATGAACCCGGTGCTGCTCAAACCGAACAGCGACATCGGCGCGCAAGTCATCGTCCACGGTCGGGCGCGCGGCAACCTCGATGCGCGGGCCTATCATGCGTACAAGCCGATCGCCATGCAGGCCGTGCTCGAATCGTTCGAACGACTGCGGGCCGCCTACGATCTCGTGCTTGTGGAAGGCGCAGGCAGTCCGGCCGAAATCAACCTTCGCGAGGGCGATATCGCGAACATGGGCTTCGCCGAAGCGGCCGATTGCCCCGTCGTCGTCGTTGCCGATATCGATCGCGGCGGCGTGTTCGCGCAAATCGTCGGCACGCTCGCGTGTCTTTCGGAGGCTGAACGCGCGCGCGTCAAGGGCGTGATCGTCAACAAATTTCGGGGCGACCCGGCGCTTCTCCAACCCGGCATCGATTGGGTCGAAGCTCGAACCGGCAAACCCGTGCTCGGCGTGGTGCCGTTCGTGCCGGGCCTTTGGCTCGATGCCGAGGACATGTTGCCGGCTGCACGGCACGCACCTGCCTCGGGCGACACGGTGTTGCGCGTGATCGTGCCCGCGCTTCCGCGCATCAGCAATCACACCGATTTCGATCCGCTGCGCGCGCACCCGCAAGTCGACTTCCGCTACGTCCGGGCTGGCGAACCGCTGCCCGCAGCGGATCTCGTCATTCTGCCCGGCAGTAAAAGCGTTCAACGCGATCTCGCGTGGCTGCGCGCACAGGGGTGGGAAGACTACCTGCGTCGCCATTTGCGTTATGACGGGAAGGTCATCGGCATATGCGGCGGCATGCAAATGCTCGGACGCGGCATGCGCGATCCGCTTGGCATCGAGAGCGCTACCGAATGCACCCACGGCTTCGGGCTGCTCGATTTCGAAACCGAGCTCGCGCCCGAAAAACAACTCGTCCGCACCGAGGGTTCGCTGACACTCGGCGATGCGCCAGTGCATGGATATGAAATCCACATGGGGACGACGACGGGCGCGGCACTCGCGCGGCCGGCCATGTGGCTGCGCCAGGGCGCTGGCGAGGAGCCGCGGCCCGACGGCGCCATATCGGACGATGGACAGATTTTCGCCACGTATCTGCATGGCCTCTTCGACGGTCCCGATGCCTGTGCGGCATTGCTGCGCTGGGCGGGACTCGATGACGCTCAACGCATCGATTACCATGCCCGCAGGCTTGCGTCGATCGACACATTGGCCGACGCGGTTGCCGCGCACGTCGATATACCAGCGCTTTGGCGCTTGATCGAATGAGCGGGAATCGCGATGAGCCAAGGCCGTTGTCCGTCGTTGCAAGGAACGGCGTAGTCTAGCGGGTCGCGGGATTTCCGTCGACGATGACGCCTGCCCCTCCATCGTATGGGGTCCCGCAAAAGCTCACCTTACGTCAGGCAGGCAGCGCAGTCGCACATGATCGCGCGCCGCGCCTCTGGCTGATGTCTCCCGAAAACACTCACCTTGATGGCCGCGGGATAAGGCGTTACGGGCTGCGATCCCGAAAACGCTCACCTTTGGCTTCTTTGGCGCCGCTACTACGAGCCCCCTCGACGGCCGGTCCCGAAAAAGCTCACCGATGGGACCCAGCGAAGGCGATTCCGTCCTCGCTCCCGAAAAACCTCACCCTCGAGGTGGCTGATATGTTCGTTCAGCCGTACTTCGTGGTTGGCCTGATCAGCGGCCCGCGTTCTGTAAGCCTCGAACGCCTCGGCATCGCGAGGCGAAACATCGGAGATCAGATAAGCCGTCATGAGACTCCCGAAAGTACTCACCGTCAGGGACGGTCGCGATCACGCGCTCGACGCACCCTCCATCACCAGCTCTGCCGCTGAAATCGGCAACGATCGAACACGCTTGCCGGTCGCGGCAAAAACCGCATTCGCGACCGCAGCCGCCACACCCGTCGCGCCGAGCTCACCGATACCTTTTGCGCCGAGCGGACTCGCATACGCATCGAACTCGTCGACGAAATGGATTTGGATATCGGACGGAATATCGGCATTGACGGGCACTGCCACGCCAGCCAGGTCTCTGGAAAGCCACCGCCCCAACGTCGGCTCATGATGCGTGCCTTCCATCGCCGCCATGCCCCAGCCCCAAATGATGCCGCCGATCATCTGGGCGCGCGCCGTGCGCGGATTGACGATACGCCCCGCGCTATAACTGCCCACCGCGCGCCGCAGCCGCAGCAAGCCCAGTTCGGGATCGACGGCCACCTCGACGAAGATTGCGCCGAACGTCGAAATGGCCACGTCGCTGCCCTCGCCGTTCGCATTGAACGGCGCGCCGCCCGGCAAGCTGAACTCGCCGTCGGCTCTGAGCTCCGCTCGTCCGGCCTGACGCATGAGCTCGAAGATCGATCGCCCGCGCTCGTCGCTGCCGCTACACCGGATCCGGCCGTCCGCCAGCTCGGCTTGCGAATCCGGAATGCCCGCGAGTTCCGCGAGCTGAGCTCGCACGGCACGCGCCGCGTATAGAACCGAGGCACCGACGCCCATCGTCGACGACGATCCGTAAGTCGGCCCGCCTTTCGGCAATGCCGTATCGCCCATCGCCAGCGATACCTGATCGAGGGGCAAGCCGAGAACATCCGCTGCGATCTGCGGAAAAATCGTCAATGTGCCGGTGCCGATATCGTGGCAGCCCGTTTCGATCGTCGCTCGGCCACTAGCGTTGAGCCGCACGCGCGCGACGGACGGAAATCGAAAGCATCCCATCGAGCTTGTCGCCATACCGCAGCCGAGCAGCCACGGCCCATCGCGTACCGGCTCCCGGGGACGGTCGTACCAGCCAAAGAGGCGCGCGCCTTCGGTGTAGGCCTCGCGCAGTTTTTTCGACGACCATGGCTTGCCTGTCGCCGGATCCGTTTCCGCATAGTTGGCGAGACGAAAATCGAGCGGGTCCATGCCCACGAGATGGGCCATTTCATCGATCGCGGAATCCAGCCCCCACAAACCCGGCCCCTCCCAAGGGGCGCGCATGGCGGTCGGATGATTCACGTTCGCATGCCGCACCTTCTGTTTCGTCTCAATCGCGGGGCTCGCATAGACGCCCTGCGACGCGGACGTCGCATGCTCGACGAATTGCTCCGCAATCGACGTCACGTTTTCGACGTCATGGCTCAACGCGCTCAGGCGCCCGTCAGCGTCGGCGCCAAGCACCATGTGGTGACGCATGTCCGGTTGATAGCCGACCATCGAATACATCTGAGCCCGGCTCAACACGAGCTTGATGGGGCGTTGCAGCACACGGGCCGCGGCCGCGGCCAGCAGCTCATGCGGCCAGACGAAACCTTTGCAGCCAAAGCCGCCACCGGTGTGATGGCAAATCACACGCACCTGCTCGGGCCTGATGCCGAACGCACTCGAGAGCACGGCCTGCACGTTGTAGCCGTGCTGGGTCGTATCGAATATCGTCAGCTCGTCGCCGTCCCAGATCGCCTGGACCGCTGACGGCTCCATCGGGTTGTGATGCCGCGAAGGTTGCAGGTAATCGGCCTCGTGCCGATGCACGGCGCTCGACAACCCCCGAGCGATGTCGCCTTTCGAAAACTCGGCGGGTGCGTAAAGATTTTCCGTTGCGATGACAGCCGCGCCTTCACTTTGCGCAACGAAGGGCGAGACTTCGATATCGGCTCGCACGAGTCGAGCAGCCTGCTCGGCCTGCTCGAGGCGTTGCGCGGCAACCATGGCAATCGCCTGGCCATGATGGCGGATCGTCGTGTCCTGCATCGGCAACAAGGTGATGGCCGAGGGTGCCGTCACGTTCGCAAAGCGCGGCATGTCGGCAACAGTCAATACGCGAACGACACCCGGCACCGACTCGGCCTCGTGTGTGTCGATCCGCCGAATCGTACCTGCGGGCACAGGCGAGCCGACCAGGACCACAAAAAGTGCTCCGTCGAGCCGTTGATCCGCGGTGTACTTCGCCTGGCCGGTCACTTTGATGCGCCCATCGGGGCGGGGCAGCGCTTCGCCGATGCTCATGCGGCACCTCCTTCGGCGCGTTGCGCCGCCCACTGAAGCGCACGCCACGCGGCGTTACGCGCGATCACGATCTTGTATGCGTTGTGCGAAAGCGCGCGCGCGGCGGCAAATTCCTGCTCGACCGCTCGACGCGCTTCGGGAGATGCAACGGCCAGCCCCTGCAGATTGCGTTCGGCCCCGCTCAAGCGCCACGGCCGCATCGCCACGGACCCGAGCGCAATCCGCGCTTTGCGGATCACCCCGCCGTCGAGTTCGAGCCCTACCGCCGCCGAGGCAATCGCGAACTCGTAAGATTCTCGTTCGCGGACTTTCAGATAGGCTGAATTCGGCATTGCGCACGGTAACTCGATCGACGTAATCAGTTCGTCGTCGTCCATGACGTTGTGCTTTCGAATGCCATGGTCGTCGGCTGGCAACGTATGAAAGTCCGCCGCGGAGACCCGACGCGTGCCGCGCGGAGATTCGATGACGATATCGGCCTCGAGCGCCGACAATGCCACTGCGGGGTCGGACGGTTGAACTGCGACGCAATCGTCGGTCCACCCGAAGATCGCGTGCTTCTCGTTGATGCCGTGGCGGGCCGCGCACCCCGAACCCGGTGCACGCCGGTTGCAGGGCAGCACTTCGTCCGAGCGAAAGTAAGGGCAGCGCGTCCGTTGCAACAGGTTGCCGCCGATCGAAGCAAGGTTGCGCAGTTGAGCCGAGGCGGCTTTGAGGCACGCGTCGGACAGCGCGGGAAAGTCGTTCGCCACACGCGGATGGAGTGCAACCTCGTTGAGCGTGGCGAGCGCACCGATACGCAGCCCACTCCCGCCGGGGATGCTTTCGATCCCCTTCAGGTCCTGCAGACGCGAAATGTCCACTATGTGAGCAGGCTGCTCGATACCGAGGCGCATCCAGTTCAGCAGTTCGGTGCCGCCGGCCAGCAGCGCGGTCCGTTCGCCGAACCGCTTCAGCGCATCCTGGACATCGGCGGCGCGTGCGTAGGTAAACGGCTCCATCATTGCCCTCCGTTCAGCGCGCTTGCCCCAGCCTTGACGGCTTCGACGATCTGGGGGTACGACGAGCATCGACACAAGTTGCCGCTCATCCACTCTCGAATTTCGGCATCGCTTCTCGTATGACCTTCCCGCACGCAACAAACGGCGGACATGATCTGCCCCGGCGTACAAAAGCCGCATTGAAAAGCGTCGCAGTCGATGAAAGCCTGCTGCATGGGATGCAGCGTTTCGCCTTGCGAAAGCCCCTCGATCGTCGTGATCGCGCGTCCGTCGGCCTGCGCCGCGAGTACCATGCACGCGTTTACGCGCTGCCCGTCGAGATGCACCGTACACGCCCCGCATTCGCCGAAATTGCAGCCCTTTTTCGTACCGGTGAGATGGAGATGCTCGCGCAAGGCATCGAGCAATGTGGTGCGTGTATCGAGCACGCAACGATGCGCGGAGCCGTTGACGTTCAACGTCAGTTCCATCGCGTGCGCAATGTCTGTTGTCGGTGGAATAGCCACTTCGATCGTCTCCGTTCGTCGCGTTCTTGTGAACCCGCCTACCGTCGGGCAGCGGGTTTTAAAGATTAGGCGGTCGTAGTAGGCGATTCAAGCGGCGCACCCGGGGAACCTCGCCTGTCGCGAGCCCTCTTTCTACGAACTTCTGTGCGGTGGGTCAGTCTGCTCGCGTCGAGCTCGCCCGCACTCTTCCCGTAAAAGCTCACCGCAGGCCGCCGGGTTGGTAGCCATTGCAGGTGCAGGCCGATAACGCGGGACGAACGGGAAGAGGCGGTTACCGCTGAGTGCTCGACGGCTGCCGACGAAGCGCAGGCCAAACGTACAACGTGGCAGTGCCTGGCAACCCCGATACCTTTCGCGCCGCGGCCGCTTGCCGGTCCCGAAAGCCGAATGCGAGGGACACCACCGGGGTGCCTTGCTTCAGCATGGTGTCCAGAAAGGCGGCGAGCTTCGGCATCGGCTTGATCATCAGATAGCAGGCAACGGCATCGGCGTCGCGCAGATCGCATGCGAAGAAGTCGCCTCTTTGCAGGCGGACGTTGGGCATGTTCCGGGTTCGCAAACGAGCGATCCAGTAGGGGAATGGCGATATTTCGATTCCGTGAATGCGTGCTTCGGGGAAAGCACGAGCCAACGCGCTCACGAGCATGCCCCACCCACAGCCAAGCTCGTACAGAACCGCCTGCTCCCGCACGCCGGCCTCTTTCAGCAAGGCAATCACTTCGGCCGCCTCGGCACGGCTCGACGACATCGGAACGACGCCCGTCACGAAGTAATAGATCAGCACCGAGAGCGCGACGACGATGCTGGTCGCCAATATGAGCATCGCAAAGATGTCGGACATCGAAGGCATGGAGGATCGCCTGAAATCGCTATGTCGGTCTATATCCGTTGGGGCCGCGCAATCGCCTAAAACCCCATCTTCAATTGGAACCCGATCGTGAAAGGCAGATTGTCGGAAGGAATCGGCGGCACGAGAATGAAATTCATGCCAACGCGCTTATACGTCACCATGACGATCGGTGCGGCCACCGGCCCGATCGAATGATCGTGACCGATGCCCCATCTGCCATAGTTGTATCCCGAAATGATGCCGCCCATGACGGCGAGCCGAACGAATCCCCAGTGAACGAATTCGGGCGCCCACACGCCCCCGCCGTACCACGACGGACGAGCAAGCGAATTTCGGAACCCGCCTGCGGTCAACGCCCATTGACCGTTGAGCCAGCACTCCACGCCGAGCCCTGGATTCACGTCTTCGAAAGACTGCTCGGGATGAATGTGATGTGACGCAATCATCGCATCGATCCAGAGTCCGCTGCCGCACCAGTTGGCCGCATGCGCCGGCACCGATGACGACAGGACGCCCGCGGCAATAGTCGCCGTCGACAAGGCCACGCGTGCGATCGATTTCCGCGCGTAGCGTGCCACCACTTTCCAACGATGCATGTCCGCTCCGTTCGCCGGTCTGGCGCCGGCCATGAGTTCTCGTTCGTACGGCTCGAGGCCGCTAGCCGCGCACTGTACCGCAATACGCTGGCAAACCGCGCACGAGGAACCGAGGACACGCTCGGTTGAAACAGATCGAACCCGCGACCTTTACGCGTGAACGGACAACCGACCTCAAAGCCCGAGATCGGACAACCCCGGATGATCGTCCGGCCGGCGCCCCAGCGGCCAGCGGTAGAGCCGATCGCTTTCGCGTATCGGCAGATCGTTGATGCACGCAAACCGGCGCGCCATCAAACCATTTGCATCGAATTCCCAATTCTCGTTGCCGTAGGAGCGAAACCAATTGCCCGAATCGTCGTGCCACTCGTAAGCGAATCGCACGGCAATCCGGTTGCCGTCGTGCGCCCAGAGCTCCTTGATGAGGCGGTAATCGAGCTCCTTCGCCCACTTACGGCGCAAGAACGCGACGATCTCGTCTCGCCCATTGACGAATTCGGCGCGGTTGCGCCAGACGCTTTGCGGCGTGTAAGCGAGCGCGACGCGCTCGGGTTCGCGCGTATTCCATCCATCCTCGGCGGCGCGCACTTTCTGAATGGCGGTTTCGCGAGTAAACGGCGGAAATGGCGGCCGCGATTCGTTCGAATGATTCGGATCCGACATGGTCCCTCCTTACGTTCAGGCTAGTGAGAAAGTCTTTGTTCGCAAGAGCGCGCCGCTATACCGATGCGCGAGCATCGAGCAACGTCATGGCCGCGGCGCGCGCATCCCGCGCCGCGCCGGCACTGCCGCTCACGAGCGCCACGCCAATGGCCCCGTCGATCAGAATCAGCCATTGCCTGGCAAGCGATGCGGCCGCTTTTGTGTCTCGACCTGTGTCCGTGACATAGGCGTCGCACATCACGCGAATGAATTGCAGCAACTGCGCCTTGTGCTCGCGTGCGACCACACGAATCGGGTCTTCGGCGCAGCCGATCTCGCCCGACGCATTCAAGAACGCGCACCCATGGAAGTCCGGCGACACAAACCATTCGCGCAGCACCTCGAACATCCCCAGCAATTGCTCGCGGGCCGTCTTCCCGCTGCGCCGCGTACCCTCGATGAACCAGCTCATCCAGCGTTCGTGACGCCGCCGCAACGCAGCGGCGACCAGCGCATCTTTCGATTCGAAGTACGTATAAAAGCTTTTGCGCGTGGTCGCGGACTGCCGGACGATGGCGTCCACGCCGGTCGCATGAATACCCCCCGCATAAACGAGCGCCTCGGCGGCGTCGAGCAGCTTGTCGCGCACACTGCTCCCTGCGGAGCCGCGTTCGTGCTCGCCGGCGCGATGTCGATCCGTATTTGCCATGGCGCTAAGGTAGAACGATCGTTCTCCCTTGTCAATCGAGGTTTCGCATATAAGCTATAAGCCCGATCGAACGCTCAACCACCTCGATGAAAGAACTCAAGACCGCGCGCGTTAAAGCCGCGTACGCCACGCTGTTCGCGCTGATCGCCACGAGCACCGTCTTGCTGCCCGCATGCACCCCATTGCGGGTGGTGACGCATACCGTCGGCACGGACGAAGCGCGCGTTCCCTCGGGCAGCTATGCGCTCGACGCACATCATTGGAGCATCACGTTCGATGTCGACCATTTGAAATATTCGCGCTTTACGATGCGCTTCGACAAAGCGCAGGGGACGCTCGATTGGAAGCCGGGCGGCATGGAAGCGAGCACCGTGGACGTCTCGATCGACGCATCGAGCGTCGACACCAACGTAGCGCTGCTGGACAAGCTGGTGAAAGGACCGGATATGTTCGACGCAGCGAACCATCCAACGATTCGCTTCGTCAGCACGCGCGTCATGCGCACGGGCAACGCCGAGGGCAAGCTGGAAGGGAATCTGACGATCCGTGGCGTGACGCGGCCCGTGGTGTTCGATCTGAAATTCAACGGCTACGGCGTCGATCCGCTGACCAAGGAAAACAAGCTCGGCTTTTCCGCGCAAGGACACTTCAGCCGTTCGCAATTCGGACTCGGGACGTGGTACCCCGCGGTCGGCGACGATGTGCGCGTCAGAATCGAAGCGGAGTTCGCCCAGCACGCGAACGGCGAGGCGCGATAGCGCCCGACGCTCAAGCGTCGGTCCAGTCGAGAATCACCTTGCCGCTTTCGCCCGACAACATCGTGGCGAACGCCTCTTCGTAGTCCGCGACCGCAAAGCGGTGCGTCAGAATCGGCGACAAGTCGAGCCCGCTTTGGAGCATCGCGACCATCTTGTACCAGGTCTCGAACATCTCGCGGCCATAGATGCCTTTGATCTCGAGGCCCTTGAAGATCACCTGGTTCCAGTCGATCGCCGTTTGCGCGGGAGGAATACCGAGCAACGCGACTTTGCCGCCATGATTCATCGCTTCGAGCAAGCTCGTGAACGCGCTCGGGACGCCGGACATTTCGAGGCCCACATCGAAGCCCTCCGTCATGTGCAGTTCGGCCATGACATCGCGCAGCGATTCGCGCGCGACATTCACGGCACGCGTCGCCCCCATTTTGCGCGCGAGTGCCAGGCGATAGTCGTTGACATCGGTGATGACGACGTTGCGCGCACCGACATGCCGCGCTATCGCGGCCGCCATGATGCCGATGGGGCCCGCGCCGGTGATTAACACATCCTCGCCGACGAGATTGAACGAGAGCGCCGTATGCGTCGCATTGCCGAACGGGTCGAAAATAGCCGCGAGATCGTCGGAGATCTCGTCGGGAATCTTGAAGGCGTTGAATGCAGGAATGACGAGAAATTCCGCGAATGCGCCCGCGCGATTGACGCCGACCCCCACGGTATTGCGGCACAGATGCCGGCGTCCGGCTCGGCAGTTGCGGCAAAAGCCGCAGGTGATGTGACCTTCGCCCGATACGCGATCGCCGATGGAAAAACCGCGCACCTCCTGCCCCATCGCCACGATTTCGCCGACGTACTCGTGGCCGACCTGCATCGGCACGGGAATCGTCTTTTGCGCCCAGTCGTCCCATTTCCATATATGGATGTCGGTTCCACAGATCGCGGTCCGCTTGATGCGGATCATGACATCGTTATGACCGACCTCGGGTTTCGCCACACGCGTCAGCGTCAAACCAGGCGCCCGCTCCAGTTTCGCCAGTGCTTTCATCGTTTTCGCCCCTTGCCTTTCAAACGATGCCAAGCGATTTGCCGACCCGCTTGAAGGCGTTGACTGCACGATCGATCTGTTCGGGCGTGTGCGCCGCGCTCATTTGCGTGCGAATGCGCGCACGCCCTTTCGGCACGACCGGATAAGAAAAGCCGATGACGTAGACACCCTCTTGCAGCAACGCATCGGCCATGCGCGAAGCCATTTGTGCATCGCCAAGCATCACCGGGATGATCGGATGTTCGCCCGGCACGAGCGTAAAACCGGCCGCGCTCATTGCCTCCCGAAAACGCTCACCATTGGCGCGTACGCGACCCCGCAACTGGGCGCCTTCGTCGCTTCGCAACAACTCGAGCACGGCGAGCGATGCTGCCGCGATACTGGGCGCGAGCGTATTCGAGAAGAGATAAGGACGCGAACGCTGGCGCAGGAGTTCGACGATTTCGCGGCGCGCCGCGACATAACCGCCCGACGCGCCGCCAAGCGCCTTGCCGAGTGTGCCCGTCAGAATGTCCACGCGACCCTCGACGCCGCAGTATTCGGGCGTGCCACGGCCATGTTCGCCGATGAAGCCGACCGCGTGCGAATCGTCGACCATGACGAGCGCGCCATAGCGATCGGCGAGTTCGCAAATGCCGGCGAGATTCGCAATGATGCCGTCCATCGAAAAGACACCATCGGTTGCAATCAGCTTGAAGCGTGCCCCGGCCGCGTCGGCCTCGCGCAACTTCGCTTCGAGATCGGTCAGATCGTTGTTCTTGTAGCGGTAGCGTTTGGCTTTCGAGAGCCTCACGCCGTCGATGATGCTCGCGTGATTGAGCTCGTCACTGATGATGGCGTCGTTCTCGTCCGTCAGCGTCTCGAACAATCCGCCGTTTGCGTCGAAGCAGCTCGAATAGAGAATCGAATCGTCTGTGCCGAGAAATTCGGAAATGGCATGTTCGAGCGTCTTGTGCACGGATTGCGTGCCGCAAATGAATCGCACCGATGCCATGCCGAAACCATCGTCGTCGAGCCCTTGCTTCGCCGCCGCGATCATGCGCGGATCGTTCGCGAGACCGAGATAATTGTTCGCACAGAAATTCAGCACTTTTTCGCCGTTTGCGAGCTGGATGGCTGCGGATTGCGGACTGGCGATGACGCGCTCGGATTTGTAAAAACCGTCGGCCCGGATCTGGTCGATCGTCTTGCGCAAATGGGCAAGATAGGTTTCGCGCATCGTTGCTGCTCCTGTGAGAGTCGGTACGAATCGCGCCCTCCCCGGATCGCGGGTCGATGCGCTCATGTAGCTGTTATAGTCGGTCATCGTCGATATCGGACGATTTCAATTTTTCGAACATAAGTTCGATATATCGAACAACTTTAAGCGATCGGAAACCAAATGGCAAGCACGGGCAACCGGCGCGGCCCGCACGCGTCTTCACCCGCCGTTGGAGCGAGCCCCGCCAGCGCCGCGCCACCGCGCGTCGGTGAGCAAATTCAGCGGCTCAGAATGGATCGCAAGATGACGCTCGACGACCTGTCTCGGGCAGCGGGGGTGTCGAAGTCGATGCTGTCGGAGATCGAGCGCGACAAGGCAAATCCCACCATCGCTGTCGCATGGCGGTTGACGAACGCGCTCGGCGTCAGCCTCGACCAGCTGTTCGCCACGCACAAAGCGCCGGAAACCATCACCGTAGCAGGTCCACACGATATTCCGACGCTCGATGGGCACGAAGCGAAGTATCAACTGCGCGTATGGGGCCCCATCGAGCTCGCGGGCAAATTCGAATGGTATGAATTGACGTTGCAAGCCGGGGGCGCCCTCGTCTCCAATGCTCATGAACCGGGTACGCGCGAACATCTGACCGTGCTGCAAGGTTCGGTCGAGGTCGAGGTCGACGGGGTGGTCAAGCGCCTGAAAACCGCCGATACGGCGCGTTACGTGGCGGATGTCGATCATGCGGTGCGCAATGCTGGCAAAAGTGAAGCCAAAGCGTTGCTCGTCGTCATCCACGGATAATTTCAACGCTCGACTGGCTGCAGTCTTCGGTCACGATACTGTATATTTGTACAGGTTATCTCGATATTCGAACCGGCCATGAGAGAACAAGACCTCGCTGCAATACGCTTGCGGGCGGCAGCCCGCGACCTCGAACAAATCGTCCGCCATATCGCAGCGCGCTACATCGTCCAGGGCGTGCCGCTGACATGGCGCCTGCTTCATGCCATCGAAGCCGAGGCGCTCGCCGATCTCGGTTTCGCAAGCCGCCACGAAGCGTTCATCCTCGATCTGTTCAAGCGCCCGGCGGACCTGGCTTATCCCGAAACAGACGACCCCGCCACGTTCGGGCGATCGAACGCGCTGCCAGCCGCGCTGGCGTTCGCAGTCGCGGCGTATGAAGAAGCACAGGAAAAACCGCCGGCCGGCGGCACGCGAAAGCAGGCGGACCGGTCACCCCGCGCTCAAGGCCAGCGCGGCTAAGCGGCGCGTGCATGCGCGGACGGCTCCTGGAGACACTCACGCAAGCCCTCCCGAAAAAGCTCACCTTGAGCGTCGGGCCCCGGGCGGACTGAGTCGCAGGCAGCTCGACCCGTCAGGCATGCGAATCTGTGCCGTGCCCGCTCATGAAGCGGGTTACCGCTTCGAGCCGTGAATGGCCGACCCCCGACGAATGCTCGCATTCGGGGCACTGCAATTCGTAACCATCGTCGAGTTGACCGAGTTCCGGCTCGCCATCCGGACACTTCGGGCAACGAGCGGGCAGCAATACATGCCCATCGAGCAGCGTTCCGAGCGTGGCGAAATGCGCATCGCTCAGTCGGCCGGCCAGCGCAAGCTCGCAGACGACATCGGCTAATTCCGGCGAAACAGCGGAGCGTGCACGTAGCGCATCGAGCTCGCGCGTCAAGGCATCGATTTCGTCGGACTGCCCGCGCACCTGCGTTTCGAGGCGATCGGCCTTTCCCTTGGCGGCACTCAATTGCTGAATGAAGTCGAATTCTTTCCGGCTGGCATCGCGAATTCCGGCCTGATAGGTACTGGCCATACTGCGCAACGAATCGAGCTCGACCAGCATCGGCTTGACCCGGCGCTCGGCTTCGGCGATCGCATCTTTGATCTGAGCGGCGTAGTGCTCCGCGTTTTGCCGCATTTCCGCGTGAAGCGAATCGATGCGTTCGCGTAATTTTGCGTTCGTCGCGCGTTCGTCATCGAGCAACCGGGCGAGCTTTTCATTGTCGACCAGGAGTCGCGCTGCGGTAGCGGACAATGCCTCGTGACTCGATGCGCGCTGTGTCTGCGCACTGGCGGACTCGGCCTCGAGTTCGCGTACGCGTGCCCAAGCAGTCTGAGCGAGAGACTCGCTGCGTTGGAGCGCCTCGTTCAGCGTTTCGTGGCGAACCTCGGCATCACGCACGCGGCGTTGAGCGTCTTCGAGTGTCGCCTGTATTTCGAGGCGCTCGGCCTCGAGCATTTCTTTCGCATGCGCGAGTGCCTGCTCGAACAGCTCGCCGAGCAGTTCTCCGGCCTTGTCTTCCAGCGACGACGGAATCGCCCCTGCGCCGATCTTGACCTTCGCAGTTTCGCGAATACGTTCCCAGAAATGATCGATGTCTTTTGGGATGTCGCTCGCGCTACCGGTTTGCGTCAACTCCCGCACAGTAGCCATCGAAGGACGGATGCCCAAATCGAAAAACAACCGCTTGCACGCATGGAGCGACAATTCGCGGCGATGCAGGCCGCGGGCCTTCATCGATTCCAACTCTTGCCGGATCAGCTGTCGTTGCTCGTCTAGGATGGACATGAACGCAAACTCGGTTTCAATGCGTTCGGATCATAACGGATTACGTAGCAAACAATACGTTAGAACGTCGATCTGTCGTTTTTCGGCGACTGACCAGTTGCATCGTCGATCCGAGGGCTTCCGCGGCGGGGCGGTGCGAGCAGATCCGTGAAACAAAGCGAAGGAGCTCAAGCAAACCTTTGATTGCAAAGGGAAGTATCCAAGCACCGTCGATAGCGCTCATGTTTCACGCACACGTGTCCTCCAGCCGTGGGAGGTTTGCCCAACATTTTTCAACTACACACGACGGTCTTTCTTGAGAGTCATAGAAGTAAACACCCTTGAACCTTATTTAAAAACGTTAACGACTCCGTAATCCCTTGCTGCTCATGGGTTTGCGCGGTGCAACGTGAGCTTTTGCGGGGGCAATCGTGAGACGTTGCGGGAGCGTTGCGTGATGGGGTTCGGGAATGACCGTGAGCCGCTGCGGGATAGGTCGTGAGCGGATTCGGGAGCCCGACCGAAGACGGGCTCGCCGAAACGTGAGCCTTTACGGGATCGCTCGGGCGCCTGCGTCCCGCCCTTCGTGGCACGAGGATCCGGTAGCACCATCGAGTAAGTGAGGTGTTTCGGGAGCGCTGTGCACCGCGATTTACATGTCCAATCTACCCCCCTGAGAGGCCAACGTGAGCAAACACGGGAACCATGGCCCATTTGAGGTGAGGCTTTTCAGGAGCACATCGCCGTTTGCCGGGGAGGTCCTCTGAAGGGTGAGCTTTTACGGGACTATGCCGATGGTTTCGCGTCGACGGCCTTCGCGCGTTCTGCTGCTCTCCGGCGGCATTTTCTACGGTGAGCATTTTCGGGACCTTTGCGAAATTGCTGCGCCATTTAACAGGAGCATGCCTGCGCGCACTCGAAGGTGAGTATTTGCGGGATGCGTTGAGGCCGGTCGCCTCTGGGGACTAAGAAAGTCAGTCATTACTCTCGCCGCGAGCCGCGCCGGCGTTGATTGGTGAGTGCTTATCGGGGCGTGCGGTAGACGCAAAGGTGAGGGTTTGCGGGGAGCTTTCGTGGATGGCGGCATAGCTCTTTCATCGGGGGTTCGTCTGTCTGAGGTGAGGGAATACAGGAGAGGCAGCGATGAAAGAGGTTTCTCGAGGAGTTGTCTCTAAGTGCAGGTAGCGACAGATAAATTTGCTGAGCACTGATCGATAGGTGAGACTTTGCGGGGGTGAGCGGATCCATGGTCGACGAGAGCCGGATCGCTCGTCGCGAGGCACAAAGGTGAGTGTTTTCAGGACCATTGCGAAGGCCGTTTTTCGGGCGTTGCGGTTGGGACCGCGATCGGACGGGCCTTGTACGGTATGTCAGGTGAGGGGTTTCGGGATGCTCTGTCGGTACCTGCTGCGAGCCGATATCGCACTACGGGCCCCGCGAGCGCTTCGCCGTACGCCAGGTTGCGGACGTCGTTGCGATTTGCAGCGGCGTTGCCTATTGCTTGCAGCTCTGCGCGCGTCGGTCGAGGTGTGAGCGCGCGAGTTCGACCATCTGGGAATATGTGAGTCAGCCTGCGAGTCAAGCGGGTTCTTCCGGGCGGAGCGCGGGTTCGTCGTGAAATCGCGACAATCGATAAAGTGAGCTTATTCAGGACCCTGCGCAGGCATTTCGCACCGCCTGTCGACCACTCACTTTGCGCTATGCCGCAACAGACAACGCTCGTTGCGCGACTCCGTCTTCCGGCTAGGTGAGCGTTTTCGGGATTCACCGGAGGTGAGGCGCCGTTTCTTGGCCAGATTCACCAAACACGGTGAGAGCCTGCCTATAGACGAGGTTCACCGCACTCCGGTATGCTCTTGGCAAATCTCTTCTTGACCTGACGCATGGCAACGAAGCGCGCGAAGAAAACCGATGTGGTGAGTCCAAGCTCCGCCGAGTTGCGCAAAGCGGTCGAGGCCATCGCGATTCAGCCGAAGAGCGGCAAAATCACGCTGCTCACCCGCAAGCTGTTCAACGTCCTGCTGGCTGTTGCGCAGCAGGCGGACGATTCGGGCGATACGTACAGGGCACTGCTGTCGGACATCGTTGCGAACTCCGCCTTCGACTCGAACGACACGGCGCTCGTCAAAGAACATTTGCGTCGCATGGTGTCCGTGCAGGTCGAATGGAGCCAGGGCACGTCGAGCCAGAAGCCGGGGCGCAAGTGGGGCATCTCGACGCTGATTGCCGATGCGGAAATCCTCGAAGATCCCGCCACGCGCCGCGTGTGGGTGGAGTTTTCGTTCGCGCCGAAGATCAAGAAAAAGCTCCTCGACCCGGTGCAGTATGCACGCTTGAGCCTGCAGTTTCAAAGCCAATTGCGCAGCAGCGCGGGCTTGGCGCTGTACGAGATTTGTGTGCGCTACCTGACGAATCCGAGCCACCTCACAATGCGCGAATCGTGGGCGTGGTGGCGGCCGATTCTCTCCGGTACGCCCGATACGGAAGCTGGCGACGAAGCGAAACGCGAGTACAAGTACTTCAAACGCGACTACCTGCGGCCCGCTATCGCCGAAGTGAATGCGGTGACGAACATCTTCGTCGAGTTGATCGAACATCGCGAGGGACGCAGGGTGGCGGAGATACAGTTTCGGGTGACCGAGCGCAAACAGCCCATGCTCGCGCTGGATGAACATCCGAACGTCTTCGACAGCACACTCGTGGACCGCATGGTGAAGCTCGGCATTCCGCTCAAGGAAGCGCAAGCGCTTTATGCGGACAGTGAAGAGAATCGAATACGCGCCGCGCTGCAGATGACCGAGCAACGCATGCGCAGTACCACGTTGCCCCCCGTTCGCAGCGCGGCTGCCTTGTTCAAGGACGCGCTGAAGAAAGGCTATGCGCCTGCCGTGGAGATTCCAGCGCCGGCAGAAGGTGCGGCCAAGGCCTCGGCTATCTCGGCGCCCACGGACGAGCTCAAGGCACGGCTCGTCGACGAGTATGGCGCTTACCGCCGCAAGGAAGCCAAGGCGCTTTACGAGGAGCAAGGCGAGTCCGAGCAGGAGCTGGCTAGGCGCTCGTTCGAGGAGGACACCCTGGCTGAGCTCGGTGCGCACATGCGCGACGAATGGCGCCGCCGTGGGCTCAATTCCAAGTTGGTCGAAACGGCATTTTTCGACTGGCTCGCACGCAAGACTTGGGGTGAGCCGACGGACGGCGATCTACTCGCCTTTACGCTTCGCCATTCGCGCGCGACTGCGTAGGCGCCGCTGCGGTATCTTCGCTTCGCCCTATCCCACCCCACCCCTTCTTCTGCGATTCGTCTTCGGGGCACGCTGCCCTACTGTGCGGGCAGCAGAATTGCCTCGAGCTGGCGAAGAATCTCGTCGCGCTTTTCCCGTGCCAGCCCACGTAGCCGCAACTCGATGCGGTCATCGCCGTAGGATTTCAACTCTCCCACCGACGCGCCGTCCAACTTGATCTCCACGCGCTGGGCGTAACGCTGCCTGCCAACGGGCTTGGAATTTTCCTGCGGGCCGGTGCGGCCTTTGACGATGTCGGCGACTTGGCGCGTGCTCAGATCGTCCGAGAGAATCTTGTTGATCAGTCGCAGCGTGGCTTCGACACCTCGCGCGGCATGATATCGGCCGACCTGATAAGCCATGTTCGAGCCGAAGCGATCGGGCCTGGCAACCATCTCCTGCATGATCGATTCGGGCAGTTTCGACAGAGAGAGTGCTACCGCGACGGTCGATTCGTCGAGGCCCAAATGTTCAGCGAGTTCCTTTTGGCTCTGGAAGTGCTGTTCGTCGAGAAAGCGACGCCACACTACCGCATTGTCGAAAACCGTCTGCGAATCACGCTGGACGTTCAGATCGTAGCCAAGCTTATAGCTCTGGATGCCGACGGGAAGGTCAACGACGATGGCTTTGACGGTTTCCTTGTTGGCCTCCTTGAGCGCTCGGACACGACGGCCGCCGTCGCTGACGAAGTAGGTGCCCGGATTGCCGTAGTCGGGAATGACGTGGATGGCCTGCTGTTGCCCTTGCTTCGCCAGATTCACCGCCAGCTCCGCGATCGAAGCCTTGATATAGAAATGGCGCGGATTGAATGGGCTCGGTTTGATCGCCTTGAGATCGAGCTCGATAACTTGCCCCGGAGTGTAGCCATGGGTCACGCGCCAAGCGCGGTATTCGGGGGACTCGTTCGCATCATCGTTATCAGCGGGAGCAGTCATCGTGGTCGTCTTCGGCGTCAGCTTCGAAGGCGATGCTGCATCGTTCTTGACGAGGGTATCGATGGCGTTGAGCCGATCGAGCGCCGTTCGCTTTTCACTGCTCGTGGTATCCGGCCGCGCTTGAAAGCCTTTGGCGAATTGGGACGGTTTCATTGAGGGTCCTTTATGCGCATAAACTCAGGGGAGCAAGGCCGCGATCTCGTCGGCACAAGCGCGAATTTCCGCCGCGGCGAGCTTCGCGCCCCGGTCGTTCATCTGCAATACGGTCTGACCGAGAGCCATTGCCTGCTTGTATGCCTCTCTCGTCGGAATCTGTGTTTTCAATAATGGGAAGCCGAGGTCTTCCAGCGCGCGCTTGAGTTCGCGCGTCAGCATTCTTTTTTCCTCGGTCTTGTTGAGTAGAAATACCGCCTTCAGATCCTCGTTCATGACTTGCGCCTGCTGAACAAGCTTGACCAGTCCTACGCTCGACCAGTAGTCAGCGGGCGACGACGACGTCGGAATCACTGCAATCGACGCGGCAAGCAGGACCACGCCCGAGACTTTCTCCGTAATAGACGGCGGGCAATCGACGACGATAACGTCGTAGTCGCCGATGAACTTCTTTATCTCGCGGTGAATTTGCCCCCCTGCCTCTGCGAGATTGACGACCGGGAACGGGATGCCGGTGTCTCCGTCGGACGACGCGCTCGACCAATGAATGAGAGTGTTTTGGCCATCGGCGTCGACCACGAGGACTCGCTTGCCTTTCTCGTGAAAAGCCGCACCGAGATGCATAGCGATGGTGCTTTTGCCGACTCCGCCTTTCTGTTGGGTAACCGCGACGATCTCAGCTGCCAATTTATTCGCTCCGTAACAGGTCGATGAATTCTACCTGGGAGATTTTTTATTTCAATGATTTATGTGGCTCTTGCGCGACGATATGTCGTTTGGACGAGGGTTTATGCGCATAAACCGCCCTTGGCGCGAGCGGGATGCGTTTTTCGATGAGAGGCCTTCGTCGCTGGACGTCAACAGCGGCTTTTTGCGTGGTGGGCGGTTCCCATCGAAACGCCCTAGCTTACGGGGCGCAGCTTGCATCATCGGGCGTTGTCTTTAAGCTGGTTCGAGAGCCGAGAGCCGAGAGCCGAGAGCCGAGAGCCGAGAGCCGAGAGCCGAGAGCCGAGAGCCGAGAGCCGACTACATCGTGCGGATCTGAACAACCCAGAACACTGGCTAGCGTCTCGTGGATCTAGCGCGTGCATGACGCGAACCGCACGCCGAGCGCGCGCGGCGTGGCGACATTGAATGCTTGCGCAATTGCGTCGGCCGAAAGCGTTTTCTGGATCGACGGACACCTGTATCAGGCGCCTATCGCCGGATCGGAATGGCGTCCACTCTTTGATGCCCCGTCGCAGACCGGTCTTCGTGGCTCGCGCCCCTCGGTGATCGCGCTTTTGCACTCTTCCGGTCGTCGGCCACTGGGCAACGCTTTATGCGCATAAAGTCCTCAGTTCCCGCGGACGGTTGCCCGTGCCAAATGACAACCAAACGTTGCGCTGGGGCTGACGAGTAGCCCGTAACCTGGCCAGAGGCGACCGCCAGCCAATCGGCGCCGAGCAGGCACCTTCTAACAGCACCCGCTGCGCCACGGTCTTACAGTCCATAAGACGCGAACCGATCCGGAGCCAGCTCATTACTACGTCATCGCGATACCTTCGACAAAAAATAAAAATACATTGAATTCGACGACGAGCAATTGGTTTCCTAACAACTCCCCGCTGTCCTGCCGTCGCGCAGCACGCTTATCTCTCGAAGCGCGCCACGTATTTCCGGAGCACATGCACTAACAGCTTGCTGAAATACCACTCGCCTGGTCATCGGACGAGGTGGCCGAAGCGTTGATAAGAAAGCCCTGTCTGCCTCCTGAAGATCATGCGCGGTAGCGACACATTCACCGAGAAGTTGTTCAC
>NZ_JAAAYE010000055.1 GCF_013282575.1 Paraburkholderia sp. NMBU_R16
CGGCCTCGGCTTCCTTCAGAAACCCGATGATTTGCTCTTCCGTAAAACGCTTCTTCATGTTCGTCTTCTTCTCCGAAAACGAACTTTACTAGGTTCTGACTGGCCCGGTTTGTTGGGGGCAGGTCAGATCGAAGAAGTTCGCAATGTGGTCGCGCTGCGCAACGAGCACTTTCCGGATGTGCAGATCGAAGCAGGGGTGTCGGTAGCCTTCGGTTGCACTATCGCGGGCACGGTGACCGACGACCAAACGATGCGTATGTGCTTGGCTATGGCCGAGTGCGGTGTGGACGAAATCGGCCTGTCCGATACGAGCGGCTACGCCAATCCGGCGCAGGTTCGCCGGCTGTTTCGCCGTTTGCGGTCAGAGGTCGGGCAAAGGGCAGGGGGGGCTCATTTCCACAACACGCGCGGCCAAGGATTGGCGAATGTCATCGCCGCGCTCGACGTCGGCGTGACAACGATCGATTCAAGCCAAGCCGGCCTCGGCGGCTGCCCGTACGCACCTGGCGCGACGGGCAACATCGTTACCGAAGACCTCGCCTTTTTGCTCGAAGCAATGGGTTACGACACGGGCGTGGATATCGACAAGCTCATTGCAGCCCGGGAGATTCTGGCTGAAGCCCTGCCGCGCGAACCTTTGTATGGGCATGTACAGGACGCCGGATTGCCCAAAGGCTTCACTTATGCAAACGGGCGCATGCCGAGCGCGCCTCAACCGGAAGGCTGTTTGTTGGGAGTCGCGCAATGAGCGAAGACCAAGCAAATCGAAACCTGCCGTACACCGGCGTGCGAGTCGTCGAGATGACCCATATGGTGATGGGGCCGACGTGTGGGATGGTGTTGGCGGACCTGGGCGCCGAAGTCATCAAGATCGAACCCATCGCCGGCGATAGCACACGATCGCTGCGGGGCTCAGGAGCGGGCTTCTTCAGCACGTTCAATCGCAACAAGAAGAGCATCGCAGTCGATGTCAAAGATCCCCGTGGCTGCGAGATTGTGCACAAGCTCGTGGCCGGCGCGGACGTCTTCAGTGAGAACTTCAAGAGCGGGACAGTAGACAAGCTCGGCCTGAGCTTTGCCACGCTGTCAAAGCTTAACCCGCGTCTCATCTATGTCTCGCACAAGGGCTTCTTGCCCGGTCCTTACGAGCATCGCACCGCTCTTGACGAAGTCGTACAGATGATGGGAGGCCTTGCCTATATGACAGGCCCCGAAGGTAGGCCGCTTCGGGCTGGGGCAAGCGTCAACGACATTATGGGGGGGATGTTCGGCGCCATTGGCGCAATGGCGGCGCTTGCACAACGTGAACGCACGGGGCGCGGGCAGGAGGTGCAGAGCGCCTTGTTCGAGAACAACGTCTTCCTTGTCGCGCAACACATGATGCAGTTCGCGGTGACGGGCCGGCCTGCGGCACCGATGCCGGGCAGAATTTCGGCGTGGGCTGTCTACGATGTGTTCTCCGTCAAAAACGGCGAGCAGATATTTTTGGCCGTTGTCTCCGATACGCAATGGGCCCTGTTCTGTGACGCGTTCGGTCTTTCAGAGTTGAAGAGCGATGAGCGCATCGCAACCAACAATCAACGCGTACAGGCGCGGGCTTGGTTGTTGCCGCAGCTTCGCGCCCATTTGGAAGCCTTTACCGCGGCTGAAATCAGCGCGATCTTTGAACGCTGCGGTCTTCCGTACGCGCCTATCACGAAGCCCCACGACTTGTTCGACGATCCTCATTTGCTCTCTACCGGTGGCCTTGTTGACGTCACCTTGCCTGCGGACGCAAGCACCGCCGGCCACCCGGTGATCACGAAGACAGCGTTGCTGCCGCTAACGCTCGGTGGAGAGCGTCTGACGTTGCGTGCAGCGCCGCCTTCTCTGGGACAAGACACGCAATCCCTGCTCATGCAACTGGGCTATTCGCCCGAAGAGCTTCGACAGTTGGTTGAGGCAGGCGTAGTCAGAGCTCAAGCCCCGCAAGCAGGGGGGGCGAGGACCGCCTCGGCTAACGAACTGGCGAGCGCCTGACCTTTGGAACACGTAAAGGATTGCAGCGCGGCACTGAGTCAGCTTGGGTCGGCGAATAATTCGAGACGGAGACAACATGACATTCATATCTGCTAACTTCGCGGGCGACGAGTCCGTCGATTCCACGCTTGAACAGCAGGCGGTCAGAAAGGCCGCATGGCGATTCATCCCACTGCTCGCGCTGGCGTACTTCTTCAATTACCTGGACCGCACCAGTGTCGGATTCGCGGCGCTAACCATGAACCGCGACCTCGGCCTTAGCGCCACTCAATTCGGGTGGGGAGCAGGCATCATGTTCTTGGGCTATTGCTTGTGCGAAGTGCCGAGCAACCTGGCGCTGTATCGCTTCGGCGCCCGACGTTGGCTCGCGCGCATCATGATCACGTGGGGCCTTTTCGCTGCCGCCACGGCACTCGCTGCCGGGCCGATGAGCTTCTACACAATCCGACTGCTCCTTGGAGTCGGCGAAGCCGGATTCTTTCCAGGTGTGATCTTCTTCCTCGCGCTCTGGTTTCCTGCAAACTACCGCACACGGGTTCTCGCTTGGTTTACCGTTTCGACTCCGCTCTCTTCGTTTATTGGTGGGCCGCTTTCGACGTGGCTGCTTCAGATGGACGGGTTTCTCGGCCTCGCAGGTTGGAAATGGATGTTCATCATCGAAGGCATTCCGGCGTGCCTGGTTGGCGTACTCGTATTGAAGCTCCTTGCCGACAAGCCCGCTGATGCCAAATGGCTGTCTCCGGAAGAGCGGCAAGCATTGCAAAGCGCATTTGACCGGGAAGGTGCCGCGAGTGGCAAGAAGAAGCACTTCGCCGCTGCGTTGAAAGACGTACGCGTCTACGTTCTGGCGATGATTTCCTTTGGCTTTACGATGGGCTCTTACGGTATCGGAATATGGCTACCTCAGATTCTCAAGAGCCACGGGATGACGGTCGGCCAAACCGGCTGGCTGTCCGCAATCCCTTACTTCTTTGCCACTATCGCGCTGCTTTGGTGGGCAAAGCGGGTCGATCGCCGCGGAGGCCACATTGCAAATCTGGCGGCGGGTTTATTAATGGGTGCTATCGCGCTTGGCGTGTCGACCCACTTCCACCAGTTGGTTCCGGCTATGGTTGGCATCACCCTGGCGCTGATCGGAACCATCGCCGGCCGCACCATCTTCTTCACATTGCCAGCCAGGTTTCTTTCCGGACAAGCCGCCGCCGGTGGCCTGGCGCTCATCAATTCGATCGGTGCAGCTGGCGGCTTCGCGGGCCCCTACCTCGTCGGCTATCTGAAGGACAGTTTCGGTACCTACACCGCGGGACTGATCGGGTTGTCGGTGGTGCTCGCCATCACAACCTTGCTGACCTTGTCTCTTTACGCCTTTGACAAGGGAGATAAGAATTGAAATCGAGACATTCGCCTCGCCGCCGCCAGCTTCTGGGCACGGTTGCGGCATCAATCGTGATTCCTGCCCTTGCCCCACACAAGGGTTTCGCAAACCAGGAAGTTCGTAGCATGAGCACGTCCAGCAACTATCTTCCGGTTCGCGCGCAATGGCTGGCCTCTAACACCGAGGCGGCAATCGAACCTGACCTGTCAATCGTCGACGCGCATCATCATTTCTACGAGCGACCCGGATGGACATACATGCTGGATCAATACCTCGAAGATGTTCGGTCGGGGCACAACGTGGTCGCGTCGGTGTACATGCAGGCACTGACCCGCTACCGTAAGGACGGTCCCGAGTTTATTCGTCCGGTAGGCGAAATCGACTACGTGGCGACCGTTACGGCACCGTTGCAGAAGGCGAAGCCGAAGGTAGCGAACGGCATGGTCGGATATGCAGATCTTCGTCGAGGTGCAGATGCACGCGAAGTTCTCGAAGCGGAGATCAAGGCCGGAGACGGCCGTTTCCGCGGCGTTCGCCATCTGGTGACATGGGATGCCGATACGACGCTCGCGAATCCTCTCACTGCCGCGCACCGCGGGCTGCTGCTCGATCCCAGCTATCGGCGGGGTGTGGCTCAATTGGCCCCGCTCGGCCTGTCCTACGACGCATGGGTGTTTTTCCCGCAACTACCGGAGCTACTCGATCTCGCAAAGGCGTTTCCCGATACGTCGATCATCATCAATCACTGCGGTGGCGTGCTGCGCGTCGCCTCCTATGAAGGCCGCCGAAAGGAAGTCTTCGAAACCTGGTCTCGCTCGATGCGCGAGCTGTCGCAGTTGCCAAACGTCTACGTCAAAGTGGGCGGGCTGGGTATGCGCATCAACGGCTTCGACTTCGAGAAGGGGGAGCGTCCGCCATCTTCGGTCGACCTTGCCCAAGCATGGAAACCCTGGATGGAATCTTGCATTGAGATGTTCGGCGCTAATCGCTGTATGTTCGAAAGCAATTTCCCTGTCGATAAAGGCTCCTACCCATATAGCAACGGCTGGAACGCTTTCAAGCGTTTGACAGCTAGCGCAAGTCCGGCCGAGAGGGAAGCGCTTTTTCGAGGCACGGCAAATAAGGTCTACCGCCTGGGGCTGTGAGCTGTGAGAAATTGCCCGACCCGTCCGCCGATTCGTTGAGACGATCATGAAAGGGCGAACTTCATTACGCAGCGCGGGGCCCACCCGAAGGATGGCTGGCAAGCAATGCAGCGCAGCGCTCGCGCAGGAAGGCATGCAACTGGTTGATCGCCGGCGACAGTTGCGCACGGTGAGCACAGATCAGGTGCAACGGCGCAAGCTCGCAATACTCCGAGGGAAGTAACTCCACCAGCCGACCTGCCTTCAAATCGTCGATGAGATCCAGTCGCGATTTGTAGACAATGCCTTCCCCGGCAACGGCCCAGCGGCGAACGGCATCGGCGTCGTCGCTGACGCGATTGCCTGTGACTGCCACGGTGCGCTCACCGCCCGGCGGCGTAAAGCGCCAGCGTTCATGAACCTGCTCGCTCCAGACATACCGCAGGCAGTTGTGTCGACGTAAATCCTCGACCTTGGACGGTGCACCGTGCCGTTCGAGGTACGAGGGTGCGGCGCACAGCGCACGTCGGTTGTCGTCGACCAGCTTCATGGCCACAAGAGACGAATCAGGCAGCGCTCCGTAGCGCACGGCGGCATCGAGCGGCTGGCGGACGAGGTCGGCCGCGCGATCGCTCATTCTCACGTGCAGCGACAAACCGGGGTGCAAGTGCTGAAAGTCATCCAGCCAGGGCAACAGCAGGTTTCGACCGAAGTCGGACGGAGCGGACAGCCGCAGCGGGCCGGACAGCGCCTCGCGGCCGTTCGCCAGGGCCTGCTCGCCTTGCTCCAGCGCGCCAATCATGACCCGCGCGTGCGGTAGATAACGCTCTCCAGCCTCCGATAGCTGCATGCTGCGCGTCGAACGGGTGAACAGCCGCGTGCCCAGCGCCTTTTCGAGCCGCTGCACCGACGCACTCGCCTGTGCCGGCGCAATATTCAGCTGGCGCGCCGCCTCCGAGAAGCTCCCGTAGTCGACCGTGTGCACGAAGATCTGAACGTCGTCGAGTCGAATCATTTTCATTGAAATGCCGAAAGTGTTTGGGCTCTGCAGGCATTTATCCGTATTTCGACGAAAGATAACATGCTCTCAATCACTCTTGGAGGACACGTCAATGAAAGCCATCGGTTTCTATCAGAACCATCTCATCAGCCACCCTGAGGCGCTGCAGGACATCGAGTTGCCGACGCCGGAGTTGCGCGACCATGACCTGTTGGTGGAAGTGAAAGCGGTGTCGGTGAACCCGGTCGATACCAAAATCCGTCGCGGTGGCGATATTCCGGAGGGCGGTGCGCGCATCGCCGGCTGGGACGCAGCGGGCATCGTTCGCGCAACCGGTCCGCTGGCCACGCACTTCAAGCCAGGCGACCGCGTGTGGTACGCCGGTGACATCACACGGCCCGGCAGCAACAGCGAACTGCACGCCGTGGACGAACGCATCGTCGGTCCCATGCCGGCATCCCTCGACTTCGCAGAGGCCGCCTCGTTGCCGCTGACGACGATCACGGCGTGGGAACTGCTGTTCGACCGCCTGCGTGTTCAGGCAGCGGACCCGACCGACAACAACGTGTTGCTCGTCATTGGAGCGGCGGGTGGCGTCGGCTCGATTCTGACGCAACTGGCGCGCGAGTTGACGGGCATGACCGTCATCGGCACGGCCTCGCGGCCGGAAACCCGCGAGTGGGTGCTGGCCCATGGCGCGCATTACGTCCTCGACCACAATCAGGCTTGGGCACCCCAGTTGGCCGCGCTCGGCATCGAGCACGTCACCCACGTTGCAGGGTTGAACAACAGCGCCGCCTATGTGCCTCAAATCGCCGCGGTGCTGCGCCCGGAGGGCCAATTCGCGCTCATCGACGACCCGGTGGGCCTGGACATCGGTCCGTTCAAAGGGAAATCCATCTCGATTCACTGGGAGCTCATGTTCACGCGCGCAATGTTCACCACGGACACCCTCGCACGGCAACACGCCTTGCTGCGCCGCGCGGCGCAGCTGGTCGACCAGGGCCGGCTCAAGCACACCCTGACCCGACGCATCGACGGTATCAACGCCAAAAGTCTGATCGAAGCGCATGCGCTGGTCGAAGCCGGCAACATGATCGGCAAGGTCGTCCTTGCGAACCACTGAACCCCTTTTGACAACGGACGGACATCATCATGACATCCCAAGTCATCGACACGGCGGCAATCAGCCTTGACGCCGCACAAGCATTGATAGCCGAAGCGCGCCGCGCGTGCGCCGCGCGAGGATTCGCCGCGACGATCGCAATTACCGATGCAGGCGGTCACCTGCGCGCTTTCGAGCGCGCGGATACGGCGCCGTTCCTGACTGTTGACGTCGCCATCGACAAGGCATGGACCGCCGCGTCATTCGGTATGGCCACGCACCAATGGAATCAGTACATGGCCGAGCCTGCCGTTGCCCCGCTGGCGCACCATCCGCGGCTGATGGCAGTCGGCGGTGGTGTACCGATCTTCTACGAAGGGCGCCTGTTGGGTGGCATCGGTGTTTCTGGCGGAACTTCGGCTCAAGATCACGAGGCCGCCGAGGAGGCGCTGCGTCGCGCGGGGTTTTTGCAGTGAGCCTGGGCCGTTGAGCGATCGGCTTGCCGTAGATCGCTTGCACGCATGCCGAACGTTAAGGGCGGCGGCGATTGCCTCCGCCTTTCCTTGTTTGCGTTCTATATTCGTCGTTATGGGTCACTTTGCGAGAGGAGAGGGCCGTGAATCGCATCCACATCGTCACCATCGCTTCGCGATTAGTGCTTCTGGGTCTCACGATGCAATCGGGCACTGCGTTGAGCCAACAGCCGGCGGACCAGTCACTGGACCAGCAACTGGCCGGCGCATGGACGTATGTCTCGGTCGACACCGTTCGCCCGGATGGGAGCCGCACACCCATGTACGGATCCAAGCCGCACGGTCTTGTGATTTTTGACGGTCATGGGCACTACGCGCTGGTGAATTCGCGCAGCGACTTACCCAAGTATCTGTCCAGCGATCGAATGAAAGGCAGTGCAGAGGAATATCGCGCCGTGGGGCAAGGTTCGATCGCACACTTTGGCACGTACGTCGTAAACGAAGCAGACAAAACCATCACCTTTCGCATAGATACAAGCACATTTCCAAACTGGAACGGTGTCGAACAGCGCAGGCCGTTTGTCCTCTCGGGGGACGATCTCAGGTGGACCACGCCTGCAGCCTCCGGGGGAGGTTCGGGTGAGGTCGTGCTGAGGCGAGCCAAATGACTTCGAGCACAGCCGAATGCTTTGCGTGGCAAGTTGGGCCCCCAGAGCGCAGCGACCGGAGTGGGCTCAACTCTCCCTCGGCGGTGGTACATTAAGCGCTCCGACTCGAAACATCGGGTGCGCCCGTCGGCGGCGCCTGAGAGGTCATCGGCTCGTGGGCCGGTGCCATTGTGTCCAGCAACGTGCGTCCGGACACAGGAGACAACCATGGACGTTCGGCAGCGCGATCACATCGAAACGGTGGTCTTAACGACGACCGGCCAGCCCCCGGTGGCAGCGCGGATGCACGATGCCATCATCCAAAGCTCATGGCAGCGTTGCGTACATCAGTACGGTCTCGATCCGACTCGGATGCAGGAAGCACGCATCGTTCCGGCGCAGCGGCTGCGCGAGCATCAGCAGCGCATCGACGATTTCGCCCGCATTGCACGGTATGGCCTGGAAACACTCTACAGTCAGGTCGCGGGGACGGGTTATGTCGTACTGCTGACCGATGCGGACGGTGTCGCTGTCGACTATCTGGGCGACGAAGGCGCCGATGCCGGATTGCGCCGCGCGGGCCTCTATCTGGGCGCGGAATGGAGCGAGGATGGAGCCGGCACTTGCGCGGTCGGCACGGCGCTGGCGACGGGCCATGCGCTCACCGTGCATCGGGACGATCACTTCGATGCCACGCATATTCCTTTGACTTGTACCGCGGCGCCGCTGTTCGATTCGCATGGCCAGCTTCATGCGATTTTGGACATATCGGCGTTGAGTTCGCCGCTTGCAAAAGACAGTCAGACCTTCGCGCTCTATCTCGTGCGGACTTATGCGAGCCGGATCGAGGATGCGTTTTTCCTCAGGCGTCACAGACGTGACTGGATCCTCAAACTGAGTCCCGCGCCGGAATTCATCGACGTCAATCCCGAGTATTTGATCGCGCTCGATGCGAGCGGCCGTATCGTCGGCCATAACCGCCGCGCTCAGAAGATGTTGATGGCTGACGTCGGCTTGGATACGGCGGGTTCGCCGCTGCTCGGCATGCAGTTCGACGCATTGTTCGAATTGCCGCTCGATCAATTGGGACGCTTCGTGTATTCGCGTCCGAGCGAGGAGCGCGTCGTCCGCATGACGGGAAGCGGCAAGTGCCTGTATCTGAGCGCTATGCCGCCGATGTTGCCTTTGCCGGCACGCACGGCGGACGATGCGCAAGCGCCGCTGCCGCGCGAATTGGCCGCACTATGCGGCGACGACGCGGCACTGCAGCGTCAGTTGCAACTGGCCGCGAGGCTTGTCGACGCGCCCATCAATTTGCTCATCAACGGGGAAACGGGTAGTGGCAAAGAGTATCTCGCGCGTGCGTTGCATCGAGCAAGCGCGCGTCGCGGCGGCCCGTTCATCGCCGTCAATTGCGCGGCGATTCCAGAAACGTTGATCGAAAGCGAACTGTTCGGACACTTGCCCAATAGCTTCTCGGGCGCCGGGTCGAAAGCCAAGCGCGGATTGATTCAAGAGGCCGATGGCGGCACCTTGTTCCTGGACGAGATCGGCGACATGCCCAGAGATCTGCAGTCGCGCCTGCTTCGCGTGCTTGCCGAAGGCGAAGTGCTCGCGATCGGCGCTTCGCGTCCCGTCCCGGTCAACATTCGAGTGATATCGGCGACGCACCATCCGCTCGACCGGCTGATCGGTGACGGGCGGTTCCGCGAAGACCTCTATTACCGTCTGAACGGCGCCCGGCTCGTCCTGCCGCCGCTGCGCGAACGCAGCGATCTCGATTGGCTGATCGACAAGTTTCTCGCCGGATCCGACGGCTCGCAGCGGTTCACGCTATCGGAATCGGCCCGCTCGCAGCTGCATCGGCATCGCTGGCCGGGCAACCTGCGCGAATTGCGCAACGCGCTCGAATATGCCCGTGCAATGTGCAGCAACAAACATATCGAAGCGGGCGATCTG
This sequence comes from Paraburkholderia sp. NMBU_R16, assembly GCF_013282575.1. Lineage (GTDB taxonomy): Bacteria > Pseudomonadota > Gammaproteobacteria > Burkholderiales > Burkholderiaceae > Trinickia. The sequence goes on from NZ_JAAAYE010000055.1 coordinate 9,703, forward strand.
CCCGATGGCATCGGCGGGCCGGGCGTCTCAGGCCTCCCGGATGCTTCGGCGCGCGGCCAGGCCGAGCAGGTGCGAGCCGCCGGCATCGAACCGAACGCGTGCGAATCCGAATGCGCGGTTCTCACGCGGCACCTGCGAGCCCATGGCTGGAACCTCAGTGCCGTCGCACGCGAATTGGGGATCAGCCGCATGACCCTGTACCGGCGCATGGCTCGCCATGGCATCCAGTCGCCGAACCGTAGCGATGCCGTCTCGTTACGCGCTGCGGGCGGCCCTGACGACGAATGAGCTTAGCGGTGTGCAGCAGCAGGCGCGCCGGGCCAACGATACGCCTGTCAATCGCGAGACATCTGATGCTGTGACACCTGTCACGGTCTCCGCCGAAAATCGCATATTCCCGCGCTGAACTTTCGGGGTAATCCCGGAATTTTGAGCCGGGATTCGCATGGCATACCTATTGCAGTCAAGCCTGTCGATACCAATACATTAGGAGACAGGCATGCACGAGCCTTCACCGGTTCGTCCGCCCGCGGTCGGCATCATTGCCAATCCCGTGTCGGCTCGCGACATTCGCCGTGTCGTGGCCAACGCGAACAGTCTGCAATTGGCCGACCGCGTCAACATCGTGCTGCGCGCCATGGCGGCGCTCGGCGCTTGCGGCGTGACCCGCGTGTTGATGATGCCGGACCGCGAAGGCTTGATGCCGATGCTCGAGCGGCATCTGAAACGCGAGCGCGCTGCGTCGAGCGGCAGCCAAGTATGGCCGCGATTGGAGTGGCTCGCGATGCCCGCGACGGGCCGTGTCGACGATACGTTTCTTGCCGCGCGCCTGATGCGCGAGGCGGCTGTCGCGGCCATCGTCGTGCTGGGCGGCGACGGTACGCATCGCGCCGTTGTGCGCGAGTGCGGGCGGGTTCCCATCGCCGGTTTATCGACCGGGACCAATAACGCTTATCCGGAGCTACGCGAGGCCACATCGGCGGGCCTCGCGGTGGGGCTTTATGCGATGGGCCGCATCGCACCCGATCGGGCGCTCGTCTACAACAAGCGGCTCGACGTCACGCTGAATGCGAGCGGTGGCGCCGTTCGACACGACATCGCGCTCGTGGACGTCGCGATCGCTAACGAACATTACATCGGCGCAAAGGCGCTATGGCGGACCGATTCGCTCGCTGCGATCTATTTGGCCTTTGCCGATCCCGAGGCGATCGGCTTGTCGGCGATCGGCGGGATGCTCGCACCGGTGGGCCGGCGCGAAGCAGGCGGCCTGCATGTGCAAGTGGCTCCCCCTGAGCCGCACGCCACGCGATACGAGGCAACCGATCCGCTTTTCCATCTTCATGCACCGATCGCACCGGGCCTTTTGCAGCCCGTGCCGGTGTACGGCTGGCATCGGCTTGTCGACGGCGAGCCGGTCATGGTCAGTCAACGCGCCGGTGTAGTGGCCCTGGACGGTGAGCGCGAAATCACGTTCGGGCCCGACGATCGGTTGGCGATCACCTTACGGGAGCGCGCGTTTCGTTCCGTCGCGGTGGCCGATTGCCTTCGTTACGCCGCCACGCACGGTTTGTTGCGCACGCAACTTTCGGCGGCGGCAGGCGGGGGAGCGCCAGCCTTCCGACCTTTTTTGCACCATGAAACGACACCCACCAAAGGAGACACGCATGACAGCGAACCCCGCAGCCCTGCCGCTGGGCCGTAAAGAACTACTCGAGTGCTATCGCAAGATGCGCACGATTCGCGAGTTCGAGGAGCGGCTGCACGTCGATTTCTCGCGCGGCGACATCCCCGGCTTCGTGCATCTCTACGCGGGCGAGGAAGCGGCCGGCGTGGGCATCTTGCACCACCTGCACGACGGCGACCGCATCGCCAGCACGCACCGCGGCCACGGCCATTGCATCGCCAAGGGCGTGGACGTGATCGGCATGATGAAGGAGATCTACGGCAAGACCGGGGGCTCCTGCAACGGTAAGGGCGGCTCGATGCATATCGCCGATCTCTCCAAAGGGATGATGGGCGCGAACGGCATTCTGGGCGCTGGCGCGCCCTTGATTTGCGGCGCTGCCTTGGCGGCGAAATTCCGTGGGAAGGGCGAAGTCGGCATCACGTTCGCGGGGGATGGCGCCTCGAATCAGGGCACTTTTCTCGAAAGCCTGAACCTCGCGGCGGTCTGGAATCTGCCCGTCATCTTCGTCATCGAAAACAACGGCTATGCGGAAGCGACGGCGCGTGAGTACGGCACCGCCGTCGATAGCTATGTCGATCGTGCGGCCGGCTTCGGCATTCCGGGCGTCACAGTGGACGGCACCGACTTTTTCGCTGTGCATGAAGCGGCGGGTGAAGTGATTCGACGCGCTCGCGAGGGCGGCGGCCCGTCGCTGCTCGAATGCAAGATGGTGCGCTTTTACGGCCACTTCGAAGGCGACGCACAGACTTACCGTGCGCCCGGCGAGCTCGACGACATCCGCACCCATCGCGATTGCCTGAAGATTTTCGCGGCACGCGTGACCGAGGCCGGCGTGCTCACGAAGGGCGAACTCGACGATATCGACAGCGAGATCGCCTCGCTCATCGAGCGCGCCGTGCAGGAAGCAAAGGCCGCGGAGCATCCCAAGCCCGCCGATCTGCTGACCGACGTCTACGTGAAGTATTGAACCGCGAACCCGACGAATCAAAGGAAATACGCATCATGGCCCGCAAACTCAGCATGAAGATGGCGATCAACGAAGCGATCGACCAGGAAATGACGCGCGATCCGAGTGTGATCATGCTCGGCGAAGACATTGTCGGCGGCGCCGGCGCCGAGGGCGAGAAAGACGCCTGGGGCGGCGTGCTCGGCGTGACCAAAGGCCTGTACGCGAAGCACGGCGACCGCTTGCTCGATACGCCGTTGAGCGAGAGCGCGTACGTGGGCGCGGCGATCGGCGCCGCGGCGTGCGGCATGCGTCCGATCGCAGAACTGATGTTCATCGATTTCATGGGCGTGTGTTTCGACCAGATATTCAATCAGGCGGCCAAGTTCCGCTATATGTTCGGCGGCAAAGCGCAGACGCCGGTGGTGATCCGCTGTATGGTCGGTGCGGGTTTTCGCGCGGCCGCACAGCACTCGCAGATGCTGACCCCGCTGTTCACGCATATCCCCGGGTTGAAAGTTGTGTGCCCCAGCACGCCATACGACACCAAGGGACTCTTGATCCAAGCGATTCGCGATGACGACCCCGTGATTTTCTGCGAGCACAAGAACCTCTACGGATTCGAAGGCGACGTGCCGGAGAACTCGTATGTCATCCCGTTCGGCGAGGCCAATGTCGTGCGCGACGGCAAGCACGTATCGATCGTGACGTACGGATTGATGGTGCATCGCGCGCTCGAGGCGGCCGCGCAGTTGGCAAAGGAGGGTATCGAAGCGGAAGTGATCGACTTGCGTACGCTTTCGCCGCTCGATATCGATACGGTGCTTGAATCGGTGGAGAACACCGGCCACCTCGTGGTCGTCGACGAGGCCAGCCCGCGCTGCAACCTCGCAACCGACATTTCGGCACAGGTGGCGCAGCGAATTTTCGGCGCGCTCGAGGGGCCCATCGAGATGGTTGCGCCGCCCCATGTGCCGGTGCCGTTCTCGCCGACGCTCGAAGATCTATACATTCCGAGCGGCGCGCAGATCGCCGAGGCGGCGCGCCGCACGCTGGGCAAAGGAGGCAAGCAGTGATGGCCGCACAGATCATCCCTATCGTCATGCCCAAGTGGGGCTTGGAGATGCGCGAAGGCACCGTGCAGGACTGGCTCGTGAACGAGGGCCAGCGCATCGAAGTGGGCGAGGCGCTCGTCGACGTCGAGACCGACAAGATCTCCAATGCTGTCGAAGCGACGGATGCCGGGCTGCTGCGCCGGATCGTCGCACAAAGCGGCGAGACGCTTCCTGTCAAAGCGCTGCTGGGCGTGTTGGCCGAGAGCGAAGTGAGCGATGCGCAAATCGAGGCCTACATCGCTGCATACGAGGTGCCGGCCGCCGGAGGCGATGAAGACGAGACGGGACCTGCATTCGAGTATGCCGACGTCGACGGAATCCGTATTCGCTATGCAAGGCGCGGACCGGAACAGGGCACGCCGGTGGTGTTCATTCACGGCTTCGGAGGCGATCTGAACAACTGGCTGTTCAATCTCGATGCCGTGGCCGATCGACATCCTGTCATCGCGCTGGACCTCCCCGGGCACGGACAGAGCCAAGCCAAACTACCTGGCGCGTCGATCGCCGCGCTGGCCGAGTTCGTTCTGAAGTTCCTGCGCGTCGCCGATGTGACGGGCCTGGCTCACCTGGTGGGACACTCAATGGGCGGCGCCATTGCGATCCAGATGGCGGTCAGCTCACCGGAGCGCGTGGCGAGTTTGGCGCTGGTCAGCCCGGCCGGCTTCGATACCGAGATCAACGGCGGGTATACAGACGGCTTCGTGCGGGCGCAATCGCGGCGCGAACTCAAGCCGGTATTGGAACAGCTTTTCGCCGATCCCGATTTGGTGAGCCGTCAGATGATCGACGACATGCTCAAATTCAAGCGTATGGACGGTGTCGAACCGTTGCTCGCGGAACTGAGTGCGGCACTCTTCGGCGGCGGCAGACAATCGGCGGTGTTGGCCGCCGACCTCGCAGCATTGGACAAGCCGGTGCTCGTGTTCTGGGGTAACGACGACCGCGTGATTCCGGCCGAGCAGGCGGCCAATGCACCATCGAATGCGAAAGTGATTCGATTCGACGCTACCGGCCACATGGCCATGCTCGAGAAAGCCAGCGAAGTGAACGCGGCATTGCAACGTCATCTGTCTGGCGGTTGATGTCTTGTTCTTCCGGCCGCTGGCAATGTGAAGATCATCGTGTCGCCGGCGGAACTGGCGACCCTGTGAGCGGCGCTCGGGAGGTCTTCGTTCCAGATGCCTATGTCATTCGATATCGTCGATTTCGCAATCGGTTCGGACGATCCTCTCGCCGCGGAGCAGGAGTTGCTCTCGCTGGCCGCAAAGGGGCGGCGGGTTGCGCATCTTTGGGAGGCTCCGCTCTCGCTCGTGGTGCCGCGTAGCTACCGGCGCTACACGGCACTCGATCCGGCTCGGGCGGAGTTCGCGCGGCGCGGTTGCCCGGTTTTCTTGCGCATGTCCGGGGGCGGGCTCGTTCCACAAGGGCCGGGCATCGTCAATGTGAGCCTTGCCTATCGGGTACGGGGAACGGTGGGCGAGCTTTCCGAGGCCGTATATCGGCACCTGTGCGAACTGTTGCAAAGGGCGCTTGGAATGTTGGGATTGGAGACGCATTGGCAAACGGTGGAGGGCTCTTTCTGCGACGGTCGCTTCAATCTGGCTTGGGGAGGACCACCGGATGATGTTCGCAAGATCGCAGGTACCGCTCAATATTGGCGGCGTCTCGAGACCGCATCGGAAGCAACGTCATCGCCGCTGCATGCGGTACTGGCGCATGCAGTGTTGCTGGTCAGCGCCGACCCCGAGGAAATCAACCAACGCGCGAATGCGTTCGAGGCGGCTATCGGTAGCGCAAAGCACTACCTCGCCGGGCGTGTGATCAGCGTGCAGCAAGCGCTTTGCGCGGCCGGGATGGGTCTCGCACCGGCCGACTGGCTCGACCGGGAGGTCATGGCGGCACTGCGCGCCTGCATTGCGGCGGACGGACCCGATGGGTAGTCGATAGCGGGACTCGGCAACCGTTTGCGGAATCACCTGACCCTAACGACGACCTTGCCCTTGGCGCGTCCCTGAGCCAGGTATTCGAGCGCTTCCTTCGCCTGCTCGAACGGAAAGACCTTGTCGATGATGGGACGAATGCGTTCCGATTCGAGCAATTCGCCAATTTCGGCGAGCTGGGCACCGTCGGGATGCACGAAGAGAAACGAGTAACCGACATTCTGCCTTCTTGGGAGGCGCATGATCTTCCGGCTCATCAAGGCGAACACGAACTCCAAAACGGTACGATGGCGTCGGACGGCGCCGAGCGGGAGCGGGCGCGAGCCCGAGCGCTCGGCATACTCGCGCAGGCGGTGGGCGCGATTGCCCTGTCGCGCGCATGTCCCGACGATTCGCCGCTGGCCAACCGGCCGTTCCCCGGAATACAGGGGAGAGCAGGCGCACATCGTCCGCTGGGACGGTAAACAAGTCGAAATGGAGCGTCTCAGCGCGCGCCGAGTCGATCTCAAGGGCAGGGGGCGCGCGGCCCGCGAAACAGTCCTTTAGCGTACAGACCTGCGGCCAGGTTGATCGGATGATGGCTGGAAGATATCCAACCTGATGCAAGCGATCGACAAGAGGCGCTATGCGATACCAACGCGATGTAAATCAGCCTCCCCGGGACCGACGAGTGGAATACGGCTTGGCCGACCAAGCGCGGGAGGACAAGCGCAAGCAGGATGACGCGCATATCGATTCCGCAGCCACCAAGTGGCGATATCGGCCCCAGCCCACCCCGAAGAAAGACGCGTGATACGCGGCAGCCGGCCCGCGACGAAGACAACGATATTCGCGCAGTCGATTAGGTAGGTGATCGCGACACATTGTGATCCGGGATGATTGCCGTTCGCAGGCCTAGCCGTCTCGCGTTTCGACTGGAAATGGAGGCCGCAATGAACATCAATCCTCTCGCCGGCACGCTCGCGTCGCATGCGATGCTGGTCAACGTTGCGCGGCTGGTCACGGCGTACTACACCGATGTACCGGACCCCTCGATTCCCGAGCAACGGATAGCATTCGGCACGTCCGGGCATCGCGGCTCGGCGTTCGAGCGTAGCTTCAATGAGTGGCATGTTCTTGCCATTACGCAGGCCATTTGCCGTTATCGAAAGCACCACAGCATCGACGGCCCGCTGTTTCTCGGAATCGATACGCATGCGCTCTCGGAACCTGCTTGCGCGAGCGCGCTCGAGGTACTGGCCGCCAACGGCGTCGACGTCATGATTGCGCAGATCGGCGAATACACACCCGCGCCGGCCGTGTCACACGCGATCCTGGCTTACAACCGCGGCCGCGCTGCGGGCCTGGCGGATGGCATCGTGATGACGCCTTCGCACAACCCGCCGGAAAGCGGTGGGCTCAAATACAACCCGCCGAACGGCGGACCGGCGGACGAGACCGTCACCCGCTGGGTCGAGGCAGCGGCGAACGCCATGCTCGAAGCGAAGCTCGACGGCGTGCTGCGCGTACCGCTGTCGAAGGCGCTGCGCGCCACGACGACGCACCGCCATGACTTCCTCAACGCATACGTCGGCGACCTCGCCAATGTCATCGATATGGATGTGGTGCGCGGCGCGCCGATCCGCCTTGGAGTGGATCCGCTCGGTGGCGCCGGTGTGCACTACTGGGGGCCGATTGCTGCACGATATGGCTTGAATCTGATTTCGGTCAATGACGAGGTCGATCCCACCTTTCGCTTCGTGAGCCTCGATTGGGACGGGCGGATTCGCATGGACCCCTCGTCGCCCTATGCGATGCAAACGCTGCTCGAGCAGAAGGACCGCTTCGATGTGGCGTTTGCGTGCGACACCGACCACGACCGGCATGGTGTCGTCACGCGTAACGCGGGGCTGCTGCCGCCGAATCACTATCTCACGGTCCTCGTCGATTACCTGTACTTGCATCGTCCGAAGTGGCCCGCCGACGCCGCGGTGGGCAAGACCATCGTCTGCAGCCAGATGATCGATCGCGTGAGCGCGAAGCTCGGCCGTGGGCTCTACGAAGTGCCGGTGGGATTCAAATGGTTTGTCGGCGGCTTGCTTGACGGTTCGCTCGGCTTTGCAGGAGAAGAGAGCGCAGGCGCGAGCTGTCTGAGGCTGGACGGCACGACGTGGACGACGGACAAGGATGGGATCGTGCCCGCATTGCTCGCAGCCGAAATAACGACTCGAACAGGCCGCGATCCCGCCGAGATTTACCGCGATCTGACCCAGAGATTGGGCGAGCCGACCGAACGTCGCGTGCAAGCCGTGGCGACGGCGCAGCAGCGTGCGCTGCTGGCGCGGCTCTCGCCTGCGCACTTCACCCATACCGAGCTGGCAGGCGAAAAGATCGAGCAGGTGCTCGATCGCGCGCCAGGCAATCACGCCGCCATTGGCGGCATCAAGGTCATCACGAAGAACGGATGGTTTGCGGCGCGCCCATCAGGAACCGAAGACATGTACAAGATCTATGCGGAGAGCTTTCGCGATGAGGTTCACTTGACACGCATCGTCGACGAGGCTCAGGCATGGATCGACGACATGTTGGAGACACAGACGGCCGAGCGTGACGGCGCCGTGCAGTGAAGCGCAACAGCGAGCGCATTGCATGGGACCGATCGCAATGAAATACACAACTGGACGTGGACGAGGTTACGCGATGGGCCAACGTCGCAGATCGTCGTCGCCATGGAACAGCACGGAGCCGGTTCGCGAAGAGCTCTTCGGCGAAGAACGGCTGGCGCAGCATGCTCGCAGTCTTGCGGAAGCACAGCAAATCTCGAAGAGATCGTTTGCCGGGCCGTCGCTTGCAACGAGACTCAAGGATAATGCGGACCACCTGTTGCACGCCTACGAAGCGACCGTGGCCGCCGCCGCGCACGATGAAGCGATCACGCCGGCAGCAGAGTGGCTGCTCGACAACTACTACATGGTCGAAGAGCAGGTCCGGCAAATTCGCGACGACCTGCCGCCCAGCTACTATCGGCAACTGCCCAAGCTGAACGGCGGCCCGTTCGCCGGCTATCCTCGAGTATTCGGTCTCGCCTGGGCCTTCGTCGCCCATACCGACAGTCGCTTCGATCCCGATCTGCTGTGCCGGTTCGTGCTGGCCTACCAAACGGTGCAGCCGCTGACGATCGGCGAACTCTGGGCGGTCGCGATCACGCTGCGCATCGTGCTGATAGAGAATCTGCGGCGCCTCGCGGACCAGGTCACCGACGAGCGATCAGGTCGATTGGAAGCCGACGCGATGGCTGATCGCCTTCTCGGCGCGCGGGGGCAACCGCCGGAGCCGGTTGCCGCATTCGTCGCGCGCTACGGATGCTCGGCCTTACGCGACACTTTCGCGGTGCAGTTGTTGCAACGGCTGCACGACCAGGACCCTGAGGTGACGCCCGCGGTTGCCTGGCTTCGCGAGCGCCTCCTGGCCCAGCACACCACGGCGGAGGGGATCGTGGCTGCTGTGCATCAGCGGCAGGGCGCGGCCAGTCTGACGGTGCGCAACGTGATTACGAGCATGCGCTCGATTTCCGACGCCGACTGGACGCAGATGTTCGAGCGTATCAGCCCAGTCGATGAAATCTTGCGGACCCATCCCGGTTTCGTCGAGATGGATTTCGCGACGCGTAATTTATATCGCGGCGCCATCGAGGCGCTGGCACGCGGCTCGGGGGTCAGCGAGACCGATATCGCGCGTCGTGCCGTTGCGGCCGCGGAGCAGGCGGCACAACAAGCCAATGCGGAGCATGCCACGGCACGGAACAACGGCCCGCAGGCCGCCGACACGGCGGCGCGCCGCACGACCGATCCCGGTTATTACCTGCTGGCGGGCGGTCGCCGTTCGCTAGAGGCCGCAATCGGCTATCGCGCCCCGGTTGCCGTGTGGTTGCATCGCTTCACGCGCCGCGCCGGAATTGGCGGCTATATCGGCCGTATCGTGTTGCTTTGCGCGCTGATGCTGGCGGGCGTGCTGGCGCTGCTGGACGGCCTCGTCCCTCATGCTGGTTGGCTGGTTTGGCTGGGCTTCGCCGGGTTGCTGCCGGCGGTGGACGTGGCGGTGGCGATCGTCAACCGTGGCGTCATGCGCGACGTCGGCGCAATCGTGCTTCCAGGCCTTGCTTTGCGTAACGGTATCCCGGCCGCCTTGCGCACGGTAGTCGCCGTGCCCACGCTGCTGACGACGCCGGCGGCAGTGGCCGAACAGGTCGAGCGGCTCGAAGTTCATCACCTCGCAAGCCCGGAAGGCGAGCTTTACTATGCGCTGTTATCCGACTGGACCGATTCGCCGACTGCCGAGGCCGATGGCGACGACGCGCTGCTGGCGGCCGCGGCAGCGGGCATCGCCCGGCTGAACCGCCTCTATGCGGGCGGGCTGGATGGGGAGCGGTTCCTCCTGCTGCATCGGCGACGCACCTGGAACGCCGCCGAACGGCAATGGATGGGTTGGGAACGCAAGCGGGGAAAATTGCATGAGCTGAACCGGCTGTTGCGTGGCGCGCTCGATACCTCGTTCATCGGCATCGATGGGCAACCGCCCGCCGTGCCGTCTCAAGTTCGTTACGTGATCACGCTCGATGCGGATACCCGCTTGCCGCGCGACACGGTTCGCCGGCTGATCGGCAAGATGGCTCATCCGCTGAACCGCGCGGTGTTCGATGATGCAAGCCGGCGCATCGTCGACGGCTACGGCGTGCTGCAGCCGCGTGTGACGCCGTCGCTGCCGGTGGGCGCCGAGGGTTCGCTGTTCCAGCGCGTTTCCTCGAGTCCGAGCGGCATCGATCCCTATGTGGCCGCGGTGTCGGACGTCTATCAGGACCTCTTCGACGAAGGCTCATATGCGGGCAAGGGGATCTACGATGTGGACGCCTTCGAGACCGCCCTGGCAGGACGCGTGCTCGATAACACGATGCTCAGTCACGATCTGTTCGAAGGTATTTTTGCGCGCGCCGGCCTCGCGTCCGATGTCGAGGTGGTCGAAGCGTTTCCGGCCCGTTACGACGTCTGCGCAGCACGCCAGCATCGCTGGGCGCGCGGCGACTGGCAACTGCTGCCATGGTTGGCGATGGCGCCCCGACGCGCAGATAGGGCGCTGGGAGCGACGGGCCGCTGGAAGGTACTCGATAACCTGCGCCGCACGCTCACGGCGCCCGCCGCATTTGTCGCACTGCTGGCAGGCTGGAGCTTGCCGTTGCCCGTTGCGCTCGGCTGGACAGGCTTCGTGGTGGCAACCATCGCTTTGCCGGTGCTGCTACCCTCGCTGAGCGCGCTCGTGCCGCGTTGGCAACGCGCGCACGTGAAAATGACGGCGCGCAGCCTGCTGTTCGTGTGGCTGGACGATCTGCGGCTCGCGCTCGCGCGGCTTGGATTGTCCATCTTCTTCCTGCCGCAGCAGACGTGGTCGATGATCGATGCGATCGCCCGTACGCTGTTCCGCGTGCTGATCAGTCACCGGCACCTGCTCGAATGGACGACCGCGGCCGAAGCGGGTATCCGCGATCGGCTCACACTTGCCGCGACATTCCTGCGCATGCGCGGCGGCCTCATGCTCGCGCTCTTGGGCATCGCGGCGAGCGCGTGGGCAGCGTGGCGCTTCGGTAATGACGGTGCATGGGCGGGCGTTCCATTCGCGTTTGCCTGGATCGCATCGCCTGCCGTCGCGTACTGGACGAGCCTCGCGCCCTGGCCGGCCGGCGAACTCATCGTAGGAAGCGAAGACGCGCGGCAACTGCGGCTCCATGCACGCCGGACGTGGCGCTATTTCGAAACCTTCGTCACGGCCGCCGATCAGCTGCTGCCGCCGGATAACTTCCAGGAGGATCCGCGGCCGGTCGTCGCGCATCGGACGTCGCCGACCAACCTCGGGCTCTATCTGCTTTCCACGGTCAGCGCGCGCGAGTTTGGTTGGGTCGGCACCCTCGACACCGTCACGCGGCTCGAAGCGACACTCGCCACGATGCAGCGCTTGCCGCGCTACCGCGGACACTTCTACAACTGGTACGACACCCAGGATCTGCGGCCGCTCGAACCGAAGTATGTGTCGTCGGTCGACAGCGGCAATCTTGCCGGGCATCTGATCGCGCTGGGCAATGCCTGCCGCACGTGGGCGACTCAGGCTGCCCACGCAGGGCGGGTGGTGGCCTTCGCAGGCGTCCGCGACACTTTGGCGTTATTGTGCGACACCTTGCGAGCGAGCCGGAGCGAGAGCACGCGGAGCCCTTTGCATGGCGAGTTCGACCAAGCCGTGGCCGCGCTGCAGGCAGTGCTCGTCGACGCGGGACCGGACGCGCCAGCAGCGGACGGCAGCACGCCAACAGAGCTCGCACCGGCGTGGCCGGCAATCGCGCTGCTCGCCGCCACGGTGGCCGATATCGCGCGTGCCCTGGTCGATGAGAAGCATCGCGATCGAGACGGCCCGCTCGACGATGTGCTGTTTTGGGCCGACGCGCTCGAACTTGCGGTTCGCAGTCATCGCAGCGATAGTGCTTGCGCCCCGGACGTTTGGGCCGCACTGCACGCACGCTTGCGCACACTGACCGATACCGCGTTGCAGATGGCCGATGCGATGGAGTTCGGTTTCCTGCTGGACCCGACGCGCAATTTGTTGTCGATCGGCTACGCGGTCAGCGAGGGTCGGCTCGATCCCAGCAGCTACGATCTGCTGGCGTCGGAGGCGCGGCTCGCGAGCTTCGTTGCGATCGCCAAAGGCGACATTCCCGCGCGCCACTGGTTCCGGCTGGGCCGCGTCGCGACCCCTGTCGCGGGCGGCGCCGCGCTGGTCTCATGGTCGGGTTCGATGTTCGAATACCTGATGCCTTCGCTCGTGATGCGCGCGCCGGCGAGCAGCCTGCTCGCGCGAACCAACGGCTTGGCCGTGCGCAGGCAGATCAGTTACGGCGCGACGCTGGGCTTGCCGTGGGGAATCTCCGAATCCGCATACAACGCACGGGATTTCGAATTCACGTATCAATACTCGAGCTTCGGCATCCCGGATCTCGGGCTCAAGCGCGGTCTCGGTCACGATGCCGTCATCGCGCCGTATGCGACCGCGCTCGCCGCGATGGTCATGCCATCGGCGGCCATGCGCAACTTCGAACGCCTGAGCGCCGCGGGAGCGGGCGGGCGCTTCGGCTTCTACGAAGCGCTCGACTATACGCCCGCGCGCGTACCCGAGGGGCAGCAGGTTGCGGTGGTACGCGCTTTCATGGCGCATCACCAGGGCATGTCGATCGTATCCATCGCCAATGCGCTGCTGGGCGGACGCATCCGCACCTTCTTCCATGCGGAGCCAGCCGTCCAGGCAACCGAGCTGCTCTTGCAGGAACGCATGCCGGGCAGGGTGGCCGTCGCTCATCTGCGGGTCGACGAGAACCGCAGCACAGGCCCGATGCGCGACGTCGAGCCGGCTGTCGCACGGCGACTGCTGTGGGCGAATGACCCATCGCCCGCGACCCATCTGCTCTCGAATGGCCATTACTCCGTGATGCTCACGGCGGCCGGCTCCGGGTACAGCCGCTGGAACGATCTGGCCGTCACGCGCTGGCGGGAGGATGCGACGCGCGACGACTGGGGCAGCTACGTGTATCTGCGCGACGTGGCAAGCGGCGAGCTCTGGTCGGCCGCATGGCAGCCGACGGGGGTGGTGCCCGACAGCTACGACGTGACGTTCGCGGAAGACCGCGCGGAGTTTGTCCGGCGCGACGGGGCGCTGACCACCTCGCTCGATGTGGTGGTATCCGCGGAGGACGACGCGGAGGTGCGGCGGGTATCGGTGGCCAACGGCGGGTCGCGCGCACGCACCATCGAACTCACGTCCTACGCTGAGATCGTGCTTGCACCGCCGGCCAGCGATGAGGCGCACCCGGCGTTCTCCAAGCTGTTCATCGAGACTGAGTATCTGCCTGAGCCGGGTGTCATTCTGGCGACGCGGCGCCGTCGCGCACCGAGCGAACCGGAGGTCTGGGCCGCCCATCTTGCGGTGGTCGAAGGCGCTGCTCTCGGGCGCATCGAAGTCGAAACGGATCGCGCGCGCTTTATCGGGCGAGGCCGGAGCGTCCGTTCACCACTGGGTCTCGCAGACGAGCGGACCCTCGGCAATTCGGCAGGCGCGGTGCTCGATGCCGCGTTCACGATGCGGCGGCGTCTCGTCATCGAGCCGGGCGCGACCGCGAGCATTGCCTTCTGGACTATCGTCGCCGAGTCGCGCGCGCAACTACTGAATTTGGTGGACAAACATCGCGACAGTGCTTCGTTCGCGCGGGCGGCGATGCTCGCCTGGACGCAGGCCCAAGTGCAGTTGCGCCATAACGGGGTGAGCCCGGATGAAGCCAGCCTGTTCCAACGGATGGCTGGGGCCATGCTGTATGGCGATCCTTCGCTGCGGCCGAACTCCGCGGCACTGCTGCGCGGAATGGAGGCGGTGGCCGCAGCGGGTGGCATGGGCGCCGCGCCGCTATGGGCGCATGGCGTGTCGGGCGATCTGCCCATCCTGCTGGTGCGGATCGATGACGCCGAGCATATGGCATTGGTGCGGCAGCTGGTGCACGCTCACGAATACTGGCGCATGAAGCGGCTCGCGGTCGACCTGGTCATCGTCAACGAGCGCGCGTCGTCGTACGTGCAGGATTTGCAGGGCGCGCTCGAAACGCTGGTGCGCTCCGGTCCGCCCCGGCAGCGCTCAGGCGGCGCCGTGCGCGGCGAGATCTTCGTGTTGCGTGCGGACCTGATGTCGAGCGACGCGCGCGCACTCTTTCCCGTTGCCGCGCGGGTGGTGCTGGCAGCGCGCAACGGCCGCTTGCTCGATCAGCTGCAGCGGTTGGCGAGCTCGGCTCCACGTCCGGCACCGGCCCAGCCGCGCGTCAGGCGCTCGCCTTCGCCGGCGCCTGTGCCGGCGCCGGCGCCGGTCACGAGCATTCAGCCGGGGGCCGGACTTGAATACTTCAATGGTCTCGGCGGGTTTGCGAACGATGGTCGCGAATACGTGACGGTCCTCGCGCCGGGTCAATGCACGCCGATGCCGTGGGTCAATGTCGTCGCGAATCCGGGTTGCGGCTTTCTGGTGTCGGCCGAGGGTAGCGGCTACACGTGGGCATCGAACAGTCGAGAGCACCAACTGACGCCTTGGTCGAACGATCCGGTCAGCGCCCCCCCAGCAGAAGCGTTTTACGTTCGCGACGACGAGACAGGCATGCTGTGGGGGCCCCAGGCGAGCGCCGCGCGCGACAACACGCCAGGTGCCGCGCCGTACATCGCGCGTCACGGCCAGGGCTATAGCCGCTTCGCGCACACCGCTGAAGAAGTCGCGCTCGAGTTGCTGCAATTCGTGCCGCTCGAGGACCCGCTCAAGATATCGCGTCTGACGCTGCGCAATCTGTCGAACCGTCCGCGCCGGCTTTCGGTGACGGCCTACGCCGAATGGGCATTGGGTGCATCACGCAGCGTTGCCGCGCCACATACCATCAGCGAGATCGACGCGGCCACGGGGGCGATGTTCGCCTGCAATGGTTGGACCCAGGCTTACCGCGGCCGCGTCGCGTTCGCGGATCTGGGCGGCGAACAGACCGCATGGAGCGCCGACAGGTGCGAATTCATCGGCCGCAACGGGACCTTGAACGATCCTGCGGGGCTCGCCACTGGCGCGGGTGCCTTGCCGCTGTCCGGGAAGGTCGGGGCGGGTCTCGATCCTTGCGCGGCGTTGCAATGCTCGATCGAACTGGAGCCCGGCGGGACCGCAGAAGTGATATTTCTGCTCGGCGAAACGGATGCGCCGGAGGCGGCACGGCGATTGATTGCACGTTATCGCAAAGCGGATCTCGACGCGGTACTCGCCGCCGTGACCGCATTCTGGGACGACACGCTCGGAGTCGTTCAGGTGTCCACGCCGGATCGCACGATGGACCTGATGCTCAACCGTTGGCTGCTCTATCAGACGCTCGCCTGCCGCATCTGGGCGCGCGCTGGCTTTTATCAGGCGAGTGGCGCTTACGGTTTTCGCGATCAGTTGCAAGACGGTATGGCACTCGCCGTTGCACGCCCGGCGCTGACCCGCGAGCACCTGCTGCGCGCGGCGGCGCGACAGTTTTCGGAGGGCGACGTGCAGCATTGGTGGCTGCCTCAGGACGGCGCCGGCGTGCGCACGCGCATCTCGGACGACCGGGCGTGGCTTGCCTACACGGTGGCCCATTATGTCGACGTGACCGGAGACCGGGCGATTCTCGACGTTGCTGTGCCGTTTATCGAGGGCAGACCGCTGGCCGCCGGCGAGCATGACGCTTACTTCGTGCCGACTGTTTCGGAGCTCAGCGCACCGCTGTGCGAGCATTGCGTGCGTGGTCTGGAGCAAAGCCTGGGGCTCTTCGGAGCGCACGGCTTGCCGCTGATCGGCACGGGCGACTGGAACGACGGCATGAATCGGGTCGGCGAAGAGGGGCGGGGAGAAAGTGTCTGGCTCGGCTGGTTCCTCTATGCCGCGCTCATGGCGTTCGCACCGATCGTGCGTACACGTGGCGATGGCGAACGGGCGGACCGCTGGCTCGAGCGAGCCGAAGCGCTGCGCACCGCGCTCGAGGGCGCGGGTTGGGATGGCGAATGGTACCGGCGCGGCTACTTCGACGACGGCACGCCCCTTGGGGCGGCCAGCAACGATGAGTGCGCGATCGATGCGATTGCGCAATCGTGGAGCGTGCTGTCGGGTGCGGCGGGCGCGGCGCGGGCCGAACGCGCAATGGCCGCGCTGGATAGCCGGCTGATTCGCCGCGAGGACGGCTTGGCGTTGCTGTTCGCGCCGCCGTTCGATCGCACGTTTCTCGAGCCGGGGTATATCAAGGGTTATCCGCCCGGCATTCGGGAAAATGGCGGCCAATACACGCATGCCGCCGTATGGTCGGTGCTGGCCTTCGCGCAATTGGGCGACGGCGATCGCGCTGCGGAGTTGTTCGCGCTGCTCAACCCGATCAATCGCACGCGTACGCGAAGCGGCGGGAGGCGCTATAAGGTGGAACCGTACGTCCTCGCCGCCGACGTTTATTCGGTAGCGCCGCATGTAGGGCGCGGCGGATGGACGTGGTATACGGGCTCGGCGGGATGGATGTATCGGGCCGGCATCGAGGGGCTGCTTGGCATCCGCAAGCACGGCGAGGAGCTGTCGATCGAACCGTGCGTGCCGAAAGGCTGGCCTGGCTTCACTGCCGTGTTCCGCCATGGCGCCGCGCGATACGACATCACTGTCAAGAACCCGTGCGGCGTCAGCCGAGGCGTGAGCAGCATGGAAGTGAACGGTACGGTGCTCGAATCCGGCAAGACAACGGTGCGATTGGTGGACGACGGTCAACGCCACAGTGTGACCGTGACCCTCGGCGTAGATGTCACCTCATGGCCGAGGGCGTCGTCCGGCGAGGCAGAGAGCCTTAAACAGTCGTGAATGAGCTTCGTTCGGTGTTCGCCGCTCAAATCCTGCCAACAAGCAGCAGCACGACGACGATGAGCAACAGCACGCCGAGCACGCCGCTGGGCATGTACCCCCATGAACGGCTGTGCGGCCAGGTCGGCGCGGCCCCAATCAACAGGAGCACCAGTAGTACGACCAATACGGTTCCTAACATGATGCTTCTCCATGAGCCTTGTTTTGCTGGCGCTTCGGTGTGTTTGTCGCCGCGTTTCGCGCTTCGCGCAGTGCGTGCGGAGTCTGTATGGTTCCCGTGCGACATGCCTGCCGATGCTTGTTTCCTGCAAGTGGCGGAGCATGCCATTCGAATCAAACCGAGACCGCTAGCGTGAGGTTGGCACGAATTGGCGACGCAGTCGGTACGGCGGCGGACAGCGAGACCGCAAATACGCATGCATGAGCCAAGGGCACCCCGCACGCCAAGTCATTCCGGCGCTCGGTCAACTCGGAGACGGTCGCAGTTGCTGCACCGTGAGGGCTTCATCTCGAGGCTCGCGGTCCATTGCCCCGAGCGTATTCCTCGAGGTAAGGCATGCGTCGATCATCTCCCGAACTGAAGTCGCGTAGCGGTCGGCGCCGATTGCGCTCTGCAGGTCCTTGCTCCACTGATCGGTGCCGCCCGCAGGCCAGAGGCCTACGACGATCGGTGTGTCCGGCAAGCGCTGCCGCAGGCGTCGCAGCAGGTAGCGCAGATGTGACGGGATGCCGTCTATATCGAGATAGAAGATGCATACCGTCTTCGCAGTGAGGTCGAGGCTGTCGATCCGCACGCGAGAGACCGCGTCATGCGGGATCACCCGGCAGTCGCGATTGTGCTTTCCCAGAAGCTGAACGAGGATGGCCGATGCCAATTCGTCGAGCGGGCCCCGTCCTGCTATGCAAACAATGGGATTGTCGGCGCGCTCGGCCATTGAAGCTTGCGCGTCCGTTGGGACAATGGGAGGCATCAGTTCGAGCGGCACGTTTTGTACGGCGCGCGAGGGCGTCAGAGCGCTCGCGCTGTCGTTGGCCGCCACCGGCGCCGGATCCATGTCGGCGAAGGCGTCCAGACCTTCTATGAGGTCGTTCGTCGTGTCATGGATTCGCGCCAGCTGTGCGGTTGTCACACCGCCGCGTGCAACATCGTTGGCGGCGAGTTGCAATCCCTCGAGTGCGACTTCGTCGTAGTAGGCCGAGAGCGCCCGGTCGCGCAGCAGGATTTCCGCTTGCTCCAGTATTTCATCCGGGTCGCCCGCGAGCGCGCGCTGGTAGAAGTTTTCGATTGGAGTCAGCGCCGGCTGGTCACCGAGCAGCACGTCGAGAAATTCGAGCCGGGCAACGTGGCGGCCCAGAACCAGAACGCAAAGCGTCAGCGGCGTGGACAGGATGAGCCCGACAGGCCCCCATATCCAACTCCAGAAAATCGCGGCAACGACGACCGAAAACGGGGAAAGGCCGGTGCTATGGCCATATAACAAGGGCTCGACGGCTTGACCGACCAGCAACTCGACCGTCAAAAAGAGCGCCAGCGACCAGATCGCCATCGACCACCCGGGACTGACTGCTGAGGCAAGTGCGATAGCCAGGAGCGCGGATATCCAGATGCCAACGTAGGGCACGAGGCGCAACAGCGCGGCCAGAATGCCCCAAAGTACGGGGTTGGGGACGCCAATGAAAAACAGGCCCGTGCCGATCACGACGCCCACGCCGGCATTCACTCCGAGTTGCGCGAGGAAATACCGGCTGAGGCGGCGCGCGGCCTCGTCCATGGCGGTCGTCGTCCGATGCAGATCTCTGGAGCCGAACAACCGGATCGCGCGATTTCGCAGATCGTCTCGCTGGAGCAAAATGACTACGGTAACGACGAACACGATAAAAGTCGTTTCAAGCGGGCTGACAACGGGGGACAGCACGCGCCGGATAAGCTGGAAGGCGGTGGGAGCGGGCTCGCGCACCTCGACCGGAAGCGCGGCGGGCGACGGGGATGCATTCGAACCGGAGGTGGGCTCAGGCTGGCGGACGGTTTGCGAGTGACCGATCGTCGCGTGTTGAAGCGCTTCGCCAACGGCGCCTGTCAGAGCGTTCAATTTCGAAAACGTGAGGGTGCGCGCGGCATCGATCTTTGTTTCTATCGTCGCCTGATACCGGGGAATGCCCACAGCGAGATTGGTCAATTGGGTCGCGATCACCGCGCCAAGCAGGATGATCACAGAGAGCGAAAGCAATACAGCGACGAGAACCGAAGCGATATGTCCGAGCCTGACGCGGACCAGCATATTGACCAGAGGCGAGATGAGGAAGCTCAATAGAACAGCGACTGTGACAGGAATCAGGACCTCACGCGCGAAATAAAGGCCCGCGACGACGGCTACTCCAGCAGCAATGGGGACCAATGCCCGTACGCCGGGCGCTTCGGGCGACTCGGCTAGCGTTGCCGGCGTCGCGCAATGCGGTTCGATTGATTTGGACATGACCGATGGTGCTCGCAATGCGTTCGCACAGCGACACCCCTCACGAATTCGTGGAATCGAATCTTAAGCTACGCCATCAAAGCTGCGGATGCGGTACGACAGCGTACAGAGAAGACACGCGCAAGCCCTGGAGCATTCGTTTACAGTCCGAGGGGAGGGGGCATTCTTGCGTTCCACCACTTTGTCGTATTCGCGAATGCACTCGCGGCGGTCATCCAATGGCGCTCGACGTCACCTCTTGTTAGTCTCAATCGAACCTCCAGGAGTCTTCCATGCCAAACGCAAATCAATCTCTTGGAAACCACCTGCTTTCGGTTTTGCCGGAAGCCGAGTGGGCGCGCATCGGTCCGCATATGGTGGAGGTGGATATGCCACTGGGACAGGTCGTCTACGAATCCGGCGACCGCCTCCATCACGTCTATTTCCCGTCGACCGCAATCGTCTCGCTGCTCTATGTGATGGAGAACGGGGCGTCGGGCGAGATCGCGATCGTCGGCAATGAAGGGGTGGTCGGCATTGCGCTCTTCATGGGAGGGGAAACCACGCCGAGTCGAGCGGTCGTGCAGAGCGCGGGCAAAGCCTACCGGCTCGAGGCGCGCATCCTCAAGGAGGAGTTCCATCGAGCCGGGCCTACGCAGCGGTTACTGCTGCGGTACACGCAGGCCCTCATCACGCAGATGGCGCAGACCGCGGTGTGCAACCGGCATCATTCGATCGATCAGCAATTGTGCCGCTGGCTCCTGCTGAGCATCGACCGGCTGCCGTCCAACGAGTTGAAGATGACTCAGGAACTGATCGCCAACATGCTCGGCGTACGCAGGCCCGGCGTCACCGAGGCGGCCATGAAGCTTCAGGACGCGGGCCTCATCCGCTATAGCTACGGTCACATCGAGGTACTGGATCGACCAGGCCTGGAAAAGCGTGTCTGCGAATGCTATGCGGTGGTGAAGCGCGAATTCGATCGACTGTTGCCCGACCTGAGGGCGTTGTAGCGCAAATGGAAGCGCTGAAGAACCGCTGTACATCCGCGGGGAAAGGTATACAGTGGGCATTGTTGCGGCGCAGCATTAGTGGTGCTGGGTCGCTCCGACCTGCTGGTCTTTAGCGAGACGCTCGCCTCCGAAATCCTTTGGACGCACGTGCCGGGTCGATTCGGGAGCATTCATTCAATGAACATCGCTGCTATTGAGCAATCCGCTGACTTCGGCCAGCGTGCGTTACCGGCAATTTTCGGCTTGCAGAACGAAGCGTTCGAACGTTTTCAGACGCTGACGCATCTCAATCTCGATGCCCTGAAGGCAATGATGGAGCAAGGACAAGCCGTCTTGTCATCGATGCCATTCGGACGAGCGCCATCCACTGACGCGGGGGGCCTGCCGCAGCAATTTCTCGAGCACGCCCAGACGTATGCGGAGCAGGTCCGACAGATCGTGATGCGCTCCCAGGGAATGATGCAGGAAGCTATCGAGCACGCGGCCGGCGTGCGCAGGCCTGGAAACGCAGTATCTGACGTCGCATAGACCATAGCGATGCGCGGCTTGCCGCGCAAGCACGGAACGACGCCCTGCACGAGCGGGCCGTTGGGCGCTTTAGCCCCCTGGTGGGGAGCCGGCAAGACGCCGGCTCCCCCTTTTTTTGCCGTCAAAATAAGTTTGCTTTGCAATGGCAATCAGCGCATTGTGGACTGATCTCACCAACGAAGACGACGCCATCGTCCTCGCGATGCAATATGGCAAAGACATCATAGACGGCAAGGTTCAGGCGACCGAGCTCTGATACACCGAATGAATGCTCGTTGGTCGACGGTTCTAGGGGAGCAGGCCATGGAATATCCACTTTACGTCCGCCGCGATGGCGAAGCTGGTTTTCGCGCGAGTTTCCCCGATTTTCCCCGCGCCGATGTGCGCGGCAGTTCGTTCGGCGAACTGAAGCGCAACGCGCAAGAAATGGTCGAGTTGATGTACGACCGTAGCGAACAACTCATACCTGCCCCCACCGGCAGCACATCGGAATTGCATGCGCTCGACATGGACGACGGAGAAGGGCTCTGGATGTTTATCGACATCAACCTGGCGCGGGTTACCTCGAGGGCCGTCGCCGTTCAATTCAGCCTGCTCGAGAGTCTGCTGAAGCAAGTCGATGCGGCGGCGAAAGAACGTCATATGACGCGCTCCACGTTTTTCACGTTGGCTACCGTGCATGAACTCGAGAACCGATAACGCCCGCCGTTTGCTGGCGAACCAGTTTTCTCACAGCAGGAGTGGATCATGATCGACGACCAAGTGAACCCGGAAGAACTAGCGGAAAGCAGGACACGCAGAGAAGCCGCCGATAATGCGACGGACGATGGCATGCCTATGGCGCCCGAACATATCGAGAGCGACGTTGGGCAAACTGAATATAAAACGCCGAAGCAATGGATAAGGCACGCGAGAAAATGGCTGGGTTCGGGACGAAGCTTTATGCAATTCTGAGCACCGTCGATTCATCGTCGCACATGGCTACAGTCACAGCGCCTTCAAATCGGGCAGCAGACGATCGAATTCACGCTTCACCACGGCGTAGCATTCGCAGACATGCCGCTCGAGCCCTGGCCGGTCAAGCACCTCGATGTGCCCATGACTGTAGCGGATCAATCCGGCGCTCTGCAGTTTCAATGCGGCTTCGGTGACTCCCGATCTGCGCACGCCAAGCATGTTGGCGATGAGTTCCTGCGTCATCTTCAACTCGTTCGATGACAGGCGATCGATGCTCAGCAGCAGCCACCGGCACAATTGCTGATCGATCGAGTGATGCCGGTTGCAGACCGCGGTCTGTGCCATCTGCGTGATCAGTGCCTGCGTGTACCGAAGTAACAAGCGCTGCACGGGCCCACCGCGGCTGAATTCGTCTTTCAGAATTCGCGCACTGAGCCGATATGCGTGGCCGGCACTTTGAACGATCGCGCGGCTCGGGGTGGTTTCCCCCCCCATGAAGATCGCGATACCGACGATTCCCTCCTTGCCCACGATCGCGATTTCGGCAGACGCGCCGTCTTCCATCACGTATAGCAGCGAGACGATCGACGTGGTCGGAAAGTAGACGTGTTCGAGCTGCCCGCCCGACTCGTAGATGACCTGCCCGAGCGGCATATCCACGTCAACGAGGTGGGGGGCAAGGCGCGCCCACTCCGCCTCGGGTAGCACCGCCAGCAACTGGTTCGCGTTTCGATCCTTGATATCTGGCATTGACGACCCCTTGAGCCGCTGTGGCGCACGTGTGCGTCGACGTTACGACGCGGCAAAAGCCGCCTTCGCGTGGAATCCTATTATCTTATGAGCGTCGTGCCGTGAAAAGAGCGGAAAACGCTCGCCTTCCGCCGAGCCGAAGGCTTCGGATGCCATGTCGCGGCAAGCGCAGGCCGAACGCGAAAAGCAGGCGCGCGTGATTCTGGGTTCCGCGGAAGCCGAGATTGCCGCGAAGTTCGTCGAAGCGGCGCAAGTCTACGAAAACCATCCCGGAGCGCTTCAATTGCGGGCGATGAATATCATCTACGCAACGACCAAGGAACGCGGTGCGACGATCCTTATTCCGGGCTCGATGGTCGACAGTCTTAATCTGCCGCTAGCGCTGGCAATTGCGGGGCATGACGTGGCGGGGGCTGCGTTGACGCCAGTCAAGACCGCAGCGTAGGTCGTCTGAAGTGTTCACCTATTCGGCGGGCCCGAGGATTACATCGATAGCGGCCTGTCCTGCGATCTCCGCAACGAGGTAGGCCCAGCGTCGGGAAAACGGACCACCCCGGATCTTGATGCGCTCGCCGAGCGCTGCCACACCCGGAGGATTGATGGGCGCTTTGATGCGAAACCAGACATCGAACATATCCGTCGATGTGGAAACGAGATCAATGTGAATCTCGAATCCGCGATATTCGACTGCTCGTTGCATGATGAACCTCAGGTTGCCGCAGGGCGAGAACATACGAGGGCCCATGCTAAACCTATTTGTCTCCTGCGTACGCTTTTGCCGGGCCTTTCCATTGCCGCTCGGAGATGGCCGCGTCAGCGACCTGGCCGGTTGGCGTGTGGTGTACCTCGGTGCCGTCGCGTCGATGCTGACGATTGCACTGCCGCTTTGGTGGAGGCTACCGGCATTGGCCGGACGGACGCTTATAAAACCGCCTCCGCGACGAGCTGCAACGCAGGTGCGAGTTTCAGATAAACCTCCGGACGTTCGAGCGCATAGGTCAGATTTCGTTGCGCGATTTGCACGTGCTCCGTGGCCAACGACTGCGCGCGTGTGCCTTCGCCGCGCTCCATCGCTTGCACGAGGCCGTGATGCTGCTGATGCGCCATGAAAAGCCATTGTCGGCCTTCGTCGATGGCCGATTGCATGGGCAGCATCGCGCTTGCCGCGGCGAACGGTAGACGGTTGTTCATTTCGATCGCGCGGATCAGCGCTGCGTTGCCCGAGCCTTCGACGACCAGCTTGTGAAACCGGTTGTTCATGTCCGTGTACGTGGCGTAGTCGTCGAGGTCGAGTTCGGGCTTCGCGAGCAACCGGTCACCCGCGCGCAGGCATTCGTTCAGCGCATTCGACAACTGGCGCGGTACGCCATGTTCGGCCACGAGGCGCGCAGCCATGCCTTCGAGATGCCCGCGTACCGCAATGGCATCTGCGATCTCGGCAGCGGTGATGCGCCGCATCACATAGCCGCCCGCCGGAGACGGTTCGACGAGGCCTTCCTGCTCGAGCGTGGTCAGCGCGAGCCGGACGGGCGTGCGCGATGCCTGAAGACGCTCGGCGAGCGCGACTTCCCCGAGGCGCTCGCCGGGGGCGAATTCGCCCTTGAGGATCAGGTCGCGCAGATACACCAACACACGTTCTTGCTGAGATTCCATTTCGTTCTCCTAGGCCCGCCGGGCGATGCCCAGGGCAGGCATGTGCCACTGATTTTAGAGCAAGTTAGACGAAAGAGGGATCAAAAAAACGGCGCTTTCTTATTCAATGTTCTTCAATGTATGCAATATGGAGGAAGGCTCAAGTAAGAGTGCTTGCGAGACATGTAGGTGAAAATCCCTATGCGCACGTAGATTTTAGATAGAAATCAACACATTGAGTGGAGCGTCGGCCGGCGATTGCACAGAAAAGCCACCTCCGACCAAGGCGTAGATGTATGCAACGATTGCGAAAATGGATTCGCTAGCCTACGATTCGGCATCAAGAAGTGAGGTTCTGTATGCATACATCAGCCTCATGAATTCATGTCAATCGGAGACACGCCATGATGAGTTCCCAGCAAAACGACACGATCACGCGCGTCGGCAAAGACACGCCAGCCGGCCAGCTTCTGCGCAACTACTGGCAACCGGTGGCGCTCGTGGAGGAGTTGCCCGCGCAGCGCCCGGTCCGCGCAGTGCGGCTGATGGGTCAGGATTTCGTCGTCTTCAAGGACGAGCAGGGTCGCTACGGCATGCTCGATCGCGACTGCCCGCATCGCGGCGCGGATTTGGCGGCGGGGCGCCTGGAGGGGGGCGGTCTGCGCTGCGCGTTTCACGGCTGGCTCTTCGACGTCAACGGAAGCTGTTTGTCGACCCCCGGCGAACCCATCGGCAGCACGCTCTGCAAGAAGGTGCGCCAAAGTGCCGCGCGTCAAACAAGATGAGAGCAGCGCGTCAATCAGGATGAGAGTACTGGCGTGGCGGCAGCGGTGAAGGGCGTAGCCCGGAACCGCTGCCGCCACGCCGCGCCGAGCAGTCCCCCGTCATCG
>NZ_JAAAYE010000056.1 GCF_013282575.1 Paraburkholderia sp. NMBU_R16
GAGGTGGCGCGAATGATTCGCCGCCACTTCGACGGCATCATCGCTTGGACTCAGACTCGCCAAACCAACGGCTTCATCGAGGCCATCAATGGCTT
The DNA here is from genome assembly GCF_013282575.1 of Paraburkholderia sp. NMBU_R16. GTDB lineage: Bacteria > Pseudomonadota > Gammaproteobacteria > Burkholderiales > Burkholderiaceae > Trinickia. The sequence continues at coordinate 96 of NZ_JAAAYE010000056.1, forward strand.
GTTTCAGGCTGCCAAGCGCAAGGCGCGCGGCTGCTACACGCGCTTCGAAACAATGCGAACCGTGCTGTTCCTCATCGCCGGCAAGCTAGATTTCTCCAGCTTCAACCCGCATGCCTCGTGAGCCGCTTTACCCACTGCATTTTCAAAAGAGCCATAAGTCCTAGAACGGTGAACTGTAAAAAGACCGAACCGCGTTCCGGATGCACGAACTGAGGCATGAAGGCGAGGAAGAATAGTGCGGTCTTGGGGTTGAGCATTTCAGCAGGCACCGCCTGCAAAAAGGCTTTTGCAGGCGTGACGGCAGGCACTTTCGGCAATGAGGGATCGCCCTGCTTTTCGAGGATCGCGCGAACACCAAGATAGATCAGATAAGCCGCTCCCACGAACTTGACCGCGTTGAACGTGAGCGCGGAAGTCATCAGTACCGCCGACAGGCCAACTGCGGCGAAGACGGTATGCACGAAGTCGCCGGTTGCGATCCCGAGGCCTGTCATGACTCCCGTTTTGCGGCCGGCCTGAGCCGTGCGGCTCAATACGAGCAGCACCGCGGGACCAGGAATGAGAAACAGCCCGAGAACGATGACAACGAAGGTGCTCAAAGAGGAAAGGTCGAACATTGCGGCTCCTGTCCTAAGCAGTTCGGAATGCGATTGTCTACCATCCAAGCTCCGATGTCGAACGACGGTTCTCGCTGCCTGCTACACGCAACTTATGTTGCCAGAGTCCATCTGCTTTTACACTGGAGGCTCGTTCGAGCTTGGAGACCTGGCAGATGGATCACCCCGTTTTCGTTATTCCCGGGTTCGGCAATTCCGGCCCATTGCACTGGCAAAGCAGGTGGCAGACCCTGCATCCGGCGTGGCGGCGACTCGTTGTCGAGGATTGGGATCATGTAGCGTGTAACGATTGGGTATCCGCAATCGAACGGCAGCTGACGGGAACCGGCGGCGACACCATTATCGCCGCGCATAGCCTCGGATGCCTCGCGCTCGCGCATTGGGCGGTCCGCCATTCGCGCCATTCGCGCCGGATCCGCGGAGCGCTGCTCGTCGCCGTGCCGGACCCCGCCGCGCCGGCATTTCCCGCGGCGGCAACGGGGTTTCTGCCTCTACCGTCCGAGCGGCTGCCGTTTCCTACGATCGTCGTATCGAGTTCCAACGATCCCTATGGCGGCGCGGACTATGCACGTCGCTGCGCCGACGCATGGGGGAGCACTTTCGTCGAAGCGGGAGAAAAAGGGCATCTCAACGCAGACAGCGGCCTTGGCGACTGGCCTGAAGGCTTGATGTTGCTCGAATCGTTGGGCCAGGCATAGCGCATTGGTGCGCGTTGCCGTTCAGTCGACGATATTGCGCACCCAGTCCGCAAAACTCTCGTTCTCGAATTCATAGACATCGCGCGGAGTCTTCGCCACGACCGTCTTTTCCGCAAGCCGGCCCAACGCCTTTTGAATGTGCGTCGGCTGCAAGTCGTCGATACCCACGCGCTTGCGGATTTTGATCAGCGTCGCTTTCGCGAAGGGTTTCATCGAAGGGTCGTCCGCGAACATCCGCACGAGCACGCGCTCGGTCGCATCGAGCGAATTCCAGGTCCCCTCGTGATTCTCGGTGCGCGCCAACTTCTCCTGCTGCATCGCAATGGCTTCGGGAAACGTCAGCGCCGGACTCATCATCAGTGCAAGCACGGTCTCCATCAAAGGCTCCGGGCGCCGCCCGAACAACTCGAAGGCATCGCGCGCCGCCGATGTATCGAGCTTGCGCTTCGTCGATTCCCTGAACCGCCGGGCGATGTAATCGACGAAATCGTCGCCGAGCAGCGGAAAATCCTGAACCGTACTCGCGGCCGAGTAGAGCGGCGCATTCGCATTCGTGAACACATGACCGAGCTTCGTGCGCGAAGAACCCGTAAACAACATGCGAAGCCGGCGCTGATGCTTCGTCAGCGTCGTGCGCAGCGCGCGCGCCATCTCCTCGCCTTCCTTGCTGCGGCCGAGCGATTGCGCCTCATCGATCAGAAACAGCACCGGCCGGCGCTTCGTCAACTCCGCAACGAGCGCATCGATCAAAAGCGCCGTATCCCCGATCTCCCGCTTGTGATCGTCTTCGAGTTCGATATGGCCTTCGAGCGTCGCGCCGGCGAACTCGGCCTTACCCTTGAGCGATTTGACGGGCGCCTGCAGCCGCGCCATGACCTTTTCGAGCAGCGAGTGCGGCTCCAACGCCTCTTCGAGCGAACGTGCGAGGGCGGCGCCCGGCGTTTGCCGCGTTTGCCAGAGGTCGGCGTACACTACCGTGTAGCCCGCGCTTTCGGCCAGCGGTTTGAGGTCCCGCAAGAGAAACGCTGTCTTGCCGGTACGGCGCGGCGCGAAAATCGTCGTCGACGTGACGAGCCCGGCGTCCAGCGTGGCGAGATAGGCGCTCGCCAGCTCGGGCCGCGGGAAGTGCCACAGTTCCGTCAATTCCATGAAGTTATCCAGAATTATCCAGAGGATGGGTAATTATACCTGAAATGGATAATTTCGGATAACCTCGGGCGGCATGGCGGATTTCGTTACATCTCTTACGGACTCCGGACCGCTGAGCAACATTTGCCTTTCGGCGGCTCGCTATACTGCGCGCCGTTATTCAAACGAAGACGAAAGGCCTCATATGTTGAAGAAAAACGTTCGGATTGCCGCCTTCGCGGCGTTGGCTGCGTTGAGCTCGCTGCCGGCATTCGCCGGCGATTTGAACAATGCGCTCGGTGGTGCCCTGGGTGGCGCTGCCGGCGCTGCCGTTGGCGGCGCCGTCGGCGGCAGCACCGGCTCGGTCATCGGCGGTGCCGTGGGCGGCGGCGCAGGCGGGGCCATCACTTCGAATCGCCGCGAACGCACGGGTGCGATCGTCGGCGGCGCGTTGGGCGGCGGCACGGGCGCGGCGGCAGGCAATGCGCTGGGAGGGCGCACCGGCGGCATCATCGGTGCAGCCGCTGGCGGCGGAGCCGGCTCGGCGCTCGGCGGCCACATCTCGCGCGCGAATTCGTATTCCAACGATTACGACGCTCACCGCGGCCGGCACCATCGCAAGCACCACTATCGCGGCTGACATCATGTCGCTGACGGCCGTTCCAACAGGGGCGGCCGTCGTCGCATTCCGCCGATCGAAAGCGAACCGGGCCGGTCGGCGGCTCTCTTCCTCTTTGCCCATTTTGTCCTGTCACTGGACAGCCTTGTCTCCCCGATAGTCTTTTAGAATCTCACGCATCGTAGCGCTAGCGGCCAAATCGTGGATGGCGATAGCGCTCGTCTTGCGGCTCAATCGATAAATCGAAGAAGTAAAACGGAGCGCGGTCGATGCAGAACAACAAGATCGGGATGGTGTGCCGATGGGCCGCCGCGGCAGTCGCGGCATTCGCGCTCACGGGAGCAGCGGGGTGGCGGGCCGAGGCTGCCCGAGTGACACGCGTCACGCCGCAAGGCAAGGTGGCACAGGTCCGGCAGGTCGTCGTCAAGTTCGACGAAGCCATGGCGGCGTTCGGTTCGCCCGATGCGCCCGCGCCGGCACGCGTCAAGTGCAACGACGCTTCAGCCAGCGCCGGCCACGCGCGCTGGATAGACGAGAAGACCTGGGCCTGGGACTTCAACGCCGATTTGCCGCCGGGCGTCTCGTGCACCGTCGATCTGAGCGACGGACTGAAGTCCGCAGCAGGCACCGCGCAAAAAGGCCCCAAGCACTTCACGTTCGAAACGGGCGGGCCGTTCGTCAAATCGATCGCGCCGATGGGCGGCGAGATCGAAGAGGATCAGGCGTTCGTGCTGCGGCTCAACGGCCCGGCGACTGCGGACTCCGTGCAACGGAACGTCTGGTGCGAATCGAGCGGGCTGGGCAATCGCATTCCGATCAAGAACGTCGATGTGGCGACACGCGCGGCACTTCTGAAGCGATTTGGGCTGCAAAAGGAAGCGGCGCAGGTATTGACCTTGCAATGCCAGCAGGCGCTGCCGTCCGGTACGAAAGCGCAAGTCGTCTACGGCAAAGGGATCGCGAGCCCGAGCGGCATCGTCAACGATGTCGAACGCCGCTTCGACTATACGGTGCGCGAGCCTTTTTCGGTCAGCTTCAGCTGCGAGCGCGAAAACGCGAAAGCGCCCTGTACCCCATTGCGCCCGGTCCGGCTGCAGTTCAATGCGCCGATTTCGCGAGCCGATGCGCAAGCGTTCCGTATGAAAGGCCCGAACGGCGAGATGAAGCCTTCGTTCTCGCCCGATAACAACGATCCGCAAACGAACACGGTCGAATTCGCGGCGCCGCTGCCCGAGCGAGCGGAGCTGATCATCCGTCCGCCCTCCAATTTGAAGGACGTGAGCGGCCGGGCGCTGGCCAACGCCGATCTTTTCCCGCTCAAAACGATGACGGCGGCCATGCCGCCGCTCGCGAAGTTTTCATCGGGGAACTTCGGCATCATCGAGCGCTATGCCGAACCGGACACGCCGGCGCTCGTGCCGATCACGCTGCGCAATGTCGAGGCGGACCTGCACGTCGATGGCCTCAATGCGGGCCATGCGCAGTTCGCGAAGATGCGCGTCGAGGCCGATCGCGACATTCGACGCTGGATGCGCAACGTCGAGCGGTTCGACGGCTTCACCGCGGATCGCAAGTGGATCGATGAGCATATGCCCGGGCTACTGGCGCACAATCCACACCCGGTCACGATCCCGCGCACCGGCGGCACCGACGACGCCAAGCAGGATCGCAAGAATCCGCAAATCGACCTGCGCTCGCTCTCGCTGCTTGCCGGTCAACAGAACATCGAAACGCTGACGCTGCCTAAGGCGGACCCGAAGACGTTGCGTCCTTTCGAAGTAGTCGGCATTCCCGTGGCGAAGCCCGGCTTTTATGTCATCGAACTGGCCTCGCCCGCACTGGGGGCGTCGCTGCTCGGCAAGCAGGCGCCGATGTACGTGCGCACCGCGGTCCTCGTGACGAATCTGGGAGTGCATTTCAAGCGTGGGCGCGCGAACAGCGTCGTATGGGTGACCACGCTCGATCGTGGGCAGCCGGTGCCCAATGCCGATATTCGCGTGAGCGATTGCAACGGCGACGAACTCGCTTCGGGCAGGACCGATGTCCACGGAGTCATGAAGATCGATGGACAGCTCGATGCTCGCGCGAAATGCCGGGACGACAGCTTCGAGGGTCTGTTCATCTCGGCCCGCGTCGACGATCCGAAAACGGGCCATGATATGGCATTCGTTCGATCGGATTGGAATCGCGGCATCGAGGCCTGGCGTTTCAACGTGCCTACCGATACGAGCGCGCAAGAGACGGTACGCGCCCATACGATCTTCGATCGGACGCTGCTGCGCGCGGGCGAGACGGTTTCGATGAAACATATGATCCGCGTGGAGACCATGCAGGGTCTCGCTTTTCCTAAGCGCTATCCGTCGCGCGTGACGATTCGCCATCTCGGCAGCGGACAGACGTGGCGCATGCCGCTCAAATGGACGGCCGATCATACGGCGGATTCCACGTTCGCCATTCCGGCCTCGGCAAAGCTCGGGGAATACAGCGTTTCGCTAGACGAAATCGATCCCGCCGCAAACGCTTCGAAAGATGCCGGCAACCGCGAGAATAGCGACGAAGCCACCGATAGCGAAGACAGTGACGACGATTCGGGCCAGCACGCTGGCCGCAGTTACGCATCGGGCAGCTTCCGCGTGGAGGAATTCCGGCTGCCGGTATTCGAAGGCACGATCGCCGTGCGCGACGAGAAGACTCATCCCCTCGTGGCGGCGAAGTCGGCACCGCTTGCCTTGCAGATCGAGTACACATCCGGTGGCGGCGCATCGGGCTTGCCGGTACAGGTCTCCGCTTTGACCCGGCGCACGTCGCCGACGTTTGCCGACACCTATCCGGAGTTCAGCTTCGAGCCCTATGTGCCCCGCAACGATGCAGGCACATCGGAATCGTCGGACGACGAGGCGAGCGCACGCGACTCCGGCGACGACGGTTCGAAGCTGATTGCCGACAAGGAGCCCGTGACGCTCGATCGCAACGGCGCGGGCAGTCTCACGCTGAAGAACATCCCGTCTGTCGATGGGCCGAAGAGCCTCGTCTTGGAGGCCACGTTCGCGGACCCGAACGGCGAGGTGCAAACGATCAGCGGTAATGCAACGCTCTGGCCGGCCGCCGTCGTGGCGGGCGTCAAGTCCGGGCAATGGGTGTCCGTTGGCAATGCGGTGCCGATCAAGGCGCTCGCCGTCGATCTGCAAGGCAAGCCCCGTGCCGGCGTGCCGCTCGAGGTGCGCGGTATTGCGCGGATCACGATCTCGTCGCGCAAGCGCATGGTCGGCGGCTTCTATGCCTATGACAATCGCACCGAGACCAAGGACCTCGGCACGCTATGCAGCGGCAAGAGCGACGACCATGGCCTCATGAGCTGCGATGCGAAGATCAAGGAAGCGGGCAATGTGGATCTCGTCGTGACGGCGAAAGACGGCGATGGCAACGCGTCGACGGCCTCGACATCGATCTGGGTCACGCGCGAAGACGAGCTCTGGTTCGGAGGAGAGAACACCGATCGCATCGACGTATTGCCGGAGAAGACCGCTTACGAACCCGGCGAGACGGCCCGCTTTCAAGTACGCATGCCGTTTCGCTTCGCCACGGCACTCGTTGCCGTGGAGCGGGAAGGCATCATCGAAACGCACGTCGTGAAGCTCGACGGCAAGGATCCGACCGTCACGCTGAAAGTGGATCCGGCATGGGGACCGAACGTCTACGTCTCGGTGTTGGCGCTGCGCGGGCGGATTCACGAAGTGCCTTGGTATTCGTTTTTCACCTGGGGCTGGAAAGCGCCGCTCGAATGGGCGAGGGCGTTCTGGTACGAAGGCAGGCAGTATGAAGCGCCGACGCCGCTCGTCGATTTGTCGAAACCGGCATTCCGATACGGGCTGACCGAGATCAAGGTCGGCACGGCAGCTCACAAGCTCGCGGTCACCGTGACGCCCGATGCGAAGTCCTATACGGTCCGCGGCAAGGCGCATGTGAAGCTGCGCGTGCGGATGCCGGGCGGCCAAGCGGCGCCGGCCGGCACGCAAATCGCCGTTGCGGCCGTCGATGAAGCGTTGCTCGAGTTGATGCCCAACGAAAGCTGGGACGTGCTCGATGCCATGCTGCAGCGGCGTGCGTACGGGGTGGAGACGGCCACGGCGCAGATGGAGATCGTCGGGCGGCGCCATTTCGGACGCAAGGCGGTGCCCGCGGGTGGAGGCGGGGGGCATGGCGCGACGCGCGAGCTCTTCGATACGCTGCTGTTGTGGAATCCGCGCGTGACGCTCGATGCGAACGGCGAGGCATTCGTCGACGTACCGCTCAACGATTCGCTCACGAGCTTTCGCATCGTCGCAATCGCGGCCGTGGGCGACGGTACGTTCGGCACGGGCGCCGCATCGATCAGGAGTACACAAGATCTGCAACTGATCTCGGGGTTGCCGCCGCTCGTGCGCGAGGGCGACCGCTTTCGTGCGCAATTCACCGTGCGCAACACGACGACGCGCGCGATGAGCGTCGTTGTCACGCCGAGCGTGACGGGCCTCGATCTGCCCTCGCAGACCGTGCAGGTCGGACCCGACTCGGCGCGCGAGGTCGCTTGGCTCGTGACGCCACCGGACGGCACCGCCGAGGCGACGCCTGCCGCGCTGACATGGAGTATCGGAGCCGCGGAGCAGGGCGGGCCGCACGCTTCGGATGCCTTGAAAGTAATGCAACGGGTGGATGCGGCGATACCGGTGACGGTGCAGCAGGCGACCCTTGTGCAGATCGACGGTACCTATTCGCTGCCGGTCGCCGCGCCGCCGAATGCGACCGCCACGCAGGCGGGCGCGTTGCGCGGCGGCATAGCCGTGTCGCTGCAACCGAAGCTTTCCGACGGCATGCCCGGCGTGCGCCGATGGTTCGAGCGTTATCCGTACAGTTGTCTGGAACAGCAAACCTCGCGCGCGCTCGGCTTGCGCGATGCGTCGCAATGGCAGGCTGTCGTGGCGAGGATGCCTGTCTACCTGGACCGCGATGGTCTTGCCAATTACTTCCCGCCTAGCGACGACAGCGGTAATACCGGCAGCACGACGTTGACGGCCTACCTGCTCTACGCGAGCGACGAAGCAGCAAGGCTCGATGCGCGCTTCGCGCTGCCCGACGATCTTCGCGCGAAGCTCGAGGGCGGGCTCGTCAACTTCGTGGAAGGGCGGATCGAGCGCAATACGTGGGCGCCGCGCAAGGATCTGGACCTGCGCAAGCTGGCGGCAATCGAAGCGCTGTCGCGCTATGGTTTTGCGCGGGCGGGTATGCTCGATTCGATCGAGATCGCGCCGAACCAGTGGCCGACGTCCGCGGTGCTCGACTACTACGCGATCCTGTCGCGGGTGAAAGACATCGCGCGGCGCGACGAAAAACTCGCGCAAGCGGAGCAGATCGTACGCTCGCGTCTCACCTACCAGGGCACGCGCCTGACCTTTTCGACGGCCGACACCGACGATCTCTGGTGGTTGATGGAGGGCCCCGAAAGCAATGCGGCACGCACGGTGCTGACGTTCGTCGACAAACCCGATTGGAAAGACGACATGCCGCGACTTCTCGCCGGTCTGCTTGCATTGCAACAGCACGGGGCATGGCAGACGACGACGGCGAATCTGCTCGGCTCGTTTGCCGTCGAGCGGTTTTCGCGCGCGTTCGAAAGCGTCCCCGTGACGGGCAAGACGAAGCTCGAGTTCGGGCCGAACGCGAGTACCGTCGCATGGGGCCAGCCCGCTGCCGCGGCAACGGCGGGATCGTCGGTTTCAGCGCGACCGGCCGCGCGCGCGATGTCTTCGGCGGCGACGGCTGCCACCAAAACGGCCGATACGCGCGCTCAGCTGTTGGCATGGCCGCCCGAGGCGCGCAGCGCACCGGTTCCGTTGACGCTCACGCATGAGGGGACCGGCAAACCGTGGGCCACCGTCGAGAGCCTGGCCGCCGTCGAGCTCAAGGCCCCGTTCGCCGCGGGCTATCGGATCGCGAAGACGGTGACGCCTGTCGAGCCGGCGGTCAAAGGCGTCGCTACGCGCGGCGATATCGTGCGGGTGCATCTGGATATCGATGCCCAGACGGACATGACATGGGTTGTCGTCGATGACCCGGTTCCGGCCGGCGCGACGATTCTCGGCTCGGGCCTCGGGCGTGATTCCGAGGCCGCCACGGTGGGAGAAAAGGCGCAACGCGGCGCATGGCCTGATTTCGTCGAACGTGGCTACGATGGCTATCGTGCCTATTACAGCTATGTGCCCAAGGGCAAGTTCTCCGTCGAATACACGGTCAGACTCAACAACGTCGGTACGTTCGGTTTGCCGCCGACGCGCGTCGAAGCGCTTTACGCGCCGTCGACTTTTGGCGTCTTGCCGAATGCAGCAGTCGTCGTCCAACCGGCCGCGCCGGCGAAATGACGGGGAGCGAAGGACGATGCGTCGGCAGGCGATCGAGGGCAATATGGTCAGGCTGAAAGCGTGGCGCGTTGCGATGGTTCGACCGCTTGTCGTACTGACGCTCGCGATTCCGCTTGCCGCGCACGCGCTCCCATCGTTCGAGGCGGTGCGCAGCCAGTGGCGCAGTTCCGATTGGGTGCTCGTGTCGCGCGACGGCGTGCCGCTGCAGCGCACGCGAATCGACGATACCGAGCGGCGCGGCGAGTGGGTGGCGCTCGCCGACGTCTCGCCCGCATTGCGCGAAGCGATCGTCGTGTCCGAGGACAAGCGCTTTTACGAACATAGCGGTGTCGATTGGCGCGGTGCCGCGGCCGCCGCGTGGGGCAATCTGTGGAATACGCGCACGCGCGGGGCTTCCACTGTCACGATGCAGCTCACTGGGCTGCTCGATGCCGAACGGCAACGTTCGGGACACCGAAACGTTACGGAAAAGGCGAAGCAGGCGGTCGGCGCGCTCTGGCTCGAACGGAGCTGGCGCAAGGATCAGATTCTCGAGGCGTACTTGAACCTCGTGCCGTTTCGGGGTGAGACGATCGGGCTGTCCGCGCTTTCGATCACGTTGTTCGGCAAGGCGCCTTCGGGTCTCGACGAGCGCGAGGCAGCCGTTGCCGCGGCGTTGATTCGCTCGCCGAATGCTTCGCATACCAAGGTTGCTGCGCGCGCGTGCCGAATTCTCCGCGATATGAAGGCGCCGTCGGGCTGCGCGACCCTCGGGGGCTTCGTGCAACTCGCCTTCGCGCGGCCGGCGCCGGCCGTGCTGTCGGTTTCCCCGGAGACGCAGATGCTCGCGCCGCATTTTGCGCGTCGCGTCGCCAATGAGGTGCATCCGAAGGCGGGTGCCCGAGTCGTCACGACGCTCGACGCGAAACTTCAACGTTTCACGAACGAGATACTGACGCGCACGATCGTCGAACTCAATGCGCCGGCTCACCCGCGCAACGTGCACGATGCCGCGGCGGTCGTACTCGATAACGCGACGGGCGAGGTGTTGGCCTGGGTCGGTTCGTCGGGCGCGTTCTCGGGGGCGCGCGACGTCGATGCGGTGCTGGCGAGGCGCCAGGCCGGCTCGACTCTGAAGCCATTTCTCTATGCGCAGGCGATTGCTGAGCGGCGACTCACGACGGCATCGTTGCTCGACGATGCGCCGCTCGATCTGGCCGCGGGCGGGGGTCTTTATATTCCGCAAAACTACGACAAGGATTTCAAAGGCTGGGTCAGCGTGCGTACTGCGCTCGGTTCCTCGCTGAACGTGCCGGCGGTACGCACGCTCGTGATGGTGACGCCGCATCGCTTCGCGACGACGCTGAGCGCACTGGGTTTGCCGCTCACCGAAAGCGGCGACTATTACGGGTATTCGCTCGCGCTCGGCAGCGCGGACGTGACGCTTCTCTCGCTCACGAACGCGTATCGCGCGCTGGCCAACAGTGGAATCGTGGCGCCTACCTGCGATTTGCCGGGTTGCGCCCAACCGCCGGACCCACGCTCGGCACAGGCGGCAAAGCGGGTGCTCAGTGCCGAGGCGAGCTACATCGTGACGACGGTGCTGTCCGATAACAATGCCAGGACGCGCACTTTCGGTTTCGACAGTCCGCTGCATACGCGGTTTTTTTCGGCGGTGAAGACCGGCACGAGCAAAGACATGCGTGACAACTGGACCGTCGGGTTCACGTCGCGTTATACGGTGGGTGTCTGGGTGGGAAATGCCGATGGCGAGCCGATGTGGGACGTATCCGGTGTGACGGGCGCTTCGCCGATCTGGGCGGCGATTGCCGGGTATCTGCATCGACGGGTTCCGAGCGCTGCGCCTCGTCCGCCGAAAGGCGTCGTGCAAGCGCGCGTGAGCTTCGAGCGCAATGTCGAGCCCGCTCGCGACGAATGGTTCATCAGCGGAACGCAGATGCCGGTGGTGGGTCTGGCGGCGAATGCGACATCAGCGGTTGAGCGCGCCATACCCGCAACGCAGGCGCGGGGTGGCGTATCGCGTGACGTGCATGGCGCGAGCGGGGCGGCTCGCATCGGCTCGCCCACCGACGGAACGCTGTTCGCGCTCGATCCCGATATCCCTCCCGCGCGGCAGCGCATCGTTTTCGAACGTGCACGCGGGTCGTCCGACGCGAGCGTGTGGCGGCTCGATGGCAAGGTGCTGGGCCATGGGGACCGCTTGACGTGGATGCCGTGGCCGGGCCGCCATGTGCTCGAACTCGTCGACGCGGACGGATCGAGCGCCGACAGCGTTCGGTTCGAAGTGCGCGGTGCGGTGGCGAAAGGTAAAAAGCCGTAGCATTCCTTGCTTACGGCAACGACGGTGGCTAAGGGGATTCTTCCGAAAGCTCGGAAGCCCTCGCATACAGCTCTCCCAACATTCGTCCCGAAGTGCCGTCGTCGAGTTCCGAGATCAATTGGCTGATTCCCAGTGGGCCCTCGTATTTCGTTGTCAGTGCTGGATGTCTGGCGAGCAGTTCGATCAGCTCAGGGCCATAGATGAACGCGTACCGGGAAAGTTGAGCGGGCATATATCCCAGCTCGTCGATGAGTTGCCCGTGATGGCGCGCGAGCGCCTCGATCGAACCAGCGCCGGCTGCATGTCGAGCCGCGTCCGCGATTCCCGTGGCGCTGAACCCCGCATCGCGAAGCGCTTGGTCATGCTGGCGCATAGCGTTCATGATTTCCTTGAGATCGACACGTGGCATGAACCATTGGATATCGATTGCCCGGTAATCCCGTCGCTGCAACCATTCGCGATTGTCATGCAAGACGCGTACGGCTGTTGGACGATTCGGTTCGCCCGCGAGAGAAACGAGATATTCGAGCGTTGCATGCGAATAAGTAGGCTGTTCGAGCTCCTCGTACGGCGGACCCGGCCGGTCCATGGACGCCGCTCCGTCTGTTCGAGGATGGCGGAACGCAACCCGTGTGTGGTGCCCCGCTTGCCGCGTCGGCGGAGGATGTCCGCCCGGCGTCAACGATCCTCGTTCGGAAGCACCATAGGCTTCGCTGTGCCGGCCCGAATCGACAGTTCTCTCGTCACCAATGCCGCCATTGACAGCCCCGCGGGCGCCGTGGCTGTTCGCGGGTCCGACTCCGGTCATGAGCAAGCCCTCAAGAATGGACTGGGGCGAGTGTAGCCGCGGCGCGCCGGACCAAGGCGCGCTGTGCGAAGTCGGGCGGGCGAAAGCGAATTTGCGCGCTCGGTGGGCCGGCGTCCAACGCGCTTTCGATGGCGAAAAGAAAAAAGTCTAAGGACGCGCAGCCACCTCGTCCAGATGCGCGAGCAAATCAGCCGGGTCTTCATAGACGCGCAGCGCGCCGGCTTTTTCTAGCTCCTCGGTCCCGTATCCGCCCGATAGCAAGCCGACACCAAGCGCGCGGCAGCGGCGGGCCGCGAGCATATCCCAGACACTGTCGCCCACCACGACAGCGGTCTCGATCGATACACCGAGACGTTCGGCCGCTGCGATGAAGAGATCGGGATCGGGTTTGGCGTGCTTGACCTGATCGCGCGTGACGACCACTGTCGTGCCCGGATCGACACCGAGCGATTCGAGGTTCAGTGCCGCCGTTTCCATCCGCCCGCTCGTGGCGATGGCCCATCGGATGTTGGCACGCGTCAATGCCTTCAACAGCTCGATTGCACCGGGCAGCGGTCTCACCTGCGCATGCAGCCGTTGATAGGCTGCGGCATGGGCTTGGCGCAGCCGCTCGACGCGATCCGCGGTGAACTCGTCGTGCGTTTCGCGCAGCAACTGATTGACGAACAGTCCGCCGCTCATGCCAATCTTGCGATGAATGCGCCACACGGACAGATCGATGCCCTCGGCATCGAGCGCTTCCTTCCAGGCAAGCACGTGCTGATAGACGCTATCGACGAGCGTACCGTCGAGATCGAATAGAAACGATGTCTCGATGCGCATGAAAGCCCTCGTCCGGAATCCAGAAAAAACAAGCATACGCCAGATATGGAGCGAATCGGCAGCGGACCTTTCGTTCGCCCGCTGCCCCCTCGTTCGCGGTCACGGTCACGGTCACGGCAAGCTGTAAGCGATCACCGCATCCCCGGTACGCGTGCCGAGCGAGCCATGGCCGCCCGCGGTCACCAGCACGTATTGCTTGCCTTTCGAATCGGCGTAAGTCATAGGTGTCGCTTGTCCGCCCGCCGGCAGGCGCGCCTGCCAAAGCTTCTTGCCGGTGGCGAGGTCGTAGGCGCGCACATAGTAGTCGAGCGTGCCGGAGAGGAATCCAACGCCGCCGGCCGTGACGATCGTCCCGCCGAGACTCGGCACGCCGAGCTTGAACGGCAACGGCACGGGGGCACTGTCGCGAATCGTACCGTTTTTGTGCTTCCAGACGATCTTGCCGGTCGTGAGATCGACCCCGGACACGTAGCCCCACGGCGGTGCCTGACACGGAATGCCGAGCGGCGAAAGAAATGGCTTCAGTTCGAACGCAAACGGGTCGCCGGCGGCAATCTTGATCCCGCTCGTTTCGCTGCCATGCTGGTGTTCGAGCGAAGGCACCTTGTCGCGCGGAATCAGTTTGGAGATGAACGCCATGTAGTTGGGATTCGCAAACAAGATTTGCCTGCCGGGGTCGACAGAAATCCCGCCCCAGTCGAACGCGCCGAAGTTGCCGGGGAACACGAGCGTGCCTTGCTCGGAGGGGGGCGTGAATGCGCCGTCGTAGCGCAGCGAACGAAAATCGATGCGGCACCAGAGCTGGTCGTATGGCGTGGCGCCCCACATGTCGCGCTCCCGAACGCGGGGCGGGTTGACGTTGAGCGCCGAGACGGGCTGCGTCGGCGACGCGTGATCTCCAGAGGCCGCGCCCTGCGGTACAGGTGTTTCGGTGACCGGAATCAGCGGCTTGCCCGTCTCGCGATCGAGCACATAGATGCTGCCTTGCTTCGTCGAAGCGATGAGCGCGGGTTTCACGCCGTCTTGCGTTTGCAGATCCATCAGCGTGGGTTGGCCGCCGACGTCCATATCCCACAGATCGTGATGTGTGAATTGATAAACCCATTTCACGTGCCCCGTGGCGAGATCGAGCGCCGTCACGCCCGCGCCGAAGCGTTCGGCTTGCGGCGTGCGGTTGCCGCCCCATTGATCGGGCGTCTGGTTGCCCATCGGCAGGTAGATCATGCCGAGCCGCTCATCCACGCTCGCTACGGTCCACATGTTCGGCGAGTTGCGCGTGTAAGTCTGTTCCGGCGCGAGCGGCGCCGTATCGTCGGGGCGGCCCGCGTCCCAGTTCCAGACCAAGTGGCCGTCGTGAACGTCATACGCGCGCATGACGCCGCTTGGCTCGTTGGTCGACTCGTTGTCGGTCACATGCCCGCCAATGATGACGAGGTTGCGCGTCACCATCGGCGGCGAAGTCGAGTAGTACCCGCCCGGGGTAAACGGCCCTATGTTGGCCCGCAAATCGACGGTGCCTTGGTTGCCGAAGTCCTCGCAAGGTTTGCCGGTGTCGGCATCGAGTGCAATCAGGCGGGCATCGGCGGTCGGCAGGAAGATTCTGCGGGAACAGCTATGGGCCGGCGTGGCGCTGGCCGACGTTTGTGGCGCGGCCGTCGCTGTCGTTGCGCTCGCCTCGGAGGCAGCGCTCGCTTCGCTCGAAGCGCTTGCTTCGCTCGGCGCGCTCGCTTCGGAAGCTGCATTCGCGGCAGTCGCTTCGCTCGACGTACTCGCCGCACTCGTGGCACTCGTGGCACTCGCTTCGGACGATGCACTGGCTTGTACTGGCGCGCTCGCTTGCGCCGGCGCGTTCGCCTCGGCGATCGCACTCGCCGCCGCGGTGGATTCGGCAGCGGTCGCCGGCACTGACGAATACGAAGCCTCGTCATAGTACGAGACGCCCCTGCACGTCATATGCTCGAAATGCGCAAAGCCGACAGGGCTCTGAATGTGCGGATCGAAACGCCACCGCACTGCGCCCGTCGCCGCATCGACCGCCAGCACCTTGCTGTGCGGCGTGCAGATGAAAAGCGTATCGCCGACTTTCAGCGGGGTATTTTCGTCGGTCGTCTCGGTGGGATCGCCCGGGCCGCGCTGATCTCCCGTATGCAGTATCCAAGCCTGCTTCAACTGCCGGACGTTGTTCGGCGTAATCTGCGTGAGCGGGGAATAGCGGTCGCCATACTGGCTGCGACCGTAGCTAGGCCAGTCGCCGGGTGCGATGGGCGGTATCGGAGGCGGTTGCGGCACGTTGCGGTCGAGCGCCAGCGTTCCGTTCAGATCGTAGCGATCCGTGAACAACGATGCGATGCCGGCGATCGCCGTGAGCGCGGCCACGACGACAAGCGCGAGGCACGCCGAGCGACGTAGATTGGCCACGCGAGGATCGTCGATCGTCGTTTCCGTGTCTGTTACTACTGCGCGATCGGGTGACGCTGCCGTAGTCGTAGTCGCCGTCGTAGTCGTCGTTGTCGTTGTCGTGACGCGGCGGCGCGTGTACGGCCATCGCGTGACGCTGGCGCCGCTCAGCGGTGTCAGCATCCACAAGCCGAGCAGCCACCAAATCCAGAGTCTCGGCACGAGAGGCCACCAGTCGAAGCCGACCTCGGCGAGCGCCCAGATGGTCGAGCCGAGTAAAAACAGCGCGTAGAGCCATGCGGCGACGAGCCCGCGCCGTGCAAGCAGCAACGCCGCTACGACGACGAGTGCAATGCCGCCTATCAGGTAATACGCGGAGCCGCCGAGCGTGAGCAGCCTCACACCGCCGGCCGCCAGCGGAATGCCAAGGACGAGCAGCACGATCGCCGTAATCCAGCGGCCGAGCCTGCACTCGCACGATGTCGAACGGACTTCGGTTTGCATAGCGCACCTCGCAGCGATGAACGCCTGTACCGCGCAATTCATGTGCCACATCGCGCGGTGTCGACGAGCGCGCTTAGTCCAGCGATTCGTGCAATTCCTCTTCGAGCGTATCGAGTAGCACGTATATGTCGGTCAACGTTTTTTTCAGGGCCTTGAGCGCCGAAGGTGACAATTTGCTGACAGCGACCTGTTCGAAGTGCTGAGCGATCGGCATGAGTTCCTCGACGAGCGCGCGGCCCGAATCGGTGAGCGTGATGGCCACCGTACGCGCATTGTTTTCAAGCCGGCTGCGCGAGACGAGCTTCATCTTCTCCATGGTCCCGACCAGGCGCGACAGCGTCGAGAGTTCGACAGTCGTCATGCCGGCCAGATCGTTGAGCCGCTGGCCCGGCGTCTCCCACAGCGCGGCCATGACGCGATACATGGGCAGCGTGACCCCATACGACGCAATGCGGCGGGAAAACAGTTCCCCCATGCGCACGCCTACTCTGTTGAGCAGATAGGGAAAGGAATCCGTCAATTTGTACACGGTCGGCACCCTCGGTAGTGATTGACGAATTCTATCAAAGCAACAGTTCCATCTACATCAATTTCATTGCCAACAATTGCAAATGCAAATATAGTGACTTCCACACGGTGCACTCAGCCCGGAACTCAGCCTTGCCTGGGACAGGAGACATGATGGAAACCCTAACCGCCCCGCTGGAGCAGATCGGCGCTTCGTTTCGAGCGGCCATGCGCCGGATTGCGTCGACGGTCACGATCGTGACCGCGTCTGACGGCGCTCGTCGTCACGGCATGACGATGACGGCGGTCAGCTCGCTGTCGATGGATCCGCCATCGATGATCGTATGCGTGAATCAGTCGACGTTCCTGCACGACATCCTCATGTCCGGCCGTCAGTTTTGCGTCAATGTGCTCAAGCACGATCAGGCGGAACTCTCGGCGGCCTTCAGCGGCGCCAGTTCGCCCGACGAACGTTTCTTCGTGGGCAACTGGCTTCGACATGCGGCCGGTCTCGATTACCTCGAGAACGCGCAGGCCAACATCTTTTGCAAAAAGGTCGCGGCGGTGCCCTACGGCACGCACACGATCTTCATCGGCATGGCCGACGAAGTCGTCCTCCACGACGATGCCCGTCCGCTGCTGTACCGCAACGCAGCCTACTGCTGAATCTCGCGTTTATCGCGCGCAGCGCGTACCGCGCGTGTTTCTCACAGATTGCCCATTTGAAATTCGAAGTCCGACCATCGGAGGAAACGTCATGTTTGCCGTAGAGAACGAGCCGGCAGCGGCTGCATCGCGCGAAGCCGAGGCAAGCGAGCCCTCGATCGACATGCTGCGTGAGCGCATTGCGGCGTTGAGCGCCACGTTGAAATCGCTTGCGCCCAGTGTGGAGCGCGATCGTCGCGTGCCGATGGCGAGCATCGAGGCGCTGCGCGAGGCGCGCTACTTCGATATCGTCAAACCGAAGGCGTTCGGTGGCCTCGAGCGGGACTTCTCAATGCTGGTCGACTTGAACGTCGACCTCGCCAAATGGTGCGCATCCACGGCTTGGGTGGCCGGTTTGCTCGCGGCACACCAATGGCTCGTCGGGTCGTTCCCGTTGCAGGCGCAACGCGATGTCTGGGAGGCGGATCCGGATGCGCTGATATGCGGCTCTTACGCGCCGGCGTGCCAGGCGCAGCCGGCCGACGGCGGCTATCGGATCAGTGGACGGTGGAGCTTCGCGAGCGGATGCGATTGCGCCCAGTGGTCCCTGTGCGCCGCCATGTTGCCCGCAGATGGCGAGCGCGACAAACCAGCTCCGGCGTTTTTGCTGGTCCCCGCATCGAACTATGCGATCGACGATACCTGGCATGTCGTAGGGTTGGCTGGTACCGGAAGCAAGACGCTCGTGCTCGACGACGTGTTCGTGCCCGCCCATCGCGTGCTGCTCTTCTCCGAGACGACGAGCGGACAGACGCCCGGCGCGGCGCTCTATCTCCATCACCCCGGTTTTTCGATTCCCATGCTGAGCACGATTCCTTCGTGCCTCGCGTCCGTCGCGGTCGGGGCGGCGCAAGGGGCGCTCGAAGACTACCTGGAACGCACGGCCCGGCGCATCACGCGCGGCGCGGTGGCGGGTGCGCAGAATCGCATGGCCGAGTTCGCGACGATCCAGTTGCGGGTGGCCGAGGCGACAGCCAGTGCGCAAGCCGCGCGACGGGGATTGCTGGCTGACCTATGCGAGCGCGAAGCCACCGTCGCGCGCGGCGAGCGTGTGTCCGTCGAAGAGCGCATCCGCAGCCGTCTCGGGCAGGCGTTTGCGGTATCGCTCGCCATTCGTGCGACGGAGGCGCTGAATGCATCGACAGGCGGCCAGGGGCTCGATCTCTCGCATCCGGTACAGCGCGCCTGGCGCGACGCGAATGCGGTGGGGCGGCATATCAGCATGAACTGGGACACAGTGGGCACCATGTACGGACAGATGGCGCTCGGCCTCGAACCCAAAGGGCAGTACTGATCGAATCAAAGGACAGCATCATGTCATTCAAAGCCACGAAAAAGATCGCGTTGGAGGAACACTTCGCGATCGAGGAGACGCTGCAGGATTCGGCAGGGTTCGTGCCGCCGTCGTACTGGGTCGAGCTCAAGCATCGATTGCTCGACATTCAAGACCGGCGCATCGAGGAGATGGACCGCAACGGTATTGAGACGATGATCCTGTCGCTCAACGCACCGGCCGTGCAGGCCGTCCCGGATCGACAGGCCGCCTATGACCTTTCGCGCCGGGCGAATGATTTTCTGGCGGAACAGGTTGCAAAACGCCCCGACCGATTCAGGGGGTTTGCGGCGCTGCCGATGCAATCGCCCGAGCTCGCCTCGCGTGAGCTCGAACGTTGCGTCAAGGATTTCGGGTTTGTCGGTGCGCTCGTGAACGGCTTTTCCCAGATGCAGGACAGCGATGCGGTGCTGTATTACGACCTGCCGCAGTTCCGCCCGTTCTGGGCAACGGTGCAGTCGCTCGATGTGCCGTTCTATCTTCACCCGCGCAATCCGTTGCCGGCTCATGCGTCGATCTACCAAGGCCATTCATGGCTGTTGGGACCGACCTGGGCATTCGGTCAGGAGACGGCCGTCCATGCCTTGCGGCTCATGGGATCGGGCCTCTTCGACGACTACCCCGATCTCAAGATCGTCCTCGGTCACTTGGGCGAGGGGCTGCCCTACAGCATGTGGCGTGTCGACAATCGCAACGCGTGGGTGAAGACGGCGCCTGCCTATCCGGCCAAAAAGCGCATTGCCGAGTATTTCCATGCCAACTTCTGGTTGACGACATCCGGAAATTTCCGCACGCAAACACTGGTGGATGCGATGTTGGAGATCGGTTGCGACCGCATCCTGTTCTCGGCGGACTGGCCGTTCGAAAACATCGACCATGCCGCGCAATGGTTCGATGCCGCTTCGATCAGCGACAACGATCGCATCAAGATCGGCAGGACCAATGCGGCGAGGTTGTTCAAGATCGAGACATAAAGGCGCTGACGGAACGGATTTCGTGCACCGCGCGTTCCCTATATCGAAAAAATAGCTCTATATGGAGTGAGACATCATGCACGACACAACCATCGACGTACACGAGGAGTTGGCCAGTGCTCCCGTTGGCCGAATGCACGTGACCCTCGGCATCGTGCTGGCCCTGCTGACGTTATTCGACGGCTACGACACCTTCAATCCGGCCTATGTGATTCATTATGTCCGCGTGCCATGGGGGCTTTCGCTGCAGCAGGCGGGCATGCTCGTTTCCAGCGGGCTTGTCGGGTTCCTCGTGGGAGCCGCGGTGCACGGCGTACTGGCCGATCGTTTCGGGCGTCGCATCACGCTGATCGTCGGACTCTGGACGACGACGGTCTTTTCCATTCTGACCGCGCTCTTCGCCGATTCGTTCGTGAGCTTCTGCACGTTGCGCATCCTGACCGGGCTCGGTCTCGGCGTATTGCTGCCGCTTTCCACCACCTATATCAATGAGCTTGCGCCGCGCCGCGTCGCCAATACGTTCGCCCTGTGGGGCGTCGCGCTCGGCTGGGCGAGCGGCGGAGCGGCCGCGGGTATCGTCGGCGTCCTCGTGACGCCGCATACGGGTTGGCAAGGCCTCTATTGGGTCGGTTCGCTTTCGCTTCTGCTGATTCCGTTCGTGCATCGATATCTGCCCGAATCGCCGAAGTTCGCGCTGCTGCGCGGCAACGATGCGCAGGTGAAATCCATCCTCGCGAAACTCAGGCCGGAACGTGCCAAGGCCTACAGCCGGTATCCCATTGGCCGGCCGGCGACCGATACGAGGACGTCCGTACTGGCTCTGCTGGACAAGCCTTATCGAAAGTTGTCGATTGCGATCTGGACGACGAGCTTCTTGAGTCTCTTTTGCATTTTTGGATTGTCCGGATGGATTCCGACACTGATGCAGGCGCGCGGTGAAAGCTTCGGTGCAAGCTTCGCATTCGGTGCGTCGATGCAAATCACGTCGTTTATCGGCGCGCTGGTTTGCGGGCACCTCGTCGATCGCTTTCAACATCCTCGTCATTGGCTGTGTGCATGGTCGGTCGGCGGCGCCGCATCGGTGCTCGCGCTGATTCTTTTCCACTCGCATTGGGTCAATCTGATTTGCAGCGCCATGGCGGGCTTCTGCATCATTGGGGGGCAGTTCGTACTCAATAACTTCACGGCCGCATCCTACGAGACGCGCATGCGCGCAACGGCAGTCGGGATGGAACTGGCGGTCGGGCGGCTGGGGGCGATCCTGGGCCCCTTCATCGGCGGCGCATTGCAACAGCTGTTCGGCGGCTCAGGCGCCATGCTGGCCGCGATCTGCATGGCGGCCGCCGGGGCGGCCGTCAGCGTCCTGTTCGCGACGAAAACGACCGGACTCGGCCCGAACGACGCCGGCGCAACCGAGCACACCGCGATCAATATCGCACACGGATAGACGTATCGCGGCGGAGCGACGGGGTTTGACCAGAGCTATTAATTAGGATTACTAACGGAGACGCAGTCATGAAGAGAGTTTTGTCCGGCGGTGCCATTGCCGTTGCTGCGGTCGCAGCGCATGCACAAAGCAGCGTGGTGCTTTACGGCATCGTCGATGTGGGGGTGAGCTATCAGAACAATGCTCAGACGGGGAGAGCCGGCGGTCACTTGAACGGGGCGAGCCAGTTTGCGATGACGGACGCGCACGCCACCGGCATGTCGGGAAGCCGTTGGGGTTTGCGGGGATCGGAAGATCTCGGCGGCGGATTGACCGCGCTGTTCGTCCTCGAAAACGGCTTCATGGTCAACAGCGGCACGCTCGCGCAAGGCGGCGCGGAGTTCGGGCGTCAGGCCTACGTCGGGCTTTCATCGACGCAGTGGGGTACGGTGAGCGCCGGACGCCAGTACGATTCGGTGGTCGATTCGGTCCAGACGTTCTCGGCGCCTTACTTTGCCGGGTATATGTCGTCGCATGTCGGCGATATCGACAATCTCGCCAACACGAACCGCATCAATAATGCGATCAAGTACACGTCGCCATCGTTCAACGGCGTGAAGGCCACTGCGCTGTACAGCTTCGGCGGCGTCGCCGGTAGCCAGGGGCGCAATCAGATATGGTCGCTCGGCGTGCGTTATGACGGGGGCCCAATCTCGGCGGGCGCGGGTTACCTGAACGCGCGCAACCCGAACGTTTCGTTCTACGGCAATACGCCGAACAAAGGGCTGGCAACCGCCGACAATCTCGGCTCCCCCGGTTCGGCGACGGCGCCGCAGGCGTCTCCTGCCATCGCGGGGTACGCATCGGCCAGTACGCTCGAGATCATGGGCCTCGGCGCGGCCTATACGTTCGGTTCGACGACGGTCAATGCGGTCGCGACGCAGACGCGTTTCGACGGTCTGGGCTCCGCGTCCGGACCGAACCCGTTCGGTTACTCGGGCAACGCCGCCTTCACGAGTGTCGAGATCGGCGTGCGCCATGTGTTCGGTCCGGCGTTGACGCTGGGAACCGCATTCGATTACACGCGGCGCAATTCTGTCGATGGCGACGGCGGCGCGAAGTATATGCAGCTGAATCTGGTGGCGGACTATTCGCTGTCGAAACGCACCGATGTCTATGGCTTGCTCGCGTTGCAGCGCGCAACGGGACGCGATTCGCTGGGGCAGCCGGCCGTTGCCTCGATCAGCGGCTTTACCGCTTCGGCAACCCAGCGCCAAGTGGGGTTGCGAGTCGGCATTCGTCATAAGTTTTAAAAAGACTATATTGGTTGTCGGGCGAAACGCTCGGGATAACCGCGGAGGCACCCATGCTCGATGTCGATGAAAACACGCTGACGGAAATCGTGGTGGCGCGTCATGCCGACGCGGACAATCCCCGCCTGAAGCAGATCATGACCAGCCTCGTGAGGCACCTTCACGGGTTCGCGCGAGAGGTCGGCTTGACCGAGGACGAATGGTTCGAGGGTATCCGGTTTCTCACCGAGGTCGGCGAGATGACTGACGACAAACGTCAGGAGTTCATCCTGCTCTCGGATACGCTCGGGCTGTCGATGCTCGTCACCGCGATGAACAATCGCAAGCCTCGGGGGTGTACCGAATCCACCGTCTTCGGGCCGTTCTTCGTCGAGCATGCTCCGGAGTACCAGTGCGGCGACGACGTGGCACATGGCGCGAAAGGCGAGCCCTGCTTCGTATCGGGTCGCGTGACCGCGCTGGACGGCACCCCGGTCGCAGGCGCGCTGATCGATGTGTGGCAAGCCGACTCCGACGGTTTTTACGACGTGCAGTACCGCGACCAGGAGGCGGCGCATGCCCGAGGCAGGCTCAGGAGCTTGCCTGACGGCTCGTTTCATTTCCGATCTGTCAGGGCCGAGTCCTATCCCATCCCCTACGATGGGCCGGTCGGGCGCATGCTCGAAGCACTCGGGCGCCATCCGTGGCGCCCGGCGCATCTGCATTTCATGATCGAAGCTCCGGGCTACGATCGTCTGATCACGCATGTGTTCCGATCGGGCGACCAATATCTCGACTCGGACGCCGTGTTTGGCGTGCGTCCTTCGCTGATCGCCAACTGGCAGCAGCATGAGCAGGGCATCGCACCCGACGGCACTGCCATGGATGTGCCGTTCAGTACGCTCGATTTCACGTTCGTGTTGAATCGGTCCGATGGCGAAGAACGGGAACGTCGTTCAACGTAAGACTGAGTTGATCGAAGGACAAATGGATTCATTCGTTTATCAAGCCCAAGCCGCGCGGGTCATTTTCGGCGCCGGCACCGGGGCCAGGCTCGGCGAGGAAGCGCAGCGCCTCGGGCTCACGCGCGTGCTCGTGCTGTGTACGCCGGGTCGTACGGAACTTGCCGAGCGCGCCACGCAATGGCTCGGCACTCGGGCCGTCGGTGTGTTCGACGGCGCGACCATGCATACGCCCGTCGCCGTAACCGAGCGTGCGCTCGCCGTAGTGGAATCGCTTGGCGCGGACGGCGTCGTCGCCATTGGCGGAGGTTCGACCACAGGGCTCGGAAAGGCCATTGCATTGCGCACCGATCTGCCGCAAATCGTATTGCCGACCACGTACGCGGGCTCGGAAATGACGCCGATTCTCGGCGAGACACGGGACGGCGTGAAGACAACCCAGCGCAGCGCCAAGGTGTTGCCGGAGGTCGTCATTTACGACGTCGAATTGACGCGTTCGTTGCCGGTGCCGTTGTCGGCGCTCTCGGCCTTCAATGCGATCGCGCATGCGGTCGAGGCGCTTTATGCGCCGGATACGAATCCGATCGTTTCGCTGATGGCGCAAGAAGGCGTACGTTCGATCGTCAAAGCGCTCGGGCGGATTGCCGCAACGCCGCACGATCTCGGCGTCAGAGCGGATCTGCTCTATGGCGCCTGGCTATGTTCGTGCTGCCTCGGCGCAACGACCATGGGATTGCACCACAGGCTCTGTCACACGTTGGGCGGCCTGTTCGATCTGCCGCACGCCGAAACGCACACGATCGTATTGCCCTATGTGCTCGAATTCAACGCGCCGGCCGTTCCCGCTGCCGTCGCGCGGCTGGGCAGGGCGATGGAAACGGACGATCCGGTCCGCGCGCTCATCGAACTCGAACGGAGTTTGCACGTCCCCATGGCACTGCGCGCTCTGGGGATGCCGAACGATGGCATCGCACGCGCTGTTGCGCAGGCCACGGCCAATCCCTATGCAAACCCGCGTGAAGTCGATGCCGCGTCGTTGACTGAACTGATCGAACGCGCGTGGAGGGGGGCGGGGGCACACGCTCACTGAATGCGGGTCGCATCCGCGGGCTGTCTATGGTTAACTGCCGCATTCGACGAATTTTCCATGCGGCTTCCCAAGACAGAGGAACGACGAATGCCCCGATTCTTCGCTAATCGCCCGCGCATCTTCATTGCCGTGTTTTTTGGCCTGGCCGCATATTTCATCGCGCCGTGGCATTTGCGTCCGATACAGCGTGCGTTGTTCGGATGGGACTGCGGCGTCTGGCTTTTTCTGGTCCTCATCTGGACAAGAATGGCGCAGGCCAGCCCGAAGGACGTCCAGCGCGTCGCGGAGCGCGAGGACGAGGGCGCCACGGAAGTCCTCATCATCATCACGATCGCGTCGGTCGCGAGTCTGGCCGCCATTGTCGTCGAGCTGTCGGCCGCCAAGGGGATCGGTGCGCGGGCGGCGGGCGTCAATTATGTGCTGACAGCCGCCACGATGCTGGGGGCATGGCTGCTGATCCCCACCGTGTTCACGTTGCAATATGCGCGTTACTACCATCGCTCGAAGGACAAGACGTCGCTCACGTTTCCCGACAACGACACGGAGCACGATTACTGGGATTTTCTGTATTTCTCGTTCACGATAGCGGTCGCCTCGCAGACCGCGGATGTGACGGTCTGTTCGCGCGCGGCGAGGCGCACGGTGCTCGCGCAATCGATTCTCTCGTTCTTCTTCAACGCGGCCGTGCTCGGGCTATCGGTGAATATTGCTGCGGGACTGCTCGGCTCGTGAGAGGATGGCGATCAAGCCGCCGCGCTTATCCGGCGGGACGGCACCGAACTCCAGAATCACTATCGTGAAAGGCGGAGGTGGACTATGTTGATCGGCGTTCCCAAGGAAATCAAGAGCCAGGAATCGCGCGTCGGATTGACGCCCGCAAGCGCGCGGGAACTGACGAGCCGCGGTCACCAGGTGTGGGTCGAAGCCGGGGCGGGCTCCGTTATCGGGCTACCGGACGAAGACTATGTCGCTGCGGGCGCAACGATATGCGGCACTGCAAAAGAAATTTTTTCGCAAGCCGACATGATCGTCAAAGTCAAGGAGCCCCAGCCCGGCGAGATCGCGATGCTGCGGCCCGGGCAGATCCTGTATACCTACCTCCATCTCGCGCCCGATCCGCAGCAGGCGGCCGGACTCATCGAATCGGGCGCTGTCTGTATCGCGTACGAGACGATCACGGGCCCCGGCGGCGGCTTGCCGCTGCTCGCGCCGATGAGCGAAGTGGCAGGGCGAATGTCGATCCAGGTGGCCGCCGCGCATCTGGAGATACCGCGTGGCGGGATGGGTCTGCTACTGGCCGGCGTGCCGGGCGTAGCCGCGGCGCATGTCGTCATCCTCGGTGCCGGTGTGGTGGGGACCAACGCGCTGCAAATGGCGGTAGGGATGGGCGCGCGCGTGACGGTCATCGATCGCGACGTGGACCGGCTGCGCCATCTCGATCTCATCTTCGGCAATCGCATCGCGACGCTGCATTCGAGCGCCCATGCGATCGAAGCATCGGTGGCGGCGGCGGATACCGTCATCGGCGCCGTGCTGATTCCCGGCGCGGCCGCGCCGCGCCTCGTCACGCGCGAGATGATTTCGAAGATGCGTAAAGGTGCCGTGGTAGTGGATGTGGCCATCGATCAGGGCGGGTGCTTCGAAACCTCGCACGCCACGACGCATGCGCAGCCTACCTATGTGGTCGATGGCGTGGTGCACTACTGCGTCGCCAATATGCCGGGTGCCGTTGCGCGAACGTCGACGTTCGCGCTGAACAACGCCACGATCGCGCATGCCATCGCATTGGCGGACAAAGGATGGAAAAGAGCTCTCGCCGAAAACGCACATCTGCGCGCGGGGCTTAATGTCTGCCAAGGCCATGTCACGCACAAGGCTGTGGCGAAAGCGCTCGGCTTCCCCTATCGGCCTGCGGAGGAGTTCGCTCCTTAGGAGGTGGTCGTCTTGGCTGATCGCTGCCCGATATGGAGGGCCGAACGAAGCGGGAAACGGATGGGTCCGGTACGTTATCGCTCGCTGATGTACGTGAGCATTCGTGCCTTCAGTCCCGGACGCGACGCTGACCGCACCAGATCGGCGAGGTCCCGGTCGCTTTCCTCGATATCCAGTACCCGATAGAGATGCGTCCGGGTCTCGGGATCCAGCAGTCTCGCGACGCGGTGGGCTTCGGCGATCACCTCTGCTTTCGCGGTGGCATCCACGACCTTGGAAACGAGGCCGATACGCACAGCCTCCTGCGCGGTGATTGTGCGGGTCTCCTCCAGTATTTCGCGCGCCTGCGCGTGCCCGACGACGGCTCCAAAACGTCGTGCACCCAGCACCAGTCCAAACCGCAGACCGGGCATCCGGAATGTGGCATCCATGGTACAGAAGCGTCGACGGCAAACAGCAAACAGGTCGACGCCCGCTCCAAAATTGCGTCCATGCGCCAACGCGATCGTCAGGCAGGGCGAGGAAGCGACCATCTGCAGCAGCATCTCAATCCTGACCAGCCGCATCAGAAGGTCGGCATCCGACTCCCGATCAAGGTCTCCTTGATCGAACCCTGCGCTGAAGTTCCTGCCATTGCCGGAGAACGCCAGTACGCGTGCGCCGCCATTGTGCGCTTCGCGGATCTGCGTCATGAGTGTCTCGACCACTTCCGCGTTCAGTGCGTTCATTTTGTCGGGACGATTGAAGACGAAGCTCCAGCAATCGTCTTCCACGCTGACTCGGATCAGTTCGCTCATGGCGTTTCCCGTGCAAGTGATTCCCTCAACTCCGCAACGATTTCCTCGGTATGCTCCCCAAGCGCGGGAGGAGCCCGGCGGATCGGTAGGCCCTGGCCGGAACGCCGGATTGGAGAGGCGAAAGTCCTTGTTAATGTCCCGTTGGGTAGCATGAGAGACTGCACCCAACCCATATGCTCTACCTGGGGATCGGCAAGCACATCCGAATACCGGTTGATGGGCGCGCATGGCACGCCGGCCTCACGAAAGCGGCCGAGCCACTCAGCGGCATCACAGGCAGCGAAATCCGCCTCAAGCATGTCGCGGAGCGCGACCTGGTTGCGCGCCCGGTCAGTCGTCGTGCCGAACCGCGCGTCCTCGACCCATTCCGGATGTCCCACCACCCGGCAGACGCTCGCCCATAGCGCGTTATTACCCGCCGCCATCCCGAAATAGCCATCGCGGCAGCGAAAGACCTGATAAGGAGCATTGCGCGGATGTGCGGAACCCATCTTGACGGGATCGCGGCCACTGCCGAAGTATTCCGACGTCTGCAACGCGGCAATGCCGAGCGTCGCTCCAAGCATCGAAATATCGATATGTGTCCCCGCACCTGTACGCTGAACTCGTCGCAGTTCCGCCGCAATGGCAAAGGCAGCATAGAGCCCGGCAGAGAAGTCGGCCAGTGGCACGCCGCATTTGACGGGCGCACCGCCGTCCTCGCCGGTGATGCTCATGATACCGCTCATGGCCTGCATCGTAAGGTCGAAGCCGCCTTCTTGCGAACGGGGCCCCGTTTGTCCATATGCGGAGATCGAGCAATAGAGCAGCGGGGGATTGATCTCCTTGAGTGCCGCGTAACCCAGCCCCAGTCGATCCATGACACCCGGACGGTTATTTTCAATCACGACGTCCGCTTCACTCATCAGCGCTCGAGCGACGTCGCAATCAGCGGCGACCTTCAGATTGAGGGTCACTGAACGCTTGTTGCGGTTCAGCGCAGCGAAGTTTTCACTGAACCCATCGCTCAGAGGCGGCCATGCCCGCAGCGTATCGCCACCTTCCGGATGTTCGAGTTTGATGACATCCGCGCCCATGTCGGCGAGCAGCATGCCGCAGAACGGGCCGGCGGCGACGTTACAGATTTCGATGATTCGCACGCCATCGAGCGGGAGATGATCGGTCATGTTGTTTCCTATTTCAGTAGATTGAAGCTCAGACACCCGCCCACGTCGGTACGACCAGCAGATAGATCAGACCCAACAATGAGCCGGCCGTCAGGAAAATCACGAGCGTAAAGCCCAGAACACGCTGCACCCCCACCCCTGCGATTGCGACGACCGGAATCGCCCAGAACGGTTGCAGCAGGCTGCCCGCCATCTCGCCCGCGGCAATGGCCATGGAGGTACCGGGAAGCGATGCACCAAGCTGCATGGCAGCGGGAATCGTGAACGGCCCTTGCACCGCCCAGTGGCCGCCGCCGCTCGGGATGAACAGCGTGATCAGACCTGAGGCCAGATAGCTGAGAAACGGCAGCGTGCTGCCCGAAGCGACATGGATATACGCGTGTGCCACGACCTGATCGAGCCCGGTCGCTCCCATGACACCCATGATCCCCCCGTAGAACGGGTATTGAAGCAACATCGGTCCCGTGACCTTGGCCGCCTCCGTCACCGCGTTCACGTATCGCCGCGGACTACCGTGCAGGCACAATCCCGCGAGCAGAAAGATAAAAATGACGGTGTTGATGTCGAGACTCACGCCGTGGTGAATCCATTGCGTTGCCAGATAGCCAGCGCCCGCAAGAACGAAAACCAGCGCGCAGACACGTGAGCGTTCGAGCGCACCTGCAAACGTTCCCGAGCGCGAATCGTTCACCTGTTCCATCTTCTTCTCGTCGGCCGCCAGCAGATTGACATCGGCTTCGATGATGTCCTTTTCGGCAGGCCGCATAAGGATGAAGACCACGGGAATGAGGACCATTCCCGCCAGGCCCGCGAGCAGATTCCATCCTGAGAACACGGTATGCGATAACGGGACCACAAGATGGGTATGCTGTTCGACGAGATTCAACGGATTGCCCGGCGATGCGATCGACAGGGCGATGGAGCTTGACATGCCGGTGAACGCCCAAAGTACCCACGAACTGTATGCGGCCGCCACCAGCCAGGCGAAATCGACCCGCACCTGCTTTGCAACCTGCTTCGACAGAAGGGCGCCGACGACAAGTCCGAAGCCCCAGTTCAGGAAGGTTGCGATGGCGCCCACGCCAAATACCAGCAGCACCGCCGAGCGCGGACCGACCGCAAGCCTGCTCAGGTTGCGCAGCCCCGCCTCGATCAAAGGTGCGCTGGCCAGCGCATACCCTGTGACGAGAACGAGCACCATCTGGAAGGCGAACGTGAAGATGCCGAAAATGCCCTTGTACCAGCCTGCGAGAATCGTGACAGGGGTGCCTTTCGGTGCAAAGCCGAGCGCAAATAACGCCACGAGCACCGTCAGCAGGATGACGATGACGAACGGGTCGGGCATCACCCGCTCGAAAACGTACACGCACGACGAAACGGCACGTTGGAGCAGCGTCTTGTTGTCGCCGTCCGCATCTGGCGTTGCCAGCGGCCGGACAGCGAACGACGAGGTTTCATGGGTTTCCACAATGTGTCTCCTGAACCATGGGGTCGGCTTTCTCACAAACGGGCTGCCCGCATTGGATATCGATTGATGTGTGGCAGCCGCCACGCGGGCTTATGCCATCGCTGACAACTTTGTAGACGATGCACGCTCGATCGGGGCAATCTGGAGTTCGCGCTCCTTGCGCTGCAGCCCCATGAGGATCTGGCGTGCCCGACGCAATGCCTTGTCCGTCTTGAGGAAGAGTTCCGAATATCCGTCGTCGGGAAACTCCATCATGCGTTGCTGTCGCTCGAGCGCCCATTGATCCTGCGCAACGACGGCCGGAAACATCTCAGCAACTTTCCGCGCCGTCTGCATGTTCGGATCGCTCAGTGTGGTGTGCCACCCCTTACACGACACATTCCAGCGCCAGATGAGATTGCGCTCATCAACGGGCAGATGGAGATGCAAAAGCGTATAGCCACGTTCCTTGTCCGTGCCGAGCTCTCCCTCCGGCGCAACACGCATCACCACACGTGTAAGACCGGGACTCACCATGCAGTGCGTATGGATTCGTTCAATCGTGTCATAAAGGAACCATTCCTTGAGATACGGAGGCTGCCGATATCCATGCACGTGGCGTGTAGTGCGCACGAACATATATCCCTCGCTTTCTCCCTCCTCCAGTTCCACCGGAATCTTGCTGTTTTCCTTGTCGCCGATGTTGCCGTCGTGCAGAGGATAGAAATGTGTGATGTCGAGGAGATTTTCGATCAGCAACAGGTAGTTCTGCCGCGCGTCAAACAAGATGAGAGCAGCGCGTCAATCAGGATGAGAGTACTGGCGTGGCGGCAGCGGTGAAGGGCGTAGCCCGGAACCGCTGCCGCCACGCCGCGCCGAGCAGTCCCCCGTCATC